>CAVVQH010000007.1:0-9449 GCA_963750345.1 uncultured Actinomycetota bacterium | reverse complement strand
GTAGTCAGGTGCTGCAGGTGGTGCGGGTGGTGCCGGCGGTCGGCCGGAGGTCACCAGCGGTAGTGCGCGAAGGCCTTGTTGGACTCGGCCATCTTGTGGACGTCCTCGCGACGCTTCACCGCGGCACCGAGGCCGTTGGAGGCGTCCAGGATCTCGTTCATCAGGCGCTCGGCCATGGTCTTCTCGCGGCGGGCGGCCGAGTAGCCGACCAGCCAGCGGAGAGCCAGGGTCATCGAGCGCGTGCCGCGGACCTCGACGGGCACCTGGTAGGTGGCACCGCCGACCCGTCGGCTGCGGACCTCGAGGGCCGGCTTCACGTTGTCGAGCGCGCGCTTGAGCGTGACGACCGGGTCGGTGCCGGTCTTCTCGCGGCAGCCCTCCAGGGCGCCGTACACGATCCGCTGCGCGGTCTGCTTCTTGCCGTCCTTGAGCACCTTGCTGACCAGCTGGGTCACCACCGGGCTCCCGTAGACGGGGTCGACGTCGAGCGGCCGCTTCGGAGCGGGTCCCTTGCGGGGCATCAGCTCTTCTCCTTCTTCGCGCCGTACCGGCTGCGAGCCTGCTTGCGGTTCTTCACGCCCTGGGTGTCGAGCGAGCCGCGGATGATCTTGTACCGGACACCGGGGAGGTCCTTGACCCGGCCACCGCGCACGAGCACGATCGAGTGCTCCTGCAGGTTGTGGCCCACGCCCGGGATGTACGCCGTGACCTCGATGCCGGAGGAGAGCCGCACGCGGGCGACCTTCCGGAGGGCGGAGTTCGGCTTCTTCGGGGTGGTCGTGTAGACACGCGTGCACACACCACGCCTCTGGGGTGACCCCTTGAGAGCAGGCGTCTTGTTCTTCGACACCTTGTCCTGGCGGCCCTTGCGGACCAACTGCTGGATGGTGGGCACCGCGTGGTTCCCCTTCGTCTGAGAGTCTGGTGGCTCGTCACCGGTGCTGGCGCATCGGTGGGTCGTCGTGCTGGTGGTGCTCGGTCGTGCTGGTCTGCTGCTCGTCTGGCCACCCGTCCGGGCGCCGGCCGCGGGAGCGTCCCCCGCGGTCGGGCGTGTCGTCCGCAGTGGGCCACGACGGTCCGCCTCAGCTCGCGCTGCGGGTGGGGCCGGTCAGGTGGACGCCGCGAGGGCAGCCGCGCGGATCGGTGACGAGCGCGCGTACGGCCTGGGTGTCCCAGACACAAAGAAGCAGATTACCGGCTCGCCGGAACGCGGTCAAAACGAGCCGACCGGACCGGTGCTGCGACCACTCCCCAGTCTAGCGGGCGCCCCCCAGCAGCTCGGCGAGGTGCACGGCCCGGACGTCGGCCAGGTCGGCGAGCTGGGTCCGGCAGGAGAACCCGTCCGCCAGGACGACGGCGGCCGACCCGGCCGCGCGCACCGCCGGCAGCAGGTCGTGCTCGGCCACCGCCACCGAGACCTCGTAGTGGCCCTGCTCGACCCCGAAGTTGCCGGCCAGCCCGCAGCAGCCCCCGACGCGGACCACGGTCGCGCCGGTGCGGGCCAGCAGGGCCGCGTCGGCCTCCCAGCCGATGACGCTGGCGTGGTGGCAGTGCGGCTGCACCACCACCGTGGTCCCGGTGAGGTCGGGCGGCGTCCAGCCGTCCAGGTCGCTCAGGACCTCGGCCAGCGACCGGACGCCCGCCGCCACCTCCGCGGCCCGCGGGTCGTCGGTCAGCTCCACCGCGTCCGAGCGCAGGGTGGCCAGGCAGGACGGCTCCAGGCCCAGGACGGGCACCCCGCGGGCCACCCAGGGGTGCAGCACCGCGACGGTGCGGCCCAGGATCGCGGCGGGCCGCGTCCAGCTGACCGGTGCTGATCCAGGTCAGCGCGCAGCAGGCGTGCTCCCCTACCACGCCCACCCGCAGCCCGCGGACTCCAGGAGGGCCACCGCGGCCCGGCCGCTGCCCGAGGCGAAGCCGTCGGTGAAGGAGTCGGCCCACAGCACCACGTCCGGCACCGGGTCGGTGGTGCCCGCGGGCGGGGCGAGCCGCTCCTGGCGCCGGGCCCAGCGTCGCAGTCCCACCGCGTCGAAGGCGGGATGCCGCGGCGCTGGTCGATGCCCGCCGCGGCCCGGGCCGCCGCTGCACGGCCGGCACCGCGAGCACCCGGTTGGCCAGCGGCGCCACCGGCGCGGCCAGCCTCGACCAGCGGGGCAGCATGCCGAGCGCGTAGTGGCTGCGCGGCCGCAGCCGTCGCCGGTAGCGCTGGTGCAGCGCCTCCGCCTTGTAGCTGGCCATGTCCACGCCGGTGGGACAGTCCGAGGCGCAGCCCTTGCAGGCCAGGCAGAGGTCGAGTGCCTGGTGGACCTCCGGCGACCGCCAGCCGTCGGAGACCAGCGAGCCGTTCACCATCTCCTGCAGCACCCGGGCCCGGCCCCGGGTGGAGTCCTTCTCCTCCCGCGTGGCGGCGTACGAGGGACACATCACCCCGCCGGCGCCGGTGTTCGAGGCCAGGCACTTGCCGACGCCGGTGCACCGGTGCACCGCCTGCACCATCGAGCCACCGTCGTGCACCAGCCGCAGCGTGTGCCGCGGCTCGCGCAACCGGGCGGCCAGGCGCAGGTCGGCCTCGACGGGCCGCGGGTCGACCAGCACGCCGGGGTTGAGCAGCGCGCCCGGGTCGAAGAGGTGCTTGACCCCGGCGAACAGCGCCATCACCTGCCGGGGAGTACATCCGGCCCAGCAGGCCCGAGCGTGCCCGGCCGTCGCCGTGCTCGCCCGAGAGGCTGCCGCCGTGGGCCGTGGTCAGGTCGGCGGCCGCCTCCACGAAGGCCCGGAAGCCGGCCGGCCCGGTCGGCTCGCGCAGCGGGAAGTCGATGCGCACGTGCACGCAGCCGTCGCCGAAGTGCCCGTAGGGCACCCCGTCCAGCTCGTGGGTCGACCAGCAGCTCGTCGAACGCCCGCAGGTACGCCCCCAGGCGGGCCGGCGGCACCGCGGCGTCCTCCCAGCCGGACTGCGCCTGCCGGCCGAGGCTGCGGGCGGCGAGCCCGGCGCCGTCCTCGCGGATCCGCCACAGCGCGGTCATCCGGGACGGCTCGGTGACCACGGAGGCGTCCGTGGCGCCGGCGTCGCGGACCACCGCGGCGGCCGCGGCCTCCACCTCGGCCCGGCTGTCGCCGGTGACCTCGGCGAAGAGCCAGCCGGCCCCGCGGGGCAGGTCCGGCACCCGCCCGCCGGTACGTCGGACCACGTCGACGATCCGGCCGTCCAGGCCCTCGCAGGCGACCAGGGGGTGGCCCAGCAGCCCCGGCACGGCGTCGGCCGCCTCGAAGACGTCGGGTACCCGAGCACGGCCAGGGCCCGGAACGGCGCGTCCTCGACCAGGCGCACGGTGGCCCCCAGCACGATCCCCAGCGTGCCCTCGGTGCCCACCAGGAAGCGGGAGAGGTCGCGTCCGTTCTCGGGCAGCAGGTGCTCGAGGCTGTAGCCGGAGACCTGGCGGGTGAACCGCCCCAGCTCGGTACGGATGGTCGAGAGGTGACCGGCCACCAGGGCGTCGAGCTCGCCCGGCAGCGAGGAGCCGGCCAGCCGGCGGCCGTCGACGGTCAGCACGTCGAGGTCCTGCACGTTGTCGGCGGTGCGCCCATAGCCCAGGGCGCGCGACCCGCAGGCGTTGTTGCCGATCATCCCGCCGATGGTGCAGCGGCTGTGCGTGGAGGGGTCGGGGCCGAAGCGCAGGCCCTCCGCGGCCGCGGCCCGCTGCAGCGTGGCGTGCACGGTGCCCGGCTCGACCACCGCCCGCCGGGCCTCCCGGTCGACCTCGCAGCACCCGGCCGAGGTGCCGGGCGGTGTCCACCACGATGCCGGTGCCCACGGCGTTCCCGGCGATCGAGGTGCCCGCGCCGCGGAGCGTCAGCGGCGTCCCGGTCTCCCGAGCGACCGCCACGGTCGCCTCGATCTCCTCCGACGTGGCGGGGCGCACCACCACCTGCGGCACGACCCGGTAGAGCGAGGCGTCGGTGGAGTAGAGCGCCCGGGCCAGGGACGAGTCGTCGACGTCCTGCAGGCCGCCGGCCCGCAGCGCCCGGGCCAGCTCGCTCACCATGCCGCGAGTCTAGGCAGGGGTGGGGTGGTCCTGTCCGGGCAGACGCCGCCCGAGCACGCGGGTCAGGCCGTGCCGGGCCGCGCCGAGCAGCGGCAGCGCGGCCGCCTCGTCCAGCGGGTCCAGGCCGCCCGGTCGGTCGAGCCGTCCTGCTCCACCACGTGCGGCTCGACCTGCTCGGAGCCCGGCGCCAGCGTGGCCGCGAAGATCAGGTGCACGCCGTGGTAGTCCTCCACCAGGCCGTCGGCCCGCTCCCCGGTGAAGTGGGTGGAGTGCACGTCGATGACCTCGCCCGGCTCGACGTGCAGGCCGGTCTCCTCGTGGACCTCGCGGCGCACGGCGTCGCGCGGGTCCTCGCCGTGGTCGATCCCGCCGCCCGGCAGCGTCCACCGGCCCTCGATGCGGGTCCGGCCCGACATCCGGGTGAGCAGGACCTGCTCCTGCTCCCCCGCGCCGCGCGTCACCACCGCGTAGGCGGCGATCCGCTGGCGCCGCGGCGCGCCCGGCGCCTTCGGGTCGGCGGGCGGCGTGTCGGGCATGGGCGGAGTCTAGGACGGGCTCGTCGCAGCGTGCTGCAGGCCACCTCTGCCGTACGTGTCGGAGGGCCGGGGAATGGGAAGGACCAGGAAGGTACCCGTCCCCCAGGAAAGCGCCATGACCGACACCCTCACCCGGCCGCCGGCCCCCGCCGCCCCGCAGGCACCCCAAGCCCTTCGTTCTCCCCAGACCGAGCAACGGCCCTCGCGCCCGGCCCGGGACCCCTGGTTCGACAACACCAAGATGCTGCTCGTCACCCTCGTGGTGGTCGGGCACTCCTGGACCCTGCTGCCGGACACCTTCGCCACCTCCTGGGCGTACAACTTCCTCTACCTCTGGCACGTCCCGGCCTTCGTCATGGTCACCGGCTACCTGTCCCGGTCGTTCACCTTCAGCCGGCGGCACCTCACCCGGCTGGTCACCACGGTCGTGCTGCCCTACCTGGTCTTCGAGCTCGCCCTGACGACGTTCCGCAGCGTGGTGGGCGGCGAGCAGCACGGTCCGCTGTTCCTCAACCCGCACTGGCCGATGTGGTACCTCTCGGTGCTGTTCCTGTGGCGCCTGGCCACTCCCCTGCTGAAGGTGCTCCCCCAGGCCCTCCCTGTGGCGGTGGTGGCGAGCCTGGTCGGCGGCGCCTTCACCGGTGACGCGCTGGACGTCGCCCGGGCCACCGGGCTGCTGCCGTTCTTCGTCATCGGCCTGCTGGCCACGCCGGAGCACGTCGCGCGCCTGCGCCGACCGGCCTCCCGGGCCCTCGCCGTGGTCGTGCTCCTGCTCGGGCTGGTCGTGGCGACCACGGTCGAGCACCACGTGGGCAGCACGGAGTGGCTGTACTGGCGCTCGAGCTACGCCCAGCTGCACGTCTCCCTGGCCGTCGGGCTCGCCGGCCGCCTCGTCCTGCTGGCCGCGGCCACCGCTCTGGCCCTGTCCTTCCTGGCCCTGGTGCCGGGACGCTCGGGCTGGTTCGCCCGCCTGGGCTCGGCCACCCTGGTGGTCTACCTCTGCCACGGCTTCGTGGTGAAGTCGGTCTCCTACACCGGCTTCCCGGCCTGGGCCGCGCACCATGCCCTGGTGGCGCTCGTGCTGTCCACCCTGGTCGCCGCCCTGGTGGCCGTGCTGCTGGCCCTGCCCCCGGTCGCCCGGAGGCTGTCCTGGGCCGTCGACCCGGTCGGCAGCTGGCAGCACCGTCAGGCTGCGTCCGGCGGCTCCGCCTCGTCCCTGGCGGGGGTCGGCTCCGGCCACGAGCCGTGGGCCGGTCGCCCCGGGTCCCACGACACCGGCACCGAGCTCGGCGGCACGCTCTCCTGGGCCCGCGCAGCCGCCGGGTCGGGCGCACTGCCACCACGGTGAGCCGGGTGCCAGGGTGCCCGCTCGCCCGGCCGCGGCTGGTGCTCGGGCCGCCCCTGCAGCTCGCTCAGCAGTGACTGCAGACGCGCGCCGACCTCGGCCGTCTGGGCGCACACCCGGTCACGCCCACCGGTGGCGTCGACGTGGATCGGCTCCCCCACCAGCAGGGACACCGGGCGCCCCCGCGTGAGGTCGGCCCGTCGGTGGGCGGTCAGCACCCGCTGCGGCCCCCAGACGGCGACGGGCACGATGGGCGCGCCGGTCGCCCGGGCCAGCGCCACCGCGCCGGGCATGAGGGCGCGCACGGTGTAGGACGTGCTCACCCCCGCCTCCGGGAAGATCCCGACGGCCTCCCCCTCCAGCAGCAGGCTGCGGGCCCGCAGGTACGCCGCCGCCGGGGCGGCCCGGTCCACCGGGACGTGGCGCATGCGGGTCATCAGCGCCCCCACGACCGGGACGGCCCAGACGTCGTACCGGGCCAGGAAGCGCACCCGTCGCCGGCTGCGGCGGGCGACGAGGCCGACCAGGGCGAAGTCCAGGTAGCTCACGTGCGTGGCCACCAGCACCACCGGCCCCGTGGTCGGCACGTGCTCGGCACCTTCGACGTGCACCCGCAGGCCGAGCAGCCCGAACAATCCTCGTGCGGCGGCCGCCACGAGCGGGTAGACGACCTCGGGCCTGCGCACAGGGAGTCTTCGCCACCGCGGCCGCCGCGGACTGCCCGACGTAACGCCGGTGCCGTTAAAGCGGCACACCCCCCGCGACGGACGCGGGGGGTGTGCCGAGGACGGCGAGATCAGTTCTGGTACGAACCGAAGTCGAAGTCGTCCAGGGCCACGGCCTGTCCTCCGGTGGTGCCGAAGTCGTAGTCGTAGTCGCCGTACCCGGTGACGGAGTACGCGTTGGCACGCGCCTCCTCGGTCGGCTCCACCCGGATGTTGCGGTAGCGCTCCAGGCCGGTGCCGGCCGGGATGAGCTTGCCGATGATGACGTTCTCCTTGAGACCCCGCAGCGAGTCGGACTTGCCGTGGATCGCCGCGTCGGTGAGGACGCGGGTGGTCTCCTGGAACGACGCCGCCGACAGCCACGACTCGGTGGCGAGGCTCGCCTTGGTGATGCCCATCAGCTGCGGACGCCCGGCCGCGGGCTTGCCGCCCTCGGAGACGACCCGACGGTTCTCCTCCTCGAAGACCACGCGGTCGATGAGGTCGGAGGGGAGCAGCCTGGTGTCGCCCTGCTCCAGCACGAGGACCCGGCGCAGCATCTGCCGCACGATGATCTCGATGTGCTTGTCGTGGATCGCCACGCCCTGGCTGCGGTAGACCGCCTGGACCTCGTCGACCAGGTGCTCCTGGGCCTTGCGGACCCCGAGGATGCGCAGCACCTCCTGCGGGTCGGGCGTGCCCTGGGTGAGCTGCTGCCCGACCTCGACGTGCTGCCCCTCGGCGACGGTCAGCCGCGACCGCTTGCTGATCGGGTACTCCTGGACCTCGGAGCCGTCGTCGGGGGTGATGAGGATCTTCTTGGCCTTGTCGGTCTCGTCGATCGTCACGCGGCCGGCGGCCTCGGTGATCGGCGAGCGACCCTTGGGCTGACGCGCCTCGAACAGCTCGACCACGCGGGGCAGGCCCTGGGTGATGTCGTCCGCGGAGGCCACGCCACCGGTGTGGAAGGTACGCATGGTCAGCTGCGTGCCCGGCTCACCGATCGACTGCGCCGCGATGATGCCGACGGCCTCGCCGATGTCGACGAGCTTGCCGGTGGCCAGCGAGCGGCCGTAGCACTTCGCGCAGGTCCCGGTCCGGGCGTCGCAGGTCAGCACGGAGCGGACCTTGACCTCCTCGATGCCGGCGGCCACGAGCTCGTTGATCTTGACGTCCCCGAGGTCACCCCCGGCCTCGACCAGCTCGGCCCCGGTCTCGGGGTGGGTGACGGCCACGGCGGCCGAACGGGCGTACGCCGCGGTCTCGGCGTTCTCGTCCTTGACCACCCGGCCGTCGTCGAGCCGGACGCCGATCCGCTTGGGCAGACCGCGCTCGGTGCCGCAGTCGTCCTCGCGGATGATGACGTCCTGGCTCACGTCGACCAGACGACGGGTCAGGTACCCGGAGTCCGCCGTCCGCAGCGCCGTGTCCGCGAGGCCCTTGCGGGCGCCGTGGGTGGCGATGAAGTACTCCAGGACGGTCAGGCCCTCGCGGAAGTTCGACTTGATCGGCCGCGGGATGATGTCGCCCTTGGGGTTGGCCACCAGCCCACGCATGGCGGCGATCTGCCGCACCTGCATCATGTTCCCGCGCGCACCCGAGTGCACCATCATGTAGATCGGGTTCATCTTGTCGAAGGTCGTCTCGAGCTCGGCCGCGACCTCGTTGGAGGCCTGGGTCCAGATCTCGATGAGCTCTTGCCGACGCTCGTCGTCGGTGATGAGACCGCGCTCGAACTGCTTCTGCACCTTGGCGGCCTGGTCCTCGAAGACCTCGAGGATCTCGGCCTTGCGCGGCGGCGTGACGACGTCCTCGATGGAGACCGTGACCCCGGAGCGCGTGCCCCAGTGGAAGCCGGCGTCCTTGAGGGCGTCCAGCGCAGCGGCGACCTCGACCTTGGTGTAGCGCTCGGCCAGGTCGTTGACGATCACGCCGAGCTGCTTCTTGCCGACCTCGTAGTTCACGAAGGCGTAGTCGCTGGGCAGCGTCTCGTTGAACAGCGCGCGTCCCAGGGTGGTCTCCAGGATCAGCGGCTGGCCCGGCTCCCAACCCTCGGGCAGCGCCGTGCCGAACGGCGGCACGACGTGCGGCAGCCGGATCCTGATGGTGCTCTGCAGGGTGATCTCCCCCAGGTCCAGCGCCATCACCGCCTCCGACGTCGAGGAGAACGAGCGCCCGTTGCCGGGCAGGTCGTCACCCTGCATGTCGCGGGTCAGGAAGAACAGCCCGATGATCATGTCCTGGGTGGGCATGGTGACCGGACGGCCGTCGGACGGCTTGAGGATGTTGTTGGTCGAGAGCATGAGGATCCGCGCCTCGGCCTGGGCCTCGGCCGACAGCGGCAGGTGCACCGCCATCTGGTCGCCGTCGAAGTCGGCGTTGAAGGCCGAGCAGACGAGCGGGTGGATCTGGATGGCCTTGCCCTCGATCAGCTGCGGCTCGAAGGCCTGGATGCCGAGACGGTGCAGGGTCGGTGCCCGGTTGAGCAGCACCGGGTGCTCGGTGATGACCTCCTCGAGCACGTCCCACACGACCGGGCGCGCACGCTCGACCATCCGCTTGGCGCTCTTGATGTTCTGCGCGTGGTTGAGGTCCACCAGGCGCTTCATCACGAAGGGCTTGAACAGCTCCAGCGCCATCTGCTTGGGCAGGCCGCACTGGTGCAGCTTGAGCTGCGGGCCGACCACGATGACCGAGCGGCCGGAGTAGTCGACGCGCTTGCCCAGGAGGTTCTGGCGGAACCGGCCCTGCTTGCCCTTGAGCATGTCGGAGAGCGACTTGAGCGGACGGTTGCCCGGCCCGGTCACCGGACGCCCGC
>CAVVQH010000006.1:0-298094 GCA_963750345.1 uncultured Actinomycetota bacterium | reverse complement strand
AAAAAGCCGCCGAGCGCGGCTGGTGCTGGCCCCGGCGACCGCTGCGCGGCTGGCCCGCGAGGGCGCCGACGCTGCCCGACCCCTGGGCGCCGAGGCGCGCGACCTGCTCACCCGGCTGCTCGCCGCCGGCCCGGGGCTGCTGGAGGTCTGGGAGACCCTCGACGAGACCGGCGCGCTGGACCGGCTGCTGCCCGAGTGGGACCGGGTCCGGCTGCTGCCGCACGCCTCGGTGGTGCACCGGTTCACCGTCGACCGGCACCTGGTCGAGACCTGCATCGAGGCCTCGCGGCTGATCCGCCGGGTCGCCCGGCCCGACGTGCTGATGGTGGCCGCGCTGCTGCACGACATCGGCAAGGGCGAGCCGCGTCGACCACTCGGTCGCCGGGCGAGCCGCTCGCCGCCGCGGTCGCCGCCCGGATGGGCTTCGACGACCGCGAGGTCGACCTGGTCGCGCGGCCTGGTGCGCCGGCACCTGCTGCTCGCCGAGGTCGCCACCACCCGCGACCTGGAGGACCCGGCCACCGTCGCGCACGTCGCGGGGCGCATCGCCGACGTGGAGACCCTCGACCTGCTGAGGTGCTCACCGAGGCCGACGCCCGCGCCACCTCGCCGCAGGCGTGGACGTCGTGGCGGGCCGGCCTGGTCGCCGACCTGGCCGGCCGGGTCGCGCCGGCGCCGAGCTCCGGACGGCCGGGCCCGTCCGCGACGCCGGCGACGCCGGCTGCGCGTGCAGGTGCCCGCCGGCCGTGCGCGCGGACCCGCGGCGGGTGGACGTACGCCTGGCCAGCAGCGACGACGGCGCCACGGTGACCGTGGTCTCCGGGGACCGGGTCGGGCTGATCGCCGACGTCGCCGGCGCGCTGGCCGTGCAGCGGGCCTCGGTGCGGTCGGCGCGCGCCTGGACCGCAGGCGACTTCGCGCGTGTCGGTCTGGGACGTCGACGACACCCACCTCGACGAGGCGATCCTGCGGCAGCGGATCGAGGCCGTCGCCGCCGGCCGGCTGGACCCCGCGGCCCGGCTGCGGCCGCCCGGACGGCGCGCTCGAGCCGGCCGTGCAGGTCCGCCACGACGCCTCCCGCGAGGCCACCGTGCTGGAGGTGCGGGTCGAGGACCGCCCCGGCGTGGTGTACCTGGTCTGCGCCGCGCTGGCCCGCCTCGACCTCTCGGTGCGCTCGGCGCACCTGGCCACCCTCGGCCCGCAGGCGGTCGACGTGTTCTACGTCCAGGAGCCGGCGGCCGGCGTGCTGTCCGACGAGCGGGCCGCGGCGGCGGTGCACGCGGTCCGGCGCGCCCTGCAGGCCCGGTTACCCTTGACGCTGACCGCGGCCGACAGTGACCGGCCGCTCCGCGGCCGCACGACCGCCGTACCCGCCCGCCCCCACGAGGACTGACCACCTGTGTTTGCGACCCTCTCCGACCGCCTCGCCGCGACGTTCAAGAACCTGCGCGGCAAGGGACGGCTCTCGGAGGCCGACATCGACGCCACCGCCCGCGAGATCCGGATCGCGCTGCTCGAGGCCGACGTCGCCCTGCCGGTGGTCAAGCAGTTCGTCGACGGCGGTCAAGGACGCGGGCCCGCGGCGCGGAGGTCAGCGGCGCGCTGAACCCGGCCCAGCAGATCGTCAAGATCGTCAACGAGGAGCTCGTCACCATCCTCGGCGGCGAGACCCGCCGGCTGCGGTTCGCCAAGACCCCGCCGACCGTCATCATGCTCGCCGGCCTCCAGGGCGCCGGCAAGACGACGCTGGCCGCCAAGCTGGCGCTGTGGCTCAAGGAGCAGGGCAGCAGCCCGATGCTGGTCGCCGCCGACCTGCAGCGCCCCAACGCGGTCAACCAGCTCCAGGTCAACGGCGAGCGGGCCGGCGTCACGGTCTTCGCCCCCGAGCCGGGCAACGGCGTCGGCGACCCGGTCGCGGTCGCCCGCGCCGGCGTCGAGGAGGCCCGGCGCACCCTGCACGACGTCGTCATCGTCGACACCGCCGGCCGCCTCGGCGTCGACGCCGAGATGATGCAGCAGGCCGCCGACATCCGCGACGCGGTCACGCCCGACGAGATCCTCTTCGTCGTCGACGCGATGGTCGGCCAGGACGCGGTCAACACCGCGCAGGCCTTCCTCGACGGGGTCGGCTACGACGGCGTGGTGCTCACCAAGCTCGACGGCGACGCCCGCGGCGGCGCGGCGCTGTCGATCGCCTCCATCACCGGCAAGCCGGTGATGTTCGCCTCGAACGGTGAGAAGCTCACCGACTTCGACCTGTTCCACCCCGACCGGATGGCCTCGCGCATCCTCGACATGGGCGACGTGCTCACCCTGATCGAGCAGGCCGAGAAGACCTTCGACGCCGACCAGGCCGCCGCCGCCGCGGCCAAGCTCACCGGCCAGGGCGGCGAGTTCACCCTCGACGACTTCCTGCAGCAGATGCAGCAGCTGCGCAAGATGGGCTCGCTGTCGAAGATCATGGGGATGCTCCCCGGGATGGGCCAGTTCCGCGAGCAGCTGGAGAACTTCGACGAGCGCGAGATCGACCGGATCGAGGCGATCATCCACTCGATGACGCCGGCGGAGCGGGCCAACCCCAAGATCATCGACGGCTCCCGCCGCGCCCGCATCTCCAAGGGCTCCGGCACGCAGGTCTCCGACGTCAACGGGCTCGTGGACCGCTTCTTCGAGGCCCGCAAGATGATGATGTCGATGGCCAAGGGCGGCGGCCTGCCGGGGATGCCCGGGATGCCGGGCATGCCGGGGCTCGGCGGCGGCAAGCGCGCCAAGGCCAAGCAGCAGGTCAAGAAGGGCAAGGCGCAAGCGCGTCTCCGGCAACCCGGCCAAGCGGGCGGCCGGCGAGCGCGACCCCCGCCGCCAAGCCGGCCGGTGGCAACCCGTTCGGCGTGCCCGCCGGCGAGGAGCAGCCCGACGCCGGCGGCCTTCGAGCTGCCCGCGGACCTGTCGAAGTACCTCAAGCAGTAGCCGCTCCGCCCGGGCCCTGTGGTGCCCTTGCCCCTGCGTGATTCCCAGGGGATGCCGGAGAACTGTCGCTCCCCATGGAGGGTCCACCGTGGGAAGCGACAGAAACCCGGCATCCCCTGGTAATCCAAGGGGGATCGGTAGGGTGCCCGCCATGGCGTCGAGCGCAGCGTTGCGGTTCCGTGGTCCGGTGCTCCCCGACGGCGAGAGCCGCGACCTGTACGTCGTGGACGGCCGGGTCACCTACGAGCCGGTCGCCTCGGCCGAGCTGGTCGCCGAGGGCTGGATCGTCCCGGGGCTGGTCGACGCGCACTGCCACGTCGGGCTCGACGAGAACGGCGCCGTGCCGCCCGAGGTGCAGGAGCAGCAGGCGCTGACCGACCGGGACGCCGGCGCGCTGCTGCTGCGCGACTGCGGGTCCGCCGCCGACACCTCCTGGATCCACGACCGCGACGACCTGCCGCGGCTGATCCGGGCCGGACGGCACCTGGCCCGCACCCGCCGCTACATCCGCAACTACGCCCACGAGATCGAGCCCGAGCAGCTGCCGGCCTACGTCGCCCAGGAGGCCGACCGCGGTGACGGCTGGGTCAAGCTGGTCGGGGACTGGATCGAGCGCGAGGCCGGCGATCTCACGCCGTCGTGGACCCGGGAGTCGCTGGACGCCGCCATGCGGGTGGCCCACGAGCACGGCGCCCGCGTGACCGCGCACGTGTTCGGCGAGGCCGCCCTGCCGGACCTGATCGGCGCGGGCATCGACTGCATCGAGCACGGCACCGGCCTCTCGCAGGACCTCATCGCCGAGATGGTGAGCCGCGGGGTGGCGCTGGTCCCCACCGTCAAGCAGCTCGAGAACTTCCCGGGCTACGCCGACGCCGGCCGCGAGCGCTTCCCGGCGTACGCCGCCCACATGACGGCCCTGCACGCCTCCCGCCGAGAGGTCATCGGGGCGGCGTACGACGCGGGCGTGGCCATCTACGCCGGCACCGACGCCGGCGGGGTGCTGCCGCACGGCCTCATCGCGCAGGAGGTGGCCGAGCTGACCACCTACGGCCTGAGCGCCCACGACGCGCTGGGGGCCGCCTCCTGGAGGGCCCGGGAGTGGCTGGGGCTGGACGGCACGCTGGCCGAGGGCACCACCGCCGACTTCGTGGTGTTCGCCGGCGACCCCCGCGCCGACCTGACCGAGCTGGCCCGGCCGGCGCGCATCGTGCTCCGCGGCCGGGTCGTGGGCTGAGCGGCGACGTCGATTTCGGGGTGCGGGTGGCGTCTGGCAGAATGACCGGCTGAGTCCTCGTGCCCGGGCCCTCTCTCCCGGCGCCGAGCGACACCGCGCAGCGCACCCGGCCTGGCCCCACCAGAACCGGGACGCTCACCCACATCCGAGCACCAAGGAGACACCACACTCGTGGCCGTCAAGATTCGTCTCAAGCGCATGGGCAAGATCCGTACGCCGTACTACCGCGTCGTCGTCGTCGACGCCCGCAAGAAGCGCGACGGCAAGGTCATCGAGCAGATCGGGAAGTACCACCCCAAGGAGGAGCCCTCGTTCATCGAGGTGACCTCCGAGCGGGCGCAGTACTGGCTCGGCGTGGGCGCACAGCCCTCCGAGGCCGTCGAGGCCCTGCTCAAGGTCACCGGTGACTGGCAGAAGTTCAAGGGCCTGCCGGGCACCGAGGGCACCTTGAAGGTCAAGGACGAGAAGCGCGCCAAGGTCGACATCTTCAACGAGGCGCTCAAGGAGTCCGGCGGCGAGCCGAAGTCCGGCGCGACCACCACGAAGAAGACCGCGGCCAAGAAGGCCTCACCGGCCGAGCCCGACGCCGGCACCGACACCGTGACCGCCGGGCAGAGCCCCGAGGCCGCGACCGTCGAGGCCGAGGCCGCCGAGGTGGCTGCCGTCGACGCCGAGAAGCAGGCCGACGACAAGCCCTCCGAGGCCTGACCGTCGTGCTCGCCGACGCTCTCGAGCACCTGGTGCGAGGCATCGTCCGTCACCCGGACGACGTCTTCGTCGAGGACAAGCAGCTCCGTCGTGGCTCGGTGCTCGAGGTGCGGGTGCACCCCGACGACCTCGGCAAGGTGATCGGCCGCGGGGGCCGCACGGCCTCCGCGCTGCGCACCGTGATCGGTGCGCTGGCGGGCAAGGCCGGCGCCCGGGTCGACTTCGTCGACGTGGACCGCCGCCGCTGAGCACCACCGAGGTCGTCGATCGGCCGGATCGGCCGGCCGCACGGCGTCAAGGGCGAGGTCTCGGTGGAGGTCCGCACCGACGAGCCGGGCCGCCGGTTCGCCGACGGCCTCGTGCTGTCCACGCGCACCCCCGCAGGGCAGTGTGCCGCACGGCCCCGGCCGGCCCACCTCGCTGCGGATCGAGCGGACCCGGTGGCACCAGGACCGTCTGCTGGTGACCTTCGCGGAGGTCACCGACCGCACCGCGGCCGAGGCGCTGCGGGGTCTCAGCCTCGTCGCCGACGTCGACGTCGCCGAGACGCCCGAGGACCCCGAGGAGTTCTACGACCACCAGCTGGTCGGCCTGGCCGTGCACACCACGGAGGGCGATCCCGTCGGCGAGGTGCGCGACGTCGTGCACGGCACCAGCCAGGACCTGCTGGTGATCCTGACGCCGGCCGGGGCCGAGGTCCTGGTGCCCTTCGTCGCGGCCCTGGTGCCCGTGGTCGACCTGGCCGCCGGACGGCTGGAGGTCGCCGACCGGCCCGGGCTGCTCAGCCCCCTGCCGGACGAGCCGTCCGCGCCTCCGGACCAGCAGGGCCGTCGGGGACCGGGCTGAGTCGTGCGCGTCGACGTCGTCACCCTCTTCCCCGCCTACCTCGAGCCCCTCTCCCTGTCCCTGCCCGGGCGCGCGCAGGAGGCCGGGCTGCTCGACCTGCACGTGCACGACCTGCGGACCTGGACCCACGACCGGCACCGCACGGTCGACGACACGCCGTACGGCGGAGGGGCCGGCATGGTCCTCAAGCCCGAGCCCTGGGGCGAGGCCCTCGACGAGCTGGTGCCCGACCCGGCCGGGACGGTGCTCGTCGTCCCCACGCCCGCCGGTGAGCCGTTCAGCCAGGCCATCGCCACCGAGCTGGCCCGGGAGGCGCGCCTGGTCGTGGCCTGCGGGCGCTACGAGGGCATCGACGACCGGGTGATCGCCCACGCGCGCACCCGGATGCCGGTCCGGGAGGTGTCCCTGGGCGACTACGTGCTCAACGGCGGCGAGGTGGCCGCCCTGGCCGTGGTGGAGGCCGTGGTGCGGCTGCTGCCCGGCTTCATGGGCAACCCCGACTCGCTGGTCGAGGAGTCGCACGGGGGCTCGGGCCTCCTGGAGTACCCCGTCTACACCAAGCCCGCGACCTGGCGCGGGCTCGAGGTGCCCCCCGAGCTGCTCAGCGGCGACCACGCCCGCATCGCCCGTTGGCGGCACGAGGAGGCGCTGCGTCGTACGGCGGTCCGCCGACCCGACCTGCTCCACCCCAGCCGCACCCTGTCGGTGCGGGGCGCCGAGGTGGAGGTCCGCACGGCCCGGCCCGCGGACGCCGGCGAGCTGCTCACCCTGCAGCGGGCGTGCTGGGTCGACGAGGCGCTCGCGAACCCCGACGTCGTGATCCCCCCGCTGCACGAGGACCTGGCCGACGTCACGGCCTGGCTGGGGGAGTGGACCACCTTCGTCGTGCACGCCGGCCCACGGCTGGTGGGCGCCGTGCGGGGGCGTCTGGACGGGGACACCTGGGACATCGGTCGGCTGATGGTGGCCCCGGACCTCCGCGGGCGGGGGCTGGGCCGGTGGCTGCTCGAGCACGTTCAGGAGGTGGCTCCGACCCAGGCCCGCCGGATGTCGCTGTTCACCGGGGCGGGCAGCGAGGCCAACCTGCGGATGTACCGCCGCGCCGGCTTCCGCCCCGACCGCGAGCAGCCGGACCAGCCCGGGGTGGTCCACCTGAGCCGGCCCGCACGCCGGGGCTGAGGCGTCGCGGGCCGATTTCGTGGCGCGCACGGCCGTGTGGCAAACTGGTCAGTCGCATCCGTTGCGTCCCGGCCACCACCTCATCGTGGGGCCGGCGGGCCACCTGCCACAGGGGGTCGCTCGCGTGACGCAGCCGACGGAGCATCCGAACACCTCGATCCCCGTACCGTGGGTGACCTGTGGCGCCCTCGAGGAGACCCCCATGGCCAACGTCATCGACACGCTCGCCGCCGACACGCTGCGCGACGACATCCCCGCCTTCCGCCCCGGCGACACCCTGAAGGTGCACGTGAAGGTCGTGGAGGGCAACCGCTCCCGCCTGCAGGTGTTCCAGGGTGTCTGCATCCGCATCCAGGGCTCGGGCATCGGCCGCACCTTCACCGTCCGCAAGGTCTCCTTCGGCGTCGGCGTCGAGCGCACCTTCCCGCTGCACACGCCGATCATCGACCACGTCGAGGTCGTCATCCGCGGTGACGTCCGCCGCGCGAAGCTCTACTACCTGCGCAACCTGCGCGGCAAGAAGGCCAAGATCAAGGAGAAGCGCGTCGCCACCCCCGGCAGCTGACGCTGTCGGCGGACCGCCCGGCTAGGCTCGCGCGGTGACCTCGGCGCCGGACTCCTCGACCGACGACGGGTCGCGGTCGGGTCCCGCTGACGCCCCCGGACGCCCGTCGTCCGCGTCCTCGCGGTGGTCCCGTCGGGGTCGTTCCCGACGCCGCGAGCCCTTGCCCGTGTGGCAGGAGATGGTGCTGCTGGTGGTCATCGCGCTGGTGCTGGCCGTGGTCGTCAAGGCGTTCTTCCTGCAGGCGTTCTACATCCCGTCGGCCTCGATGAACGACACGCTGGTCAAGGACGACCGCATCCTGGTCCAGAAGGTGTCCTACTGGGGATCGGGTGGCCCGCACCGCGGTGACGTCGTGGTCTTCGCCGACCCCGGCGGCTGGTTGGGCCCGGCCGAGTCCCGCCCGCCCTCCGGCCTGGCCGCCCGCGGCCTGGAGAAGCTCGGCCTCTACCCCACCGGCGGGCACCTGGTGAAGCGCGTGATCGGGGTGGGCGGTGACGAGGTGCGGTGCTGCGACGAGCAGGGCCGGATGACCGTGAACGGTGTCGCCCTCAACGAGGGCGCCTACCTGGCGCCGGGGGTCAAGCCCTCCCTCATCACCTTCGACGTCAAGGTGTCACCGGGGTACGTCTGGGTGCAGGGCGACAACCGGGCCGACTCGGCCGACTCCCGGGTGCACCTCGGCGACCCCGGGGGCGGGCAGGTCCCCACCGACGACCTGGTGGGCAAGGTCTTCGCGGTGGTCTGGCCCCTGCGGCACGCCACGACGCTGTCGCACGCCCGCCACCTTCCGAGGGGTCCGGTAGACGTCATGACCACGCACCCACGAGGGCTCACCGTCCGCAGGGACGCCGGTCTCTACGGCTACGAGCGTGCGCTGCGCCGGGCCGGCCTGGACCCCATCGCCGGGGTGGACGAGGCCGGGCGGGGGGCGTGCGCGGGGCCGCTGGTGGCCGCGGCCGTGATCCTGCCCGACGGCCGTCGTGGTCAGGTGCCGGGCCTGGCGGACTCCAAGCTGCTCACCCCGCGGGCCCGGGAGCGGGCCTACGCCGAGGTGGTGCGTCGGGCGCTGGCCTGGTCGGTGGTCGTGGTCGAGCCGGGGGAGTGCGACCGGCTGGGCATGCACGTGGCCAACGTGGAGGCGCTGCGCCGCTCGCTGGCGAGGCTGGAGGTGCGCCCGTCGTACGTCCTGACCGACGGGTTCCCCGTGGACGGGCTGGAGGTGCCGGGGCTGGCCATGTGGAAGGGCGACCGGGTCGCGGCGTGCATCTCCGCCGCCTCGGTGGTCGCCAAGGTCACCCGCGACCGCATCATGGGGCGGCTGCACGAGGACTACCCGGCCTACGACTTCGTCACCCACAAGGGCTACATCACGCCCACGCACGCGACCGCGCTCGAGCGGCACGGCCCGTGCGCCGTCCACCGGCGTCGGTTCGTCAACGTCCGCCGGGCGCTGGGGGAGCCGGTGGCGGGGTACGTCGACCCGGTCGGCGATGATGGGGCGTACGGCGACGCCGTGCACGACGACGGGGCCGGGACAGGTGGCGGCGACGTCGCAGGGCCACCCGCACCGGTGGCACCAGAACACGTGGAGGTGGGTCGATGAGCGCCGAGGACCTCGAGAAGTACGAGACCGAGATGGAGCTGCACCTCTACCGCGAGTACCGCGACGTGGTGGGGATCTTCAAGTACGTCGTGGAGACCGACCGTCGCTTCTACCTCTGCAACCAGGTCGACGTGAAGGCCCGCACCGAGGCCGGTGACGTCTTCTTCGAGGTGACCATGACCGACGCCTGGGTGTGGGACATGTACCGCCCGGCCCGCTTCGCCAAGAACGTCAAGGTGCTGACCTTCAAGGACGTCAACGTCGAGGAGCTCAACCCGGCCGAGATCGAGCTGCCGAAGACCTGAGCCCCGGCGTCGGCCGGGAACCGTCCACAGGTCCGCGTGGCCGGAAGTCGTGCACAGGCCGGCCGACCCGGTCCGGTGCAGGGGGTGCGACGGGAGAGCCTTCCCCCAGGAGGCTCACCCATGGACCCACACGCACCGCTCGCGCCACCCACCCCTGACCTGGCCCCTGACCCGGCCCCTGCCCCGGGCGCTGACCTGGCCCCTGCCCCGGGCGCAGACCCGGCCCTCTCACCGGCCCAGCGCCGGGCGGAGCAGCGGGTGCGGCTCGGACGCTTCGGCGAGGCCTTCGCCGCGCGTCACCTGCTCGAGCAGGGCATGGTCGTGCTGGACCGGAACTGGCGGTGCCCGGCCGGTGAGATCGACCTGGTCCTGCGGGACGGTCGCGTCCTGGTGGTCTGCGAGGTCAAGACCCGCTCCTCGCAGGCGTACGGGTCGCCGCTGGAGGGCGTCGACCAGCGCAAGGCCGCCCGGTTGCGGAGGCTGGCGGCCCGGTGGCTGTCCGAGCACCACCTGCGCCCCGACGACGTCCGCATCGACCTGGTGGGTGTCCTGGCCGCACCGGGGGCCGCGGTCCGGCTCGAGCACGTCCGCGGGGTGGGGTGAGGTGGGCTTCGCGACCGCGCGTACCGTCTCGCTCGCCGGCGCGACCGGTCACCTCATCGACGTGCAGGTCGACCTGGCCCACGGGGTGGTCACGACGGCCCTGGTGGGTCGCCCGGACGCGTCGATCAACGAGGCCCGCGACCGCTGCCGCGCTGCGGTGGTCAACAGCGGCTACGAGTGGCCCAGCACGCGACGGGTCACCATCCTGCTCTCGCCGGCCGACCTGCCCAAGCGGGGCTCGCACTTCGACCTGGCCATCGCCGTCGGGGTCCTCGGGGCCGCCGGCACGGTCCCGCGGGCGGCGCTCGACGGCGTCGTGCTCGTGGGCGAGCTCACCCTGGACGGCCGGCTGCGGGCGGTCCCCGGTGTGCTCCCCATGACGCTGGCGGCCAGCGCGCGCGGCATGTGGTGCGTGGTCGTCCCCGAGCCACAGGCCGCCGAGGCCGCGCTGGTGCCCGGCATGACGGTGCTCGGCGTGCGCTCGCTGCGCCAGGTGGTGGCCCACCTCAGCGGCGAGGAGGTGCCCGAGGCGCCACCGGTGGAGCCGCTGTCCAGCGCGGCCCTGCTGTCGTGGCGGGGCGACCAGCGGGTGGCCGACCTCGACATGGCCGACGTCCGCGGCATGGCGGACCCGCGCTTCGCGCTCGAGGTGACGGCGGCCGGGGGGCACCACCTGATGCTGAGCGGACCCAAGGGCTCGGGGAAGACCACGCTGGCCGAGCGGATCCCGGGGCTGCTGCCCGACCTGGGCCTCGAGGAGTCGCTGGAGCTGAGCGCCATCTACTCCCTGGCCGGGGGCCTGCCGCCGGGCACGGTGATGATCACCCGCCCGCCCTTCCGCGCGCCGCACCACTCCTCGACCAAGGCCAGCCTGCTGGGGGGCGGCAGCGGGCGGGTGCGACCCGGGGAGGTCAGCCGGGCGCACACCGGCACGCTGTTCCTCGACGAGTTCCCGCTCTTCAACGCCGACATCATCGAGGCGCTGCGCCAACCGCTGGAGAGCGGCGAGGTCACCATCGCCCGCGGCGAGGAGTCCGCCACGTTCCCGGCCCGCGCCATGGTCGTGATCGCCTGCAACCCCTGCCCCTGCGGCGACTTCCACCCCGGCAACCGGGACAACCGCTGCACCTGCACCGAGGTCCGGCGCCGGGCCTACCGGCGCAGGCTCGGCGGGCCGCTGGTCGACCGCATCGACGTGACCCGGCACGTGGAGCCGGTCGCCCCCCACGAGGCCCGCGACCCGCTGGCCCGTCCCGAGCCCACCGCGGCGATCCGGGCCCGGGTGACCGCGGCCCGCGAGCGGCAGGCGGAGCGGTACGCCGCGACCCCGTGGCGGCTCAACGCCGACGTGCCGGGTCCGACGCTGACGTCCCGGTGGCCGCTCACCCCGGAGGCGGCCCGGGTGCTGGAGGACCGGGTGTACGCCGGCGGGCTCACCCAGCGGGGCTCGACCCGGGTCCACCGGCTGGCGTGGAGCGTGGCCGACCTGCGGCGGGTGGACCGTCCCGGCCCGGCCGAGCTCGACGTGGCCCTGCGCCTGAGGAGCGGGGAGCCGCTGATGGTCGACTCCCTGCCTCCCACAGCGGGGTGACCGCCGACGTGGCGCCGACACCCGCCGTCGACCCCCCGCCGTCGACACCGCCGCCGCGTCGGAGGATCGGCCCGGCTGGCCCCGCCGACACCGTCCGAGCGCGTGGCGCGGGTGGCCCTCGGCCGGCTGGGCGAGCCGGGCGACCCCCGGTTGGCCCGGTTGGTGGCGGACCTGGGTGCCGTCGTGGTGCACGACCACCTGCTGCACGAGCGGGACGTGACCGGCCTGGCCACCGACGTGTCCGCCCGCCTCGAGGGCCTGGACCCGGAGGCCGACCTGGAGCGGGCCGCCCGGCGGGGCATCCGGTTCGTCTGCCCCGGGGACGCCGAGTGGCCGGCCGCGCTGGACGACCTCGACCGGTGCGAGCTGCTCAACGGGCGAGGGGGAGCACCCCTGGGCCTGTGGGTGCTCGGCCCCGGGCGCCTCGACGAGCGGGTGGCCGCCTCGGTGGCGGTCGTCGGGTCCCGCTCGGCCACCACGTACGGCGTCTCGGTGGCCGGGGGCATCGCCGCCGACCTGGCCGCGGCGTCGGTGACGGTGGTCTCCGGCGCCGCCTTCGGCATCGACCAGGCCGCCCACCGTGGGGCCCTGGCGGCACGGGGGCCCACCGTGGCCGTGCTCGCCTGCGGAGTGGACCGCGCCTACCCGGCGGCCCACCGAGAGCTGCTCGCCTACATCGCCGAGACCGGTCTGCTGGTCTCGGAGTCCCCGCCCGGATGCGCACCGACCAAGCTGCGGTTCCTGTCCCGCAACCGGCTCATCGCCGCCCTGACCGGGGGCACGCTGGTGGTCGAGGCCGCCCTGCGCAGCGGGGCCCTGAACACGGCCAACTGGGCCGGGCTGCTGCACCGCACGGTGATGGGGGTCCCGGGTCCGGTGACCAGCGCCCCGTCCCAAGGCGTGCACGAGCTGCTGCGCACCAAGGACGCCGCGCTGGTCACCCGCGGTGCGGACGTGCTCGAGCTGGTCTCCGCCGTCCGGCTCCCACCTGCAGGGCACGCCGCGGGCACCACAGGTGGCCGAGGACCGGCTCACCCTGCTCGACCGTCAGGTGCTGGACGCCCTCCCGGTGTCCTCACCCGCCCCCCTGCGGTCCCTGGCCCGCGCCGCAGGCCTGGCCGAGCGCACCGTCGCACCCGCGCTGCACCGGCTGCGATCGGCCGGCTTCGCCGAGTCGTCGCCGCGGGGATGGCGGCTCGCGCCGCGCGCCGACCCCGCACCGCCCCCGCCGTGACCCCCCCGGGTGACTGCCGCGCCGCCTGCGGTCTCGGCGCGACCGGTGGCGGGGACGGCGAGCGACGGCTCGAAGCCCGCGCGGCCCGGCACCGCCGGGTCGCCCTGACGAACCCGTAGCGTCGGACCCGTGGTCGACGTCCCGCTGCCCGAACCCCTGTCACGGGTGCTGGCCGACTACGAGCGGCACCTGGTCCTCGAGCGCGACCTCACCCCGCACACCGTCCGCGCCTACCTGGGCGACGTCGAGGGCATGCTGCGCCAGGCCGCCCTCCTGGGCCATCACGACGTCGACACCCTCGACGTCCGCACCCTGCGGAGCTGGCTGGCGACGCAGCGCACGCTGGGGCGTTCGCGCACGACGCTCGCCCGGCGGGCCACCGCCGTCCGCGTCTTCACGGCCTGGGTGCACCGCACCGGCCGGACCGGCTCCGACCCCGGCGCCCTGCTGCGCTCCCCGGCGGCGCACCGCAGCCTGCCGCCGGCCCTGCGTGTCGACGAGGCCCGGGCGCTGCTGGACGCCGCAGCGGCCCACGCCCTCGACAGCGGCCCGGTGGGGGTGCGCGACGTCGCGGTGCTCGAGCTGCTCTACGCGACCGGCATCCGGGTCGGGGAGCTCTGCGGCCTCGACGTGGACGACCTCGATGCGGAGCGGCGAGTGGTGCGGGTCTTCGGCAAGGGGCGCAAGGAGCGGGCCGTGCCCTACGGGCTGCCCGCCGCGCGGGCGCTGGACGCACTGGCTGGCCGCGGGCCGCCCGGCGCTGTTCCAGCCCGGAGCGGGGGCGGCGCTGTTCCTCGGGGCCCGCGGTGGCCGGGTGGACCAGCGCGCGGTCCGCAGCCTGGTCCACGCGCGCCTGCAGGACGTTCCCGGAGCGCCGGACCTCGGGCCGCACGGACTGCGGCACACCGCGGCCACCCACCTGCTGGAGGGCGGGGCCGACCTGAGGGCGGTGCAGGAGCTGCTCGGGCACGCCTCCCTGGGGAGCACCCAGATCTACACCCACGTCACCACCGACCGTCTGCGCGCGGCCTACCGCCAGGCCCACCCCCGCGCCTGAGGGCTCACTCCGAGGAGCGGGGCCACGCCCGACGGGGCGGGACGGCGGGCAGCACCGGTCCACGGCCCGCCAGCGCGGACGGCCCGTCGAGTCGGCTGGGAAGAGCCGGTCCGGGCGCCGGTGCGCTCGGCCACGACACCCGCGCGCCCGGGACTGCGGCCATGGGGGCCCGACCGTCGAGCGGCAGCAGCCGCACCGGTAGGGCACCCACCAGCACCAGCGGGTCGAGGTAGTGCTCGCGTCCCTCGATCAGCCCCCAGTGCAGGCACCACCGGGGGAAGCAGTGCGACCCGAACAGCTCCAGCCGGCCGATGACCTCGCCGGCCGTCACCGGGTCCCCGACCGCGACCTGCGCGGCCACCGGTTCGTAGGTGGTGCGGGTGCCGCCGTGGTCCACCACCACGACTCCCCGTCCGGCGATGCGGCCGGCGAAGGCGACCGTCCCGGCCAGCGACGTCCGTACCGGTGCCAGCGGCCCCGCCACCAGGTCGACGCCGCGGTGCCCCGCGCCGTACCGGGTGGCCGGGGCGCTGAAGCCGGCCACGACCTGCGGACGCGGTCGCAGTGGCCACTCACCGCGCGCCGGCACCGGTCGGGAGGCGGACGCGAAGGTGGCTGGCTCCGAGCGCGTCGACCGGCTGGTGGGCTGCCCTGAGGCCGTCGCAGGGGCGGACAGCACGAGGAGCACCACAGCCAGCGCCGTGCGCAGGACGGGACGCCTCGGCATAGGGGGCGCGGGCGGGGTGGCGCGCAGGAAGAGACGCCTCGGCGGAGGCGGTGGTGCGCAGGACGGGACGCCTCGGCATAGGCGTGCGCAGGAAGGGACGCCTCGGCGGGGAGGGCGGGGCGAGCGGGTGGGTGGGCACGTGGGCGAGCGTCGTCCGACCACGGCGGCGCCGCGAGAGGGGCTGCCGAGCCTGGGGACGACGGGGGTCCTCGCGAGACGGTGGACGCGGACGGGTCAGCCCCCCGACGAGGGCCGACGGACGGCGGTCGAGGGATTAGGACCCCTCGGGGGGCTCGTCTAGACTGGCCGGTGGCGCACCGCGTGAGTGGTGCGTACTTCGCACGCCCGACTCCGCGTCGTGCCGTCCCCCGTCCGCGGGAGGAGGGCCCACCGCGGGCGACGTCCCCCAGTCCCCGTCCCTGGACGGGGTCCGGACGCGCCGGGCGTCAGGGCAGGAGGCGACCGCCGCCTGCGTCAACTGAGGAGACCGGCAGGTCGCGACGCGCAGCGCGCGGGCGGACCCGCAGGTCACGAGAAGAGAGGACGACCGGCATGGCCGTCGTCACCATGCGCCAGCTCCTGGAGAGCGGCGTCCACTTCGGGCACCAGACCCGTCGGTGGAACCCGAAGATGAAGCGCTTCATCATGACCGAGCGCAACGGCATCTACATCATCGACCTGCAGCAGTCGCTGTCCTACATCGACCGCGCCTACGCGTTCGTCAAGGACACCGTGGCCAAGGGCGGGACGGTGCTGTTCGTCGGCACCAAGAAGCAGGCCCAGCAGGCCATCGCCGAGCAGTCCACCCGGGTGGGCATGCCCTACGTGAACCAGCGCTGGCTCGGTGGCATGCTCACCAACTTCCAGACGGTGCACCAGCGCATCAACCGGCTCAAGGAGCTCGACGAGCTCGACTTCGACGACGTGGCCGGCAGCGGTCGCACGAAGAAGGAGCTGCTCCAGATGAAGCGCGAGCGGGACAAGCTCGACAAGACCCTGGGCGGCATCCGCGAGATGGGCCGCACGCCCTCCGCGGTCTGGATCGTCGACACCAACAAGGAGCACCTGGCCGTGGAGGAGGCGCGCAAGCTGCGCATCCCGATCATCGGCATCCTGGACTCCAACTGCGACCCCGACCAGGTCGACTACCCGATCCCGGGCAACGACGACGCCATCCGCGCCGTCGGCCTGCTCACCCGCGTGGTCGCCGACGCCGTGGCCGACGGCCTGATGGCCCGCTCCGGCGCCAAGACCGGTGGCGGAGACGCCACCGCCGAGGAGCCGCTGGCCGAGTGGGAGCGCGAGCTCCTGGCCGGCAGCGCCGCGGAGGCCGCCCAGCAGGCCACCGGTGGCGACGCCGCCACCGCAGCGCCCGCCGCCGAGTCGACGGGTGCCTCCTCCGAGGGCGCCGAGTCCGTCGCCGCGGCCGAGACCTCCGCTCCGGCGGAGGCCCTGGCCGACCCGGTGGCCCCGGCCGAGGCTGCTGCCCCGGCCGAGTCCGCTCCCGAGGCGCCCGCCGCCGCGGCGGCCCCCGAGGCGGCCACCGAGGTCACCCCCGAGGCGGCCACCGAGGTCACCCCCGAGGCGACCACCGACGGCGGCACCGCCTGACCGGACGAGCCAGGGCGCAGGCGCACGTCGCCTGCGCCCTCCTCGCCCGCCCCCGGTCGGGACCCGCTGACCCGCGTCCCGACCGGCCCCCCGCAACCGCTCGAACCACACCAGCACGAGGGAGTGCACACATGGCGAACATCACCGCCGCCGACGTCAAGAAGCTCCGCGACATCACGAGCGCCGGCATGATGGACTGCAAGAAGGCCCTCGGCGAGGCCGACGGCGACTTCGACAAGGCCGTCGAGATCCTGCGGGTCCACGGCCAGGCCAAGGCCGAGAAGCGCGGGGCCGAGCGCACCGCCACCGCCGGTCTGGTGGCCGCCTCCGGGACCGCCCTGGTCGAGCTGAACAGCGAGACCGACTTCGTGGCCAAGAGCGACGAGTTCGTCGCGACCGCCCAGCAGATCGCCGACGCGGCCTCGCAGGCCAAGCCCGCCGACGTCGAGGCGCTCAAGGCCGTCCCGCTCGGCGACTCGCACCGTGGGGAGGTCGTGGCCGCCCTCGCGGTGAAGATCGGCGAGAAGATCGAGCTCGGCCGGGTGGCCGTCTTCGACGGACCGGTCGCGACGTACATGCACCGCCGTGCCTCCGACCTGCCGCCGGCCGTCGGCGTGCTGGTGGAGTACGACGGCGACTCGGAGGACGCGGCCCGCGGGGCGGCGATGCAGATCGCGGCCATGCGACCCACCTACGTCTCGCGCGACGAGGTCCCGGCCGACGTCGTGGCCAAGGAGCGCGAGATCGCCGAGGCCACGGCCCGCGAGGAGGGCAAGCCGGAGCAGGCCCTGCCCAAGATCGTCGAGGGCCGCCTGCAGGGCTACTACAAGACCGTGGCCCTGCTCGACCAGCCGTCGGTGCAGGACTCCAAGAAGAGCGTCAAGGCCGTGCTCGACGAGGCCGGGGTCAGCGTCAAGCGCTTCGCCCGCTTCGAGATCGGTCAGTGAGCGACCCGGCCCCCGCGCACCCCTGGTGCGCGGGGGCCGGTCCGCTGCCTCGAGGCACCCACCGCCGTACCCGAAAGGACCGCACGTGCCGGGTTACCACCGTGTCCTGCTGAAGCTCTCCGGTGAGGTCTTCGGGGGTGGCCGCATCGGCGTCGACCCCGTCGTCGTCAACGGCATCGCCAAGGAGATCGCCGACGTCGTGCGCGGCGGCGTGCAGGTCGCCGTGGTCGTCGGCGGCGGCAACTTCTTCCGCGGCGCCGAGCTGCACGCCAGCGGGATGGACCGGGCGCGCGCGGACTACATGGGCATGCTCGGCACCATGATGAACTCCATCGCCCTGCAGGACTTCCTGGAGAAGCAGGGCGTCGAGACCCGGGTGCAGAGCGCCATCACGATGGGCCAGGTGGCCGAGCCGTACATCCCGCGCCGGGCCGTGCGTCACCTCGAGAAGGGCCGCGTGGTCATCTTCGGCGCCGGCGCCGGCATGCCGTACTTCTCCACCGACACGGTGGCCGCCCAGCGGGCCCTCGAGATCGGTGCCGAGGTCATCCTCATGGGCAAGCAGGGCGTGGACGGCGTCTACGACTCCGACCCCAACGTGCACGCCGACGCCGTCAAGTACGCCCACCTGACCTACGACGAGTTCCTGGCCCGCGGGCTGAAGGTCGCCGATGCGACGTCGGCGAGCCTGGCCCGCGACAACGACCTCAACATGATCGTGTTCAACCTGTCCGACGAGGGGAACATCGCTCGCGTCGTCGCGGGTGAGAGTATCGGCACCACGGTCGCGCGCGACGACGCCTGACGGCGGAGCCCGCGCCCGTCGCAGGGCGTGCTCGACCGCCCCGTACGACGTACCCGAGAACGAGGAGCCACCGTGATCAACCAGACGCTCGCCGAAGCCGACTCGAAGATGAAGAAGGCCGTGGAGGTGACCCGGGAGGACTTCGCGGCGATCCGGACCGGGCGGGCGAACCCCTCCATGTTCCACAAGCTCACCGCCGACTACTACGGCTCGCCGACGCCGCTGCAGCAGCTCGCGTCCTTCACCGCCCCCGAGGCCCGGGTCATCATCATCAGCCCCTACGACCAGGGCGCCATGTCGGCGATCGAGCGGTCGATCCGCGACTCCGATCTGGGCGTGAACCCGACCGACGACGGGAAGACGATCCGGGTGACGCTGCCCGAGCTCACCGAGGAGCGTCGCAAGGACTACATCAAGATGGCCAAGGGCAAGGCCGAGGACGGCAAGATCGCCATCCGCAACATCCGCCGCACGGCCAAGCAGGCCATGGACAAGGCGGAGAAGGACGGCGAGGTCGGCAAGGACGACGTCACCGGCGCGGAGAAGCGCCTGGACGGCATCACCAAGAAGCACGTCGACGAGATCGACGAGCTGCTCAAGCACAAGGAGACGGAGCTCCTCGCGGTCTGAGGACCGCCTCGCCGCCGATGAGCAGCCCCGAGCCCGCCGTCCCGACCCCGCCGGTGGCGCCCCGCGCCAGCCGGGCCGGTCGCGACCTCCCGGCGGCGATCGCCTCCGGGGTGGTGCTCGGCGCGGCCATCATCGCCTCGCTGGTGTTCGCCAAGGTGGCGTTCATGCTCATCGTGGTGGCCGCGGTGCTCATCGCGGTCCGCGAGCTGGGTCACGCCTTCGCCACCGGGGCGATCCAGCTGGCCCGTGAGCCGGTGATGGTCGGCGGCACGGTCATGGTGCTCTCGGCGTACTTCTTCGGCGCCCCGGCGCTGGTCACCGCGACCGCCGTGACCGCCCTGGCCAGCATGCTGTGGCGGCTGCGTGGCGGGGTGGCCGGCTACGTCCGCGACGTGACCGCCTCCGTCTTCACCCTGGTCTACGTGCCGTTCCTGGGCGGGTTCGTCGCCCTGCTGCTGGCCGAGGACCGGGGTGCCCTGGCCGTGGTGACCTTCATCCTGGTCACGGTCGCCTCCGACATCGGCGGCTACGCCTCCGGCGTGGTGCTGGGCAAGCACCCCATGGCGCCGGTGATCTCGCCCAAGAAGTCCTGGGAGGGGTTCGCCGGGTCGGCCGTGTCCTGCGTGGTGGTCGGCTGGCTCACCGTCTCCGGGCTGCTGGACGGGGACTGGTGGGTCGGGGTGCTGCTCGGCCTCATCGCCGTGGTGATGGCCACCCTCGGCGACCTGTGCGAGTCCGTCATCAAGCGGGACCTCGGCATCAAGGACATGTCCCAGATCGTGCCCGGCCACGGTGGGCTGATGGACCGCCTGGACTCCCTGCTGGCCACGGCCGCCCCCACCTGGCTGCTGCTGCACTACCTGGTCTTCTGACGAAGCCCTCGAAGGGGTGTGAGCGGTCTCGCCGTCCGCTGATTCGTGCCACCGCGGGCCGCGGTGGGAGACTGGTGGCCTGATGACCGAGCGCCCCGCCCTTCCCCTGGTCTTCGACGAGCCGCGCGGCCGCCGCAAGCCGCCCCCGCACCTGGCCGACCTGTCCGCCGACGAGCGCAAGGAGCTGGTGGCCCGTGCCGGGCTCCCGGGCTTCCGGGCGCGCCAGCTCTCGACGCACTACTTCGGCCGCCTGGTCGACGACCCGGCCGAGATGACCGACCTGCCGGCCGCCGAGCGCGAGCAGCTGGTGGAGGCGCTGCTGCCGCGGCTGATGACGCCGCTGCGCACGCTGGAGGCCGACCGGGGCACCACGCGCAAGACGCTGTGGAAGCTGTTCGACGGGGCCCTGGTGGAGTCGGTGCTGATGCGCTACCCCAGCCGCGTGACCCTGTGCGTCTCCTCCCAGGCCGGGTGCGGGATGGCCTGCCCGTTCTGCGCGACCGGCCAGGGCGGGCTGCAGCGCAACATGTCGACGGCCGAGATCGTCGAGCAGGTCGTGGCCGGGGCCCGGTCGCTGGCCCGTGACGAGGTGCCGGGCGGACCCGGCCGGGTCTCCAACGTGGTCTTCATGGGCATGGGGGAGCCGCTGGCCAACTACAAGGCGGTCATCGGCGCCGTACGACGGCTGACCGACCCGACCCCCGACGGGCTGGGCATGTCGGCGCGCGGGATCACCGTCTCGACGGTGGGCCTGGTGCCCCGGATGCTGCAGCTGGCCGAGGAGGGCATCCCGGTGACGCTGGCCCTGTCGCTGCACGCCCCCGACGACGAGCTGCGCAACGAGCTCGTGCCGGTCAACACCCGCTGGTCGGTGCACGAGGCCGTCGCGGCCGCCTGGAACTACGCCCGGGTGACCGGCCGCCGGGTCAGCATCGAGTACGCCATGATGTGCGACATCAACGACCAGGCCTGGCGGGCCGACCTGCTCGCCGAGGTGCTCACCTCCTACGGCGACTGGGGCTGGGTGCACGTGAACCTCATCCCGCTCAACCCGACGCCCGGGTCCAAGTGGACCGCGTCGCGGCCCGAGGTCGAGCGCGAGTTCGTGCGGCGTCTCGAGGCCGGGGGCGTGCCCACCACCGTGCGCGACACCCGCGGCAGCGAGATCGACGGCGCCTGCGGCCAGCTCGCCGCCGTCGACTCCTGAGGGACCCCCGAGGCGGCTCCCGCGTCAGGTCGTGGGCTCGAGGTACCGCATCAGGTTGACCGCGAAGCGGTCCCCGGTGCGGGCCATCACCGTCTCCATGACCGTGCGGACGGCCGGTGCCGCCATCCGGGCCAGCGGCAGCTCGACGAACAGGGTCAGGCTGATGCGCAGGTGCGTGCCACCGTCGACCTCGGTCAGCTCGTACCAGCCCTCCGCGGCGGCCCGCTCCCGGCGCCCCTCGGGCGGTGCGTGCGTGTAGTCGATGCGGCGGGGGGCGTCGAAGACCATCCGCTCGGTGAAGTCGGGGCTGATGCTGACCCCCAGGACCGGGATCCGGCTGAGCTCCCACCGCCACAGGTCGCCGTCGACCTCGATGTGCCGCAGCAGCGGCGTCAGCCGGGGCAGCACGGTGGGGTCGGTCAGCGCGGCCCAGATCGCCTCGCGGTCGGCGGGCACGACGGCCTCGGAGTCCGTCGTCGCGGAGAATCGGTTCATCGGGAGAGTGTGGCACCCGGCCCGGCGGCTCAGGTCGCGAGCAGGGGGAGCACGTCGGCCGGGTCGTCGACCAGGTGGACGGCGTCCTGCATCGGCCGCCCCTCGGCCAGCCGGCGGAGCAGCGGCCACACGGGCAGCCGGTCGGTCCAGTGCTCGACCCCGACCAGGACCATCGGCGCCACCGCCCCGGGCTCGGCGTAGTAGTTCTCGCAGGCGTCCTGGAACACCTCCTGCACGGTGCCGCCCCCTCCGGGCAGGAAGACGGTCCCGGCCCGGGCCAGGTGCAGCAGCACGTCCTCGCGCACGGCGTTGCCGACGTACTTGGCGATCTGCCCGGCGAAGACGTTGGGCGGCTCGTGGCCGTAGAACCAGGTCGGCACGCCCACCGACAGCCGGCCTCCCGGCCACCGCCGACGGACCTCGAAGGCGGTCCGGGCCCAGTCCCCGACCGAGGGTGCGAAGCCGGGCACCGCGCTGAGCATCTCCAGTGCCTCCTCGAGGGCGGGTTCCTCCCGGTCGGCCAGGTAGCCGCCGAGGTTCGCCGCCTCCATCGCCCCGGGCCCGCCGCCGGTGGCCACGGTGAGGCCGGCCCGGGTCAGCGAGCGGCCCAGCCGGGCCGCGTCCCGGTAGCCGTCGGACCCGCGCTGCTCGGCGTGCCCGCCCATCACCCCCACCATCCGCCGCCCCCGGACGAGCTCCTCCAGCGCGTCGTCGACGGCCAGGTCGTGGAGGCTGCCGGTCAGCTGCGAGCGCACGTCGGCGGACTCGGAGCGGCGCGTCCAGGCGAGCACCCGGGCGTCCAGGGTGCCGTCGTAGCCGGTGTCGTCCAGCCCGTCGTACAGCTCCTCGGGGGTGTAGAGGCTGGAGCGGTAGGGCTGCAGGGGGACGTCGGGCACGACCGGGAACACCAGGGCGCCCCCGGCGCGCAGCCGCTCCTCGACCGACGGCTCGAGCCGGCAGCCCAGGAACAGCGCGCCGGCCGGGTCCAGCCGCCGCAGGTCCTCGCTGCGGGCGCGCAGGTCGAGGCCCTGCAGCCGCCACCCCTGCATGGAGCGGCCGCCCGTGCGGGCGTCGGAGGCCAGCAGGCGGTCCAGCTCGGCCAGGGTCTCGATCTCGACGTCGCGGCGGCGGGGGGAGGGGGGCACCGGCCCACCGTAGTGACCCCCTCACCAGCAGGCGGCCAGCAGATCCGCGAACAGCGCGTGCTCGTCCACCTCCAGCCCCCGGCCGGCGAACCAGGTGCACACGTTGTGGCAGTCGCGGGCCAGGAAGTCCGGACCGCCGGGGTTGGCCACGAGGTCCACCGCCTGCGGGAGGTCGATGAGCACGAGCCGGTCGCCGGCCGCCAGCAGGTTGTAGGCGGACAGGTCGCCGTGCGCGAGACCGAGCCCGGCCAGCGCGAGCATCGCCTCGCGCAGCTGCTCGAAGTACGACGCCAGCAGCGGGCCGCGCGGCCGGGCCTGGGCCAGCCGGGGCGCGGGCAGCCCCTCGGAGGTGACGAGCTCCATGAGGATCTCGGTGCCGTCGACCTGGACCGGGTACGGCACCGGGACCCCGGCCCGCCACAGGCGGCCCAGGGCCTCCCACTCGGCGTGGGCCCACTGGCCGGCGGCGACGCTGCGGCCGTAGCGGCTCCCTGCGGCCAGCGCCCGGGCGTCGCGGGACCGACGGGTCCGACGGCCCTCGGTGTAGGCCGCGCTGCGGTGGAACGAGCGGTGCTCGGGGTCGCGGTAGCGCTTCGCCGCCATCACGACCTGCTGCGCCGGGTCGCCCGGCACGGCCCGCTCGAGCAGGACGACGTCGGCCTCCTTGCCCGTCTTGAGCACGCCGAGCTCGGTGTCGAGCGCGGCCCGGGCGGTCACCACCCAGCCGGGGCGGGGCTCGGGACCACGGCAGAGCGGCTCGACGTCCGGCCAGGTGGAGAAGCGCTGGCCAGCCCCGGGCTCGTCGAAGGGCTGGTACGCGACGTCGAAGACGTCCGGTGCCCCGGGTGGGTCAGGGGTGGGCTGGTCGGGCCGGTGCTGGGGATGGTGCTGGTGCAGGTGGGACGGCATGGGGATCGGTGCTCCAGGAGGTGGGGGGAGTGGCACGGGACGCGCCGCGGACAGCGATGGACATGTCACGTCTCCTCTCGGGCACCGACAGCTCGGCCGCTGTCGTCAGGGCACGAGCGTGGCCCCCTGCCCCCACGGCCCGCAACCGGATTTCGCCGCAGGACCGCCGGCGGACCCGTCGGGTCGGAGGGTGCAGGGACGCGCGGCGATCGGCCAGGATGGTCCGATGGTCGACTACCGCACCGAACACGCCCGGAGCATCGAGGACCCGGAGGGCTACTGGGCCGAGCAGGCCCGGCTCGTCGACTGGATCAGGAAGCCGCGGCGCATCCTCGACGACGACCACGCCCCGTTCTACCGGTGGTTCCCCGACGCCACGCTCAACACCTGCTACAACGCCCTGGACCGGCACGTCATCGCCGGCCACGGCGACCGGACCGCCCTCATCCACGACTCACCGGTCACCGGGACCCAGCAGAGCCTGACGTACGCCCGGCTGCTGGAGCGGACGGCGGCGTTCGCGGGTGCCCTGCGGGGCTTCGGGGTCGAGGCCGGCGACCGGGTGGTCATCTACATGCCGATGATCCCCGAGGCGGTCGTCGCGATGCTCGCCTGCGCCCGCATCGGCGCGGTGCACTCGGTGGTCTTCGGCGGCTTCGCGGCCCACGAGCTCGCCGTCCGCATCGACGACGCCCGGCCCAAGGTCCTCGTCACGGCCTCGTGCGGCATCGAGCCGTCGCGGGTCGTGGAGTACAAGCCGATCATCGACCGCGCCCTGGCCCTGGCCGAGCACCAGCCCCACGCCGTCGTGGTCAAGCAGCGCCCGCAGGCCGTGGCCACGATGCAGGAGCCGCGCGACGTCGACTACGACGTGGCGATCCGGGCCGGGGCCACCGACCCGGCCGGCTGCGTGGAGGTCCGGGCCACCGACCCGCTCTACGTGCTCTACACCTCCGGCACCACGGGGAAGCCCAAGGGCATCGTGCGCGACAACGGCGGGCACGCCGTGGCGATGGCCTGGTCGCTGCCCCACATCTACGACGTGCACGCGGGCCAGGTGTGGTGGACCGCCTCCGACGTCGGCTGGGTCGTCGGCCACTCCTACATCGTCTACGCACCGCTCATCAACGGGGCCACCACCGTGCTGTACGAGGGCAAGCCCGTGGGCACGCCGGACGCCGGCGCCTTCTGGAGGGTGGCCGCCGAGCACCGCGTCGAGGCGCTGTTCACCGCCCCCACGGCCATCCGCGCCATCAAGAAGGAGGACCCGCGGGGCGAGCTGCTGGCGGGTCACGACCTGAGCGCCTTCCGGACCCTGTTCCTGGCGGGGGAGCGGCTGGACCCCGACACCTACCACTGGGCCACCGAGGCGCTGGGCGTGCCGGTGGTCGACAACTGGTGGCAGACCGAGACGGGCTGGCCGATCGCCGCCAACCTGCGTGGCCTCGCCCCGATGCCGATCAAGCCGGGCTCGCCCACGGTGCCCTCGCCGGGCTACCGGGTCGAGGTGCTCGGGGAGCGGGGCGTCCCGGTGGCCCCGGGCGAGGAGGGCGCCATCTGCCTGCGGCTGCCGCTGCCGCCGGGTGCCCTGACCACCCTGTGGGGCGACGACGAGCGCTTCGTCTCCTCCTACCTCTCCGCCTTCGAGGGCTACTACCTCTCCGGGGACGGCGGGTACGTCGACGAGGACGGCTACGTGTTCGTGATGGGCCGCACCGACGACGTCATCAACGTCGCCGGGCACCGCCTGTCCACGGGGTCCATGGAGGCGGTCATCGCCGGGCACCCGGCGGTCGCGGAGTGCGCGGTCATCGGGGTCGCCGACAGCCTCAAGGGGCAGGTCCCGCGCGGGTTCGTGGTGCTGAAGTCCGGGGTGGACCAGGACGGTGACGAGATCGCGGCCGAGCTGGTGGCCCGCGTGCGCGACCAGATCGGGGCGGTGGCGGCGTTCAAGGACGTCACCGTGGTCGGAGGCCTGCCGAAGACGCGCAGCGGCAAGATCCTGCGCAAGACGATGCGCGAGATCGCCGACGGCAAGGACGCCCGGGTGCCGTCCACGATCGAGGACGCCGGCGTGCTCGACGACCTGCGTCCGGTGCTGCACCGGGGCTGAGCGGGCCGGCGGGACGAGCTCAGGACGCGGCGCGGACGGCGGACCCGTCCTCGGGCAGCAGCGGACGCACGTTGTCGACGACCCCGGCCCGGGGGGTGCCCGCGGCGAGCAGGTCGTGCGCCGCGGCCAGGTCGACGGGACGCGACCACAGGTAGCCCTGGCCCACCGAGCACTCGTGCTGGGTGAGCCACTCGGCCTGCTCGGACTGCTCGACGCCCTCGGCCACGGTGGTCAGGTGCATGCCCCGGCTCATCATGATGATGGCCTCGACCAGGGAGGCGTCCTGGCCCCGGCCGGAGACCTGGTCGATGAAGGACTTGTCGATCTTGAGGATGTCGACGGGGAGCTGGGAGAGGTAGGACAGCGAGCTGTAGCCGGTGCCGAAGTCGTCGATGGCCACCCGCACCCCCCGGGCGCGCAGCAGGCCCAGGGAGGCGATGGAGCCCTCCATGTCGTCGAGCACCACGCTCTCGGTGATCTCCAGGACCAGCCGGTCGGCGGGCAGGCCCGAGGTGCGCAGCACCTCGACCACCTCCTCGACGAAGTCGGGGCGCGCGAGCTGCTGGGCCGAGACGTTGACCGCCATGGAGGGGCCGCTCCCCTCCACCTGCATGCCGGCCCCGGCGCGGGCGGCGGCCAGCAGCACCCAGCTGCCGAGCGGGACCACGAGGCCGCTCTCCTCCGCCACCGGGATGAACGCACCGGGGGCGAGCAGCCCGCGGCTGGGGTGGTTCCAGCGCACCAGCGCCTCGAACCCGCTGATCCGGCTGCTGACCAGGTCGACCGTGGGCTGGAAGTGCAGGACGAGCTGCTCCTCCCGGATGGCCCGCTGCAGCTCCCCGCGCAGCGCCATCCGCTCGAGCGCCTCGGCGTGCAGGCCGGGCTCGTAGACGGCCAGCGTGCCCTTGCCCCGGTCCTTGGCCCAGTACATGGCCACGTCGGCGTTGCGCAGGGTCTCCTCGCTGCCGTCGGAGCCGGGCACCGCCTCCACCAGGCCGATGCTGGCGCGCACCGACTGCACCGTGCCCTCGACGGTGACCGGGAACGCGAGGGTCTCCAGCAGCCGCTGCGCGACCTCGCGGGCCGTGGCCGTGTCGGCCTGCTCCATGAGGACGGCGAACTCGTCCCCGCCGAGCCGGGCGGCGGTGTCGCCCTCGCGCAGGGCCGAGCGGATCCGGTCGGCCACGGTGACGAGCATCTGGTCGCCGACGCCGTGGCCGAGGGAGTCGTTGACGTGCTTGAAGTCGTCGAGGTCCAGGATCAGGACCACCAGCGGGTCGCTCCCGCCGTCCCGGCGCCGCAGCGCGTGGGCCAGCCGCTCGCCGAAGAGCTGCCGGTTGGGCAGGCCGGTCAGGGCGTCGTGGAACGCCTGGTGGCTGAGCTCGCGCTGCAGCGCCTGACGGTCGGTCACGTCCCGGACCGTCAGCACGAAGCCGGCCACCGAGGGATCCGCCACCAGGTTGTTGACCGTCCCCTCCAGGCTCAGCACGCGCCCGTCTGCGTGCGTCACGGTGAGGAGCACCGTCTGCACGCTCTGGTCGGTCTCGCGCGACGCGGTCAGCAGCCGGCTGAGGGCGGGGACGTCGCCGTGGGCGACGAGGTCCACGAAGCGGCGGCCCACGAGGTCCTCCGCCTCACGCCCGAGCACGGACCCGGACGACGGGCTGACGAAGGTGGCGGTCGAGTCGGCGTCCAGCACCACGACCAGGTCAGCGCTGTTCTGGACCAGCGCCATCAGCCGCCGCTCGCCCGCGTGCACGACCTGCTTCTCGGTCACCTGGGCCTGCAGGGCCTTGTGCCGCTGCACCAGACGGCGGAACCACACGAACCAGCCGATCGACACGAGCACCAGCAGGGTGACCAGGATGCCGGCGGCCTCCCGGTCGACGCGGGTCTGCCGGCGGTCGAGAGCGCTGGCCACCCGCTCGTCGGCCGCGCGCAGGCGCGTGAGGCCGGCGACGTCCGGCGTGGCGGTCCAGGCCCGTGCGGCCTCGGCCAGGTCCCGGGCACCCGCCCGGTCGACGCGGTCGAGGCCACTGTCCAGGAGCGCCTGCACCGCCGAGCCGGCCGCGCCCGTGGGCGTGCCGGGACGCCAGTCGGAGAGGGCACCGGCCACCCGGCCCTGGAGGCCGAGCTGGCTCTCCACGTGGTCGTCGAGGTGGTAGACGGTCATGAGGAAGCCGAACTCGCCCGCCACGATGAGCAGCGTGACCGCGAAGGTGACCGCGACGCGGACGCGTGAGACCACGCTCGAGCCCATCGTTGCCTCCCCGGTCGGACGTTTCGTCACCAACTACAGGAAACGGTACGGTCGCGACCGGGGGTCCAGACGTGGAACGGGCACACCCCTGGGTAAAGAAAATCCGGGTGGTGCGGGTGGGTCAGTGGCCGCCCACCAGTGGCGAGACCGCTCTGGCCACCAGGCTGGGACGCCCGGTCAGCCGCTCCTCGGTGTCGGAGAACGTCATGGCCCTCAGGCCGGCGTTGACGCCCAGCCAGCGCAGCGGCTCCGGCTCCCAGCGCGGGGAGCGGTGACCCACCCACGGCAGCCGGGTCAGCTCGGTGTCGCGGCGCAGGACCAGGTCCCGCAGGGTGCGTCCGGCCAGGTTGGTGGTGGCCACCCCGTCCCCGACGTACCCGCCGGCCCAGGCGAGCCCCGTGGAGGGGTCCAGCCCGACCGAGGCGATCCAGTCCCGCGGGATGCCCAGCGCGCCGCCCCAGGAGTGGGTGAAGCGGCTGCGGGAGAGCACCGGGAACATCTCGGTGAGGGTGGCCCGCAGCATGGCGAAGACCCGCTCCTCGCGGTCGTGACCCGGCAGGATCGAGGAGCCGAAGTGGTACGGCGCGCCGCGCCCGCCGAAGACGAGCCGGTCGTCGGCGGTGCGCTGGCCGTAGATGATGAGGTTGCGGTGGTCGGTGAAGGTCTCCCGGTCCCGCAGGCCCACCCGCTCCCAGACCTCCGCGGGCAGGGGCTCGGTCGCCACCACGAGCGAGTACACCGGCGCCACCGTGCGGCGCTGGCCCCGCAGGGAGACGGTGTAGCCCTCGGTGGCGCGCACCACCACGTCGGCCTCCACGGTGCCGCGCTCGGTGACCGCCCGGCGCGGCGCGATCTCGCGCACGCGGGTGCGCTCGAAGATGCGGCCGCCGCGGCGCTCGACGACCCGGGCCAGGCCGCGCACCAGGCGCGCCGGGTGCACGGCCGCGCAGTCCGGGGTGAAGGTGCCCCCGAACGTGCGTGGCACCCACCCGGGCCCGGGCCTGCTCGGCGTCGAGCAGCCGCAGGTCGTCCTCCCCGCGGCCCCACTGCCGGGCCTGCGCGACCTCGGCGCGGGCGCGCTGCCACTGCGAGGCGCTCCGGGCCAGCGAGACCATGCCGCCCTTGTGGGCGCGGGCGTCGATGTCCTCCTCGACCAGCACGGCCAGGACCTCGTCGACGGTGGCGCGCATGGCCGGGTGCTGCGCCATGGCCTGCGTGCGCGACGAGCCGGGCAGCGCGGCCAGCGTCCCCGGCCCGGCGGGGAACAGGGCCGAGCACCAGCCGCCGTTGCGTCCCGAGGCGCCGAAGCCGGCCGTCTCGGCCTCGAGCACGACGACCTGCAGGGTCGGGTCCTCCCGGAGCAGGTAGTAGGCGGTCCACAGCCCGGTCAGCCCGGCCCCCACCACGGCCACGTCGGCCCGCAGCCCGCCGGGCAGGGGAGCGCGCGGCGCCCAGTCGTCGTCGGCGCTCTCGTGCCAGAGCGACAGGCCGCCCCAGGTGGGCGCGCTCACCGCACGCCCCAGGAGTAGGTCTGCTTGCGCAGCTGCAGGTACATGAAGGTCTCCGTCGTCATGACGTTCTCGATGGTGCGGATCTTGCTGGAGAGCACCGACAGGAGCTCGTCGTCGCTCTCGCAGACGACCTCGACCAGCAGGTCGTAGGAGCCGGCGGTGATCACCACGTAGTCGACCTCGTCGAGGGCGGCGAGCGCGTCGGCCACCGGCTCCAGCGCCCCGGTCACCCGGATGCCGATCATGGCCTGGCGCGCGAAGCCGAGCTCCAGGGGATCGGTGACCGCGACCACCTGCATGACCCCGCTGTCCACGAGGCGCTGCACGCGCTGCCGCACCGCCGCCTCGGAGAGGCCGACGACCTTGCCGATGGCGGCGTACGAACGGCGTCCGTCCTGCTGGAGCTCCTCGATGATGGACTTCGACACGTCATCCAGGACGACCCGCGACGAGGGGGCCGCGTGCCCGTTGGCGGTGCTGCGGCTGGTCACCGGACGAGGGTCGCACGGGGACCCTGCAGCGGCAAGGGTGTCGGCGGCGTTGACGAGCGATTTCGTTGCAGTCGTGTTTCCGTTCCACGGAATCCCTTGTCGGCCGATACGTCCTCTGACAAGATCCACTGACTCCAGACCGTCCGACCAACGAGAGGACACCGTGGCGATGCCGCAGTCCGACCCCACGTCCGCCGAGCTCCACGACCTCCTGGGCCGGCTGGCCCCGAGCCGGCGCGGGCTGCTGAGAGGGGCCGGCGTCGCCGGCCTGGGCCTGGGGGCGCCCGCCCTGCTCGCCGCCTGCGGCACCCCGGCGGCCAAGCAGACCGCCGAGTCCTGCAAGAGCACCGACCGGTCCTCCAGCCAGAAGACGCTCAACTTCTCGAACTGGCCGCTGTACGTCGACGAGAAGAAGGTCAAGCGCGGCGGCAAGAAGGTGACGGTCAACCCGACGCTGGAGAGGTTCACCCAGGAGACCGGCATCAAGGTCGACTACGTCGCGGACGTCAACGACAACTCCGAGTTCTTCGGCATCGTGCGCAACCAGCTCGCCGCCTGCAAGCCGACCGGTCGCGACATCATGACGCTGACGGACTGGATGGCCGCCCGGATGGTCAACCTGGGCTGGCTGCAGAAGCTCGACACGTCCACGATGCCCAACGTCGAGGCCAACCTGCGCTCCACCCTGAAGTCACCGAGCTGGGACCCGAAGCGCGACTACTCGGTGCCGTGGCAGAGCGGCCTGACCGGCATCGCCTACAACTCCAAACTGACCAAGGAGGTCCGCAGCTTCGACGAGCTGCTCACCCGCCCCGACCTCAAGGGCAAGGTCAGCCTGCTCTCCGAGATGCACGACACCATGCTGTTCATGCTGCTGCTCGAGGGCGCCGACCCGGAGAAGTTCACCGACGACCAGTTCGGCAGTGCGATCGAGCGGCTGAAGAAGGCCAGCGACGCCGGTCAGATCCGGGCCTTCACCGGCAACGAGTACGCGCAGGACCTGGCCAAGGGCAACATCGTGGCCTGCGAGGCATGGTCCGGCGACGTCATCCAGCTCCAGTTCGACAACCCCGACATCAAGTTCGTCGCGCCGGAGGAGGGCCTGGCGCTGTGGAGCGACAACATGCTGGTGCCCAACCAGGCCGCCCACCGCGGCAACGCGGAGAAGCTGATGGACTACTACTACGAGCCCGAGGCCGCCGCCACCCTGGCCGCCTGGGTGAACTACATCTGTCCCGTCGAGGGCGCCAAGCAGGCCATGGAGAAGATCGACCCCAGCCTGGTGGAGAACAAGCTGATCTTCCCCGACGCGGACACGCTGGCCAAGGCCAGGGACTTCATGGGCCTGGACCAGAAGACCGAGCAGAGCTACCAGAAGCAGTTCGCCTCCGTGACGGGGGCCTGACCCCGTGGCCGAGCAGGAGCAGGACTCCGGCGCCGACCTGACGCTGACCGGGGTGACCAAGACGTTCGGCTCCTTCACCGCGGTCGACCACCTCGACCTGCTGGTCGAGCAGGGCCGGTTCTTCGCGCTGCTGGGCCCCTCCGGCTGCGGCAAGACCACCACGCTGCGCATGGTGGCCGGGCTGGAGGAGCCCACCGAGGGGTCCATCACCATCGCCGGGCGCGACATCAGCCGGCTGCGCCCCTACAAGCGCCCGGTCAACACCGTCTTCCAGAACTACGCGCTCTTCCCGCACCTGGACATCTTCGAGAACGTCGCCTTCGGCCTGCGCCGCCGAGGCGTCAAGGACGTCAAGAAGCAGGTGGGGGAGATGCTCGAGCTGGTGGAGCTGGGCACCTTCGCCAAGCGCCGTCCCACCCAGCTCTCCGGCGGTCAGCAGCAGCGCGTCGCGCTGGCCCGGGCGCTCATCAACCGGCCGCAGGTGCTGCTGCTCGACGAGCCGCTCGGAGCGCTCGACCTGAAGCTGCGCCGCCAGATGCAGATCGAGCTCAAGCGCATCCAGACCGAGGTCGGCATCACCTTCGTGCACGTCACGCACGACCAGGAGGAGGCCATGACGATGGCCGACACCATCGCGGTGATGAACCACGGCCTCATCGAGCAGATGGGCGCCCCCGCCGAGCTCTACGACTCCCCGGCCACGACCTTCGTCTCGAACTTCCTCGGCCAGTCCAACCTCGTCCGGGCCGAGGTGGTCGGCTCCGGCGGCGAGGACGTCGTCGTCGACGTGCACGGCACCCAGCTGGGTGCGCCCCGCGCCCGCGCCCGTCGTACCGAGGGGACGGTGTGGGTGGGCGTCCGTCCGGAGAAGGTCTTCCTGGCCCGGCCCGGCACGGTCGGCCGCGACGACCACACCAACGAGCTGGGCGGCGGCACGGTCACCGACGTCAGCTTCATCGGGGTCAGCACGCAGTACCTGGTCCGGCTGCCCTGGGGGCAGGAGCTCACCGTCTTCGAGCAGAACAGCGGCGCGCAGGAGGGCTTCCGGGTCGGGGACCCCGTCGGGCTGCGCTGGTCGGCGGCGCACACCTTCCTGCTCGACGCGGACCAGGACGCCCACGCCGGTGACGAGTCCTACGCCGAGCTCGTCGGGGACCGGACCGCGTGAGCGCCGCCCAGGCCGACCTGCCCGCCGGCCTCGTCGGCGACGGTGACGGCGGGGCGCCGGTGCGCGCCAGCCGGCCGCGACGTTCCAAGGCGGGCTACCTGGCTGCTCCTGCCGGGCCTGCTGTGGCTGGTGGTCTTCTTCGTGCGTGCCCACCTTCCAGCTCATCGCGACCTCGCTCTACGACCCCAACGGGTCGCTGGAGACCGGGTACGCGCTGACCGGGTCGTTCGGCAACTACTGGACGGCCCTGTCGACCTTCCAGTCCCAGTTCCTGCGGTCCCTGCTGTACGCCGCCGTCGCCACCGTCCTGGCCCTGCTGCTGGCCTACCCGCTGGCCTACGCGATCGCCTTCAAGGCCGGCAGGTGGCGCAACGCCATGCTGGTGCTGGTGATCGCGCCGTTCTTCACCAGCTTCCTGGTGCGCACGCTGGCCTGGAAGTCGATCCTGTCCGACAACGGCTTCGTGGTGAACACCCTGCAGGCCGTGCACGTCCTCGGCCCGGACGGGCGGCTGCTGGCCACGTCGGTGGCCGTCGTGACCGGGCTGACCTACAACTTCCTGCCCTTCATGGTGCTGCCGCTGTACGCCAGCCTGGAGAAGATCGACCTGCGGCTCATCGAGGCCAGCAAGGACCTGTACGCCGACGGGGTGACGTCGTTCCGCAAGGTCACGCTGCCGCTGTCGATGCCGGGGCTGGTGGCCGGCACGCTGCTGACCTTCATCCCGGCGGCCGGTGACTACATCAACGCCGAGCTGCTGGGGACCCCGCGGCAGTACATGATCGGCAACGTCATCGACAGCCTGTTCCTGGTGCAGCTGGACTACCCCGTCGCGGCGTCGTGCTCGATGGTGCTGATGCTGGCGATCGTGGCCCTGGTGCTGTTCTACGTGCGCCGGGCCGGGACGGAGGAGCTGCTGTGAGGTACGGTCCGGACGCTGGATCGGCGACCACGCCGTGATGGCCGTCGCGATCCTGGTGCTGCTCTACATGTTCCTGCCGATCTTCTTCGTCGGGCTGATGTCGTTCAACCAGCCCTCGAGCCGGCTCTCCTACAGCTTCGACGCCTTCACCCTGGACAACTGGACCAGCCCGTGCGCGCCCAGCGGGATGTGCAGCGCCGTGGCCAAGAGCCTGCAGATCGGCTTCCTGGCCACCGTCGGGGCGACCGTGCTCGGCACCCTGATCGCCTTCGCCCTGGTGCGGCACCGGTTCCGCGGCCGCGCGGCGACGAGCCTGCTGATCTTCCTGCCGATGGCCACCCCGGAGGTGGTGATGGGCTCCTCGCTGCTGGCCCTGTTCACCAGCGTCGGCCTCTCGGGCAGCCTCGGCTTCTGGTCGATCCTCGTCGCGCACATCATGTTCTGCCTGTCCTTCGTGGTCGTCACCGTCAAGGCCCGGCTGGCCGGCCTGGACTCGTCGATGGAGCAGGCGGCCATGGACCTCTACGCCAACGAGTGGCAGACCTTCTGGCGGATCACCTTCCCGCTGGTGTTCCCCGGCATCCTGGCCGCCGCGCTGCTGAGCTTCTCGCTGTCCTTCGACGACTTCATCGTCACGAACTTCAACCACGGCAACACCATCACGTTCCCGATGTTCGTCTGGGGCTCGGCCCAGCGCGGCATCCCGCCCCAGGTCAACGTCATCGGCACCGTCATGTTCGTCATCGCGCTGGTGTTCGTCCTCGGCGGCAGCGTGCTGCAGCGTCGGCGTCCCGCCTGAGGTGGCCGCCTCCTGGCCCGCCGAGGCCCTGCGGGACTCCTCCGCGTCGGTGTACTGGCTCGAGGACCCGGCGCGCCCGGAGCCGTCCGAGCCCCTGCGGGGACCCGAGGCGGCCGACCTCGCTCGTGGTCGGCGGCGGGTACACCGGCCTGTGGGCCGCGCTGCGCGCCAAGGAGCGCGACCCGTCCCTGGACGTGGTGCTGCTCGAGGCGGGAGCCGTCGGCCACCAGGCCAGCGGGCGCAACGGCGGCTTCGCGGCGGCCAGCCTGACCCACGGCTTCGGCAACGGCACCGAGCGGTGGCCCGAGGAGATGGACACCCTGGAGCGCCTCGGGGCCTTCAACCTGCGGGGGATCGCCGACACCGTCCGCCGTCACGGGATCGACTGCGGGTGGGAGGAGGCCGGCGAGCTGAGCGTGGCCACCGCCCCGCACGAGGCCGAGGAGCTGGCCGACCTGGCCTCGGCGCTGAGCGCGGCCGGGCACGACGTACGCCTGCTGGACCAGGACCAGGTGCGCGCGGAGGTGCACTCGCCGACGTACCTGGCCGGCCTGTGGGAGCGCGACACCACGGCCATGCTCGAGCCGGCCCGGCTGGCGTGGGGGCTGCGCCGGGCCTGCCTGGAGGTCGGCGTCCGGGTCTACGAGGGCACCGAGGTCCTCGCGCTCGACGCGCACGCCGGCGCCCTGCACCTGCGCACGGCGGCCGGCGAGGTGCGTGCCGAGCAGGTGGTGCTGGGGACCAACGCGTTCCCGTCGCTGCTGCGGCGGCTGCGGCTGATGACGGTCCCGGTCTACGACTACGTGCTGATGACCGAGCCGCTGTCGCGCGGAGCAGAAGGCGGCCATCGGCTGGGAGCACCGCCAGGGCGTGGGCGACGCCTCGAACATGTTCCACTACTACCGCCTGACCCGCGACGACCGCATCCTGTGGGGCGGCTACGACGCCGTCTACCACTACGGCAGCCGGATCTCGCCCGGGCTGGAGGACGGCCCCACGCACGAGCGGCTGGCCGAGCACTTCTTCGCCACCTTCCCCCAGCTGGAGGGCCTGCGCTTCGGCCACCGCTGGGCCGGGGTCATCGACACCTCCACCCGCTTCACGGCGTTCTTCGGCACGGCGTACGACGGACGCGTGGCCTACGCCCAGGGCTACACCGGGCTCGGGGTCGCGGCCACCCGCTTCGGGGCCGACGTGGCACTGGACCTGCTGTCGGGCCAGGAGACGGAGCGCACGGTGCTGCGGATGGTCCGGGAGCGCCCGCTGCCCTTCCCGCCCGAGCCGTTCCGCTACGCAGGCGTCCAGCTCACCCGGCACTCCCTGGCGCGCGCCGACGCCAACGGCGGCCGTCGCAACCTGTGGCTTCGCGCGCTGGACCGCGCCGGGCTCGGCTTCGACTCCTGACCGTACGCAGCAGGTCGGCCGGGTGGGTCGCCCTCAGAAGCCGCCGCGACGCCGCAGCGGGCGCGGCCGGCCGTCCGGGTCGTGCACCCACAGGTACGGAGCGACGGCCAGGGCCCGGCTGAGCACGCCCAGGTCGGGGGGCCCGATGCTGCGCAGGCGCCCGGGTGGCCGCTCCCCGGTGCCGCCGGCGGCGTGCCAGGCGTCGAGCCGCTGCGCGCAGGCCGCGAAGGCGCGGAACATCCCGGCCGGGTCCACGCAGTCGGCCATCGCCTCCTCCAGCGCCTCCGGCCCGTCGGCCGGGTCCACGCGCCGGTCCAGGTGCTCGGCGGCCAGGGTCAGCCGCAGCCGGCGGGCGTAGGCACCGGCCCGGTCCAGTCACGACCGCCGACAGCTCGGAGTCGTGGGTCCAGGAGCGGCGGTTGAAGTTGTCGGAGCCGATGGTGCACCAGGTGTCGTCGACGACGCAGGCCTTGGCGTGGACGTAGACCGGCGTGCCCGCGTGGTTCTCGATGCCGAACACGGCCACCCGGTCCGGGGCCGCCGCCACCATCTTGCGCACCGAGCGCCGCCGGCCCGAGCAGCTGCGGGTAGCGGGAGAGCCCCGCCGAGGTCGGGCAGCAGCGGGATCACCGCCATCACGTGCAGGTCCGGCTGCCGCTCGCAGCGCCTCGGTGAAGACGTCGCCGACGTGGTGCCCCCACAGGTACTGGTCCTCGACGTAGACGACGCTGGCGGGCGCGCTCCAGCGCCTTGGTGTAGCCCCGGGCCACGCTGCGCTCGCCGCCCCGGGCGAACGGGTAGTCGCGACCCCGCCGCAGGTCCGGATAGGTCCGCAGCAGCTGGACGACGTGGGTGCCGCCCTCGACCGGCGGGGGTGGCGGCGTCTGCTCCGGGCAGCGGGTCCGGGGTGACGTCCATGCCCTGCAGCCGGTCGTGCAGGCAGTAGAGCGGGCTCCGGCTCAGCGGCGTCGGGTCCTCCCAGCGCTCCCGGAAGACCGTCTCGACGTCGTGCACGGCCGGCCCGGTGATGGCGGCCTGGATGTCGTGCCAGGGCGGCGTGGGGCCGTACTCGTCGGCGATCAGGGTGGCCTGCGGGTCGCCGCCGTGGTCGGCGTCGTCGCGGCGGGAGTGGCACAGGTCGATGCCGCCGACGTAGGCGATGTCGCGCGAGGGGTCGTCCCGGTGCCGGATGACCACGAACTTCTGGTGGTGCGAGCCGCCGGTGCGCACCCGCATGTCGAGCAGCGCCTCCGCCCCGCGCGACTGCAGCTCGCTCGCCGAGCCGCCGGTTCTCGCTCGGCGCTGAAGCCGAGCTTGTCCCAGTGCGAGCGCCACACCAGCCCGCGCACGTCGACCCCGCGCTCGTCCGCGCGGGCCAGCACCTCGGCGACCTCGCTGCCGGGCTCGCCGGTCAGCCGCTCGTCGGCGTCCCCCTGCCAGTCGGTGAATAGCAGCAGGTCACCGGCCCGGGTCGCCTCGATGCGCTCGTGGAGCTCGGCGAAGTACGTCGCGCCGTGGACCAGCGGGCGGACCAGGTTGCCCTCGGACCAGGCCTCTCGCCCGGGGTGGCCGTCGTCGAGCCGCGTGCGCGGGTTGCCCCGCTCGTCCTGGCTGAGCAGCCAGTCGGCCGGCTCGGGCCGCTCGGGCCGCTCGGGCTGGTCGGGCTCCGTCATGGGCCAAGGATGCCCGCTCGGTGGGCGGCCCCGTCGTGGGGGCGCGCGTCAGGGGTGGTCCAGGACGCAGAACAGGTTGCCCTCGGGGTCGCGCAGCACCACGAAGTCCGCGTCCTCGGGGTAGGGCCAGCCCTGGACCAGCTCCGCCCCGAGCCCGACCAGGCGCTCGATCTCGGTCGCCTGCTCCGCGGGGCCCGAGGTGCCCAGGTCGAGGTGGGTGCGGTCCTCGTACAGGCCCAGACGAGGGCCCGTCCCGTCGGGGGGCAGCAGGAGGTCGGGCGCCTCGGGGTGGGGCGCGTAGCCGAGCGCGGTGGACCAGAAGGTCACGGCCCGCTCGGGGTCGTCGGCGTGCAGGGCGAGGCTCGCGATCGTCAGCATGCGACGACGCTAGACGGGCCCACCCCCCGTCCGTCGCACGCTGGGGTGCACAGCCCTGGACACCACACAGCCCCGGTCCCACGGGGGCGGAGGACCAGGGCCGTGCGGCTCGCCTGCAGCGGCTCAGGGCCTCAGAGGCGGGTCCAGGCCTCCGAGAGGACGGAGCGCAGCTTCTGCTCCATCTCGTCGAAGTGGGACTGGTCGCAGATGAGCGGCGGCGAGAGCTGGATCACCGGGTCCCCCCGGTCGTCGGCGCGGCAGTACAGGCCGGCCTCGTAGAGCGCGCCCGAGAGGAACCCGCGCAGCAGGCGCTCGGACTCGGCCTCGTCGAAGGTCTCCTTGGTGGCCTTGTCCTTCACCATCTCGATGCCGTAGAAGAACCCGTCGCCGCGGACGTCGCCCACGATGGGCAGGTCGTGCAGCTTCTCCAGGGTCGCGCGGAACGCGTCCTGGTTGGCCAGCACGTGCCGGTTGATGCCCTCGCGCTCGAAGACGTCGAGGTTGGCGTTCGCGACGGCGGTGGAGACCGGGTGCCCGCCGAAGGTGTAGCCGTGGGCGAACGAGGCGCCGCCCTCCAGGAACGGCTCCATGAGCCGGTCGGAGGCGATCATCGCGCCCAGCGGCGCGTACCCCGAGGTGATCCCCTTGGCGCAGGTGATCATGTCGGGCTGGTAGCCGTAGCGCTCGGCGGCGAACATGTGGCCGAGGCGGCCGAAGGCGCAGATGACCTCGTCGCTGACCAGCAGCACGTCGTGCTTGTCGCAGATCTCGCGCACCCGCTGGAAGTAGCCGGGGGGCGGCGGGAAGCAGCCGCCCGCGTTCTGCACGGGCTCCAGGAACACCGCGGCCACGGTCTCGGCGCCCTCGTTCTCGATGGCGACCTCGATCTGGTCCGCCGCCCAGCGGCCGAAGGCCTCGAGGTCCTCGGCCGAGCCGCCGTCCGCGCCGAACGGTGCCGGGGCGCGGTAGTAGTTGGTGTTGGGCACCCGGAACGTGGAGGGCACCAGGGGCTCGAACTGCGCCTTGAGGCCGGGCAGCCCGGTGATCGACAGCGCACCCTGGGTGGTGCCGTGGTAGGCGATGGCCCGGCTGATGACCTTGTGCTTCATCGGCTTGCCGGTCAGCTTGAAGTAGTTCTTGGCCAGCTTCCACGCGGTCTCCACGGCCTCGCCGCCGCCGCTGGTGAAGAACACCCGGTTGAGGTCGCCGGGGGCGTACTGCGCGACCCGCTCGGCCAGGGTGATCGCGTTGGGGTGGGCGTAGGACCACAGCGGGAAGAAGGCGAGCTCGCCGGCCTGCTTGCCGGCCGCCTCCGCGAGCTCGCGCTGGCCGTGTCCCAGCTGGCTGGTGAACAGGCCGGCCAGGGCGTCGAGGTAGCGCTTGCCGTGGGCGTCGTAGACGTAGGCGCCCTCGCCGCGCACCATGATCGGCACGTCGTGCTCGCTGTAGCTGGACATCCGCGTGAAGTGCATCCAGAGGTGCTCGCGCGCGGACTTCTGCAGGCCGGAGTAGGTCTCGTCGTCGTAGGGCAGGTGCTCGGCGGGCGTGGATGTCATCGGTGGCGCTCCTCGTCGGTGGGTACACCCCATGGTGCCGGTCGCGGGACCGGTTGAGCAAGCGGATCCGTCGTTCCGGGTCGATCCGGATCGCGATGTCGCGCCATCCGGGCTGGCGGGGCGACTGATTCCGAAGGCAGGATGGGCCCATGCCGAGCCCCCTGAAGATCTTCCGTCACGGCCACGTCTTCGACGGGTACCGCCACCTCCCGCGCCACGGGCTGGTGGTGGCGGACGGGCGCGTGGTCGCCGTGGTGCCCGAGGTCGACCTGGACTCCTACGCCGACGGGGCGCCCGCCGGGTCGAGCACGGTGGACCTGGCCGGCGGCGTGGTGCTGCCCGGGTTCCAGGACGCGCACGTGCACCCGGTGCAGGCCGGGATCGAGAGCCTGCGCTGCGACCTGTCCGGGCTGGGGACGCGGGAGGAGTACCTGGCGGCCGTCCGGGACTACGTCGAGCAGCACCCGGAGCGGCCCTGGGTGCTCGGGGGCGGCTGGGCGATGCCCGCCTTCGGGCCCGAGGGCCCGCAGGCCGCCGACCTGGACGCCGTGGTGGGGGACCGGCCGGTGTTCCTGCCCAACCGGGACCACCACGGCGCCTGGGTCAGCTCCGCGGCCCTCCGGCTGGCCGGGATCGACGCGAGCACCCCCGACCCGGTCGACGGCAGGCTGCAGCGCGACACCCACGGCGTCCCGAGCGGCACGCTGCACGAGGGTGCGATGTCGCTGGTGCAGCGCTGCGTCCCGGCCACCTCCGACGCCGAGTGCGACGAGGGGCTGCGGGTGGCGCAGGCCCACCTGCACTCGGTCGGGGTGACGGCCTGGCAGGACGCCATCCTCGGCGCGTACGCCGGCAACCCCGACCCCACGGCGGCCTACCTCCGGGCCGTGGACGCCGGCACCCTCACCGCCCGGGTCCGCGGCGCGCTGTGGTGGGAGCGCGACCGCGGCCTGGAGCAGGTCGAGGAGCTGGTGGCCCGGCGGGCGGCGGCCACCCGCGGGCGGCTGGTGGCCGGGGCGGTGAAGATCATGCAGGACGGGGTCGTGGAGAACCAGACCGCCGGCCTCTCCCGGCCCTACCGGGACGGCTGCGGCGGGCACCTGCCCCACGCCGGGCTGTCCTTCGTGGACCCCGCCCTGCTGCGCGAGGCGGTGGCGGCGCTCGACGCCGCCGGCTTCCAGGTGCACGTGCACGCCATCGGCGACCGCGCCGTCTCCGAGACGCTGGACTCCTTCGAGCACGCCCGGGCGGTCAACGGCCCCTCCCGCGGACGCCACCACATGGCGCACCTGCAGGTCGTGGCCCCCGACGACCGCCCCCGGTTCGGCCGGCTCGACGTCGCCGCCAACCTGCAGACCCTGTGGGCCGTCGAGGACGAGGCGATGACCGAGATGACGCTGCCCTTCCTGGCCGAGGACCTCGCCGGCTGGCAGTACCCGTTCGCGTCCCTGGCCGCGGCCGGCGCCCGGCTCGCGGCCGGCAGCGACTGGCCGGTGAGCACGCCGGACCCGCTGGCCGCGCTGCACGTGGCGGTCAACCGTCGCGACCCCGACCGGCCGACCGGCTCGTCGGGCGGTGGAAGCCCGGCGTTCCTGCCGCACGAGGCCCTGGGCGTCGAGCAGGCCTTCGCCGCCTACACCAGCGGGTCGGCCTACGTGAACCACCTCGACGACACCGGCAGCCTGGTCACCGGCATGCTGGCCGACCTCGCCGTGCTGGACCGCGACCCGTTCTCCGGCGACCCCGGCGAGATCGCCGAGGCCCGGGTGGTGGCGACGTACGTCGACGGGGCGCAGGTGCACGCGGTCTGAGGCGCGACCATACTGGACGGCGCGCCACCCCCGCCGACCTCGCCCCACCGCACAGGAGGCCTCTCGTGAGCCTGTCCCGACCGACCACGCGGACCCGGATCGCGGCCGCGGCCGCCCTGCTGGCCCTCCCGCTCGGCCTGCTCACCCCGGGGGCCGCGCAGGCCGCCCAGTCCCGACCGGTCGTCCCCCGAGCCGGCGGGGAGAGCGTCGGGGACAGCCTCTTCCCGACCATCGGCAACACCGGCTACGACGTGCAGCACTACGCGATCTGGGTGGGCTGGCGGACCACCGGCCGCATCACCGCCGCGACGACCATCACGGCCCGGGCGACCCACCGGCTCTCGTCGTACTCCCTCGACCTGGAGGGCCTGCGGGTCACCCGCGTCGTGGTCGACGGCCGGGCGGCGACCTGGACGCGGCACGACGACAAGCTGGTGGTCACCCCGGCCCGTCCGGTCTCCGGCCAGTTCACGACCCGGGTCTCCTACCGCGGGAAGCCGGTCACCCACACCGACCCCGACGGCGCCGCGGACGGGTGGATCCCCACCGCCGACGGCGCCACGGTGCTCAGCGAGCCGGTGGGCGCCGCGACCTGGTTCCCGAACAACAACACCCCGCGGGACAAGGCCACCTTCCGGGTGCGCGTGACCGTCCCGCGGACGCTGAAGGTGGCCGGCAACGGCGACCTGGTGCGCCGGCACACGGTGGAGCGCCGTACCACCTGGACGTGGGCGCAGCGACGGCCGATGGCGACGTACCTGGCGATGATCTCGATCGGGCGCTACCGGCTCTACCACTCCACGATGACCACCACGACCGGTCGGCGGCTGCCGATCTGGAGCTTCGTCTCGCCGGACCTCGGACGGCTGCGGGCCCAGCGCGCGGTCATCCCTGCGGTGGTGCGCTTCGAGGAGCGCCGGTTCGGGCCCTACCCGTGGACCAGCGTCGGCATCGTGGTCAAGAAGCTGGGCGTCGGCTACGCGCTGGAGACCCAGACCCGCCCGGTCTTCGACGGGACGCCGGACACGTCCACCATCGTGCACGAGCTCGCGCACCAGTGGTACGGCGACTCCCTGACGCTCCGCAGCTGGGAGGACATCTGGCTGCACGAGGGCTTCGCGACGTACGCCGAGGACCTGTGGAGCGCCGCGCACGGCGGGCCGAGCACGCAGGCGGCCTTCCGGAGGACGTACCGGGAGAACCCGGCGTCCTCGGACCTGTGGAGCCCGGCGCCGGCCCGCTTCAGCGACCCGGCCGACCTGTTCGGGTCGCCGGTCTACACCCGCGGCGGGATGACCCTGCAGGCGCTGCGCCACCGGGTGGGTGACCGCGACTTCGCGAGGATCCTGAAGCGGTGGGCGACCGTCCGCCGGGCGGACTCGGTGACCACGCCCGGCTTCATCGCCTTCGCGGAGCGGGTCTCCGGGCGGAACCTCGACAGGTTCTTCGAGGACTGGCTCTACACGCCGAAGCGACCCGTCGGCTACTGATTCCTGCGCCTGGACCGCCCGGGTGTGCGTGATCCGCCATCGTGGGCGCCGCATACCTCCCGAATCCGTCGCGGGCTCGTCTAGGCTGCAGCGCATGGCAGACCTCAGATTCCACAACATCGTCGACGGGGCGTCCGTGGACGCCGCCGACGGCGCGACGTACGACCTGGTGGACCCCTCGACGGGGGAGGTGTACGCCGCCGCGCCGGCCTCCGGCGCCGAGGACGTCGAGCGGGCCTTCCGGGCCGCCGACCGTGCGTTCGAGACCTGGGGGGAGACCACCCCGGCCGAGCGGCAGCGGGCCCTCCTGCGCATCGCCGACGCGCTGGAGGCCCGCGCGGAGGAGTTCGTCGCGGTGGAGTCGCGCAACACCGGCAAGCCGCTGAAGATGACGACCGAGGAGGAGCTGCCGCCCGCGATCGACCAGCTGCGGTTCTTCGCCGGCGCCGCCCGCGTGCTCGAGGGCCGCTCCTCCGGCGAGTACCTGCGCGACCACACGTCGTCCATCCGGCGCGAGCCGATCGGCGTGGTCGCGCAGGTCACGCCGTGGAACTACCCGCTGATGATGATGGTGTGGAAGATCGGCCCGGCCCTGGCCGCCGGCAACACCGTCGTCCTCAAGCCCTCGGACACCACGCCCGCCTCCACCTCCCTGTTCGCCGAGCTGTGCCAGGAGTTCCTGCCGCCGGGCGTCTTCAACGTCGTGTGCGGTGACCGCGACACCGGCCGGATGCTGGTCGAGCACCCGGTGCCGCAGCTGGTGTCGATCACCGGCTCGGTGCGTGCGGGCATCGAGGTCGCCAGCTCGGCCGCGGCCCAGCTCAAGCGGGCCCACCTCGAGCTCGGCGGCAAGGCGCCGGTGGTCGTCTTCGACGACGCCGACGTCGAGGCCGCCGCCGCGGGCATCGCGGCCGCCGGCTACTTCAACGCCGGCCAGGACTGCACGGCGGCCACCCGGGTGCTGGCCGGCCCCCGGGTGCACGCCGACTTCGTGGCCGCCCTGACCGAGCAGGCCCGGGCCACCCGGACCGGGGCCCCCGACCAGGACGTCGTCTACGGCGCGCTGAACAACCAGGCGCAGCTCGACCGGGTGACCGGGATGGTCGACCGGCTGCCCGACCACGCCAGCCTCGAGACCGGCGGCAGCCGGCAGGGCGAGCGGGGCTACTTCTACAGCCCCACCGTGGTCTCCGGCCTGCGGCAGGACGACGAGGTCATCCAGGACGAGATCTTCGGTCCGGTCATCACGGTGCAGCAGTTCACCGACGAGAAGGAGGCGCTGCGCTGGGCCAACGGCGTCAAGTACGGCCTGGCCTCCTCGGTGTGGACCAAGGACCACGGACGGGCCATGCGGATGGCCAAGGGCCTGGACTTCGGCTGCGTGTGGATCAACACCCACATCCCGATCGTGGCCGAGATGCCGCACGGCGGCTTCAAGCACTCCGGCTACGGCAAGGACCTCTCGATGTACGGCCTCGAGGACTACACCCGCATCAAGCACGTGATGTCGTACATCGGTGAGTGACGTCGACGGGACCGCGCCCTCCCGCGGACAGGACGAGGACGGACGAGGACGGAGCGGCATGAGGATCCTGCTGGTGGGCGCCGGAGGGGTCGGTGCCGCGTTCACCGCGATCGCCGCCCGCCGGGACTTCTTCGAGACGGTGGTCGTCACCGACTACGACCTGTCCCGCGCGGAGCGGGCGGCGGCCGTGGACCCGCGCTTCTCCGCCGCCCAGGTGGACGCGTCCTCGGCGGCCTCGGTGGCCGCGCTGGTCCGCGAGCACCGGATCACCCACGTGATGAACGCGGTGGACCCGCGGTTCGTCATGCCGATCTTCGACGGCGCCTACGACGGCGGCGCCGACTACCTGGACATGGCGATGTCCCTGTCGCGGCCGCACCCCGACGCGCCGTACGAGCAGGTCGGCGTGAAGCTCGGGGACGAGCAGTTCGCGCGGGCGACGGCGTGGGAGGCGGCGGGCCGGCTGGCGCTGTGCGGCATCGGGGTGGAGCCGGGGCTCTCCGACGTCTTCGCCCGGTACGCCGCGGACCACCTGTTCGAGCGAGATCGACGAGCTCGGGGTGCGCGACGGGGCGAACCTCGCTGTCGAGGGCCACGACTTCGCGCCGTCGTTCTCGATCTGGACCACGATCGAGGAGTGCCTGAACCCGCCGGTCGTGTGGGAGCGGGACCGCGGCTGGTTCACCACCGAGCCCTTCAGCGAGCCCGAGGTCTTCGACTTCCCCGAGGGCATCGGCCCGGTCGAGTGCGTCAACGTCGAGCACGAGGAGGTGCTCCTGATGCCGCGGTGGGTCGAGGCGAAGCGGGCCACCTTCAAGTACGGGCTCGGCAACGAGTTCATCGGCGTGCTGCAGGTGCTGCACAAGCTGGGCCTGGACCGGACGGACCCGGTGCGCGTCGGCGGGGTCGAGGTCAGCCCGCGCGACGTGGTCGCGGCCTGCCTGCCGGACCCGGCGGCGCTCGGCGACCGGATGCGGGGCAAGACGTGCGCCGGCCTGCAGGTCACCGGCACGGGCAAGGACGGCGCCCCGCGCTCGACGTACCTCTACCACGTGGTCGACAACGAGTGGTCGATGCGGGAGTACGGCCACCAGTGCGTGGTCTGGCAGACCGCCGTCAACCCGGTGGTGGCGCTGGAGCTGCTGGCCACCGGGGCGTGGTCGGGCGCGGGCGTGCTCGGCCCGGAGGCCTTCGACGCGAAGCCGTTCCTGGACCTGCTCACGGCCTACGGTTCGCCCTGGGGCCAGCGCGACGACGTGGTGGCCGCGCAGGGCTGAGCCCCCGGACACGTTTCCCCCGGCCCCCGACGGGGCACGCCTGGCTCGTGCAGACACGAGAGATCGGCAACGACCAGGTGGGCCGCGTCCGGGTGGGGGCGGTCGGGCTGGGCCTGATGACCTTCGACCAGTCCGGGGCGCAGCCCCGCCAGCAGCTCCTCGACACGGTGCGGGCGGCGGTGGACGCAGGGGTGACCCTGCTCGACACCGCGGACGCCTACGGGCCCGGCGACGAGCTCGGCGAGGGGGCGCAGGGCGCGAACGAGCGCCTGGTGGCCGGCCTGCTGGACGAGCTCGGCGTGCGGGACGAGGTCGTGCTCGCCACCAAGGGCGGCCACGTCCGCACCGACGGCGGGGGGTGGGCCACCGACAGCTCGCCGCAGCACCTGCGCGACGCCGTGGACGCCAGCCTGCAGCGGCTGGGCGTGGACCAGATCGCCCTGTGGCAGCACCACCGCCCCGACCCGGACGTGCCCTACGACGAGGTCATCGGCACGCTGGGGGAGATCCAGGCCTCCGGCAAGGTCGCGATGGTCGGCCTGTCCAACGCCGACCCCGACCAGATCCGCCGGGCGCACGCGGCGCTGGGCGGGGCCCTGGTCAGCGTGCAGAACCAGTTCTCCCCGGCGTACCGCAGCAGCCGGCCCGAGATCGACGTCTGCGACGAGCTGGGCCTGGCCTTCCTGCCCTGGAGCCCGCTGGGTGGCCTGGGCGACGCCAAGGCGCTGGCCGAGCGGCACCCCGCCTTCGCCGAGGTGGCCGGGGACCACGGGGTCAGCGCCCAGCAGGTCGCGCTGGCCTGGGAGCTGGCCCAGTCGCCCGTGGTCATCCCGATCCCGGGGGCCAAGCGGCCCTCCTCGGTGCTGGACTCCGCGGCCGCGGCCGACCTCCGGCTCAGTGCGGACGAGGTGGCCCGGCTCGACGCCGGCTGAGCGGGCTCAGTCCTGCTCGGCCTCGAACATCGAGCGGCGCTCCCGGGCCGTGGCCATCGCGGTCCGGAACTGCAGGTCGTAGTCCGGGTCGTCGACCACGACCAGCGCCACGAGGTGCTCGTCGAGCACCACGCCGCCGTCGGCGGAGACCCGCTGCACCACCACGTGGGTGGTCCCGTCCACGTCGTAGTGCGCGGTCTGCCACACCCCGCTCCCCGCTGGTGCGGCGGTCGCTGAGCCGCCCCCGGGCCGGGTCATGAGGAGCAGGCGCAGGGTGAGGTAGACGAGGAGCCCGAGGATGCCCAGGACCAGGACGGCGTCGAGGATGGCCACCTCGTCATTGTCCGCGGTGACCCGGACGACGGGAAGGGTCCTGACGGGCTGACGGGGCTGACGGGGGCGGGTCGGTCGGGTTAGCGTTCCGGACGTGAGACGCGAACCCCACGAGAACGTGGCCACCGTGCTGGTGGACCCCCACGTGCTCGCGGACGTCGAGCTGGAGCTGATGGCGCTGGACCTGCGGGTGTGGCCGGTGCGCACCGCCCCTGTCTGCGAGGACGGGCCGCGGCAGGCCTTCCAGATCCGTCGCCGCCTGCTCGAGCGGCACCGCGGCGAGTGGGACCTCGCGGCCGACTGGGTCCCGGTGTGGGTCGGGTTCGGTGACTCCTGGCACGACCGGGACGAGCCGCTGCCGTGGGCCGCCCACGAGGCCCTGTGGTCGGTGCTCGACGCCCGCGCCGAGCACGTGCGCTTCCACCGACGCCTCGGTGGGGTGGGCCGGCTGCGGGTGCCCGGCTCAGGCTGAGGGGTCGAACAGGTAGCCCAGCCCCGGCGAGGTGACCAGGTGGCGCGGGTGGGCGGGGTCGTCCTCGAGCTTGCGGCGCAGCTGGGCGACGTAGACGCGCAGGTAGTTGGTCTCCGCGCCGTAGGAGGGCCCCCAGACCTCGTGAAGGATCTGCTCGCGCCCCACCAGCGTGCCGGCGTTGCGCACCAGCAGCTCCAGGAACGACCACTCGGTGGGCGTGAGGCGGACCTCCTCCCCGGCCCGGTGGACCCGCTTGCGCGCCAGGTCGATGCGCAGGTCGCCGGCCTCGACGGTGGGGGACTCCGCCGGCGCCGCCCGTCCCCGTCGTACGGCGGCCCGCAGCCGGGCCATCAGCTCGTCCATGGCGAAGGGCTTGGTGACGTAGTCGTCGGCTCCCGCGTCCAGGGCCTCCACCTTGTCCTCCCCGTGCTGGCGGGCGGACAGCACCACGATCGGGACCGCGGCCCAGCCCCGGATGCCCGCGATGACCTCCACCCCGTCGAGGTCGGGCAGCCCCAGGTCGAGGAGGACGACGTCGGGACGCACCGCGGCCACCGCGTCCAGCGCCGAGCGACCGTCGGCCGCGGTGGTGACCTCCCAGCCGTGGGCGCGCAGGTTGATGGCCAGGGCGCGCACCAGGCCGGGCTCGTCGTCGACGACCAGCACCCGGTGCCGGTTCACGGGAGGGCCGTCCCGGAGCCGTCCCCGGAGCCACCGACGGGCCGGGGGGTCCCGCCGCGGGCACCGTGACGGTCATGGTGAGCCCGCCACCGGGGGTGTCCTCCGGCGTCACGGTGGCGCCGACGGCCTCGGCCAGCCCCTGGGCCACGGCCAGCCCCAGGCCGAGGCCGTCGGGGCTGGTGTCGCCTAGCCTCTGGAAGGGCTCGAACATCCGCTGCGCCAGGGCCCGGGGAACGCCCGGACCGCGGTCGGCCACCCGCAGCTCGACCCGGTCGGGCCCGGCGACCGCCGTCACCCGGACCGTCTCCCCGGCCGGGCTGTGCCGCACCGCGTTGGACAGCAGGTTGGCGACCACCCGCTCCAGCAGGCCGGGGTCGGTCAGCACCAGGGGCAGGGACTCCTCGACGTCGAGGGCCACCCGGTCGGCGCCGACGGCGGCCACCGCGACCGGCACCACCTCGTCGAGGGAGGTCGGCCGCAGGGCCGGGCGGAGCATGCCGCTCTGCAGCCGGGACAGGTCCAGCAGGTTGTCGATCAGCCGCTCCAGCTGGCCGGTGCCGTCCTGGATCGCGCGGGTCAGTGCGTCCCGGTCCTCGGCCCCCAGGCTGAGCCGGGGCGAGGCGAGGACGTCGACCGAGGCCCGGATGGTGGCCAGGGGCGTCCTCAGGTCGTGCGAGACCGCGGTGAGCAGGGCCGAGCGCAGCGCCTCGCCCTGCTCCAGCACCTGCGCGCGAGCGTCCCGCTCCCGCAGCCGGCGGTGCTCCAGCACCAGCCCCGCCTGGGCCGCGAAGGCCTCCAGCACCCGGCGGTCCCCGGCCGGCAGGACCCGGCCGCGCAGCGCCAGCACCCGCCGCTCGTCGATGGCGATGACGGTGTCCGCCTCCTCGGGACGGTCCGGGGGTGCGTCCCCCGTGTCCGCCACCCGGTGCCACCCGGGTGCTCCCGCCTCGGGGTCCTGGCCGAGCAGGGCCACCGCGCTCAGCCCGAACACCTCCCGGAGCCGCTCCACCAGGGCCTGGGCGGTGTCCTGTCCGGACAGCACCGAGCGGGACAGCGAGGACAGCGCGACCGACTCCGCGCGAGCGGCCGCCGCCTCCGTCGTACGGCGCGAGGCCAGCCCCACCACGGAGGCGACGCCGACGGCGACGAGCACGAAGACGACCAGCGCCAGGAGGTCCGAGGGCGTGGCCACGGTGAGGTTGCCGACCGGGGGCGTGAAGAGGTAGTTGACCAGGACGAAGCCGACGAGCGCGCTCAGCAGGGAGGGCACCAGCCCGCCGACCAGGGCGACCGCGACGGTCAGGGCCAGGAAGGACATGAGCTCGATGGGCAGGCTGTCGGCGTCGTGCACCAGCGCCAGCCCCCCGGTCAGCACCGCCGGCCCGAGGACGGCCAGCGCCCAGCCTCCCTGCAGGCGGCGCCGGGTCAGCGCGCCCGAGCGGGAGCGGGCGGCTCCCCGGGCGGCGCTCTCGTGGTTGACCAGGTGCACGTCGATGGGTCCGGCCAGCCGGGCCACCGACACCCCGACGCTGCCCGTGACCAGCTGTCTCCAGCGCCCGTGGCGGGAGACCCCCACCACGACCATGGTCGCGTTGACACCGACGGCGAACTCGACGACCGCGGATGCGGCGTCCTCGCCGACCACCGTGTGGAACGAGCCGTCCAGGGACTCCACCAGCCGGCGCTGCGCCACGAGCGCGTCGGGTCCGGTGCCGACCAGGCCGTCGGTGGGCACCACGTGCACGGCCAGCAGCTCGCTGCCCGCGGCCCGCTGGGCGATCCGTGCGCCCCGTCGCACCAGCGTCTCGGACTCCGGCCCTCCGGTGACGGCGACCACCACGCGCTCCCGCACCGGCCAGGAGGACTCGATGCGGTGCTCGCGGCGGTAGTCCTCCAGCGCGTCGTCCACCCGGTCGGCGACCCACAGCAGCGCGAGCTCGCGCAGGGCGGTGAGGTTGCCGAGCCGGAAGGAGGAGGCCAGCGATGCGTCGATCTGCTCGGCCCGGTACACGTTCCCGTGCGCCAGCCGGCGGCGCAGCGCCTCCGGGCTCATGTCGACGAGCTGGATCTGCTCCGCCCGTCGTACGACGGCGTCGGGGACCGTCTCGAGCTGGCGGACGCCGGTGATGGCCTCGACCGCGTCGTTCAGGGACTCCAGGTGCTGCACGTTCACGGTGGTGATCACGTCGATCCCGGCCGCCAGCAGCTCGGCCACGTCCTCGGCCCGCGTGGCGTGGCGGCCGCCGGGGACGTTGGTGTGGGCGAGCTCGTCGACGACCGCCACGGCCGGGTGCCGCTCGAGCACGCCATCGGTGTCCAGCTCGGTGAGGGCCGCCCCACGGTGCGTGCGATCGACCCGGGGGAGGACCTCCAGACCGCTGAGCTGCGCCTCGGTGCCGGGCCGGCCGTGGGTCTCGACCAGCGCGACGACCACGTCGGTGCCCCGGGCCTGGCGTCGCCGTGCCTCGTCGAGGGCGGCGTAGGTCTTGCCCACGCCGGGGGCCGCGCCCAGGTAGACCGTCAGCGTGCCGTGTGCCACCCGGTCATCCTCGCAGGGGCGTGGCCTTCACTAGGGTCGGGCCATGGACGCACCTCTCGGACCCGACGACCTGCTCGCACGGCTGACCCTGGAGGAGAAGGCCATCCTCTGCCTGGGGCGGACTTCTGGCACACCGCCGCCGGTGGAGCGTCTGGGCGTCGCCCCGGTGATGGTGGCCGACGGCCCGCACGGTCTGCGCAAGCAGCCCGAGGACGCCGAGCAGGGCATGTCGGTGAGCAGCGTCCCCGCCACCTGCTTCCCGACGGCCTCGGCGCTGGGGTCGTCGTGGGACGTGGACCTGCTGCACCGGGTCGGGGTGGCGCTCGGCGTCGGAGAGCCGCGCCGAGGGCGTCGCCGTGCTCCTGGGCCCGGGCGTCAACATCAAGCGGTCCCCGCTGTGCGGGCGCAACTTCGAGTACTTCTCCGAGGACCCGCGGCTCTCCGGCGCCCTCGGCGCGGCGTTCGTGCAGGGCGTCCAGAGCCAGGGCGTCGGCACGTCGCTCAAGCACTTCGCGGCCAACAACCAGGAGACCGACCGGGCCCGGGTCAGCGCCGACGTCGACGAGCGCACGCTGCGCGAGATCTACCTGCCGGCCTTCGAGCAGGTCGTCACGCGAGGCCCGGCCGTGGACGGTGATGTGCTCCTACAACCGGGTCAACGGCGTGCACGCCTCGCAGCACCCCTGGCTGCTCACGCGAGGTGCTGCGCGACGAGTGGGGCTTCGACGGGCTGGTGGTCTCGGACTGGGGCGCGGTGCACGACCGGGTGGCCGCCGTCGCCGCGGGGCTCGACCTCGAGATGCCGCCGCAGCTCGGGTGGAGCGACCGGGCGGTCGTCGACGCGGTGCGCGCCGGCGACCTCGACGAGGCCGTCGCTCGACCGCGGCCGTCGCCCGCGTCCTCGAGCTGGTCGAGCGGGCACCGCCGACGCCGAGCCGGGCACGCGTCGACCACGACGCCCACCACGCGCTGGCCCGCGAGGCCGCGCGCCGAGTGCGCGGTGCTGCTCAAGAACGACGGCGACTCCTGCCGCTGGACGTGGCCGCCGGCGGCGACGGTCGCGGTGATCGGCGAGTTCGCCCGCACGCCGCGGTTCCAGGGCGCCGGCAGCTCGCAGGTCAACCCGACCCGGGTCGACGTCCGCGCTCGACGAGCTGCGCGCTGGCCCTCCCGCCGGAGGTGGACGTGCGCTTCGCCGCCGGCTTCGGCGTGGGCGCACGCCGATGACGACGAGGCCCTGGCCGAGGAGGCCGTCGCCGTCGCGGACGGCGCCGCCGTCGTGGTGGTGTTCCTCGGGCTGCCCGCCGCGGACGAGTCGGAGGGCTACGACCGCACCGCACATGGACCTGCCCGCCAGACCAGCTCGCCCTGCTGCAGCGGGTCGTCGTCGGTCAACGACCGGGTCGTCGTGGTGCTGGCCAACGGCTCGGCGGTGCTGACCTCGCCGTGGGAGCCGCAGGCCAGCGCCATCCTGGAGTGCTGGCTCTCGGGCCAGGCCGGCGGGGGGCGCGGTGGCCGACCTGCTGCTCGGGGTCGCCAACCCCTCGGGACGGCTGGCCGAGACCATCCCGGTGCGGCTCGCGGACACCCCGTCCTACCTGAACTTCCCCGGCGACGCCGGGCACGTCCGCTACGGCGAGGGCGTCTTCGTCGGGTACCGCGGCTACGACGCCCTGGGCCAGGCGGTGAGCTACCCCTTCGGTCACGGGCTGTCCTACACGACGTTCGACTACCGCGACCTGTCCGTGGACGTCACGCGGCTCCCACGGGGGCGGCGACCTCGCGGTCCGGGTGACGTGCTCGGTCACCAACACCGGGCACCGGGCCGGCCGCGAGGTCGCGCAGCTCTACGTGGTCGACCCCGAGGCCTCGGTGGCCCGGCCGCCCCGCGAGCTCGAGGCTTCGCCAGTCTCGACCTCGAGCCGGGCGAGACGGCCACCGCGACCTTCGACCTGACCGCGCGGGACCTGTCCTTCTGGTCGACCGCGGTCGGCGGCTGGGTGCTGGAGGCCGGGGACTTCGGCATCGACGTCGGCGCCTCGTCCCGCGACATCCGGCTGAGCACCACCGTGTACGTCGACGCGCCGCGCTTCGCGACCCCCGCTGGGGCCGATGTCGTCGTTGCAGGAGTGGCTCGACGACCCGGCCGGCGTGGAGGCGCTGCGGTCGGTGCTCGGCACCACCGACGACGGTCGGCTGGCCGGGGCGCTGGGGGAGCCCACCCTGGTGTCGATGGTCGGCAACTTCCCGATGAGCACGCTGGCGGGCTTTCCGAACGTGACGCTGGACCATGCTGCGCTCGACGAGCTGGTGGACAGGGTCCGCGCGACCTGAGGGCGTGCCGGTGCCCCGGCGCGCCTTGTCCTGCCCGGGGGTGGCCGGGTCGGGGTCAGGCGCGTCGGGGTGGGTTAGGCGCGTCGGGGTGGTTCAGGCGCGTGAGGGCGCGGTGAGGGGGACGGTGCGGGTCTCGTAGGTCCGACCGTGGGGGCTGGTCCAGTGGTAGGCCCGGCCCCCGGTCTTGGGTGGGTTGCTCGGTGGGTCGCCGGTGTCGGGGGATGGTGCCGGTTCGTAGTGCCAGGCGGTGAAGGTCTTGACCCGGTGGTGGCGTCGACAGAGAGCGGCGAGGTTCTCCAGCGACGTCTGGCCCGGTGGCCCATCGGGGTGCCCGCCGTTCTCCCGGGTCCGTCGGGGTGCATGGGTTCGTAGGGGGTGATGTGGTCGAGGTCGCAGCGTCGGGCGGGGACGTGGCAGCCGGGGAACACGCAGGTCCCGTCGCGGAGGATGACCGCCTCGCGCATCGCGGGGGTGGGTCGTGCCGGTCCACCGGAGCCAGCCCGGTACTGGTGTGAGCGGTCGCTAGGCCGGCGCCGTAGTGCCGTTGCTATGCTGGCGGGGTGCTGGTGCGAGTGGCGGTGCTGGGGTCGAGAACTGGGCGGACGGAGACGCGTTCGACGCGGCCGAGCCACTCACGCAGCAGGGTCAGGGACCGCACCCCGAAGCCTTCGACGTGCCCCAGCCCGCATCCGGTTGCCGAGTCAGGCGCCGGTGCTGGTGGTTGGCTGGGGAGGTCGGTGGCGTTGAGGTGGAGGTAGAGCACGGCGTGGGACCGGTTCCACCCGCCGACGACACCGGTCACACCGGACGCACCCACGCTGGTGGTCGTGCCGCCGGTGACGGCGCCGCTGAGCGCACCGCCGGCGCCGGTGCCGACGGCAGCGCCGGTGAGTCCGCCGGTGGTGAGGGTGGGCCGGTGCGAGTGGGGGTCGCCGAAGAGGTCGAGGACGCGTTGGGGGTGGGCGAGCAGTCCCAGCGCGTGGGCGCGGCGGTCGCCGAGGGGTGAGGTGTCGCCCAGGCGGTGCATCTGCGCCGCGAGGTCGGTCAGGGTGCTGTCGAGGTCCAGGGCGTCCAGGGTGTCGAGGGTGGCGGTGAGCCGGGTGGAGTCGGTGGACCAGGTGGGGTCCAGCCCGACGTCACGGTGGGAGAGCCGGACCTGCTCACGGGCCGCCGCGGTCTGTGGTTGGTGCTGGCACAGGGCCTCATGGACCAGGGCGTTGAGCGCACCCCGGCCTGGGACCCGGCCGCGGGCTGCGACCAGGGCCACCTGCCGGTCGACGAACCCGACCGCAGCAGGCAGGAGGTCGCCGGTCAGGGCGGCCACGGCCCGGGCCTGCCACACCGGGACCCGGCCGGTGCGGACCAGGTGCCACAGCCGGGGGAGCCGGATGAGCAGCTCGACGGCGTCCGCGACCAGCCGGTACCCGGTGGCGTAGGAGAGGTTCAACGCCGCGGCCAACGTCTCCAGGGCAACCGAGTCCTCGGCGCCCCAGTGCACGAACCCGTCGGGCCCCACCACGCTCACCCCGTCGCAGTCCGGGGCGCCGGGGAAGATCTCGGGGTGCAGCAGGGCGTAGTCCACCACCAGCTCCAGCACGTCGGCCTCCGCCGCCCACGCCACTGCCCGCCGCTCGGCCACCGTGTCCAACAGGGCACCCACCACGAGATCCCGCGACACCCCACCGGCTGCCGCCGAGGGCGACACCGGGGCCACGGCCGGCTCGACCGACGGCTCCACGGCGGAAAGTGCAGCGACCGCCGCGGGAGGCGTCCCGGTGAGCAGGGTCGGGTGGCTGGTCATGGAACGAACCTAGGCCCGACCACCGACACTTCCGACCGCCCGGACTAGCCCACATCCCTTGTCCACAAGGGGAAACTCGCTCTTGACAGGCGCGTCACCCCATCTGGGCCGTGCTCAGCCGGGCTACCTCACGCCGTCGCGTCGAACGCAGCAGCCACGACCTCGAAGCCCTCCGACAGCAGAGCGTCCGAGATCACCATGGGCGGCAGGAAGCGCAGCACGTTGCCGTAGGTCCCGCAGGTCAGCGTGACCACACCCTGCGAGTGGCAGTACGCCGACACGGCCGGGCTCGGGCCGGCGTCGGGCGTGCGGGCGCCGGCGCCGGACGATCTCGACCGCCATCATGGCGCCCCGGCCGCGGATGTCACCCACGGCGCCGTGGCGCTCTCGCGATGGCGGTCAGCCGGTCCGTCACCAGGGTCGCCGATCTCGCGGGCGCGCCGCCACGAGGTCCTCCTCGCGCATCGTCTCGATGGATCCGAGGGCGGCGGCGCACGCGACGGGGTTGCCGCCGTACGTGCCGCCGAGGCCGCCCACGTGCACGGCGTCCATGATGTCGGCGCGACCGGTCACCGCGGCCAGCGGGAAGCCCGCCGGCGATGCCCTTCGCGGTGGTGACGAGGTCGGGCACGATGCCCTCGTGGTCGCAGGCGAACCAGTCGCCGGTGCGGCAGAAGCCGGTCTGGATCTCGTCGGCGACGAAGACGATGCCGTTCGCGGTCGTCCACTCGCTGAGGCGCGGCAGGAAGCCGGCGCCGGGACGACGAAGCCGCCCTCGCCCAGGATGGGCTCGATCACCAGGCAGGCCAGGTTCCCCGCGCCGACCTGCTTCTCCAGCACGTCGATGGTGCGGTCCGCGGCCGCGGCGCCGCTGCAGCTCGGCGGCGCTCGCGGAAGGGGTAGGACATCGGCGCGCGGTAGACCTCGCCGGCGAACGGGCCGAAGCCGCTGCTTGTAGGGCATCGACTTCGAGTCATCGCCATCGTCAGGTTGGTGCGGCCGTGGTAGGCGTGGTCCACCACGGCCACGGCGTCCCGACCGGTGTAGCGCCCGGGCCACCTTGACGGCGTTCTCCACGGCCTCGGCGCCGGAGTTGAGCAGGGCCGACTTCCTTCTCGTGGTCGCCCGGGGTCAGCTCGGCCAGCTGCTCGCACACGTCGACGTACCCGTCGTAGGGGGTGACCATGAAGCAGGTGTGCGTGAAGGCGCGCACCTGCTGCGACGACCCGCTCGACGACGTGCGGGGCCGCGTTGCCGACGCTGACCACGGCGATGCCGGAGGCCAGGTCGATCAGCGAGTTGCCGTCGACGTCGACGAGCACGCCGCCGCCGGCCGCCTCGACGAAGACCGGCAGCGTGGTGCCGACGCCCTGCGCGACGTGCTGGCCGCGCCGGGCGAACTTCTCCTCGAGACGCGGGCCGGGGATCGCGGTGACGAGCCGGCGCTCCTGGGGCAGGCCGGGGCCGCCGACGGACGGCGGGGTCGCTCAGGCGCCGCGGTAGTCGGTCCGGAGGCTGGACGGCCGTGCGCGGGGACGGGGCGTCCGGTCATCGGTCACGGCGGACGGCGCAGATCGGCGGCAGGATGGGCGCGTGAGCTCCTCGTCGCGACGTCGTCCTGCTCGGCTCGACCGGGTCCATCGGCACCCAGGCGCTGGACGTGGTCCGGGCCCACCCGGACCGCTTCCGGGTGGTCGCGCTCACCGCCGGGGGTGCGCAGCCGCGACCTGTTCGCCGCCCAGGTCGAGGAGTTCTCGCCCGGCGTTCGCCGACCTGGGGGAGGAGGCCTCGGCCCAGGCGGCGGCGATGGAGTGCGACGTGGTGCTCAACGGCATCACCGGCGCGGTCGGGCTGCGCCCCACGCTGGCCGCCCTCGACGCCGGGCAACACCCTGGCGCTGGCCAACAAGGAGTCGCTCATCATCGGCGGCCCGGTGGTCACTGGCCCGGGCCGCGCCCGGCCAGATCGTGCCGGTCGACTCCGAGCACAGCGCCCTGGCGCAGTGCCTGCGCGGCGGCCGCGCCGAGGAGGTGCGCCGGCTGGTGCTGACGGCCAGCGGCGGACCGTTCCGCGGGCCGCACGCCGCGACGAGCTGCACGACGTCACGCCCGAGCAGGCGCTGCACCACCCGACCTGGTCGATGGGGCCGGTCGTGACCATCAACTCCGCGACCCTGGTCAACAAGGGCCTGGAGGTCATCGAGGCCCACCTGCTCTTCGGCCTCGCCTTCGACGCCATCGAGGTCGTGGTGCACCCGACCTCGGTGGTGCACTCCATGGTGCGAGTTCCACGACGGCTCGACGCTGGCCCAGGCCTCACCGCCCTCGATGCTCATCCCCATCGCCCTGGGGCTGGGCTGGCCGGACCGGGTGCCGGACGCCGCCCCGGCCGTGGACTGGACGCGCCCCGCGCGCTGGGAGTTCTTCCCGCTGGACGACGAGGCCTTCCCCGCCGTGGCGCTGGCCCGCGAGGCGGGCGGCCGGGGCGGTACGGCGCCCGCGGTCTACAACGCGGCCAACGAGGTCTGCGTCGCCGCCTTCCTCGCCGGTGAGATGCGGTTCACCGACATCGTCCCCACCATCGCCGGTGTGCTCGCCGCCCACGACGTACCCTCGTCAGGGACGGACCTGACCGTCGACGACGTGCTGGCGGCCGACGCCTGGGCCCGCGACCGGGCAGGCCGCCTCGTCCCGTGACCAGCGCCCGACCCCCAGAGGAACCCCGCCGATGACCGTGCTCCTGTTCGTGCTCGGCGTCCTGCTCTTCGTGGTCGGGGTCGCGCTGTCCATCGGGCTGCACGAGCTGGGTCACCTCGTCCCCGGCAAGCTCTTCGGCGTCAAGGTCACCCAGTACTTCATCGGCTTCGGCCCGACCGTCTGGTCGCGGACCCGTGGTGAGACCGAGTACGGCGTCAAGGCCGTGCCCCTCGGTGGCTACGTGAAGCTCATCGGGATGCTGCCTCCCGGTGGCGGCGACCCCACCAAGGTGCGCTCCACGAACACGGGCGTGATGTCGCAGATGGTCTCCGACGCACGGCGGGCGGAGTACGAGCTGGTCGAGCCCGGTGACGAGGACCGGCTGTTCTACAAGCTCTCGTGGTGGAAGAAGCTCGTCGTGATGATGAGCGGGGTCATGACCAACCTGGCCATCGCCTTCGCGCTGTTCGCGGTCGTCTTCATGGGGCACGGTGTGCTGACCTCGACCACCACCGTGGCCGCGGTGTCGCAGTGCGTCATCGCCGTCGAGCCCGGGACCGCCGACCAGACCGAGCGGGCCTGCACGGCCGACGACCCGCAGGCCCCGGCCAAGGCGGCCGGCATCGTGCCCGGCGACCGCATCGTGTCCTTCAACGGGCGCCCGATCGGGGACTGGAAGGACCTGCAGTCGGCCATCCGCGGCAACAGCGACGGTGCGGCCTCGATCGTGGTCGAGCGGGACGGCGCCCGTCGTACGCTCACCACCAGCACGACCGTCTCCACCCGGCCCGATCCCGACGACCCGCAGAAGGTGTCGCGCACCGGCTTCCTCGGCGTCGTGCCGACGCAGGAGACGGTGCGCCAGGGGCCGGGCTTCGTGGTCTCGACCATGGCCAGCGGCACCTGGCAGACGGTCAAGGGCATCGGCGCCCTGCCCGGGAACCTCTACCACGTCGCCCGGGCCGCGGTCGGTCTGGAGACCCGCGACGTCAACGGGCCGATGAGCGTGGTCGGGGCCGGCCGCGTCGCCGGTGAGCTGACGTCGCAGGCCCCGACCGTGGCCGACGGCTTCTTCTCGGTGCTCACGCTCCTGGCCGGGCTCAACCTGTTCCTCGGCATGCTCAACCTGGTGCCGCTGCTGCCCCTGGACGGCGGCCAGATGGCCGGCGCGATCTACGAGGGCCTGCGCCGCGGGGTGGCCCGCCTCCTGCGCCGCCCGGACCCCGGGTTCGTGGACATCGCCAAGCTCCTCCCGGTGGGGTATGTGATGGCGGGTGTCATCCTGGTGGCGAGCGTCGTGCTCATCTACGCCGACATCGTGGCCCCCGTCAGCCTCAGCTGATCCGCCCGGCCGCGAGCTCCCCGCAGGACCCATCGAAGAGAAGAAGGACACCATGACCTCGGTCGACCTGGGGATGCCAGCGGCACCGCCCCCCGTGCTCGCCCCGCGCCGCAAGACGCGGCAGATCAAGGTGGGCTCGGTGATGGTCGGCGGGGACGCCCCCGTCTCCGTGCAGTCGATGACCACCACGCTGACCTCCGACGTCAACACCACGCTGCAGCAGATCGCCGAGCTGACCGCGGCCGGCTGCGACATCGTCCGGGTGGCGTGCCCCAGCCAGGACGACGCCGACGCGCTGCAGCAGATCGCCGAGCACTCGCAGCTGCCCGTCATCGCCGACATCCACTTCCAGCCGAAGTACGTCTACGCGGCCATCGACGCCGGGTGCGCCGCCGTCCGCGTCAACCCGGGCAACATCCGCAAGTTCGACGACCAGGTCAAGCAGATCGCCCAGGCCGCCAAGGACCGGGGCACCTCGATCCGGATCGGCGTGAACGCCGGCAGCCTGGACCCGCGCATCTTCGAGAAGTACGGCCGGGCCACCCCGGAGGCGCTGGTGGAGTCCGCGGTCTGGGAGGCCTCGCTGTTCGAGGAGCACGACTTCCACGACTTCAAGATCTCGGTCAAGCACAACGACCCGGTGGTCATGGTGCAGGCCTACGAGATGCTCTCCGAGCGCGGCGACTGGCCCCTGCACCTCGGCGTGACCGAGGCCGGGCCCGCGTTCCAGGGCACGATCAAGTCCGCGGTGGCCTTCGGCTCCCTGCTGTCGCGCGGCATCGGCGACACCATCCGGGTCTCGCTGTCGGCCCCGCCGGTGGAGGAGGTCAAGGTCGGCATCTCGATCCTGCAGTCGCTGAACCTGCGCCCGCGCAAGCTCGAGATCGTGTCGTGCCCCTCCTGCGGGCGGGCCCAGGTCGACGTCTACAAGCTGGCCGAGGAGGTCACCGCCGGCCTCGACGGGCTGGAGGTGCCGTTGCGGGTCGCGGTCATGGGCTGCGTGGTGAACGGTCCGGGCGAGGCGCGCGAGGCCGACCTGGGGGTCGCCTCCGGCAACGGCAAGGGCCAGATCTTCGTCAAGGGCCAGGTCGTCAAGACCGTGCCGGAGTCCAAGATCGTGGAGACCCTCATCGAGGAGGCCCTGCGCATCGCCGAGGACATGGAGCCCGTCGAGGGCGCCCAGGGCGGCGCCACGGTCAGCGTCTCCTGAGCCGCTGACGCGGCTCGTCGGGGTGACGTGGCTCACCAGGTAGGGCAGAGTCGGGTCTGCCCACCCCACGTCTCGGAGGAACCCCATGTCGTCAGAGTCACCAGAGCCCAGCAGCACCTCGTCGACCACCACCGGGTCGGCGGCTCCGGCGGCGCGGCGCGACCGCTCGCACTTCCTCTACATGGCGGTCATCGTGGCCGTCGCGCTGGGCGTCCTGGTGGGGTTCGTGGCCCCCGACTTCGCGGTCGGGCTGAAGCCCATCGGCGAGGCGTTCGTGGCGCTGATCCGGATGATGATCTCCCCGGTGATCTTCTGCACGATCGTGCTCGGCGTCGGCTCGGTGGCCAGCGCCGCCCACGTCGGCAAGGTCGGCGGCCTCGCTCTCGGCTACTTCCTCACCATGTCGACGGTGGCGCTGGCCATCGGGCTGGTGGTCGGCAACGTGCTGCACCCCGGGTCGGGGCTGGACCTGACGGCCGACCTCGCCGGGGCCGGCAAGGACCAGGCGGCCGGCGCGGGCACGACCACCGAGTTCCTCATCGGGATCATCCCGACCACGCTGGTCTCCGCCCTGACCGAGGGTGAGGTGCTGCAGACCCTGCTGGTGGCCCTGCTCGTGGGCTTCGCGGTGCAGGCGATGGGAGCCGCGGGGAAGCCGGTCATCCGAGGCATCGAGCACATCCAGCGGGTGGTCTTCCGGGTGCTGGCCATGATCATGTGGGCGGCCCCGATCGGCGCGTTCGGCGCGATCGCGGCCGTCGTCGGCGAGACCGGCGTCGACGCCCTGAAGAGCCTGGCCGCCCTCATGGTGGCCTTCTACGTGACGTGCTTCCTGTTCGTCTTCCTCGTGCTGGGCACCATCCTCAAGCTGGCCACCGGCGTCAACGTCCTCTCGCTCTTCCGGTACCTCGGCCGCGAGTTCCTGCTGATCCTGTCCACCTCGTCCTCCGAGTCGGCGCTGCCCCGGGTGATGGCGAAGCTGGAGCACGCCGGCGTGGACCGGACGACGGTCGGCGTGGTGGTCCCGACCGGGTACTCCTTCAACCTCGACGGCACCGCGATCTACCTGACCATGGCCTCGCTGTTCATCGCCGAGGCGCTGGGCAAGCCGCTGGCGATCGGCGAGCAGATCTCGCTGCTGGTGTTCATGGTGATCGCCTCCAAGGGCGCGGCAGGCGTCACCGGGGCCGGCCTGGCCACCCTGGCCGGCGGGCTGTCCTCGCACCGCCCCGAGCTGCTCGACGGCGTGGGCCTGATCGTGGGCATCGACCGCTTCATGTCCGAGGCCCGGGCGCTGACCAACTTCGCCGGCAACGCCGTGGCCACGATCCTGGTCGGACACTGGACCGGTGGGCTGGACCGTGCGCAGCTCGACGCGGTGCTCAGCGGCGACCGGCCCTTCGACGAGACCACCATGCTCGACGCCGACGAGCCCGAGCAGCCGGTCGAGGGTGCGCCGGCCGGGGTCACGGCGGACGGCGCGGACGCTGCGAGTGAGCGGTCCGGGGCCACCGCCGGCGTGCCGCGTCAGGCGGACGCGCCCCGCGACTCCACACCCGTGTGAGGCGGGGTCCCCGGCGGGGTCCGGTCGCGTAGGCTCCGCCTGTGCTCCGGACACGTCAGGGTCTCCGTCTCCTCGGCCCCTCCGACCTGCCCGCGGTGCAGGACCTGGTCGCCCTCGACCCGGTGGTCGGCGTGTTCGTCGACTACCGCAGCCGGCTGACCCAGCTGGAGCCCCGCTGGCTGGGCGGCGAGGTGTGGGGCTACGAGGTGGACGGCGAGCTGGTCTCGCTCTGCCACGCCGCCGCCAACCTCGTGCCGGTGCAGGCCACCCCGGAGGCCCTGAGCGCGTTCGCCGACCGGGCGGTGTCCGCACCCCGGCGCTGCTCGACCATCGTCGGTCCGGCCGAGACGGTGCTGCCGCTGTGGCAGATGCTGGAGGAGCACTGGGCCCCGGCCCGCGAGGTCCGCCCCGACCAGCCGCACCTGGAGATCTCCTCGGCACCCGCGGTGGCCCCCGACCCCCTGGTGCGGCGCAGCGAGCGCTCCGACGTCGCCGCGCTCTACCCGGCGTGCGTGGCGATGTACACCGAGGAGGTCGGGGTCTCCCCGGAGATCGGCGGCGGCGCCGACCTGTACCGGGCGCGGGTGGCCCAGCTGGTGGCCAAGGGCTGGTCGTTCGCCCGGATCGAGAACGGCCGCGTGGTGTTCAAGGCCGAGGTGGCCGCGGCCTCGCCGCACGCCTGCCAGGTGCAGGGCGTCTACGTCGACCCGTCCCGCCGGGGCGAGGGCCTGGCCGCGCGGGGGATGGCGGCGGTCGTGGCCCTGGCCCTGCGCGACATCGCCCCGGTGGTCTCGCTCTACGTCAACGACCACAACGTGGCCGCCCGCCGAGCGTACGCGCGGGCCGGCTTCACCCAGACGGCCACCTTCTCCACCATCATGTTCTGAGGTCGCGAGCGGCTACCCTTCCCGCATGATCATGCGGATGTCGAGCCTGTTCGTGCGGACCCTGCGGGAGGACCCGGCGGACGCCGAGGTGCCCAGCCACCGGCTGCTGGTGCGCGCCGGGTACATCCGCCGTGCCGCCCCCGGCATCTACTCCTGGCTGCCGCTCGGCCTGCGGGTGCTGCGCCGCATCGAGGGGATCGTGCGCGAGGAGATGGACGCCATCGGCGCCCAGGAGCTGCAGTTCCCGGCGCTGCTGCCGCGCGAGCCCTACGAGGCCACCGGCCGCTGGAGCGAGTACGGCGACGGCGTCTTCCGGCTCCAGGACCGCAAGGGCGGCGACTACCTGCTCGGGCCGACCCACGAGGAGATGTTCACCCTGGTGGTGAAGGACCTCTACTCCTCCTACAAGGACCTCCCGGTCTGGCTCTACCAGATCCAGACCAAGTACCGCGACGAGGCGCGTCCGCGCGCGGGGGTGCTGCGCGGCCGTGAGTTCGTCATGAAGGACTCCTACTCCTTCGACGTCAGCGACGAGGGCCTGGACCGCTCCTACGAGGCCCACCGGGCGGCGTACGTGCGCACCTTCGACCGGCTCGGCTTCGACTGGGTGGTCGTGCGGGCGACCTCGGGCGCCATGGGCGGCTCCCGCTCCGAGGAGTTCCTGGCCACGGCCGAGAACGGCGAGGACACCTACGTGCGCTGCAGCACCTGCGACTACGCGGCCAACGTCGAGGCGGTCGAGGTGCACGCCCCCGCACCGGTGGCCTACGACGACGTGCCGGCCGCGCACGCCGAGCTGACGCCGGACACCCCGACCATCGACACCCTGGTGGCGCACCTCAACGAGGCCTTCCCGCGTCCCGACCGGCCCTGGCACGCTGGCGACACGCTGAAGAACGTGATCGTGGTGCTCAAGCACCCCGACGGCACCCGGGAGCCGGTGGCCATCGGCCTGCCCGGGGACCGGGGCGTGGACGAGAAGCGGCTGGGCGGCCGGCTCGAGCCGATCGAGGTCGAGGCCTTCGACGAGGCCGACTTCGCACGGCACCCCTCCCTGACCAAGGGGTACATCGGTCCCGGCGTGCTGGGGGAGAAGAAGGCCTCGGGCATCCGCTACCTGGTGGACCCCCGCGTCGTGGAGGGCACCGTGTGGGTGACCGGTGCGGACACGCCCGGTTCGCACGTGCTGGACCTCGTCGTCGGCCGCGACTTCACCCCCGACGGCACCATCGAGGCCGCCGAGGTCCGCGACGGCGACCCCTGCCCGCGCTGCCACGAGAGCGGGGCGACCGGCACCCTGCACACCGCCCGGGGCATCGAGATGGGCCACATCTTCGCGCTGGGCCGCAAGTACGCCGACGCGCTGGGGCTGCAGGTCCTCGACGAGAACGGCAAGCTGGTCACCGTCACCATGGGCTCCTACGGCATCGGGGTCTCCCGCGCCGTGGCGGCCATCGCGGAGAACACCCACGACGAGCTCGGCCTGGTGTGGCCGCGCGAGGTCGCCCCGGCCGACGTGCACCTGGTCGCCACCGGCAAGGACCCGGCCATCTTCGAGGCCGCCGAGCGCCTCGCGGTCGAGCTCACCGCGGCCGGCCTCGAGGTGCTCTACGACGACCGTCCCAAGGTCTCGCCCGGGGTCAAGTTCAAGGACGCCGAGCTGATCGGCGTGCCCACCATCGTCGTGGTGGGCCGCGGCCTGGTGGACGGTGTGGTCGAGGTCAAGGACCGGGCCTCGGGGGAGCGGGAGGACGTCGCCGTGGACGGTCTGGTCGCGCACGTGGTGGCGGCCGTCCGGGAGCCGGTCGGCAGCCCGGTGGCGGGGGACTGACCGCATGGCGTCCGTCGAGGCCGTCCTGTTCGACTGGGGAGGCACCCTGACGCCCTGGCGCAACGTGGACTTCGCCGAGGAGGCGCGCACGCTGGCCGCCGCCGCCCACCAGGCCGGCGACGACGCGCACGAGCGCCTCGCCCTGGCCGTGCAGACGGTGTGGGGCCGCTCGCGCGACGACCACGTCAGCGCCACCGTGGAGGACATCTTCACCGAGGCGGGGATGACCCACGACGACACGTTGCTGGCGCAGTACCGCGCCTTCTGGGAGCCGCACACGCTCACGGACCCCGAGGTGCTGCCGCTCCTCAGCCGGCTCCACCTGGACGGGGTCCGGGTCGGGGTGCTGTCCAACACGGTGTGGCCGCGGTCGTGGCACGAGGAGTTCTTCGAGCGCGACGGGGTGCTCGACCTCATCGACGGGGCGGTCTACACCAGCGAGGTGCCCTGGACCAAGCCCGCGCCCGAGGCCTTCCGGGCCGCGATGGCCGCGGTCGGCGTGGACGACCCGGCGACCTGCGTCTTCGTCGGCGACCGGCTCTTCGACGACATCTGGGGCGCCGCGGCGGTGGGCATGCGGACCATCCACGTGCCGCACAGCGACATCCCCCGCGAGCAGGTCGGCCACTCCGAGGGCGAGCCCGACGCGGTGGTGCAGCGGCTGGGCGAGGTCTACGACGTGGTGGCTGCCTGGCGCTCGGCGCCGTAGCCCCGCCCAGCCCGGCACCTGGGGCTCAGAGCTCGCGCACACCCGGCCAGGGCTGGGGAGCCCCGCCGAAGCCCAGCTCGCGTACGGCGGCGTCGGTCAGCGCGGCGACGGCCCAGCGGCGGTCGGCGCCGGAGGTGGCGCCCACGGCCTCGGCGTAGGTGACCGCGCAGCGCTGCTCGGTGACCAGGGCCGCCGCGGTGATCGCCGCGGCGTCCAGCTGCGCCGCGAGGCCGGGCCGGTCGGTCCCGGGCAGCTCGTAGCTGACCTCGGCCGCCACCGGGTCCTCACCGGCCGCCCGCACCCGGTCGGTGAGCTCGTCGCGGCGCCCCCGGTGGGTGGTGTACGCCGAGGTCAGCCGCTCGGCGAGACGGGGGTGGGCGGAGTCCGAGACCCGACCCCCGAGCACGCCGTACACGTAGAGGGCGGCGTGCTCGCCGGCCAGCGTGCGCTGCAGGGCCTGGACAGGGGTCATCGGCGCCCGACCCTGGAGGAGGTGGCCAGTGCCAGGGCCTCGGCCTGCTGGGCCGAGGCCGCCGCCATGCTGGCCAGCACCCGGGCGAAGGGGCCGCTGCGGGCGGCCAGCGCCGCGCGCGTGCCGTCCTGACCGAGCCGGGTCTCAGCCGCCACGACGGCGCGCAGGCCGGCCCGGGCGGAGCCGGGCACGCGGACGGCCCGGGCCGGCCCCGGCGGGGGCGCGTCGGGGGGCACCGCGCGGGAGAGCAGGGTGACGTGGGCGCGGTGGGCCGCCCGGGCGTCGGCGAGGGTGGCGGCCAGGCGCGGGTGCCGTCGGCCCGTGGCCACGACCAGGGACAGGACCGCCCGCTGCTGCCTCAGCACCCGCGCGGCCAGGTCCACGTCGGGTCGCGCGGCCGTCGAGGTCGGCGCGCCGGCACCGCGGTCCGACGCCCCGACGGGCTGCTGCTGGGCGGTGCAGCCCGACGCCGTGAGGGCGCGACAGCCCGGTCAGCGCCGCCGCCCCGATCGCGGCGCGACGCGAGAGCGGAGGGAGCGGAGGCACGGGGGAGAGCTAGCCACCCCAGGGGTGCCGGCCGGTGTCGACGCGAGCGGCCGCGGCGTCGGGTCGCACCCCGGCGAACGGTTAGGCTGGCGGGTGTCGCGGGGAAGGCGAGCCGCGCACCGTCCCACCCACAAGTCCAGAGCAGGGAGGAACCCGTGAGCACCGAGGCGACCCGGGACCAGCTCAGCGAGGTGCTCACCGCCGCCCGTGGCGGCGATCGGCCTCGACGTCGAGGCCGTCGAGCTCACGCAGGCCGGCCGACGCCGGCTGCTGCGGGTGGCCGTGGACAAGGACGGCGGGGTCAGCATGGACGACATCGCCGACGCCACCCGGGAGGTCTCCGCGGTGCTCGACGGCTCGGACGTGATGGGCGCCCAGCCGTACACCCTCGAGGTCACCTCGCCGGGCACCGACCGGCCGCTCACGCTGCCCCGGCACTGGCGCCGCAACCGGGACCGGCTCGTCGCGGTCTCCCGCGCCGACGGGTCCTCGCTCACCGGCCGGGTCCTGGACAGCGACGAGGACGCCGCGACGCTCGACGTCGAGGGCACCCCCGTGCGGGTGGAGCTCGCGACCGCCAAGCGGGCCAGGGTCCAGATCGAGTTCAACCGGAAGGAGAGCTGAGGCGCATGGACATCGACATGACCATCCTGCGGGCCCTCGAGCGCGAGAAGGAGATCTCCTTCGACATCCTCGTGGACGCGATCGAGCAGGCCCTGCTCACGGCGTACCAGCGGACCACCGGCGAGGCGCCGCACCGCCCGCGTCGTGCTGGACCGCAAGACCGGGCACGTCAGCGTGCTGGTCACCGAGACCGACGAGGAGGGCAACCCCCTGCCGGAGTACGACGACACCCCCGACGGGTTCGGCCGCATCGCCGCCACGACCGCGAAGCAGATCATGCTGCAGCGGCTGCGCGACGCCGAGGACGACATCAAGTTCGGGGAGTTCTCCGGCAAGGAGGGCGACATCATCTCCGGGGTCATCCAGCAGGGTCGCGACCCGCAGGACGTGATGGTCGACCTGGGTCGGCTGGAGGCGCTGCTGCCCTCGGGCGAGCGGGTCCCCGGCGAGGACTACCGGCACGGCACCCGCATCAAGTGCCTGGTCATCTCCGTGCGCAAGGGGATGCGCGGGCCGCAGGTCATGCTGTCGCGCTCGCACCCCAACCTGGTCAAGAAGCTGTTCGCCATGGAGGTCCCCGAGATCGCCGACGGCACGGTGGAGATCTGCTCGATCGCCCGGGAGGCCGGGCACCGCACCAAGATGTCGGTGCGGACCGCGGTGCCGGGCGTCAACGCCAAGGGCTCCTGCATCGGCCCGATGGGACAGCGGGTGCGGGCGGTGATGAACGAGCTGCACGGCGAGAAGATCGACATCGTGGACTTCTCCGACGACCCGGCCGAGCTGGTCGGGCACGCGCTCTCCCCGGCCCGGGTGAGCAGCGTGGAGATCGTCGACCTGGCCGCCCGGTCGGCCCGCGTGGTCGTGCCGGACTACCAGCTGTCGCTGGCCATCGGCAAGGAGGGCCAGAACGCCCGCCTCGCGGCCCGGCTCACCGGGTGGCGCATCGACATCCGCTCCGACGAGGCGCCGCCCGAGCCGGCCCTGCCCGTGGCGCCGCCGATCGAGGGGGACCGCCGTCGAGCCTGACCGGACCGCCGCGGATCCGGTTCGCGACTCGGCGCCAGGAGCGGCTAGACTGGTGGGCGGCTCGCCAGCACCACCCGGGAACGGGGGTGGACGTCCGTCCCGCAGCACCGGGGGCAGCGTCCGCACCTGCGTCGGGTGTCGGAAGCGGGCCGGGAAGTCCGATCTGCTGCGAGTCGTCGCCGTTGACCGGGGAGCCGGCCTCGAGGTCGTCCCCGACCCAGCGGGACGGGCGCCGGGACGGGGGGCGCACCTGCACCCCGTGACCGCGTGCCTCGATCTCGCACTCCGACGCCGGGCGTTCTCCCGGGCCCTGCGGGTCCGGGAACGGCTCGACACGGCAGGGCTCGAGGAGCACGTCCGGCAGCGCCAGCACCACCCCTGAACACCTGCACCTGCAGGCACCACCCGTACCGCCGAGAAGAAATTGGAGCAGCAGCTCATGAGCACTCGATGAGTACTTTCCGATGAGCATGCACACCAGCTAACGGTCCGGCCGCCCCCTCACGAGGAGGGGAACAGAGGCTCGGACCAGAAGGAGAAGCGTGGCTAAGGTCCGAGTCCACGAGCTCGCCAAAGAGCTCGGAGTGGAGAGCAAGGTCGTCCTGGCCAAGCTCAAGGAGATGGGGGAGTTCGTCAAGTCGGCGTCGTCGACGGTCGAGCCCCCTGTCGTGAAGAGGTTCTCCGACACGTTCGGAGCCGAGCTCAAGGCCGCCAACGGCGGCAGCGGCCGCGCCGCCCCTGCGGCGCCGTCGGCGCCGTCCGGTGGGACGCGGCCGACCGCACCGCCGGTCCCCGCCCCTCGCACCGAGTCGCCGTCGACCGGTGGCGGCCCCCGTCCGGGTCCGCGTCCCGGCCCGGCACAGCCCGCCGAGGTCGTCGAGCCGGTCCGCGCCGCCGAGCCGGCCGCGCCCGCGGCCCCGGCGACGCCGCCCGTCGAGCAGGCCGCCTCGGCGCCCGCCCCTGCCTCCGCGCCCGAGGCCCCGGCCCCGAGTGCCCCGGCTCCCAGCCGGCCGACCATCGAGACGACCGGCACCACCCGTCGTCCCGGGCCGCCGCCGGCGCGCCCGACCGGCAAGCCGGCCGCCGGGGGTCGCCCCGGTTCGCCGCGCCCCGGCAACAACCCGTTCGCACCGAGCCAGGGCATGGGCCGCCGTCCCGCGCCCCGGCCGGGTGCCGAGCCTGCCGCCCCCGCGGCCGGTGCCGGGGCCACCCCCGCCACCGGTGCGGACCGTCCGCCCCGTCCGCCGTCCAGCCGTGACGGCAGCGCCCCGGCGCGGCCGGGTGGCCCGCCCAGCCCCGGCGGTCGTCCGGGCATGCCGCGCCCCAACCCGGCGATGATGCCGAAGTCCCCGGCCGCCTTCGGTGGCGGCCCCGGCGGCCGTCCCGGTCCCGGTGGACCCGGCGCCCGCGCCGGTGCCCCCGGCCGTGGAGGCCCCGGTGCGGGCCGTCCCGGCGCCCCGGCGCGCGGTGGTGCGCCCGGCGGTGCTCCCGGGGTGGCGGCGGCTTCGCCGGCCGCCCCGGTGGCGGCGGTCGTCCCGGTGCCGGTCGTCCCGGTCAGCGTGGCCAGACCCAGGGTGCCTTCGGGCGCCCGGGTGGACCCTCGCGCCGTGGACGCAAGTCGAAGCGGGCGCGTCGCCAGGAGTTCGAGCAGATGCAGGCGCCGACGATCGGTGGCGTGCGTGTCCGCAAGGGCGACGGCGAGACCATCCGTCTGGCGCGCGGCTCGTCCCTGACCGACTTCGCCGACAAGATCGGCGTCGACGCCGCCTCGCTGGTGCAGATGCTGTTCAGCCTGGGCGAGATGGTCACCGCGACCGAGTCGGTCAACGACGAGACGCTGGAGCTGCTCGGCACCGAGCTGAACTACGTCATCGCGGTCGTCTCCCCCGAGGACGAGGACCGCGAGCTGCTGGAGTCCTTCGACCTCGAGTTCGGTGAGGACGAGGGCGACGAGGAGGACCTCGCGGCCCGCCCGCCGGTCGTCACCGTCATGGGTCACGTCGACCACGGCAAGACCAAGCTCCTCGACGCGCTGCGCAACGCCAACGTGGTGGCGAAGGAGGCCGGTGGGATCACCCAGCACATCGGCGCCTACCAGGTCACCACGGAGGTCGACGGCGACGACCGTCGCATCACCTTCATCGACACCCCGGGTCACGAGGCGTTCACCGCCATGCGAGCCCGTGGTGCGCAGTCCACCGACATCGCGGTGCTGGTGGTCGCGGCCGACGACGGCGTGATGCCGCAGACGGTGGAGGCGCTCAACCACGCCCGCGCCGCCGGCGTGCCGATCGTGGTCGCGGTCAACAAGATCGACAAGCCGGACTCCGACCCGACCAAGGTCCGGGGCCAGCTCAGCGAGTACGGCCTCGTGCCCGAGGAGTACGGCGGCGACACCATGTTCGTCGACGTCTCCGCCAAGTCCGGGCTCAACCTGGACCGGCTGCTCGAGGCGATCGTGCTCACCGCGGACGCCTCGCTGGACCTGCGGGCCAACCCCGACCAGGACGCCCAGGGCCTCGTCATCGAGGCGCACCTGGACCGCGGTCGCGGCCCGGTGGCCACGGTGCTCGTGCAGCGCGGCACGCTGCGCGTCGGTCAGTCGATCGTGGCGGGTCCGGCGTACGGCCGGGTGCGCGCGATGATCGACGAGTACGGCGACAACATCGAGGAGGCCGACCCGTCGCGCCCCGCGATGGTGCTCGGCCTGACCGCGGTGCCCGGAGCCGGGCAGAACTTCATCGTGGTCGAGGACGACCGGATGGCCCGGCAGATCGCCGAGCGCCGGGAGTCGCGCGAGCGGGCGGCCATGCAGGCCAAGCGTCGTGTGCGTCGCACGCTGGAGGACTTCATGTCCTCGATGGAGAAGGGCGCGAGCCAGGAGCTCAACCTGATCCTGAAGGGCGACGTGTCCGGCTCGGTGGAGGCCCTGGAGGACTCGCTGGCCAAGATCGATGTCGGCGACAGCGTCAGCCTGCGGGTCATCGACCGCGGTGTCGGTGCGATCACCGAGACCAACGTCGACCTCGCGGCCGCCTCCGACGCGATCATCATCGGGTTCAACGTCCGCCCGCAGGGCAAGGCGACCGAGATGGCTGACAAGGAGGGCGTGGAGATCCGGTACTACACCGTGATCTACCAGGCCATCGAGGAGATCGAGGCGGCCCTCAAGGGCCTGCTCAAGCCCGAGTTCGCGGAGGCCTCGCTGGGCCAGGCCGAGATCCGGGAGATCTTCCGCTCCAGCAAGATCGGCAACATCGCCGGGTGCATGGTCACCAGTGGTGTCATCCGCCGCAACGCCAAGGCCAGGCTCATCCGCGACGGCAACGTCGCCGCGGACAACCTCGACCTGTCGTCGCTGCGCCGTGAGAAGGACGACGTCACCGAGGTCCGCGAGGGCTTCGAGTGCGGTCTGACGCTCCGCGGGTTCAACGACATCAAGCAGGGCGACATCGTGGAGTGCTACGAGATGCGGGAGATCCCCCGGGCCTGACCGGAGCACCCCCCTGGCAGATTCCCAGGGGATGCCGAGCAATGTCACCTCCCCACGGTGGGTTCACCGTGGGCAGCGACAGAAACCCGGCATCCCCTGGGAAACCAAGGCCCCGACGAGCAACAGGAGCAGCAGTGGCCAACCCCCGGGTCCGCAAGGTCGCGGACCGCATCCAGGTCATCGTCGCGGAGATGCTGGAGCGGCGGGTCAAGGACCCGAGGCTCGGGTTCGTGACCATCACCGACGTCCGCGTCAGCGGTGACACCCAGCAGGCCTCGGTGTTCTACACCGTCCTGGGGGAGGACGAGGAGGTCGCCGGATCGGCGGCCGCCCTCGAGTCGGCCAAGGGACTGATCCGGGCCGAGGTCGGCAAGCAGCTGCAGATGCGGACGGTGCCGTCGCTGGAGTTCATCCACGACGCGCTGCCCGACACCGCGCGGGCGCTCGAGGAGCTGCTGGCCAAGGCGCGGGAGTCCGACGCCGCGGTCGCGGCCGCCGCGGCGGGGGCGACGTACGCCGGGGACGCCGACCCCTACCGCAAGCCGCACGAGCCCGACCCCCTCGACGACGCCGACGAGGAGTGAGCGCCGAGGCGCCCAGCGGCCTCGTCGTCGTCGACAAGCCCGACGGGCTGACCTCGCACGACGTGGTCGCCCGGGTCCGTCGGCTGGCCTCCACCCGCAAGGTGGGCCACGCCGGCACCCTGGACCCGATGGCGACCGGCGTGCTGCTGGTCGGGGTCAACCGGGCCACCCGCCTGCTGGGTCACCTGACCTTGACCGAGAAGGCCTACGACGCCACCGTGCGGCTCGGGCTGGCCACCACCACCGACGACGCGGAGGGCGAGCCCCTGCCGCGCACCGGCGGTGGCAGCGTCGAGACCCTCACCGAGGAGCAGGTCCGCACGGCCGCCGGGCGGTTCGTCGGCGAGCTCGAGCAGCGGCCGTCCGTCCGTCTCCGCGATCAAGGTCGACGGCCGCCGCGCCTACGCCCGGGTGCGGGCCGGGGAGCAGGTCGAGCTGCCCACCCGCTCGGTGACCGTGCACGAGCTGCGGGTCACCGACCTGCGCAGCGGCGAGGAGCACCTGGACGTCGACGTGTCGCTGCGGTGCAGCAGCGGCACCTACGTGCGCGCGGTGGCCCGAGACCTCGGCGAGGACCTCGGCGTGGGCGGGCACCTGGTGGCGCTGCGCCGTACGGCGGTCGGGCCGTTCGGGCTGGCCGAGGCGCACACGCTGGAGGAGCTCGGCGAGGCGTTCGGCCTGCTCGGCATCGACGAGGTGGCCCGCCGGTGCTTCCCCTCCCACGACCTGACCGAGGAGGAGGCGGGTCACGTGCGGTACGGCCGCTCGCTCACCGCGCACCTCGGTGCCGCCGGTCCGGTGGCCGTGTTCGGGCCCGGCCAGGGGTTCCTCGCGCTCTACGAGCAGCGGGGTGAGCAGGCCGCCCCCGTGGCCGTCTTCGTCTGAGGCCGCTGTGGGAGCATCTGCGGGAGGGGTCGAGCCCCCGACGAGCCGAGAGGAGCGGAGCATCGTGCGGATCTGGCGGTCGCTGGACGAGGTGCCCGGCGACATCGGCCGCTGCGTCGTGACGGTCGGCAACTTCGACGGCGTCCACCTCGGGCACCAGCACGTGATCCGCCGGGCGCGGGAGGTCGCGGCCGAGCAGGCGGGCGACGCCCAGCCGCTCCCGGTCGTGGCCGTGACGTTCGACCCGCACCCCATCGCGGTGCTGCGACCCGAGCACGCACCGCCCACCCTGACCACCATCGCCTCCCGGGCGACGCTGCTCGAGGAGGCCGGGGTCGACGACCTGCTCGTCGTACCGTTCACCCGCTCGGTGGCCGCGTGGCCGCCGGAGCGCTTCGTCGAGGACATCCTCGTCCGGACCCTGCACGCCCGGGCCGTGGTCGTCGGCGCCAACTTCCGCTTCGGCGCCCGTGCCGCCGGGGACGTGGCCCTGCTGGCGCGGACGGGCGAGGACCACGACTTCGTGGTCGAGGGCATCGCCCTGGACGGCGGCCCGCAGGTGTGGTCCTCGACCTACGTCCGCAACTGCCTGGTCTCCGGCGACGTCGAGGGTGCCGCCGAGGCCCTGGGGCACCCGTTCACGGTCCGTGGCGAGGTGGTCAAGGGCGATCAGCGCGGCCGTGAGCTGGGCTACCCGACCGCGAACGTGCCCACCACGGGGATGCTGGCCGCGCCCGCCGACGGCGTCTACGCCGGGTGGCTGCGCCGGCTCGACGACCCGGACCGGACGCTGCTGCCGGCCGCGATCAGCGTGGGCACCAACCCGACCTTCCACGGCGAGCGTGAGCGGCGGGTGGAGTCCTACGTGCTGGACCGCGACGACCTCGAGCTGTACGGCGTCGAGGTCGAGGTGTCCTTCACCGGCCGCATCCGGGGCATGCTGCGCTTCGACTCGGTCGAGGAGCTCATCACCACGATGGCGACCGACGTGACCCGCACCCGCGCGGTGCTGGGCCTGCCCGCGTCGGGCTGAACGACGAGGACCGCCCGCCGACCCCTGTGGAGGGGACGACGGGCGGTCCGCACGTCAGAGGGCCGTCGGGAGCCTGAGGTCAGGCGTCGAGGTCCTTCTCGACCAGGGCGGCGATGGCGTCCACCGCCGCCTGGTCCTCACCGGCGACCTCGACCTGGTCGCCGTGCGAGGCGCCCAGGGTCATGATCAGCAGCGAGGAGGCCGCGTCGACCGGCTCCTCGCCGCCGACGGACAGGGTGACCTCGGAGTCGAGCTCGCCGGCGGCCTCAGAGATGATCGCGGCGGGACGGGCGTGCAGGCCGACGGTCGAGCCGACGGTGACGGTCTTGCTGGGCATGGTGCCTCCTGGTATTCGGTGCGGGGGCGGGTCGGCGGGTCGGACGGGTCGGGCGGGTCGGACGGGCGGTACGGGGTCGGGCGGGGACGCCCGGGTGGGTCACACCGTGATGGCGGAGAGCTCCTCGATCTCCTCGGTGCTCTCGGTCCGGGTCTTCAGGGCCACCACCCCGGCGCAGCCGACGAGCACGCCGGCGAGCAGGGCGATGAGGAACCCGACGATGTGGACCACGGCGAAGAGCACGAAGATACCGCCGTGGGGCGCCCGCAGGCCCACGTGCAGGGCCATCGACAGACCGCCGGTGACCGCGCTGCCGAGCATGATCGGCGGGATGACGCGCAGCGGGTCGGCCGCGGCGAACGGGATGGCGCCCTCGGTGATGAAGGAGGCGCCCAGCAGCCAGGCCGCCTTGCCGTTCTCCCGCTCGGCGGGGGTGAAGAGGTTGCGGCGGACCACGGTGGCCAGGGCCAGCGCCAGCGGGGGCACCATGCCGGCCAGCATGACGGCGGCCATGATCTGCAGCTGTGGGGAGTTGCCGGTGGTGGCCGCGGCCGTGCCGAGCCCGGCGGTGGCGAAGGTGTAGGCGGTCTTGTTGAGCGGGCCGCCCATGTCGAAGGCCATCATCAGCCCGAGGATGACGCCCAGGATGATCGCGGAGCCGCCGTTGAGGCTGTTCAGGCCGTCGGTCAGGGCCTTCATCAGGTCGGTGAGCGGACGACCGAGGACGACGAGCATCAGGAGGCCGGAGACCAGGGTCGCCCCCAGCGGGATGACCACCACGGGCATCAGGCCACGGGCCCAGGTCGGCACCTTCCAGCCGGCGATCCAGTGCGCGACGAGCCCGGCGAGGACACCGCCCACGATGCCGCCGAGGAAGCCGGCGTTCAGCACCTGCGTGGCCAGGGCGCCCATCACGAAGCCGGGCGCGATGCCGGGACGGTCGGCGATGGCGTAGGCGATGTACCCGGCCAGGGCCGGGACCAGGAAGCTGAACGCCGTACCCCCGATCTTGAACAGGACCGCGCCGAGGTAGGCGCCGAGCCCGCCCAGGGCGTGGTCGAGGCCCAGCGCACCCGGGTCGGGAGGTTCAGCAGCGTGTTGTCGGCCAGGATCTTGTTCATGGCGGCGCTGTCGTTCAGGGCGATCTCGTACCCGGCCAGCAGGAAGCCGAGGGCGATCAGCAGGCCGCCGGCGGCGACGAACGGGATCATGTAGGAGACGCCGGTCATCAGCACCCGGCGCACGCGGGTGCCCCAGGACTCGCCGGCCCCGCCGCGAGCGGTGGTGGTGGAGGTGCCGGACCCGCCCGCCGAGCCCTCGACGCGCGGGGCGCCGGGGTCGTCGGCGTAGCGCAGCGCCTCGGCGATCATCGCGTCGGCGTCCTCCATCGGCCGCTTGACGCCGGAGGCCACCAACGGCTTGCCGGCGAAGCGACCACGGTCGCGGACCCCGACGTCCACGGCGAAGATGGCGGCGGACGCGGCCGCGATGGTGGCCGGCGGCAGGGGCGAGGAGCCGGCCGAGCCCTGGGTCTCCACCGCGATGTCGACACCGGCGCGGGCGGCGGCGGCCTCCAGGGCCTCGGCGGCCATGTAGGTGTGGGCGATGCCGGTCGGGCAGGCGGTGACGGCGACGAGCGAGGGTCGCGCGGCGGGGGCCGAGCCTCCGGGGCCGCCGACGGCCGGAGCGGCCGTCTCGGCGGGGGTGGCCCCCGCGGTCGACGCGGTGGAGCCGGTGGACCCGGCGGCGGGGGCGGGCCGGCTCGGGGCGGGCGCCGCAGGGGAGGGCGACACGACCTCCCGCACCAGGTCGGCGACCTCCTGCGGGCTCTCGGCCGACCGCAGCCCGTCGGTGAAGCCCTTCTTGACCAGCGCCCGGGCGAGCTGGGTCAGCACCTTGAGGTGGGTGGCGTCCCCGCCCGCGGGGGCGGCGATGAGGAAGGCCAGGTCGGCGGGGCCGTCCTTGGCGCCGAAGTCGGTGGGCGGCGAGAGCCGCGCGAAGGCCAGCGTCGGCACCTCGACCGCCGTGGTGCGGCAGTGCGGGATGGCGATGCCGCCGGGCAGGCCGGTGGCGGAGGTGGACTCCCGGGCCAGGGCGTCCTCGACGAGCTGGTCGGGGTCCTGGGTGCGGCCGGCCTCGGCGACCTGGGCGGCCAGCGCCCGGATCACCTCGGTCTTCTCGGTCCCGAGCGACACGTCCAGGCGGACGAGCGCGGGCGTGATCATCGCCTCGGTCGGTGCGGTGTCGGTCATCGTGTCCTCAGTTCTCTTCGCGGGCCGTGGGGGGGACGGTGTGCAGGCTGGTCGGGGGGAGCGGGAGGCTGCGGACCGTGACCAGGTCGGGTCGCAGGTGGGCCGGGGTGGGGATCGTGGTGCCGGGCAGTCCGGCCGCGGCGCTGCCGTAGGCCACGGCGAGCCGCAGGCACTCGGCCGGGGAGGCGCCGCGCAGGTCGCCCAGCACGTAGCCGAACAGGCTCGAGTCGCCGGCCCCCACCGTGCTCACCACGACCGTGGGAGGCGGGGAGGCGTGCCAGGCGCCGTCGGCGGTGACCAGCACGGCCCCCGACCCGCCGAGCGTGGCCAGCACGGCGCCGACGCCTCGGTCGACCAGCATGCGGGCGGCGCGGGCGGCGGCCGCCGGGTCGGCCTCGATGGCGTCCGCGTCACCGCCGGTCAGGGAGGCCAGCTCCTCGCCGTTCGGCTTCATGAGCGTGGGTGCGGCCTGCTCCAGCGAGGCGGCCAGGGCGACCAGGGGCGCCCCCGAGGTGTCCACGGCGACCGAGGTGCCGGAGCCCTCGAGCGCGACCACCAGGTCGGCGTACCAGCTGTCGGGGGCGCCGGGCGGCAGGGAGCCGGCCAGCACCACCCAGCCGGCGGTCGGGGCGCGCTCGGTCACGGCCACCACCAGCCGGTCGAGGTCGGCGCGGGTGACCACGGCCCCGGGGGTGTTGACCTTGGTGGTGGTGCCGTCGGGCTCGGTCAGCGTCAGGTTGACCCGTACGTCGCCGGCCGGCCGCTCGGGGCGGCAGTCGATGCCGTCGCGCAGCAGGTCCAGCACGAAGGGGTCGTCGGCCTGCGCGGGCAGCACGGCGATGGTCCGGACGCCGGCGGCCACGGCGGCCCGGGAGATGTTGACGCCCTTGCCCCCGGACTGGGAGCTGACGGACTCGGCACGGAGCACCGCGCCGCGACGCAGCTCCCCGGCCAGGGTGACGGTGCGGTCGACGCTGGGGTTGGGGGTCAGGGTGATGATCACGCGACCAGCACCTCCACCCCGTGCTCGCGCAGGGAGACCAGCTCGGCCGGGTCGACGTCGCGGTCGGTGACGACCACGTCGACCTCGTGCAGCTCGGCGAAGCGGACCGTGTGCTCCTGCCCGATCTTGGAGGAGTCCACGAGCACGACGACGCGGTGCGCGCTGGCCACCATCGCCCGCTTGGCGGCCGCCTCGGCGTGGTCGGGGGTGCTCAGGCCGTGGCCCACCGACAGGCCGTTGGTGCCGACGAAGGCGACGTCGGCCCGCAGCCGGCCCAGTGCCTCGACGGTGTCCTCGCCGACCGCGGCGTGGGTGGTGGACCGGACCCGTCCGGGCAGCAGGTGCAGGTCGATGCTGGCCGAACCGGCCAGCCGGGCCGCGATGGGCACCGCGTTGGTGAGCACGGTCAGCGCCAGCTCGCGGGGGAGCATCATGGCCAGCCGCGCGGTGGTGGTGCCGGCGTCCATCACGACGCTGCCGCCGTTGGGGGGGAGCAGGGTGAGCGCGGCTCGGGCGATCTGGTCCTTCTGGTCGGCGTGGGCGAGGTCGCGCTCGCCCACCGCGGTCTCCAGGGCCAGGGCGGCGGCCGGCACGGCGCCGCCGTGCACCCGTCGCAGGATGCCCAGCCGCTCGAGCACGGAGAGGTCACGGCGGACGGTCTCGGTGGTCACGGCGTACTCGGCGGCCAGGGCCTGCACGGAGAGCCGTCCCCGGCGGGCGACCAGGTCGGCCATGGCCTGCTGTCGTTCCTCGGCGTACACCGGGCCTCCCGCGCTTGTGTTGGTTTGAACTTGTTACGTGTTGTTTTACGCCCGATTCTGTTGACTGTCAAGCCGCCTGGGACCTATGTTGGGCGCATGGCCCCCCACCCAGCCCCGTCCCCGACGTCCTCGACGGCGGTCCTGCACGGCACGCCCGTCGTGCCCGGCGTCGCCTACGCCCCCGCCGTCGTCGCCACCGCGTCCATCTCGCCCGACGCGATCGCCCGTTTCGAGCAGGCCTCCCCGCCCGAGGCGGAGGCGGCCCTGGCCGCCTACGACGAGGCGGTCGCCGCCACCTCCGCCGGGCTGGCGGAGCGGGCGGCCGGCGTCCAGGGCGCCGCGGCCGAGGTGCTGACCGCCACCGCGGGCCTGGCACGGGACAAGGGGCTGCGCTCGCCGTGCGCAAGCGGCTCGCCGCCGGCGACCCGCTGCTGGTCGCGCTGGGTGCGGCGGTCGACCAGTTCGCCGGGGTGTTCACCTCCATGGGCGGGCTCATGGCCGAGCGGGTGACCGACCTGCGCGACATCGAGCGCCGGGTCACCGCGCGGCTGGTGGGCGAGCCCGAGCCGGGTGTCCCCGTGCCCGCGGTGCCGTCGGTGCTGCTGGCCGAGGACCTCGCGCCGGCCGACACCGCCGGCCTGGACGCCGGGACCGTGGTGGCCCTGGTGACCGAGCGGGGCGGGCCGACCAGCCACACCGCGATCATCGCCCGCCAGCTCGGCATCCCCTGCGTGGTGGGGGTGTCCGGCCTGCACGCGCTGCGGGAGGGCACCGCCCTGCTCGTGGACGGTACGACGGGCGAGGTCACCGTCGAGCCCGACCCGGAGCAGGCCGCCCGGCTGGTGGGGGAGGCCGCGTGCCTCCCGGGCGGCGCTGGAGCAGTGGACCGGACCGGGCCGCACCGCGGACGGCACCTCGGTGGAGCTGCTGGCCAACGTCGCCGACGGACGCTCCGCGGGCGGCCGCCGCCGACGGACCCGTGGAGGGGGTCGGGCTGTTCCGCACCGAGCTGTGCTTCCTCAACCGCAAGGACGAGCCGTCGGTCCAGGAGCAGGCCGAGATCTACACCGGCGTGCTCACCCCCTTCGCCGGTCGGGGCCACGTCGTGGTCCGCACGCTGGACGCCGGCTCGGACAAGCCCATCGCCTTCGCCACCCACGAGGGCGAGGAGAACCCGGCCCTGGGCGTCCGCGGCCTGCGGCTGTCCTTCGACAACCCCGGGCTGATGGAGCGCCAGCTGGCCGGCATCGCCGCAGCGGCCGAGGCCAGCGGCACCGACACCTGGGTGATGGCGCCCATGGTGGCCACCGTCTCGGAGGCCACCGACTTCGCCGCGCAGGTGCGCGCGCACGGCCTCAGGGCGGGCGTCATGGTGGAGATCCCCAGCGCGGCGCTGCTGGCCCCCAAGATGCTCGAGGTCGTCGACTTCCTGTCCATCGGCACCAACGACCTCACGCAGTACACGATGGCGGCCGACCGGATGGCCACCGACCTGGCCCACCTCACCGACGCCTGGCAGCCCGCGGTGCTCCAGCTCATCGCCATCACCGCCGAGGCGGGGACGCAGGCGGGCAAGCCGGTGGGCGTGTGCGGCGAGGCGGCCGCGGACCCGGTGCTGGCCACCGCCCTGGTCGGCATGGGCGTCACCTCCCTGTCGATGGCCCTGGCCGCCGTACGCCCGGTCGGTGCGCAGCTGGCGGCGGTCACCATGGACACCTGCGAGCACGCCGCCGAGGCCGCGCTCGGTGCGCCGGACCCGATGGCGGCCCGGGCGGCCGTCCGGGCGGTGCTGGCCGGCTGACCGCCGAGGCGTCCCGTCCTGCGCGCTGCACCCGGTCGAGGCGTCCCGTCCTGCGCCATCCTCGGGCGCCGATCTTGACGGCCCCGTGCTCCTCCCGGAATGTCGTCCGCACTACTGCGCACGCCGTAGTACTGTGCACCCCATGGACACGACCCAGCTCCTCAAGGGGGTGCTCGACCTCGCGGTGCTGGCCGTCGTCGACGACGAGGACGGCTACGGCTACGACGTCGTCCGTCGGCTGCGCGCCGGCGGCCTGGCGGAGGTCGGCGACGCCTCCGTCTACGGCACCCTGCGGCGCCTGTACGCCGCCGGGGCGCTCACGTCGTACGTCGTGCCGAGCGACGAGGGACCGCACCGCAAGTACTACGGCATCACCACCGCGGGGGAGGACCGGCTCAAGCGGCAGCGCGAGGACTGGAACCGCTTCGCCGGCACGGTCAGCACACTCCTGGAGGGGCGACGATGAACGACACCACCCGTCTGGCGGCGACGCCGGAGGTCACCGAGTTCGTGGCGCAGGTCCGGGCCCGGCTGGGTGACCTGACCGAGGAGGAGCGCGAGGAGCTGGTCGGCGGGCTCGAGGCCGACCTGTCCGAACGTCTGGCCGACGGTGGCGGCGAGGGCGGGGCCGACCTCGGCGACCCGGTGGCCTACGCCGCCGAGCTGCGCGCCGCAGCCGGGCTCGCACCGCCGCCGAGGCGGCGTCCCCGCCTGCGCGGGCGGCACCAGCCGGGCCGGCCGTGGCACGTGGAGGTGGCCGAGGCGCTCGACCAGGGCCGGGCCCGTCTCGAGACCCTGGTCGCCGCCCACCCGAGGGCGGCGCAGGCCTGGGAGGTGGTCCGCGTCCTGCGACCGGCCTGGTGGGTGCTGCGGGCGTGGGTGCTCGTGCAGCTGCTCGACTGGGCCCTCGGGCCGTACGAGTACGCGACCCTGCTGCCCTCCCTGGGAGCAGCGCCGGTCGGCCCGGCCGTCCTGCTGCTCGTCGTGGTGGTCAGCGTCCAGCTCGGCCGTGGGCGCCTGTACCCCGAGCCGGCCCGGGCCGTGACGCGCACGACCGGGCGACTGGCGGTGCTGGCCCTCAACGTGCTGACGGTGGGACTGCTGGTGCCGGTCTACAGCCACTTCCCCGACACCTGGAGCAGCCACGCCTTCGCCAACGGCGAGCTGGTGGCGCAGAGCCGCCCGGCGTACGGGCCCGGGCTGCGCAACGACGGCCACTTCGTGCGCAACGTCTTCGCCTACGACGCGCAGGGCAGGCCGCTGACGGGCGTCCAGCTGTACGACGCCCAGGGGCGGCCGTTGTCGGTGGCCGCCGACGTCTTCGCGAGCGGCTACCGGGTGCTCGGCCGCCGGGTGCAGACCTACCCGTGGTTCAACGGCAGCCAGCCGCTGTTCAACGTCTTCCCCCTGCCGGTGCGCCAGCAGTCGAGCCCCTTCCGGGTGAAGGGGGTCTGGGACTCGGCCCGTCCGCCGGCCACGCCCACCGGTCCACTGGCCGTGGTGCCGCCGGTGTCGCTGCCCACGCCGGTGCCGCGTGCCGAAGCCAGCGCCCGGCCCAGCGCCGGCCCAGCGCTCGGCCCAGCGCTCGGCCCAGCGCTTCGCCGAGCACCCGGCCCTCGGGGGCCGCCCGCCGGGGGGGCTCGACCGATTCGGAGAAAGCGCCCGGCCGCTGATAATCTGGTCGGCGTCGTCCACGTGTGAGCGTGGACCGCACCCCACCGCCGTGCAACGGCCGCGGATCGAGAGTGCCCGGGTGGACAGGCCCCGGCGCGCCGCGCAACGAGTGAAGACCGAGAGGAGCTGCGCGTGTCGACTGGCACCGATGCAGAGACCAAGAAGAAGATCATCGCCGACTACGGCACCAGCGAGGGCGACACCGGGTCCCCCGAGGTCCAGGTCGCCCTGCTGACCCACCGGATCAGCCACCTGACCGAGCACCTCAAGGAGCACAAGCACGACCACCACAGCCGTCGTGGTCTGCTCCTCCTCGTCGGTCAGCGTCGCCGCCTGCTGAACTACATGCGGCGCGAGGACATCAACCGCTACCGCTCGATCATCGAGCGGCTCGGCATCCGCCGTTGAGCCACGGGCGGTCCGCGGCACCAGCCGGGGACCGCCCTGCTTCGTCTCCGGCCCGGCCCGCACTAGGGTCGAGGTCGGGAGACGACCCAGTACCACCCGCACCACCGCAGCACCCGCACGACAACTGAACACAACCCACTGGAGCGACCGCGGACGACAGCCCGGTCCTCGGTAGTGGCCCTCGGGGGACAGGCGCAGCACCTCGCCGACCCGCGGGCCTCGATCGAAGACCGGCCCCATCCCACAGCGGTTGGGCGCCCTCGCGTGCATCGCTCCGCGAGACAGGAAGGGGACCCCATGACAGAGGGACCCGAGATCCACGCCGTAGAGACCGTTCTCGACAACGGCTCGTTCGGCACCCGCACCGTCAAGTTCGAGAGTGGCTTCATCGCCCGGCAGGCCGCCGGCTCGGTGACCGCCTACCTCGACGACGAGACCATGCTGCTCTCGGCCACCACGGCCGGGAAGCACCCGAAGGACAACCTCGACTTCTTCCCCCTGACGATCGACGTCGAGGAGCGGATGTACGCCGCGGGCCGCATCCCCGGCTCGTTCTTCCGTCGTGAGGGTCGTCCGGGCGAGGACGCCATCCTCACCTGCCGCCTCATCGACCGGCCGCTGCGCCCGACCTTCAAGAAGGGTCTGCGCAACGAGGTCCAGGTCGTCGTCACCGTCCTGGCGCTCGACCCCGACAGCCCCTACGACGTGCTGGCCATCAACGCCGCCTCCATGTCGACCCAGCTCTCCGGCCTGCCGTTCACCGGCCCGGTCGGCGCGACCCGGGTGGCCCTGATCCGCGGCCAGTGGGTGGCGTTCCCGTCGTACAGCCAGCTCGAGGAGGCCGTGTTCGACATGGTCGTCGCGGGCCGGGTCACCGACACCGGTGACGTGGCGATCATGATGGTCGAGGCCGAGTCCACCGAGAAGACCTGGGACCTCGTCCAGTCAGGCGTCCAGGCGCCGACCGAGGAGATCGTGGCCGGCGGCCTCGACGCCGCCAAGCCGTTCATCAAGCAGCTGTGCGAGGCGCAGGTGGAGCTGGCCAAGCAGGCCGCCAAGCCCGTGCGCGACTTCCCGATCTTCCTCGACTACGAGGACGACGCCTACGCCGCGGTCGAGAGCGCCGCCGGCAGCAAGCTGGCCGAGGCCCTGACCGTGGCCGGCAAGCAGGAGCGCGACGCGGCGATGGACGAGGTCAAGGACGCCGTCCTGGACCAGGTCACCGCCGACTTCGCGGGTCGCGAGAAGGAGCTCGGCGCCGCGTTCCGGTCGCTGACCAAGAAGCTGGTCCGCGAGCGCGTGCTGCGCGACAAGGTCCGCATCGACGGCCGCGGCCTGACCGACATCCGCACCCTGTCCGCCGAGGTCGGCGTGATCCCGCGGGTGCACGGGTCGGCGCTGTTCGAGCGGGGAGAGACCCAGATCCTCGGGGTCACCACGCTGAACATGCTCACCATGGAGGCGAAGCTCGACACGCTCTCCCCGGAGAAGACCCGTCGCTACATGCACAACTACAACTTCCCGCCCTACTCCACCGGTGAGACCGGTCGGGTCGGGTCGCCGAAGCGGCGCGAGATCGGGCACGGCGCGCTCGCCGGCCGGGCCCTCGTCCCGGTGCTGCCGACGCGCGAGGAGTTCCCCTACGCGATCCGCCAGGTCTCCGAGGCCATGGGCTCCAACGGCTCCACCTCGATGGGCTCGGTCTGCGCCTCGACGCTGTCCCTGCTGCAGGCCGGGGTCCCCCTGCGGGCGGCCGTGGCCGGCATCGCCATGGGCCTCATCTCGGGCGAGGTCGACGGCGCGACGCAGTACGTCGCGCTGACCGACATCCTGGGCGCCGAGGACGCGTTCGGCGACATGGACTTCAAGGTCGCCGGCACCTCGGAGTTCGTCACCGCGCTGCAGCTGGACACCAAGCTCGACGGCATCCCCGCCGAGGTGCTGGCCGCGGCCCTCACCCAGGCCCGCGACGCCCGGCTGTCCATCCTCGAGGTCATGAACGAGGCCATCGACGGCCCCGAGGAGATGTCGCTGAACGCCCCGCGGATCATCACCGTGCGGGTGCCGGTGGACAAGATCGGCGAGGTGATCGGGCCCAAGGGCAAGGTCATCAACCAGATCCAGGACGACACCGGTGCGCAGATCAGCATCGAGGACGACGGCACCATCTACATCGGTGCCACCAACGGCGAGTCGGCCGAGGCGGCCCGCTCGATCATCAACGGCATCGCGAACCCGACGATGCCCGAGGTGGGCGAGCGCTACCTGGGCACGGTCGTCAAGACCACCAACTTCGGCGCGTTCATCTCGCTGCTGCCGGGCAAGGACGGGCTGCTGCACATCAGCAAGCTGCGCGGCCTGGCCGGCGGCAAGCGCGTGGAGAACGTCGAGGACGTGGTCTCGGTCGGGCAGAAGATCCAGGTCGAGATCGGCGAGATCGACGACCGCGGCAAGCTGTCGCTGATCCCGGTGCTCGACGAGAGCGCCGAGTCGGCCGAGAGCGCGACATCGGGGTCGTCGGAGTAGGTGCCGACGCGGGCTGCACTGCAGAAGCCCGGCACGACCCGCACCCTGCTGTCCGCCCGCGAAGGGGGGCCCGTCCGTCGGACGGTGCTCCCCGGCGGGCTGCGGGTCGTGACCGAGGCGATGCCCGGCGTCCGCTCCGCCTCGATCGGGGTGTGGGTGGCCGTCGGGTCGCGTGACGAGTCGCCGACCCTGTCGGGGGCCTCGCACTTCCTCGAGCACCTGCTCTTCAAGGGCACCCCGTCGCGCTCGGCCCTGGACATCTCGGTCGAGCTCGACGAGGTGGGCGGTGAGTTCAACGCCTTCACCGCCAAGGAGTACACCTGCTTCCACGCGCGGGTGCTCGACGACGACCTCCCCCTGGCCGTCGACGTGCTCGGCGACATGATGACGTCCTCGACCATCACCGACGCGGACGTGGAGGCGGAGCGCGAGGTCATCCTCGACGAGATCGCCATGCACGACGACGACCCCGACGACGTGGTCTCCAACCTCTACGCCTCGCAGGCCTGGCCCACCTCGCCACTGGGTCGTCCGATCGCCGGCACCGCCGAGTCCATCGCGGCCCTGTCCGCGGCTCGCATCCGGCGCTACTACGCCTCGCACTACACCGCGGACGCGATGGTGGTGGCGGTCGCCGGCAACGTCGACCACACCTCCGTCGTACGGCTGGTGCGGGCGGCGTTCTCCCGCGGGGGGTTCCTCCAGGACACCGAGCTGTGGCCGGCCGCCGTGCGGGGCACCGGCCGCGCCCGTCGTACGACGCCGGGGCAGGTCTCGGCCGTCCGGCCGTTCGAGCAGGTCAACCTGGTGCTCGGCGTCAACGGGCTCATCCGCACCGACCCGCGCCGCTACGCCCTGGGGGTGCTCAACGCGGCCCTGGGCGGAGGCACCTCCTCCCGGCTGTTCCAGGAGGTCCGTGAGAAGCGGGGGCTGGCCTACTCCGTGTACTCCTACGGCTCGCACTACGCCGACTCCGGCATGTTCGGCGTCGCGGTCGGCGCCCTGCCGGCCAAGGTCGACGACGTGCTGAGCGTGGTGCGCGACGAGCTCGCCACCCTGGCCCGCGACGGCATCACCGCCGACGAGCTGCGCCGCGGGCAGGGCCAGCTCCGGGGTGGGCTGGTGCTCTCGCTCGAGGACTCCGGCTCGCGCATGTCCCGGATCGCCAAGGCCGAGCTGCTCTACGACGAGCTGCCCAGCATCGAGACGGTGCTGGAGCGGGTGGCCTCGGTGACGCTCGAGGACGTCAACGACCTGGCCCGGGTGCTGTTCCGTCAGCGGCCCACCCTGGCCCTGGTCGGACCGGCCGAGAGCCTGCCCGACTGACCGGCCCCGACGGGCGCGGGGCGACCTACCCTGGGAGGATGCACGCACACCCGGGGGGGCTGGTCCTGCTGGGCCTCGTCGTCCTGGCGGTGGGCTGGCGTCGCCGGCACCGCGGACGACTGGGCCGCTGGAACGCTGCGCTCACCGAGCGGGTCGTCCGGGCCTGGCGCGCCCGACAGCCCGCCGTACCCGTCGGTCGGCCCATCGAGGAGATCGCCATGGACGCCCGCCGGCTGTCGTTCCGCTTCCGCACCGTGCCGCCCGACGCCTCGTTCGCCCGCTTCGAGGGCCGGCGCCGGGCCTACGACGCCGTGCTCGGCGAGGCGTGCGGGGCCCTGGGCGTGGAGCACCTGCTCGCCGTGCTCGTGCCCGGGCCCGACCTGGACCGCGAACGCCTGCGGGTCGAGTCGGCGCTGGTGCGCGCGGGGCTGCTGCTGGACGACTCCTACTGAGGCCGCCGCTTCGTCGCGACGCGCCGTCCCGTGGGACGAGCGCTGCCCCGTAGGGCGAGCGCTGCCCCGTAGGAGGCGCCGAGTGCCGCCCCCTACGCCGAGTGCCGCCCCCCTGATCACCAGGGGATGCCGGGAATCTGCAGCTGCCCACGGTGGACCCACCATGGGAAGCACCAGGTCTCCGTGGGCAGTACGGTCGCGGGCGTCTCGGCACGCACGCGTCCGGCCGCGACGTACGACGGGCGCCTACTCGGCCGGGACGACGTACGACGGGCGCCTACTCGGCCGGGACGACGTACGACGGGCGCCCACCCGGCTCACGCGCCGTCGGCCGCCATGGCCCCCCAGCGGCCCCACGAGTACCAGGTGATGCCGGGAATCTGGAGCCGCCCATGGTGAACCCACCATGGGCAGCGGCAGATCATCGGCATCCCCTGGGAATCAGAGGCGCGGCCGAGCGGAGGAGCAGGAGTCAGCGACGCCCGGCCCGAGGCGCGGCGACCACGCCCCGCTCCCCGGGCAGCCCCACCACGGGAGAGGCCGGAAGAACGAGGAGCTGACTCCCGGAGCGGCCCGCGGCCCGGGCGGCCACGGCGGCGGCCGTCATGGCTCGACTGCGCTTGGCCTCACGCTCTGCGCGGCGGTCGGTGGTCCGGTCCTGGTGGTCGTCGAACTGGTACATGGTGGTTCCCCCTGTGTCTGACACCCATCCGCGCGCCCCCGCGCGGTCCGGCCTGAGACGGGCTGACGGGCCCTTCGGTCTCCAGCCGGTGGCTGTTCGGTCAGCGTAGGACCAATCGGACTATTGCGTCTATAGCCCATCCGGGTCCGTGACCGGTGCGCCAGCGGGACCGCTCCCCGCCGGGCGGTCGCCGTCAGCGCTCGAGGCCAGGTGCGCCTCTCGGTGTGCCTCCAGGGCCTGCACCACCAGCCGGTGGTCGTCGAGCTGCGGCAGCCCGGAGACGGCCACGACGCCCACGCAGCCGGTGCCCCGCACCAGGAGCGGGAACGCACCCCCGTGGGCGGCGAAACGGCCGGGGTCCAGGCGCGAGCCGGCCTCGAACGTGCTGCCGTCGACCCGGAACTGCTCTCCGACGCGCAGCGAGGACCGGCCGTAGCGCTCGACGACCGCGCACTTGCGCTCCAGCCAGCCGTCGTTGTCGGCGCTGGCTCCGGGCAGCGCGGCGTGGAACAGCCGTTGGCCGTGGCGCCGGATGGTGACGGCGACCGGCAGCCGGTCGGCCAGGGCGAGGTCGCGGAGCCGGGAGCCCAGCGCCCACGCGTCCGCCTCGTCGAAGGAGGCGAGCACGAGGCGGGACTCCTCGGCCTCCAGGGCGTCGAGCCGGGTGCGGTCGGTCACGACGCCTCCCCGGGGAGACCCTCCTGCGGGTCGGCGGGCAGATCGACCGTCCGCCCTTCGTCGGCACTCAGGCGGGCCGCGCCGAGGACCTGCGCGGTGGCCACCGCGTCCCACGGGTCGACCGGGGGCGGTCCGTCACCGCGGACCGCGGCGGCGAAGGCCGGGTAGAAGGTGTCCCAGGCGCCGGACACGAGCGAGACGGCGCGGGAGTCCCCACCGGTGTGCAGCCGGTCGGACTCCGAGCCGGCCTCGACCCCCCACGGCCGGTGGGTGGCGGGGGAACCGCCGGCGATGAGCACCTCCTCCTGGGTGTCGGCAGTGGTCAGCACCAGCGACCCTGCCGTGCCGGTGACCCGGAAGCGCGGCCCGGGGGCGTGCTGCGTCCAGCTGCCCCACAGGTGGGAGTGCGCCCCGTCGCGGTGGGTCAGCGCCACGAAGACGTCGTCGTCCAGCCCGCTCTCGACCAGGCGGAGCTCGGCGTGCACCGAGGCCACCGGGCCGAGCAGGACCAGGGCCTGGTCCACGAGGTGGCTGCAGAAGTCGAGCAGGGTGCCGCCCCCGGACGCTGGCGGACCGGCGGTCGGGGCGAAGCGCTCGAAGCGCGACTCCAGGCGACGTACGTCGCCGAGCGTGCCGTCGTGGGCCGCAGCCCGGACCGTGAGGAAGTCGGAGTCCCAGCGCCTGTTCTGGTAGGGGCTCAGCACCACGCCGGCCTGCCGGGCCCGCTGCACGCTGCGGCGGGCGGAGGTCGCGTCGAGGGCGAAGGGCTTGTCGCAGACCACCGAGAGGCCCCGGTCGACCGCCTCGTCGGTCAGCGTCGAGTGCGTGGAGGCGGGGGTGGAGATCGCGACCGCCTCGGCGCCGGCCGCGACCAGGTCGGACAGGGAGTCGAAGGTGGCCGTGCCGGGCCGGTCGGCCTCGACCTGGGCCCGCCGCTGGGCGGAGGTGGTGACGACGCCCACGAGCTCGCAGCCGTCGGCCGAGGCGATCAGGGGCGCGTGGAAGTACCGCCCCCCGAACCCGTAGCCGACCAGACCGATCCTGACGGGGTCCATGCGCTCTCCTCGGGGTCTCACGAGCTGCAGGGCCGGGGGCCCAGCCCGGCCGCGACGTACGCCGCGTCCAGCAGCTCCATCGTCCTCACCGCGTCGGTGAGGTCCAGTGGTGGGGGTGTGCCGCGCCGGACCGCCCGCGTCAGCACGTCGAGCTGGTAGTCGTAGGAGGACCGGACGCCCAGGTGCTCGGTGCGGACCCGGTCGGCGGTGGCCACGACCACGCGGTCGTCCTCGTGGGGCAGCACGAACCTCGGCGCGTGCACCCGGCCCTGGGTGCCGACCACGGAGAGCTCCATCACGACGTCGGGACCGTCCATGCTGGTGAAGCACGTCGCCGTGGCGCCGTCGGGGTAGTCCAGGCTCGCGTGCAGCCACGCGTCCACCCCCGGGGACCCCGGGTGCTGCCGGGCGCGGGCCGCGCGCACCCGGGGCTCGCCGCCGGCCTGCCCGCCGAGCTGGCGCACCGCGTGCAGGCCGTAGCAGCCCAGGTCCATCAGCGCCCCGCCCGCGAGCCGCAGGGACCAGCGCGGGTCGTCGGGGCCCGGGTCGGGGATCACCAGGGTGGCCTCGACGTGGCGCACGGTGCCGATCTCGCCCGAGGCCACCACCTCCAGCACCCGGCGCATCACCGGGTGGAAGGCGTAGTGGTAGGCCTCCATCACCACCGTGCCCGCCGACCGCGCGGCGTCGGCCACGCGTCGCGCCTCGGGACCGTTGGCGGCGAAAGGCTTCTCGCCCAGCACGTGCTTGCCGGCGCGGATCGCGCGCAGGTTCCACTCGGCGTGCAGGCCGTTGGGCAGCGGGTTGTAGACCACCTCGACCTCGGGGTCGGCCAGCAGGTCCTCGTAGGAGGCGGCCACCCGCTCGACGCCGTGCTCCGCGGCGAACGCGCGGGCGTCGCCCTCGTCCCGTGCAGCGACGACCACCAGCCGGTGCCCCGTACGACGGGCGGGGTCGGCGACCGCCCGGCCGGTGATTCGGGCCGCACCGAGCAGGCCGATCCGCAGGCCGGTCAAGTCCTCGGACACGGGTGCCTCCTGGGAGGTGGGGGAGCCTGCGGGGGCGAGGCGTCTCCCCGCAGGATGCCACCCGCGGCGGAACACCGGACCAGGGGGTTCAGCCACTGGCTGAACGTGGAGGCAGGTTCAGCCGTGGACTGCATCAGCGCAGCGTCAGCAGCCAGCCGAGGACCCCGAGCAGCCAGCTCGCGAAGCTGCCGATGAGGATGTACTCGGAGACCGCCGAGGGGCCGGAGTCCTGGGAACGGCGCAGCTCCGGGTACCGCAGCAGCCCCTTGGCCGCCACGACGAGCGACGCCGCGGTCACCTCGCCGGTCACGGCCAGGACCAGGATGAACACCCGCTCCATGGGGCCCAGCAGCCGCCCGCCCGACAGGTCGGGCTCGTTGCTGGCGGTCGGCACGCCCGTCGCGTCCAGGACCAGGCGCACCACGATGTTGGCGGTGCTGAGCTCGAAGAGCAGCACGCCGCCGTACCGCACGAGGTCGGTGACCCCGACCGCCCCCACCAGGCTGGAGTCCCACCCGGACGGCGCGGTGACGGCCTGGGGGACGGCGTCCCAGACGAAGGTCAGCACCAGGAGCGCCGCCGCCAGCACCGCGAAGGCCGCCCCCCGCCACCGGGCCCGGTGCGTCGAGGTCGGGTCCAGGGCGAGGGAGGAGGCGAGCACCCAGGCCGTGAGCGCGACGACCCAGACGACGCCGATGCTCGCCCACCAGCGGAGCGTGAAGCCCACCAGGAGCCCGGCCAGCACCAGCACCGCGCAGCCGAACGCGGCCAGCAGGGCGCGGCGCCTCCACGTGGTGGTGTCGCGGGTGGCGCGCAGCAGGTCGCACACCCCGACCGTCAGCAGCCAGAGCCCCAGGATCACCGGGCCACGCCGCCCGCGGCCAGCACCCGCATCGACTCCACCACGACGCCGATGCTCCGGGTGAACTGCTGCGAGACCGCCGAGGGCCAGATCCCCTCCCGGGCCGCGATGTCCTTCTGGCTGTGCCCGAGCAGCGCCAGCCGCAGCATGCGGACGCCGCGCTCGTTGAGCCGGTCCACCGCCTGGTCGCGGCAGAGCAGGAACGCGTTGACCGCCGACCCGTCGGGCCCGGCGTACCACGTGCGTGCGCTGGAGCGCCGGCCGTCCAGCTCCTCGATGGCGGCGCGTGCCGACCACCAGCCCGGTCCGTCCTGGAGCACCGGTCGGCGGGCGGCGTCGTGCACGGTGACCTCGCCGTGGCCGATCCCGCAGCGCACGTCGACCAGGGGGAGCAGCGTCAGCCGCACGAGCAGGGCGGCCAGCACGGCCTCGGCCAGGGTGCGGCAGGCGCCCTGGTACTCGTCGCCGACCGTCGGCTCGAAGGCCTGGGCGACGGGGACGTGCTCGCCCACCTCGCGCAGCGCGTCGTCCAGTGCCCGCTGCACCCCGGCCCGGTCCGGCACGGTGCGCGAGCCCACCAGGTCTCCGATCACGGTGTACACGACCTCGCTCATAGTTCACGCTAACACTGATTCCGGGCCGAGTTCAGTCCATAACTGAACCCTCCCGTCACGACGGACGCTACGGGTGAGCACCGACAGTCCCCGGCGGGCGCCCGGGGGTGGCGGCTAGGTTGGAGCCGTGAGCGAGCGCAGACGGGTCGGGGTGCTGGGCGCCCGGGGCAGGGTCGGGCAGGAGGTGGTCCGGGCCGTCGGGGCGGCCGACGACCTGGAGCTGGTGGCGCAGGTCGACACCGACCCGGACAGCGACTCCCTGGAGGACCTCGTGACCGCCGGCGTCGAGGTGGTCGTCGACTTCACCCATCCCGACGTGGTGATGGGCAACCTCGAGCACTGCATCCGGCACGGCATCCACGCCGTGGTCGGCACGACCGGCTTCGACGAGGACCGCCTGGGCCGGGTGCGCGACTGGCTGGCCGGCACCTCGACCGGGGTGCTGGTGGCCCCCAACTTCTCGGTCGGTGCCGTGCTCATGATGCGGTTCGCCGCCGAGGCCGCGCCGTACTACGAGTCGGTGGAGATCGTCGAGCTGCACCACCCCGACAAGGCGGACGCCCCTTCGGGCACCGCGCGACGCACCGCCTCCCTGGTCGCCGAGGCCCGCCGTCGCGCCGGCGCCGGCGCCGTGCCGGACGCCACCTCGACCGCCTTGGAGGGCGCGCGGGGCGCCGACGTGGAGGGCGTGCACGTGCACAGCCTGCGCATCCGCGGGATGCTCGCGCACCAGGAGGTGGTCCTGGGCGGGGTGGGGGAGACGCTGACGGTCCGCCACGACTCCACCGACCGCGCCTCCTTCACCCCGGGGGTGCTGCTGGGGGTGCGACGGGTGCCGGACGTGCCCGGGCTGACGGTCGGGCTCGAGTCCTTCCTGGACGCCGGGTGAGCCGGTGAGGACTCGCTCCACCATCGTGGTGCTGGTCGCCGTGGTGGTCTTCTACGCCGGCCTCATCGGCTTCAAGGGCATCCTGCTGCTGCGCAGCGACTCGGTCGTGGGTCAGGTGCTGGGCGTGGCGCTGCTGCTGCTGCCCGTGCTGGGGCTCGCCCTGGTGTGGCGCGAGATCGAGTTCGGCCGTCGTACCGCGGTGCTGGCCCGCCAGCTCGCCGAGGAGGGCGGACTGCCCGTGGACGACCTTCCCCGCCGCCCGTCGGGCCGGGTGGACCGGGCCGCCGCGGACGCCCGGTTCGCGACCATGCGCGAGCAGGCGGAGGCCGACCCGGACGACTGGCGGGCGTGGTTCCGCCTCGCCCTGGCCTACGACGTCGCCGGGGACCGCACCCGGGCCCGCGGCGCCGCCCGGCACGCGCTGACGCTGCACGGCTGAACGGCTGCACGGCTGAACGGACCGAGCGACGCCCGCTACCGGTCGAGGATCGTCTCGGCGGCCAGCTCGCGGCGCACCAGCCGACCCGCCACGGTGCCCAGCTTGGTGCTCGTGCTGCGGGCGTAGGACCGCAGCGCCTGGAAGGCGGCGTCCATGTCCAGCTGCCCGGACTCGGCCAGGACGCCCTTGGCCTGCTCGATGACGATGCGGCTGTTCAGCGCGGTCTGCAGCTGCTCGGCCACCAGGGAGGCGCGGTGCAGCGAGCGCTGCTGCAGGATCGCGATGGTGGCCACGTCGGCGAGCGCCTGGGCGATGCGGAGCTCGTCGGCCGCCATGGGCGCGGACGCCGCGGTCCCGAAGAGGTTGAGCGCCCCGATGGTCTCCTGCGCGCAGCCGCATGGGGCAGGCGTGCACCGACAGGAACGCCGACGGAGCGGCCGAGGCGGCGAAGGCGGGCCACCGCCGGCGCAGCTCTCCGGGTCACGTCCGCGACCACCCGGCGGCCGGTGCGCACGGCCTCCAGGCACGGCCCCTCCTCGTTCTCGAGCTGGAAGAGCTCGACGACGCCGGGTCGCGTCGCTGGAGGAGGCCACCAGCTGCAGCTGGCCCCGCTGGTCGCTGAGCAGCAGCCCGGCCGCCGCGACGTCCAGCAGCTCGACGCAGCTGGTGACCAGGCGGTCCAGCAGGTCCACGACGTCGTAGTCGTCGACCAGCGTGTCGGCCAGCGCCACGAACCGGCGGGCCAGCCGTGCGTCACGGGTCATCACCGCGCCGTCCTCCGCCGGGTCGGCGTTCTCGGAGCTCATGTCTCCTCCTCGGTGAAGGTGCGGCGCCCCTCGAGGACGTCGGTCGCCAGCTCGTGGACCGGTCGGCCCTGTCCGTAGGCGGTGGCGCGCAGCAGCAGCAGCGCCTCCTCGATGCTCCCGCCCGTCTGCGCCATCACCATGCCGGCGGCCTGGTGCACGGTCATCGCAGCCAGCCCGCGCCGGCGGCTCGTCCTGCAGCAGGTCCTGGCGTCAGCAGGGCGGGCCCCACCGCGTCGGCGGTGCGCAGGGTGCTCGACAGCTGGTCGCGGTCCAGCGGGCCCGGCTCCGCGCGGTACAGGTCCAGCGTGCCGATGGTCGACGGCCCCGACCCCGCAGCGGGAACGCGAACACCGCCCGTACGCCGGCGGCGACGGCCTCGTCGCGGAACGCCGGCCATGCGGGCGCGATGCCTTCCCGGCGGGTCGGCCAGGTCGCTGACCAGGACCGGTGTCTGGGTGGCCGTGGCGTTGAAGCACGGACCCTCGCCGAGGGTGAACTGGAGCTCCTCGATCAGCGCGGAGAGGTCGTCGGTGCTGAGCACGGGCTGTGGTCCTGCGTCGGCGATCACCGAGACCCCCGCGCCGTCCACGCCGGCCGTCCGCACCCCGAGCTCACACAGTCTCCCGATCCGGGCGACGACGGCATCGCCGGGCGGGAGCCGCCCGTCGCCCTGTCCGCCCATCCTCACCACCATCCCGCCTCTGGCACCGCAGCACGCCGTCGATGCGAGGGTCGGGTGTTGCCGCCGATCCTACGCGTGTCACCAGGGGACGTGCTGCAGCAGCCAGAGCTCGTCGCGGATGGCGTAGGGCACCGGCAGACCACGGGTGGTGAGCTCCCCGGTGTACGCCGTCAACGCGTCGAACAGCTCCGAGCGGGCGTGCCGGGTGCGCTCGGGCGACCCCGACGTGCGCACCGCCGCCAGAGAAGCACGGGCCCGGCCGACCTCGCGCAGCAGCGGGCCGAGGACCTCGAGGCCGGATCGGCGTGCGTCGTGACCCATGAGTCCCCCTCGGTCCGTGGGCGGTGGCCGGCCGTGGCCGGCGGTGAGGGACGAGCCGGAGCACCGCGGGGTCCGGGCGAGGGCGGGGCCGTCGGTGCGACCCTACCTGCGTGGCCGCCGCCTGGACCGGGTCACAGCAGGCGGACCAGGGCGGCGGACGCCGCGGCGGCCAGCACCACCACGAGGAACGGGGCCCGCAGGAGCAGGGCCACGCAGGCGACGCCGAGACCGACCACGCGGGCGTCCACCACGAGGTGCCGGCCGGAGCCGAGCACCTGCACGGCGATCAGCGCCGACAGCAGGGCGACGGGCAGCAGGTCGGCCACCCGCTCGACCACGGGTCGCTCCAGCACCCGCGGCGGCACCGACAGGCCGAGGAGCTTCAGGGTGTAGCAGCCGGCCCCGGCGACCAGGATCGCCACCCAGGTAGGGCTCATCCGGCGTGCCCCGGGCGGCCCCGTCGACCCGCGCCCGGTCGACCCGCGCCCGCTCGCGAGGGCCGGCGGGGGAGGGCGCCCGCGAGGACGGCGACCCCGGCCGCGGCCAGCACGGGCACCCCGGCGGTGGTGACCGGCACCAGCCCGAGGGCCACGGCGGCCGCGAGGACGCCGACGGTGCGGTGCAGCCTGCTGCTCAGCCGGGGCCACAGCAGGGCCAGGAACGCGCCGCCCACCGCGGCGTCCAGGCCGTAGGTCCGGGGGTCGCCGAGCGACGTACCGGCGACGGCGCCGCCGAGGGTGGCCAGGTTCCACAGCAGGAAGACCGACACCCCGGTGGAGAGGAAGCCGGTGCGGGCGTCCGGGGTGCTGCCCCGGTTGACCGCCATCGCCGTCGACTCGTCGATCAGCAGGTGGGCGGCCCCGACCCGGCGCCAGCCGTGCCAGTCCAGCAGCGGCGCGAGCCGCAGCCCGTAGAGCGTGTTGCGCGAGCCCAGCAGCAGCGCGGTCATGGCCCCGGACAGCGGTGCCCCTCCGGAGGCGACCACCCCGACCAGCGCGAACTGGGAGGCGCCGGTGAACAGCAGCAGCGACAGGGCGCAGGTCTGCAGCACGTCCAGCCCGGCGGCCACCGAGACGGCCCCGAAGGAGACGCCGTAGGCACCGGTGGCGAGCCCGACGGCCACGCCCTCGGTGATGATCGAGGACCGGCCCGGTGCACCCCCCGCGGGGCTCACTCCTCGCGCAGGTCGGCGTGCAGCCGGACCTGCTTGACCCGCACGGTCCCGTCGCCGTGCAGGTCGAGCTCGCGGTGCGCCCCGTCGGGCGCCCAGCCCGCGCTCGTGAGGAACCCGCGTCGTACGTCGTCCTCGGCGGCCAGCCAGACCACCGCGGTCCCGAACCGGTCCGCCCGCAGGGTGTCCACGCAGGCCTGCACCAGCCGGGAGCCGTGCCCGTGCCGGGTGTGCCCGGGGTCGACGGTCAGCTCGGAGATCTCGCCGACCGCGACGGGGTCGGCGTCCGGGTCCGGGCTCGGCCCGGTCAGCGCGAAGCCCCGGATGGTGTTGCGCTCGAGCGCCACCAGCACACGGTGCCGGGCGTCGCCGGGAGCGGCCAGCGACCCCGCCCACGCGGTGGCGAACTGCTCGGCGTCGAGGCTCTCGACCACCTCGGCGGGCAGCAGGTCGGCGTACTCCTGGCGCCAGGCCCGGACCTGGACCTCCGCGATGCCGGCGGCGTCGTCGCCCCAGCCGATCCGGACGGAGACGTCGGCGGTCGGGCCGCCGCCGGGGTGCTGGTGGCTGGTCATGGGCCCAGTCTCCCAGGTGGCGCGGGCACCACCGGCCCGGCGCCTCCTTCGGCTCCGGCATCGGTGTGACACCTCGGCCGCACGGTTGCGCCCGGAGTGTCACACGCGGCTGGTAGGCTGGCGCTCATGGACGGCACCCGGATCGACCAGCGTGACCAGCCCGACCTCACGGACTTCTGGCGCATCGTCGGCGAGGACGGCCGCATCGAGCCCCGCGACGAGATGCCCGAGGACTACCGGGCCTCACTGGTGCGGCAGATCGCCCAGCACGCACACTCCGAGATCATCGGCATGCAGCCCGAGGGCGCCTGGATCGGGCGTGCGCCCAGCCTGCGGCGCAAGGCGATCCTGATGGCCAAGGTGCAGGACGAGGCCGGGCACGGGCTGTACCTGTACGCCGCGGCGGAGACGCTGGGCGTGGACCGGGAGGACCTGCTCGACCTGCTGCACGAGGGCCGCCAGAAGTACTCCTCGATCTTCAACTACCCGACCCCGACCTGGGCCGACATCGGGGCCATCGGCTGGCTCGTGGACGGTGCGGCGATCGTCAACCAGGTGCCGCTGTGCCGGTGCTCCTACGGCCCCTACGCCCGGGCCATGATCCGGGTGTGCAAGGAGGAGTCCTTCCACCAGCGGCAGGGCTTCGAGGCGCTGCACACGCTGTCGAACGGCACCCCGGAGCAGCACGCCATGGCGCAGGCGGCGGTGGACCGCTGGTGGTGGCCCAGCCTGATGATGTTCGGCCCGCACGACACCGGCGAGGCGGCCACGGGCGGGCACACCGCACGGTCCATGGCCTGGGGCGTCAAGCGCTTCGCCAACGACGACCTGCGGCAGCGCTTCGTGGACATGACCGTGCCGCAGGCCGCCGCGCTGGGGCTCACGCTGCCCGACCCGGCCATCGCCTGGAACGAGGAGCGCGGCCACTACGACTTCGGCCCCATCGACTTCTCCGAGCTGCAGGAGGTCATCCGCGGCAACGGCCCCTGCAACGCCGAGCGGATGGCCCACCGCCGCGGGGCCCACGAGGACGGTGCCTGGGTGCGGGAGGCCGCCACGGCGTACGCCGAGAAGCGGGCCGCCCGGCGCACGGCGGACCTCGCCTCGTGACCCCCGGCGCCCCCGAGGAGCGCGGTCCCGAGCGGAGCGAGGCCGAGCAGGGCCCGCGGGCGTCGTCGGGGGAGCGGCGCGGCTGGCCGCTGTTCGAGGTGTTCGTGCGCTCGCGGCGCGGGCTCTCCCACGTGCACGTGGGCTCGCTGCACGCCCCCGACGCCGAGATGGCCCTGCGCAACGCCCGCGACGTCTACACCCGTCGCCAGGAGGGCGTGTCGCTGTGGGTGGTGGAGTCCGGTGCGATCACGGCCTCGAGCCCGCAGGAGAAGGACGCGTTCTTCGACCCGGCCGCGGACAAGATCTACCGCCACCCCACCTTCTACGACGTCCCCGAGGGGGTCGAGCACCTGTGAGCACGACCCGGGACTACGTGCTGTGCCTGGCCGACGACGCCCTGGTCGCGGCCCAGCGCACCGGGGAGTGGATCGCCCGGTCCCCCCAGATCGAGCAGGACGTGGCGCTGGGCAACATCGCGCTCGACCTGCTGGGCCAGGCCAGGTCGCTGCTGACCTACGCGGGGTCGCTGGAGGACCCGGTGCGCACCGAGGACGACCTGGCCTACCACCGCGACGAGCACGCGTTCCGCAACGTTCACCTCGTGGAGCGTCCGCAGGGCGACTTCGGGGCGGCCGTGGCCCGGCTGCTGCTGCTCTCGACGTACCTGTGCGAGCTCTACGGCCACCTGCGCACCTCGACCGACGCCACGCTGGCGGCGGTGGCCGCCAAGGCGGTCAAGGAGGTCGACTACCACCGCGACCACGCGACGGTGTGGGTCCTCCGGCTCGGCGACGGTACCGAGCTCTCGCACGAGCGCATGCAGGCGGGTCTCGAGGCGGAGTGGCCCTACGTGGCGGAGCTCTTCGACGGCTCGTACGTCGACCCCGCCCTGCTGGAGAGCGGCGTCGCGGTCGACCCGGCCCTCCTGCGACCCGCCTTCGACCGCCGCGTCGCGGCCGTCCTGCACGAGGCCACCCTCACGTGGCCGTCCAGCGAGCTCCGGCCGGCGCCGGGCGGGGGACGGCGCGGCGAGCACACCGAGGCGATGGGCCCGCTGCTGGAGGAGCTGCAGGGCCTGGCCCGGGCGCACCCGGGGGCGTCGTGGTGAGCGTCGCGACCCGGCGGCAGGACGCGTGGGACGTCGCGGCCGCCGTGCTCGACCCCGAGGTGCCGGTGCTCACCATCGCCGACCTGGGCATCCTGCGCGACGTCCGGGTGGCCGAGGACGGGCAGGTCACGGTGACCATCACCCCGACGTACTCCGGCTGCCCGGCCACCGAGGCCATCCGCGACGACGTGCTCGCCGCGCTGGCGGGGGCCGGCTACGACGCGGTGACGGTGGAGTTCGCGCTGGCCCCGGCCTGGACCACGGACTGGATGAGCCAGGACGGGCGGCGCAAGCTCCGGGAGTACGGCATCGTGCCGCCCGGCCCGGCCCGTGCGGTGGACGGCCCGGTCGCGCTCACCCTGACGCTGCGCTGCCCGCAGTGCGGGTCCCCGGACACCCGGGAGCTGAGCCACTTCGGGTCGACGGCGTGCAAGTCGCTGTGGGTGTGCCGGTCCTGCCGGGAGCCGTTCGACCACTTCAAGGCCCTGTGATGCCACCGGTCCACCCGGTGTTCCACCCGCTGTCGGTGCAGAGCGTCGAGCCGGTGACCGAGGACTCCGTCGCCGTCACCTTCACGGTGCCGCCCGAGCTGGCCGAGGACTACGCGTTCGCCGCGGGACAGCACCTGACGCTCCGCACCGAGCTGGCCGGCGACGACGTGCGCCGCAGCTACTCCATCTGCTCGCCGGCCGGCTCCGGGGTGCTGCGGGTGGCGGTCAAGCGGCTGCCCGGCGGGGCCTTCTCCGGCCACGCCCTGGACGTCCTGCGCCCGGGCGACGTCCTGGACGTGATGACGCCGGCCGGACGCTTCGGCACCGAGCCCGACCCCACCCGGGCCCGCCACCACGTGTGCGTCGCGGCCGGCTCGGGCATCACCCCGGTGCTGTCGGTGGTCGCCACCACCCTGGCCGCCGAGCCGGCGTCCAGGGTGACCCTGCTCTACGCCAACCGCACCCACTCCACCGTGATGTTCCTCGACGAGGTCGAGGACCTGAAGGACACCTACCCCGACCGCTTCCACCTGGTGCACGTCCTGTCCCGCGAGCCGCAGGAGGTCGAGCTGTTCTCCGGGCGGCTGGACGTCGAGCGGATGACCCGCATCCTCGAGGTGCTGCTGCCCGTCGACACCGTCGACGAGTGGTACCTGTGCGGCCCGTTCGCGATGGTCTCCGACCTGCGCCGGCTGCTGGTCTCCTCCGGGGTGGCCCGGCGCAGCGTCCACGCCGAGGTCTTCCACGTCGAGACGGCCTCCCCGGCTCGTGCCCCGTCGAGCGGCTCCGCCCGTCCCGTGGAGGGTGCGGGAGCCTCGGGAGCGCAGGTCTCCCTCACCCTCGACGGCCGGCGGTCCTCCTTCACCCTCGCTCCCGACGGACCCGTCGTGCTGGACGCGGCGCTGGCGGTGCGGGCGGACGCGCCGTTCGCCTGCAAGGGCGGCGTGTGCGGCACCTGCCGGGCGCGGGTCGTCGAGGGCACGGTGTCGATGGACACCAACTGGGCGCTGGAGCCCGAGGAGGTCGAGCGGGGCTACGTGCTCACCTGCCAGTCGCACCCGACCTCGGACACGCTGGTCCTGGACTTCGACGCCTGAGGCGGCCGGGCGGGGGAGTGCCCGTCGGAGCGGTCAGTCGTCCTTCCACTTCGGGTCGTTGTCCCAGTCCTCGGTCCGCTTCTCGGCCGTCTCCAGGGCGCGGGAGGCCTCGGCCTCGGTGGCGTAGGGGCCGAGCCGGTCCTGGTTGGGACAGCCGTCACGGCCCTCGACCCGGTGGTGGGTCAGGCAGTACCAGAACTGCTGGTCCTCGCTCATGGGTGCTCCTCTGCTCGACCCGGCCGGTGCGCCGGGGTCCCGGGAGGCCCGGGGGTTGGAAACTACACCGCCACCGAGGCGGTCCAGCCGCGCAGCGCGAGGTCGACGGCGCGCAGCGTGGCGGCGAAGCTGTCGTCGACGGAGCGCGACATCGCGTACCCGCCCCCCAGCTCCAGGGCCACGAACCCGTGCATGGCGCTGCGCAGGAAGCGGGCGGCGTCGACCCGGTCGGCCTCCTCGCGGATGTCGTAGCCGTCCAGGACCGCGTAGAGCACGGCGAGCACCTCCGCGCTCGCCCGCTCGTGGTCGGCGTCGTCGGCCCGGGGGCGCAGCAGGTAGGCGTAGCAGCCCGGGTGCTCGGTGGCGTAGCGACGGTACGCCGTGGCCACCGCGGCGGTGGCCTCGGCACCGGCCCGGCCGGACACCGCCGTGCGCAGCGCCGTGCCCAGCTCACGGGCCGCCACCAGGGCCAGGCGGCCGTGCAGGTCCTCGAGGCCACCGATGTGCTTGTAGAGGCTGGGCTGGGCCACCCCGAACCGCTCGGCCACCGCGCGCAGCGTCAGCGACCCGGCGCCGTCACGGTCCACCAGCCGGGCGGCCTCGGCCACGACGACCTCGGTGGTCAGGCCGGCCCTAGGCACCCCGGACCCCGTCGGCGAGCCGGCGCACCGCGTCGGCCACCACGCCGGGAACCTGGGTCTGCGGGTAGTGGCCGACGCCCGGCGCCATGACCACCTCGGCGCCGAGGCGGCCGCCCAGCCAGGCCGCCTCCGCGGCCGGGTCGGACCAGTCCACGTCGTCGGCGCCCATGACCACCACGGCGGGGGCGCGGACGTCGCCGAGGCGGGCCTCGGCCGGTGCGTGGGTGGTGCGGGTGGTGGCCGCGAAGGCCTTCCAGTGCCCGGGGCGGCGCAGGTTCTCGGCCACGGCGGCCCGGTGCTCGTCGAAGTCGGCGGGACGCTCGCCCGGGGTCCACCTCGGGTAGTAGGCCAGGAACGCCGCCCGGCCCCAGGGCCGCGTCATGGTCAGCCGGTAGGCCATCGTGGCGAGGCGTCCCACCGCGGGGTTGCGGACGAAGGGTCCCACCAGGACGAGGCCCAGCACGGCCTCGGGCTGCTGCGCCGCGGCGATCACCGCGGCGCCGGCCCCCATCGAGTTGCCGACCAGGTACGCCGGGGAGCCGAGCTCCTCGACCAGGGCCAGGGCGTCGGAGGCCAGCGCCTCGTCGTCGTAGGAGGAGAAGGTGGCGTCGCTGTCGCCGTGGCCGCGCAGGTCCAGGCAGGCCACCCGGAAGCCGGCGGCGACCAGGAGCGGGACGAGGTGGCGGTAGCTGGAGCGCAGCTCGCCCATGCCGGGCAGGCAGACGACGAGGGGGCCCTCGCCGGTCAGGTCGTAGGAGAGGCGTCCCTCGGGACGCTGGAGGAAGTGGCTAGAGGTCATAGCCAAAAAGCTAAAGCACTTAGCCAACCGTGTCAAGGGCGCATCCGGACAGGTTGTCGGAGGCTCGCACTAGGGTGAGGACCGTGCACCAGTACCTCGACCTCCTGCGCCGGGTCCTCGACGAGGGCGTGGCCAAGGACGACCGCACCGGCACCGGCACGCGCAGCGTGTTCGGTCACCAGATGCGCTTCGACCTCGCTCAGGGCTTCCCGTTGGTGACGACCAAGAAGGTGCACACCCGCTCGGTGTTCGCCGAGCTGCTGTGGTTCCTGCGGGGGGACACCAACGTCACCTGGCTGCAGGAGCGGGGTGTGAGCATCTGGGACGAGTGGGCCGACGAGAACGGCGACCTCGGGCCGGTCTACGGCGCGCAGTGGCGGTCCTGGCCCACGCCCGACGGGGCGCACGTCGACCAGCTCGCCCAGGTGGTCGAGGCGCTGCGCCGCGACCCCGACTCGCGGCGCCACATCGTCTCGGCGTGGAACGTCGCCGACCTGCCGCACATGGCGCTGGCGCCGTGCCACGCGCTGTTCCAGTTCTACGTCGCGCCGGCGCAGGACGGGCCCGGCCGGCTGAGCTGCCAGCTCTACCAGCGCTCGGCCGACGTCTTCCTCGGCGTGCCGTTCAACATCGCGTCGTACGCCCTGCTCACGCACATGGTCGCCCAGGTCACCGGCCTGCGGGTGGGCGACTTCGTGCACACGCTCGGTGACGCCCACCTCTACGTCAACCACCTGGACCAGGCCCGGCTGCAGCTCACCCGGACGCCGCGGCCGCTGCCGCGCCTGGTGCTCGACCCCCGGGTCGGCGAGCTGGACGCCTTCGACCTGGAGCACGTCTCGCTCCTGGACTACGACCCGCACCCCGGGATCAAGGCGCCGATCGCGGTATGAGCAAGCGCATCGTCATGGTCGCCGCGGTCGCGGCGAACGGCGTCATCGGGGCGGGAGGAGACATCCCGTGGAGCATCCCGGAGGACCTCCGCCACTTCCGGGCCACCACCCGCGACCACACCGTGGTGATGGGCCGGCGCACCTTCGACAGCATCGGCCACCCGCTGCCGTACCGCACCAACGTCGTGGTCACCCGCGACCGGCGGTACTACGGTGACGGCGTCTTCGTGGCGCCGGACCTCACCGAGGCCGTCGCGCTCGCGCAGGGCTTCGAGGGCGACATCATGGTGATCGGCGGCGGGCAGCTGTACGCCGAGGCGATGCCGCTGGCGACCCACCAGGTGCTGACCGAGGTGCACGCCTCCCCCGAGGGCGACACGCACTACCCCACCTGGGACCGGTCCGCGTGGCGGGAGACGCGTCGCGAGCCGCACGACGGCTTCGACTTCGTGTGGTGGGAGCGGTGCTCGATCCCCGTGGTCCCGTAAGCCCCTGCCCGCACCCCTGAGCCGCTGCGCTCAGGCCTCGGTGGTCTCGCCCAGCGGCACGGGGTCGTTCGAGGAGCCGAAGAGCCCGGCGTACGTCGCGCCCGCGACGAGGGCGCCCACCAGCGGGGCGAGCCAGAAGACCCACAGCTGGCCCAGGGCCTCCCCGCCCGCGAACAGGGCCGGGCCGGTGGAGCGGGCCGGGTTGACCGAGGTGTTGCTGACCGGGATCGACACCAGGTGGATCAGCGTCAGCGACAGGCCGATGGCGATGGGGGCGAAGCCCTTGGGGGCCCGGGTGTCGGTGGCGCCCAGGATCACGTAGAGGAAGAAGGCCGTCAGCACGATCTCGGCCACCACGACCGCCAGCAGGGAGTAGCCGCCGGGGGACCGGTCGCCGTAGCCGTTGGTGGCGAAGCCGGAGTCCGAGGCGCTGAAGCCCTTGGCCCCGTTGGCGATCACGAACAGCACGGTGGCCGCGACGGCGGCGGCCACGACCTGGGTGACGACGTAGGCGGGGACGGCGCGCCACTCGAAGCGCCTCGCCGTGGCCAGGCCGACGGTGACGGCCGGGTTGAAGTGCCCGCCGCTGATGTGGCCCACGGCGTAGGCCATCGTCAGCACGGTCAGGCCGAAGGCCAGGGCCACCCCGAGGAAGCCGATGCCGACGTCCGGCACGCCGGCGGCCAGCACGGCGCTGCCGCAGCCGCCGAGGACCAGCCAGAAGGTGCCGAAGAACTCGGCGGCGAGACGGTGGGACAGGCTGTGCTCGGGCATGGTGGCCTCCGGGCCGCTCGAGGGGGGCGTGCTGGGGCGCTGCTGGTGGGGAGTGCTGAACGGGGTGGCTGCACAGGATCGCCGCAGGGGAAACGCTATCGGCTGCGCGCTCGGGTGCGACCCCTCGCCGCGCCGAACCGATAACCTGGTGGCCATGACCCCCGGCCTGCTGCCAGCCGCCCCCTTCGGGCGGGTCCTCACCGCCATGGTCACTGCGTTCCACGACGACGGCTCGGTCGACCCGGACGGCACCGCCCGGGTCGCGGAGCACCTGGCCGACCACGGTCACGACGGCGTGGTGGTCTCCGGTACGACGGGTGAGTCCCCGACCACGAGCACGCAGGAGGACGGCCGCATCCTTCAGGCGGTCCTGGAGGCGGTCGGCGACCGCATGACGGTCGTGGCGGGCGTCGGCACCAACAACACCGCGCACTCGGTCGAGCTCGCCGAGCAGGCGGGGAAGCTGGGTGCGCACGGCGTGCTGCTGGTGAGCCCGTACTACAGCAAGCCCACCCAGGCCGGGCTCGCCGCGCACTTCGAGGCGGTGGCCTCGGCCGGCGACCTGCCGGTGATGCTCTACGACATCCCGGGCCGCACCGGGGTCACCATCGCCGAGGACACCTACCGGCGCGTGGCCCGCCACGAGCGCATCGTGGCGGTCAAGGACGCCGTGGGCGACCTGGCCCGCGGGGTGCGGATCATGGGGGAGACAGGGCTGTCCTTCTACTCCGGCGACGACGTGCTCAACCTCGGCTGGCTGACCCACGGGGGCTGCGGGATCGTCTCGGTGGTGGGCCACGTGGCCGGCGACCGCTACGCCGCGATGGTGGACGCCGTCGACCGGGGCGACCTGGCCGCCGCGCTGGAGGTCTACCGCGCGCTGGTGCCGGTGGTGGACGCGGTGATGACCACGGCCCAGGGGGCGATGACGGCGAAGGCCGCCCTGCAGCTGCTGGGGGTGCTGCCCAACCGGGCCGTGCGGCTGCCCCTGGTGGCGACCGACGACGACCTGACCGAGCACCTGCGCGAGGTGCTGACGCGGGCGGGGCTGCTGGGCTGAGCCCTGATCAGCCCTGCTGGCGGGGCAACCGCGGCGCAGGGGTCGGGCGGTCGGCCCCGCCCTGGACCGGGACCGGGATCTCCGCGGTGGCGAGCAGCTCGACCAGGCGCTCCACGGGCACCACGCCGGTGGGCCGGCCGGTGGCGTCGGTGAGCACCAGCGGAGTCATCCGCAGCATCGGCCCGCGTCGCGACATGGCCCGCAGCAGGGCGGCCCTGACCGGGGTGGAGCCGTCCATGGTCAGCGGAGCCACCTGCACGGGGCCGTCGGTGGTGTCCAGCCGGATGCCCACGACCTCACCGGCCCGGCCCAGCACCAGCTCGCCGGGCATGGGGGCCCGCTGGTGCGCCGCGACGTGCTGGTGGGACTCGTGCCGGCGACCCCAGCGACGTACCTCCTCGGGGTGGTCGCACCCGGCCCACGGCGGCACCGGCCGCCCGAGGTAGTAGCCCTGCACCAGCGGGACGCCCAGCTCGATGAGCCGGCTGAGCTGGGCGGTGTCCTCCACCCCCTCCGCCACGACCCAGGCGTCCAGGCGGTCCGCGAGGGCACCGAGCATCTCCACCAGCGCCCCCGCGGCCACGTCGCGGCCGATGCGCTGCACGATCTGGCGGTCCACCTTGACCAGCTCCGGTCGTAGCCGGATGAGCTGCAGGAGACCGGCGTACCCGGCCCCGACGTCGTCGGCGGCGATGCGGCCACCCTGCGCGCGCACCACGTCGGCCGCCCGCAGGACCGAGCCGGTGTCGTCGGGCCAGGCCACCTCGGTCAGCTCCACGAAGACCCGCCGCAGGTCCAGCCGGGACATCGTGGAGACGACCGCAGGGTCGGTGAGGTCGCTGGGGGAGCAGTTGAAGGTCAGGAACGAGCGCTGCGGCAGCTCGTCCCGCAGGTGGACCGCGAGCTCCAGCACGTGGCAGGTCAGCCGGGGGCTGAGGCCGGACCGGTCCGCCGCGCGGAACAGCTCCTCGGGGCCGACGCGCCAGTCCAGCGGCAGGCGGGTCAGGAGCTCGTAGCCGGCCACCTCACCGGTGACGGTGTCCACGATGGGCTGGGCGTGCAGGCCCAGGTCACGGGGGTCGCGGGCCAGGGAGGCGGCCGCCTCGTGCGCGCTCAGACCGGTCATCGGCCGGAGCGTCTCACGTCTGCGTCATCCGTGCACGGACGGCCTCGCGGACGTCCTCCCCGAGGGTCTCGATGCCGTGGTCGCGCCGTGCGTGGTCGGCGACCTCGCGGAGGATCTGAGCCTCCTCGCCGACGAACTCCTCGGGGCACCCGGGTACGACGTCTCCACAGCGGAACCTCTTCACGCGACCTCCCTCGGCTCGACCCCGAAGCGTACAGGTTTCGATAGTGGCCCGACTCCTGGTGCTGGTCCGGCGTGTGAGGCCTGGGGCGGATGTGACACCTGTGTAGATTCCCTGGCATGGCGACCCGTACGTCCTCCCCCCCGGCGTCGCGGAACAAGAGCACCTCCAAGGCGGCCGCCTCCGGCCGCCCGAAAGCCTCTGCCTCCCCGACCCGGTCCACCGGCCGCCGGCCCCGCGGCGCCTCTGCGGCGCGCCCGAAGGGCTCCGGGGGCACCGGCGGCTCGAGGCGACCCGCGCCCCGAGCCGTCCGCAACGGCACCGGACCCGTCGCCCGGCTGGGTCTGGCCCTCGGCCGGGGGATCGCGTCGCTCTGGCTGGCCCTCGCCCACCTGGTGGGCGCGGGCGTGCGCAAGGTCGGCCGCACGGCCCGCGAGCTCGACCCCGAGCACCGCCGTGACGGGATGGGCCTGCTGCTGGTCGCCCTGGCCGTGGTGGTCGCGGCCGCCGTCTGGTGGCAGCTGCCGGGACGGGTGGGTGACGCCACCCGCACCGTGGTCAACGGCTCGGTCGGGATCGTGGGCTGGTTCGTCCCGCTGCTGCTGTGCTTCGTGGCCTGGCGGACCCTGCGGGACCCGCAGAGCAACGGTCCAGCGGGGCGGCAGGTGATCGGCTGGACCACGCTGCTGTTCGGGATCCTCGGCCTGGTCCACGTCGCCCACGGCATGCCCGTGCCGCGACGGGGGGACACCGCCGACCTGCAGCAGGCGGGCGGCGCGATCGGCTTCGTGGTCTCCTCCCTGCTGGTCGACCTGCTCCGCAGCACGCTGGTCGTCGTCCCGCTGCTGGTGCTGCTCGCCGTCTTCGGCGTCCTGGTGATCACCGGCACGCCCGTCTACCGGGTCCCGGCCCGGCTGGCCGCCCTGCGCGACATGCTGCTCGGCCGGAGCGCCGCGCCGGTCGACGTACCCGGCGCCGACGGAGCCCCGGGGAGGACGGGCACCGCGAGCGGCTCCGGCGCCTCGGGGAAGGGGCGTGACGTGGACGCCCACGAGGGCGACCGGCCCTACGACACCCCGGTCCTGGAGGACCGGGCCATCGCCCGGCGCCGTGGTCGCGCGGGTGCCGAGCCCGCCCCGGCGGGCACCGGCGGCTCGGGGAGCACGCGTCTGGACCGCGAGGCTCCCGCACCGGCCTCCGCCGACCCCACCGCCGACCCCACCGCCGACACCGCCGACTCCGCTGGCGACGAGCGTGTCGAGGCGCCACCGCACACGCCGCTGCCGGCCCGGGTCGAGCAGCTGGCGCTGTCGGGGGACGTCACCTACTCCCTGCCCGCCAACGAGGTCCTCAAGCCGGGCTCGGTGCACAAGGCCCGCTCCCAGGCCTCCGACGCCGTGGTGGCGCGCCTGACCGAGGTCCTCGACCAGTTCGACATCGACGCCCAGGTCACCGGCTACACACGGGGTCCGACCGTCACCCGCTACGAGGTCGAGCTCGGGCCTGCGGTGAAGGTGGAGAAGGTGACCGCCCTGGGCAAGAACATCGCCTACGCGGTGGCCTCGGCGGACGTGCGCATCCTGTCGCCGATCCCCGGCAAGTCGGCGATCGGCATCGAGATCCCCAACACCGACAAGGAGATCGTCTCCCTCGGCGACGTGCTCCGCTCCGGCAACGCCCGCAACGACCACCACCCGATGGTGGTCGGCCTGGGCAAGGACGTCGAGGGCGGCTTCGTGGTGGCCAACATGTCGAAGATGCCGCACCTGCTGGTGGCCGGGGCCACCGGCTCGGGCAAGTCCTCGTTCGTCAACTCGATGATCACCTCGATCCTCATGCGCTCCACCCCCGACGAGGTCCGGATGATCCTGGTGGACCCCAAGCGGGTCGAGCTGAACATCTACGAGGGCGTGCCGCACCTGATCACGCCCATCATCACCAGCCCCAAGAAGGCGGCCGAGGCGCTCAACTGGGTCGTGCGCGAGATGGACCTGCGCTACGACGACCTGGCCGCGTTCGGCTTCCGGCACGTCGACGACTTCAACAAGGCGGTCCGGGCCGGCAAGGTCACGGTCCCGCCGGGCAGCGAGCGGGTGCTGGCGCCGTACCCGTACCTGCTCGTGGTCGTCGACGAGCTGGCCGACCTCATGATGGTGGCCCCCCGCGACGTGGAGGACGCCGTCGTCCGCATCACCCAGCTGGCCCGGGCCGCCGGCATCCACCTCATCCTGGCCACCCAGCGGCCCTCGGTCGACGTCGTCACCGGCCTCATCAAGGCCAACGTGCCGTCGCGGCTCGCCTTCGCGACCTCGTCGCTGGCCGACTCCCGGGTCATCCTCGACCAGCCCGGGGCCGAGAAGCTGGTGGGCCAGGGCGACGGCCTGTTCCTGCCCATGGGCGCCAGCAAGCCCGTACGGGTGCAGGGCTCCTGGGTCACCGAGGCCGAGGTGCACGCAGTGGTCAAGCACTGCAAGGAGCAGCTCTCGCCGACGTACCGGGAGGACGTCACCGTCGCCACCGCCGCGAAGCGGGAGCTCGACGACGACATCGGCGACGACCTCGACCTGGTGGTGCAGGCCATCGAGCTGTGCGTATCCACCCAGTTCGGCTCCACGTCCATGCTGCAGCGCAAGCTCCGGGTGGGCTTCGCCAAGGCGGGGCGGCTCATGGACATCCTGGAGAGCCGGGGCGTGGTCGGTCCCAGCGAGGGCTCCAAGGCCCGCGACGTGCTGGTCAAGCCCGACGACCTCGACGGCGTCATCGCCACCCTGCAGGGGGAACAGTGAGCGCAGCGACCCAGCAGCCGCCCTCGGCGGAGCCGGCCGAGAGCGGCCCGACCGAGGGCGGCCCGGTCGGGGCACCCGGCGCACGGGTGCTCGGCAGCCCGGTCGTGGTGCGCCGCAACGCGGGTCTGGCCGCCCTGGTCGGCGCGGGCGCCTCCGCTGTCGCCATCGCCTACCTGTGGCGGGCCGGCTCGTCCGGCGCGCCCCTGGACTGGGCCCTGTGCGGGCTGCTCGCGCTGGTCGCCGTGGTGCACCTCGCGCACCTGGTGGACGCCCGCACCCCGCTGCTGGTGGCCGACGACCTGGGCGTCCGGATCCGGCTCGGCCAGCAGTGGCGCGGACTTCCGTGGGACGCCGTCGGCACCGTGGAGGTGACCCCGCGCGAGGGGCTGCTGCACGACGGCCGGCTGGTCTTCGCCAGCCACGGGACCGAACGGACCCTCGAGGGCCTCGAGCCGCGGGCCCGTCGCGCCGCCGCCCTGAACCGCCGGCTGTACGGCGCCGAGCTCGCCGTCCCGCTCGGGGTGACCACCCGGCTCTCCACCCCCGGTGGAGCGCTCGCCGACGACCTGACGACGCTGGCCCGGGACCGGGCCGAGGTCGTCGTGGAGTCCCGCCGGGACCGCGAGCGGCGGCCCGAGGACGAGGGTGCACCAAGCCCGGAGCCGTCCCCGGAGCCGTCCCCGGAACCGGATCCGGCGCCGGAACCGGGCCACGCGGACGAGGTCGGCGACGCCGGAGCTGAGGTCGGGCCGGACGACGAGGCGCGGCGTCCGCGACGCAGCATCCTGGGCGGGCTGGGCACCGTGGTGTCCCGGGTGGCGAAGGGACGCAGCAACGACGTCGACACCGCCCCCGAGTCCACCTCCGAGTCCACCCCCGAGGCGGCTCCTGCTCCCGCTCCCGTCGCCGCCGGCGCCGTGCCCCTGCGGGACACCCGGCCGGCGCTGCGGGCCCAGGTCACCCACCCGGGACGGCCCGCGCACGGAGCGGCGGCGCTGGCCGACGACGCCGGGAGCTCGGTACGGCGCATCGGCCTGCCCGAGCAGGAGGAGCTGCGCCGGCGGCCCGACCCCGACACCGTCCGGCCCATCGCCACGCTGGGTGCGCGGGTGGAACCCCTCGTGCTGGACGACTTCGCGGTCGAGCCCGCCACCGACCCGGTGATCGGACCGGAGCTGGCCGCGGCCCGGACCCGGGTCGGGCTCAGCGTCGACGAGCTGGCCGACCGGACCCGCATCCGCCCCCACGTCATCGAGTCCGTCGAGGTCGACGACTTCGCACCCTGCGGCGGGGACTTCTACGCTCGCGGTCACCTGCGCACCCTGGCCCGGGTGCTGGGCCGCGACCCCGTGCCGCTGCTCGAGCAGTTCGACCGCCGCTACGCCACCGCCCCGGTCGGCGCGCGCACCGTGTTCGAGGCCGAGATGGCCACCGGGGTGACGGCCCGCGCCCGGCGTCGTACCGGGGGCGGGCCGAACTGGGCCCTCCTCATCGGGGTGGTGCTGGCCCTGGCGCTGACGTGGGGCGTGATCCGGCTGTTCGCCGCCGAGCCGCCCCAGCGGCTGGAGGCACCGGTGCCCGGGCTGAACGGCTCGGCCGGCGTGAGCCGCAGCGGCGTGGCCGCGGTGGCGCCGGCCGCCGCTCCCCGGGCGGTCACCCTGACCCTCCTGGGGGCCCAGGACGGCTCCCGGGTGGTCGTCCGCGACCGCTCCGGCACCGTGGTGTGGGCCGGCCTGGTGGCGCTCGGGCAGGAGCACACCGTGCGGGCCACGGCCCCGGTCACCGTGCGGGCGGAGGACGGCGGCGCGATCACGGCGTCGGTGAACGGCCAGGAGCGGGGAGCGCTCGGCGAGACGGGCCAGGCCGGGCGGCGGGTCTTCCCCGGGCCCGCGGCCCGCTGAGCGTGGCGCTCGGGTTCGCGACCACGCCCTCCCGCCCGGCATACTCGACGTGGCCATGACTGCACTCCCCGCGAACCCGCCCCTGACCACCGTCGCCCTGGTGACGCTCGGCTGCGCCCGCAACGAGGTGGACTCCGAGGAGCTCGCCGGCCGGCTCGAGGCGGGCGGGCTTCCGGCTGGTCGAGGATCCCGAGGACGCGGAGACCGTCGTGGTCAACACGTGCGGCTTCGTGGAGGCGGCGAAGAAGGACTCCGTCGACACCCTGCTGGCGGCCTCCGACCTCAAGGGCACCGGGTCCACCCGGGCGGTGGTCGCCGTGGGCTGCCTGGCCGAGCGCTACGGCAAGGACCTGGCGGAGTCGCTGCCCGAGGCCGACGCCGTGCTGGGCTTCGACGACTACCCCGACATCGCCGACAGGCTCCGCTCCATCCTGGCCGGCGAGCAGCACCACCCGCACACCCCGCAGGACCGACGCAGGCTCCTGCCGATCAGCCCGGCCGCCCGCGACGCCAGCACGCTGGTGGTGCCGGGCCACACCATCGCCGCACCGGACCTGCCCGGGTCGGTGGCTCCCGCGTCGGGCCCGCGCGCGATCCGCAGGCGGCTCGACGGCGGTCCGATGGCGCCGCTCAAGCTGGCCAGCGGGTGCGACCGTCGCTGCACCTTCTGCGCCATCCCGTCGTTCCGGGGCTCGTTCGTCTCCCGCCGGCCCTCCGACGTGCTGGGGGAGGCCCGCTGGCTGGCCGAGCAGGGCGTGCGGGAGCTGTTCCTGGTCAGCGAGAACTCCACCTCCTACGGCAAGGACCTCGGCGACCTCCGCCTGCTCGAGACGCTGCTGCCCGAGCTGGCCGGCCGTCGACGGCGTCGACCGGGTCCGCGTGTCCTACCTGCAGCCGGCCGAGACCCGCCCCGGGCCTGGTCACGGCCATCGCCACCACCCCCGGGGTGGCCGCCTACTACGACCTCTCCTTCCAGCACGCCTCCAACGCGGTGCTGCGCCGGATGCGTCGCTTCGGCGACCCGGAGAGCTTCCTCGGCCTGATCGAGCAGATCCGCTCCGCAGGCGCCGCTGGCCGGCATCCGCTCCAACGTCATCGTCGGCTTCCCCGGCGAGACCGAGGACGACCTGGCCACGCTGTGCGACTTCCTCGTCGCCGCGCCGCATGGACGTCGTCGGGGTGTTCGGCTACTCCGACGAGGACGGCACGGAGGCGGCGACGTACGACGGCAAGCTCGACGAGGACGAGATGCGCGAGCGCATCGAGCACGTCACGCGACTGGTCGAGGAGCTCACCTCCCAGCGTGCCGAGGAGCGCTCGGGGCGAGCGCGTCGAGCGTGCTGCTCGAGTCCCTCGGCGACGCGGCCGACGGCTCGGCGCCGGGGAGGGCCGCGCCGAGCACCAGGGACCCGAGGTCGACGGCTCCACCACGGTGACCGGCCTGCCCGCCGGTGCCCGGTCGTCGGCGACATCGTCGCGCGCCGTGGTCACCGGCTCCGACGGCGCCGACCTCGTGGCGCGAGGCGACGCCGTGACCGAGGCGCCGACCCCGGCGGACGCCGACCAACTGGAACCTGCCCAACGCGCTGACCACGCTGCGCATCGTGATGGTGCCGTTCTTCGGCTGGGCGCTGCTCGTCGACGGCGGCGACTCGGTCGCCGTGGCGGCTGCGTCGCCTGGGTGCTGTTCGCGCTGGCGATGGTCACCGACAAGATCGACGGCGACATCGCCCGCAGCCGCAACCTGGTCACCGACTTCGGCAAGATCGCCGACCCCATCGCCGACAAGGCGCTGACCGGGATGGCGTTCGTCGGGCTCTCGGTGATCGGGGAGCTGTGGTGGTGGGTCACCATCCTGGTGCTCGTGCGCGAGTGGGGGATCACCCTGCTCCGGCTGTGGGTCATCCGGCACGGCGTGATGGCGGCGGGCCGCGGCGGCAAGCTCAAGACCGTGCTGCAGACGTTCGCCCTGGGGCTGTTCGTGCTGCCGCTCAAGCTCCTCCAAGACGACTGGGGCACGGCCGGCTCGGTGCTCTGGGGCATCGCGGTGCTGCTGATGGCCGCCGCGGTGGCGGTGACGCTGGTGACCGGCGCCGACTACGTCGTCAAGGCCCTCGCGGTGCGCAAGGACGGCCGCGCCGGGGCCACCACCGGCTGAACCGGCTGCCCGCCGGGCGGGCCCGGGCTCAGCTGGCGGGCCGCGTGGGGGCCGGCTGCAGGCCCCGCTCGGCCCGGTCCAGCTGGGTCGCCGCGCCGACCAGGGCCAGGTGCGAGAACGCCTGCGGGAAGTTGCCGACGAACCGCCTCTCGACGGGGTCGTACTCCTCGGCGAGCAGCCCGACGTCGTTCTGCAGCGCGAGCAGCCGCCGCATCAGGGCGTGCGCGTCGTCGAGCCGGCCGGCGTGGGCGTACGCCTCCACCAGCCAGAACGAGCAGGCCAGGAACGGGTGCTCGTCGCCGGAGAGCCCGTCGACGCCGGACTGGGTGCGGTAGCGCAGCAGCAGGCCGTCGCGCATCAGGTCCTCCTCGACCGCCCTGATGGTGCCCAGCATCCGCGGGTCGTCCCCGGCGATGAACCCGACGTCGGACAGCACCAGCAGCGACGCGTCCACCTCGGAGGTGTCGTAGTGCTGGGTGAAGGTGCCGCGCTCCGGCGTCGAAGCCGTGCTCCAGCACCTCCTCGCGGACGCTGTCGCGCAGCGTCGCGCCACCGCTCCACCGGGCCCCTCGAGGCCGTGCTCCTCGACGGCTGCGATGGCCCGGTCGAAGGCCACCCAGACCATCACCCGGGAGTGCGTGAACCTCCGCAGCGGTCCGCGGATCTCCCACAGCCCGTTGTCCGGCTCGTCCCAGTGCGTCGGCCAGCTCCTCGACGAGCTTGCGTTGCAGCGACCACGAGTCGTCGTCGTCCGGGGCGCCGATGTCGCGGGCCATCTCCAGGGCGACCATCACCTCGCCCAGGACGTCGGTCTGCCGCTGGCCGACCGCGCCGTTGCCGATCCGGACGGGGCGGACCCGGCGTACCCGGGCAGGTGGTCCAGGGTGCGCTCGACGCAGGTCACGGCCGCCGTCGACGCCGTACATGATCTGCAGGTCCTGCGGGTCGCCCGCGGCCGCGCGCAGCAGCCAGTCGCGCCACAGCCGTGCCTCGCCGGCGTACCCGCACTCCAGCAGCGCCTCCAGTGTCAGCGACGCGTCGCGCAGCCAGCAGAACCGGTAGTCCCAGTTCCGCTCGCCGCCGAAGTCCTCGGGCAGGGACGTGGTCGGGGCCGCGACGATGCCGCCGGTGCCGCCGTGCGTCAGCAGCCGCAGCGTGATCAGCGAGCGGACCACGGCGTCGCGGTAGGGGCCGTCGTAGCTCGCAGGTCGTCTGCCCAGCCCTCGACCAGCTCGATCGACTCGTCGATCCGGGACTCGAACTCCAGCGGCTCGGCAGCTCGTGGTGGGAGGCGACCCAGGTCGTCGAGAAGGTCAGCTCCTCACCGGCGGCGACCTCGAACTCGTCGACGTGCCGGCCGTCCTCGGCGTGGGGCAGCCGGGGCCCGCGCAGGATCAGCCGGTCCGGCCCGGCGACCGCGGTGATGACCTCCATGCCGTGCATGTCCTCGCGGCGCACCCAGGGCCGGATCTTGCCGTAGCCGAAGCGCACCACCCACTCGTGGCGGACCCGTGACCGCGCCCTCGACGCCGACGACCCGGCGCACGATGTCGGCGCGACCGTCGCCGATCGGCATGACGTCCAGGACGGTCACTCGAGCCGGTCTCGGTGGTGTACGTCGACTCCAGCGCGGCACTGTTGCCGACGTAGCGGCGGGAGCACACCGCCGTGCCGTCCGCCGGTCCCAGCAGCCAGCGGCCGTGCTCCGGACCGCCGAGCAGGGCGGCGAAGCAGGCGGGGGAGTCGAAGCGGGGCAGGCACAGCCAGTCGACCGAGCCGTCCTTGCCGACCAGGGCCGCCGTCCCGGTGTCGCCGAGCACGGCGTAGTCCTCGATCGGCAGCGGCATGGGACCCACGCTAGCCGGGCGGCGGGGCCGCGCATACGCGGAGAGGCGCTTTTCCGGTGGAGTTCGTCGTCGGGAAGTTTCCCCGCTCCGGTAGCGTTGCCACACAGTTCCTCGACCGACCTGCACGCAACCTCCGAAAGGGCAGTCGCCCGTGGTGATCTTCCGCCGGCTGCTCGGCGAGGTGCTGCGCGCCCAGCGGATGCGCCAGGGCCGCACCCTGCGCCAGGTCTCCGCCGACGCGCGGGTCAGCCTGGGCTACATCTCCGAGATCGAGCGGGGGCAGAAGGAGGCGTCCTCCGAGCTGCTCGCCTCGATCTGCTCGGCTCTCGACGTGCCGCTCTCGGAGATCCTGTCCGAGGTCAGCGACGCGGTCGCGCTCGAGGAGGCCGCCCTGGCGATGGCCGCTGGACACGATCGGCGTGGACACGACCGCCCTGCGCAGTCGCGCGCCCGGGCGGTCCCCGCTCCGGCGACGTCGTCGCCTCCGCCGCCTGAGCGCCGCCCGTCAGCCGGCGCGGGCGGGGCTGGCAGCGCGGGCACCAGTACGTCGCCCGCTCCTGGGTCGCCGGGCCCTGCAGGTCGACACCTCGATGCGGGTGCCGCAGCGCCGGCAGGGCTGCCGCTCCCGCCGGTACACCCACGTCTGCCGCCCGCGCCGCAGGTCGCCGGTGAGGGTCTGCTCCACCCGCTGCTTGTTGGCCTCCAGCGCCGACCGCGCCCGTCGTACCAGCCGCGGCAGGTCGGGCACCTCGCCCACCGGCAGCAGCGGGTGCACCCCGGCCAGGAAGCACAGCTCGCTCTTGTAGAGGTTGCCGATCCCGGCGAGGTTGCGCTGGTCGAGGATGGCGTCGGCGACCGGGCGGCCGCGGGTCCGACCAGAGCCGCCGCAGCGCCTCGTCCTCGTCCCAGTCCGGGCCCGAGCAGGTCCGGGCCCAGGTGGCCGACCACCGTGTCCTCGGCGTCGCGGCGCGACCACCTCGACCACTCCCGAGCGCGAAGCCGACCGCGGTCCACCCGTCGGTGCGCAGCACGACCCTGGCCTCGTGCGCCGGGCCGCCGCCACCGGCGTGCCCGGGCGGTAGAGGTGCCAGGAGCCCTCCATCTTCAGGTGCGTGTGGAGGGTGTGCTCGTCGCCGATGCGGGTCAGCAGGTGCTTGCCGCGCGCGAGGTGTCGCCTCGACCGTGGCGCCCGGACAGGTCGAGGGTGGCGTGCGCGGGGACCCGGAAGTCGGTCTCCAGAGCACCGAGCCGGTCAGGGCGCGGTGGAGGTGCAGGGCTGTGCGCCACACGGTGTCGCCCTCCGGCATCGTCGCCCCTCCCTCGGCTCGGTCCGGTCACCTCCTGTCGGTCGCCACTAGCATCTCGCGCATGGGTGCGACCGCGGCATGACGGGTACGCCAGGGGTGTGGTCGGACCTCGGCCACCGGGCCGGGCTGCTCTGGGGGTCCTGCCGCGGGACGGCCGTCACGCCCTACCGCACGCTCGTCCTCCTCGACGGTTCGGCGCCGGGTGCTCCTGCCCCAGCCGGCGGCGACCCTGCAAGCACGCGGTGGCCCTCCGGACGCTGTGGTCGGTGGGCGGGGTGCCCGAGGCCGAGGCGGTCCCCGAGCACGCCGCCGCGTGGCTGGCCGCGCGCCCGGACGGCACGCCCGCTCCCGTGGCGCCGCGCGCGGTCGACCCCGCCGCGGCGGCGAGGCGGGCCGCACAGCGCGCAGAGCGGGTGCGGCTGGGCCTCGACGAGCTGGACGTGTGGCTCGCCGACCAGGTCCGGGGCGGCCTTGCTGCGCTGCAGCGGGGCGGCTACGGGCCGGTGGACCAGGTGGCGGCCCGGATGGTCGACGCCCAGGCGCCGGGTGTGGCGGGGATGCTCCGTGCGCTCCCCGCCCGGTTCGTCGGCGAGCGCTGGCCGGAGCGCACCCTCGAGCACCTCGCCCTGGTCAGGCTGCTGGTCGCCGCCCACCGGCACCTCGACGACCTGCCTCCCGAGCTCGCCGAGACGGTGCGCTCCCGCATCGGCTACCCGACGGCCAAGGAGTCCGTGCTCGGGCCGCCCCCGGTACGGGACCGATGGGCGGTGCTCGGCCACGTCGACACGGCCGACTACCGGCTGACCAGCCGCCGGGTGTGGCTGCGCGGGGACGCCACCGGCCGCTGGGCCGTGCTGCTCAGCTTCGCGGCCGGTGGCGCCGGCCTCGACGAGACCATCATGCCGGGCGTCACGCTGGACGCCGAGGTGCACTTCTACCCCGGCGCGGGCCAGCACCGGGGCCTGGTCGGCACGGAGCACGCCCGGGTCCAGGGCGTCCCCGACGTGCCCGGCGTCGGGGTGCTCGACGCCGCGGCGCAGTTCGGGCACCCTGGTCCGTGCCGACCCCTGGGCCGACCGGCTGCCCGTCGTGCTCCGCGGAGCGCCGGTGCCGCCGGACGGGGACGGCGGCCGCTGGCTGTTCCGGGGCGAGGACGGCGGAGCGGTGCCGCTGGTCCCCGGCGTCGAGGCCTGGCCGCTGGTGGCCCGCTCCATGGGCGACCCCGTCGAGGTCGTCGGCGAGTGGACCCGCCGCGGGTTCCTGCCCCTCTCCGTCCTGCCCCACCCGCTCGACCCGGTGTTCTCGACCGAGGTGCTGAGCCCGTGAGTGCCTGGGACGAGCTGGTGACCACGGCCCTGCTCGGCACCGACCGGCGCGCCCTGCCCGAGGGGATTCCCCCGCCCGTGGCCGGCTCGCGGAGGCCCAGCACGACCCCGCGCTCGCCGTCCTGGACGCCGCCGCGGCCTACGTGGCTACCTGCACGCCGGCGCACGCCCGCGAGCCGTGCCCGCGCCCGAGCCGGCACCCCGCCAGGTGCTGGACCCGGCCCCCGAGCGGGCGCAGGAGCTGCTGCGACCCTGCTGCGCTCCCGCGACGCGGGCTGGTCGAGGCGTGGCTGTCGACCTGCGCGGCCCGGGGGCGGGGGGTCCGTCCCCGGCTGTGGACGGCCCTGGCCACCGCGGCCGCGGCGCCGCGCGGTCCCGACCGGGCGCTGGTCCGTAGCGCGCTGGGCGAGCGGGGTCGGGCCTTCCTGGAGCTGAACCCGGCGTGGTCCGAGGTTGCCACCGGCCCGCTGGCACCGCCCCAGCAGGAGGCGAGGCCGCAGCAGCCGGCGCCCGTCTTCTTCCCGGCCGACGGGGTCGCCCCGTGACCGCCGCGCCGGGGCTGCCCGTCCTGCGTCCGCACGCCGAGCAGGAGCACGCCGAGGAGCTCGCGGCCCTGGCCCGCCTCGACGACCGCCCCCGCCCACCTCGGCTGGCGGCTCTCGCCCGGTGCGGTGGTGACCTACCTGATGGGCGGCACCCTGAGCGACGGCACGGTCGTGACCCCGAAGTACGTCGGGTCGCGGCGGCTGATGGAGGTCGCGGTGACCACCCTGGCCACCGACCGCGCGCTGCTGCTGCTCGGCGTCCCCGGCACCGCCAAGTCCTGGGTCTCCGAGCACCTGGCCGCCGCCGTCTCCGGCGACTCGACGCTGATGGTGCAGGGCACCTCCGGCACCGCGGAGGAGTCCATCCGCTACGGCTGGAACTACGCCCGGCTGCTGGCCGAGGGCCCGAGCGAGGGGGCCCTGGTGCCCTCGCCGGTGATGGTGGCGATGCGCACCGGCGCCGTGGCCCGCATCGAGGAGCTGACCCGCATCCCCTCCGACGTGCAGGACGCCCTCATCACCGTGCTCTCGGAGAAGACCCTGCCGGTCCCCGAGCTGGGCACCGAGGTGCAGGCGGCCCGTGGGTTCAACGTGGTGGCCACGGCCAACGACCGCGACCGTGGGGTCAACGACCCTGTCCTCGGCGCTGCGCCGGCGCTTCAACACCGTGGTGCTCCCGCTGCCGGCCAGCGAGGAGGACGAGGTCGGCATCGTGGCCAGCCGCGTGGCGTCGATGGCCGCCGCCCTGGAGCTCCCGGAGCTGCCCCAGGTGCCGGACGCGCTGACGGAGATCCGCCGCGTGGTCGCGGTCTTCCGGGAGCTGCGCTCCGGGGTGACCCAGGACGGCCGGACCCAGGTCAAGTCACCCTCGGGCACCCTGTCGACGGCCGAGGCCATCTCGGTGGTGACCGCACGGCCTGGCCCTGGCCACCCACTTCGGCGACGGGCGGCTGCGCGCCGCGGACATGGCCGCCGGCGTGGTCGGGCGCCGTCGTCAAGGACCCGGTGGCCGACCGGGTGGTCTGGAACGAGTACCTCGAGGTGGTGGCCCGCGAGCGCGAGGGCTGGTCGGAGTTCTACGCCGCCTGCCGCGACGAGGCCACGTGACCGGGGTGACCGTGCCGGGCGACCGGGCACCGGGGTGACCGTCGAGGTCTTCGGGGTGCGGCACCACGGCCCGGGCTCGGCCCGGTCGCTGGTGCGCGCGCTCGGGGACTTCGACCCCGACGCCGTGCTCGTCGAGGGCCCCTCGGACGCCGACCCGCTGCTGGCCCTGGCGGGCTCCCGCGGGATGGACCCGCCGGTGGCGCTGCTGGCCTACGCGGTCGACGACCCCGGCACGGCGGCGTTCTGGCCGTTCGCGGTGTTCTCCCCCGAGTGGCAGGCGGTGACGTGGGCGCTGGCGGCCGGGGTGCACGTGGGCTTCTGCGACCTGCCGGCCGCGGCCACCCTGGCCGAGGCAGCACGGTGGAGCGGGCGGTCCGCCGTACGGGTCGATCCGCTGGCCACGCTGGCCTCCGCCGCCGGGTACGACGACGCCGAGCGCTGGTGGGACGACGTGGTGGAGTCGCGGCTCGACGGCGCGTCCCCGTTCCCCGCCCTGACCGAGGCGATGGCGCGCGCTGCGCGAGGACCACGACCCCGGCGCCGACCCGCACGAGGAGCGCCGCGAGGCGTGGATGCGCCAGCGGATCCGCGCCTGCCTGCGCGAGGGGCACCAGCGGGTGGCCGTGGTCTGCGGGGCCTGGCACGCTCCGGCGCTGACCTCCCCCCTGCCGCCCGCGGCGCCGGACGCCAGGGTGCTGCGCGGCCTGGCCCGGCGACGCGTGGTCCTGACCTGGGTGCCGTGGACGCACTCCCGGCTGGCCACGACCTCCGGGTACGGCGCGGGCATCACCTCGCCCGGCTGGTACCACCACCTCTGGACGGCCCCGGACCGCCCCGTCACCCGGTGGCTGACCGCCGTGGCCCACGCCCTGCGCAGCCGTGACCTGCCGGTCTCGACCGCCCACGTCATCGACGCCGTCCGCCTGGCCGAGGGCCTGGCCCTGCTGCGGGGACGACCGCTGGCCGGGCTGGCCGAGGTCGACGAGGCCACCCGGGCGGTGCTCTGCGGGGGCGACCCGGTGGCGGCCCGCTTCGTCACCGAGCACCTGGTGGTGGGCGAGCGGCTGGGCACGGTCTCCCCGGACGTGCCGACGGTGCCGCTGGAGGCCGACCTGCTGCGCCTCACCCGCCGGCTGCGGCTGCGCCGGGAGCCCGGCCGGCCGGACCCTCGACCTCGACCTGCGCCGGGGCGTGGACCTGGCCCGGTCCCGCCTCTTCCACCGGCTCCGGCTGCTCGGCGTGGCGTGGGCCGTGCCGGCGACCAGCGCCGTGCGCGCCACCGGCACCTTCCGGGAGACCTGGCGCCTGCGGTGGGAGCCGTCGCTGTCCCTGGCGGTGGTGGAGGCGGCCACGTGGGGCACGACGGTGGCCTCGGCGGCCGGCGCCAAGGCCGACGACGTGGCCCGGGGCGCCGGGCTGGCCGAGCTCACCGCGACCCTGGAGCGGTGCCTGGCCGCGGACCTGCCCGGGTCCTCGGCCGTCCTGCTGGCGGCCCTGGAGCGGCGGGCCGCCCTCGACCCGGACGTGGTGCACCTGATGGAGGCCCTGCCCGCACTGGTGCGGGCCCAGCGCTACGGGGACGTGCGCGGCACCGACGTACCGCTGCTGGGAGAGGTGTCGCGGGCGTTCGTGCTGCGGATCTGCACGGGCCTGGGGCAGGTCGTCTCCGGGCTGGACGACGAGGGCGCCGCGGTCGTGCGTCGTCACGTGGACGGGGTGCAGGCCGCGGTGGCGCTGCTGGCCGGTCCCGCCGACGACCTGACCGACCGGTGGCTGGGCACGCTGCGCGGCCTCGTCGACCGCGCCGACGTGCACGGTGGCCTGGTCGGGCGGATGGTGCGGCTGCTGCGCGACGCGGGGCGTCTGGACGACGCTGCCCTGCGGTTGGGGCGCGCCCTGTCGGTCGGGGTCCCACCGGCGCGGGGCGCCGCCTGGGTGGACGGCTTCCTGGCCGACGGGGCGGTGCTCCTGCTGCACGACACCGAGCTGGTGGCCCTGCTGGACACGTGGGTGCGCGGGCTGGACGACTCCACCTTCGTCGACGTGCTGCCGCTGGTGCGGCGCACGTTCGGCTCCTTCAGCGCCCCCGAGCGGGCCGCGGTCGCCGAGCGGTTGGCCGCGAGCGCCAGGGGCACCGGAGGCACGGGAGGCACCGGGGGCATGGCCGCCGCGCCGGCGGCCGACGACGTCGAACGGGAGCGGGCCGAGGCTGCCGTCACCACCGTGGCCGTGCTGCTGGGGGTCGGCCGGTGAGCACCGGGCCGCAGGAGCGGGACCGCCGGTGGCGGCTGCTGCTGGGGGGCGCGGCCGAGGAGGCGCTGGGGTCGACGGAGGGTCCCCAGGACGCGGCGATGGACGCCGCGCTGGCCGAGCTCTACGACCGCCCCGAGGAGCCCGAGGGGCGCGACGGTGCTCCCGCGCCACGGCGACGCGCGGGTCTGGGGTCCTCGGCGCCCCGGGTGGCCCGCTGGCTGGGCGACATCCGGACCTACTTCCCCGCCGGGGTCGTGCAGGTGATGCAGAAGGACGCGGTCGAGCGTCTGCAGCTGCACCAGCTGCTGCTCGAGCCCGAGCTGCTGTCCGCGGTGCAGCCCGACGTGCACCTGGTCGGCACCCTGGTCAGCCTCAACCGGGTGATGCCCGAGCACACCCGGGAGACGGCCCGCTACGTGGTGGGCCGGGTGGTCGAGCAGATCGAGGAGCGGGTGGCCCAGCGCACCCGCTCGGCGGTCTCCGGCGCGCTGGACCGCTCGGCGCGCACCCGCCGCCCGCAGCACCGCGACATCGACTGGAACCGCACCATCGCGGCCAACCTGCAGCACTACCTGCCCGAGCAGCGCACGGTGGTCCCCGAGCGGCTCGTCGGGCACGCGCGCCGCACCCAGGTGGTGGCCAAGGACGTCGTGGTCGCCGTCGACCAGTCCGGCTCGATGGCGGAGTCGCTGGTCTACGCGGCCGTGTTCGGTGCGGTGCTGGCGGCCCTGCGCACCGTGCGCACCTCGCTGGTGGTCTTCGACACCGCCGTGGTCGACCTGACCGAGGAGCTCGAGGACCCGGTGGACGTGCTGTTCGGCTGCCAGCTCGGGGGTGGCACGGACATCAACGCCGCGCTGGCCTACTGCCAGGGGCTGGTGACCCGTCCCGCCGACACGCTGCTGGTGCTGGTCTCGGACCTCTTCGAGGGCGGGATCGCGGAGGAGATGCTGCGGCGGGTGGCCCGCCTGCAGGAGGACGGGGTGACGGTGGTCGTCCTGCTCGCCCTCTCCGACTCCGGGGCGCCGGCCTTCGACCACGACCACGCGGCGGCCCTGGGAGCGCTGGGGGTGCCGACCTTCGCCTGCACGCCCGACCTGTTCCCCGACCTGCTCGCGGTCGCCCTGCAGGGCGGCGACGTGGGCCGGTGGGCGGCGGGGGAGAGGCTCGCGGCGCAGGGACCGGAGGAGGGCCGGACGTGGAAAACCGCACCTCTCACTGAAGCGGATCAGTAGACTGCCGCCCGTGACCCCCCGGACCAGCCTCCCGCCGACCGGGCACGCGCCTGCTCCCGAGCGGTCCGAGGCCGCTGTCGGCGGAGCGCCGGCGGCGCCCACCGCCGGACCCGTCGGCGCAGCGGCGTCGGCGTCGGGGGACGGCTCCCGTGTCACCATCTCCGACATCGCGCGCTCCCTGGGCATCTCCAAGGCGGCGGTGTCCTACGCCCTGAGCGGGCGGCCCGGCGTCGGGGCGGCGACCCGTCAGCGCGTGCTGACCGCGGCCGAGCAGATGGGCTTCTACCCCAGCAGCAGCGCCCGGGCGCTGACCGGCGCGGAGACCGGGGTGGTGGGCCTGGTGCTGTCCCGGCCGCCCGAGCTGCTGACCTTCGAGACGTTCTTCGTGCACCTGCTGGCCGGGCTCGAGACGGTGCTGGCCGAGCGGGGCTCCAGCCTGCTGCTGCGCGTCATCGGCGACCACCCGGAGGAGGAGGCGCGGACCTACCGCCGCTGGTGGGGGGAGCGGCGCATCGACGGCGTGCTGCTGCTCGACGAGCGCTTCCGCGACCCCCGCATCGACCAGATCCGTCAGATGGGCATCCCCGCGGTGCTGTGCGGCGGACCGGTGCGGGACTGGACGATGCCCTCGCTGTGGACCGACCACGCCGAGGACGCCGAGACCGCGGTCGAGCACCTGCACGCGCTGGGCCACGTGCGGATCGCCCACGTCAGCGGCCCCCTGGCCTTCGTGCACGAGCGCTCCCGCCGGCGGGGGCTGCGCCGCGCCGCCGCCCGGCGCGGGATGCACGTGGAGACCGTCGAGGGCAGCTACACCGGATCCAGCGCGGCCGACATCACCCTGCGGCTGCTCGACCTGCCCGCCGCGGAGCGGCCGACCGCGATCGTGCACGGCAGCGACGTGATGGCCGCCAGCGCCCTGGCCGCCGTGGCCGAGCGGGGCCTCGACGTCCCCGGCGACCTGTCCCTGCTCAGCTGGGACGACTCCCAGCTGGCCACGCTCATGCGGCCGTCGCTGACGGCGCTGCGCCGCGACAACCTGGCCTACGGCGCGCAGGTGGCCACCACCCTGCTCGACCTGGTGGAGGGCCGCAACCGGGGCGCCCGCCAGCTGCCGGCCTCCACGCTGGTGGTCCGGGACAGCACCGGCCCCGCACCCCGCTGACCCGCTGCCGACCGCTCGGAGGGCGCCAGGTCACGGGTTGGTAACGGTCGTGGTGTGGCCCTGTTCACTTAACCGGGTAAGTGCTTGCATGACCATCACGGCGGGGCCACCGCCGTACTCCTGAGCTCAGAGATGAGGCGCTGTGAAACTGCGTTTGGCTGCTACCGCGATGACCGTGCTGGCGATGGCCGCGACGACTGCCGCCTGCGGCAGCGACAGCTCCGGCTCGGGTGGGGGTGGCGACGCGAAGACCCTGACCTACTGGGCGAGCAACCAGTCCCCGTCCCTGGCCGACGACAAGAAGAACCTGGCCCCGGTGCTGAAGACCTTCACCGACGAGACCGGGATCAAGGTCAAGCTCCAGGTGATCGGCTGGCCCGACCTGTACAACAAGATCCTGGCGGCCACCACGAGCGGCCAGGGCCCCGACGTGCTCAACATCGGCAACACCTGGGCTCCCTCGCTCCAGGCCACCGGCGCGTTCATGCCCTTCTCCGCCAAGGAGTTCGACAGCATCGGCGGCAAGGACAAGTTCGTCGAGGCCGCGGTCAAGACCGGTGGCGCGGAGGGCAAGGACCCGACGTCGGTGCCGTACCTCGGCCTGGTCTACGGGCTCTACTACAACAAGAAGATGTTCGCCGACGCCGGCCTGAAGCCGCCCACCACGTGGGAGGAGCTGGTCTCGTCCGCGCAGAAGCTGACCGACCCGGACAAGGGCACCTACGGCATGGCCATGGAGGGCGGCAGCTACACCGAGGGCGTGCACTTCGCCTTCATCTTCGGTAAGCAGCACGGCGCCGACCCCTTCGACTCCGAGGGCAAGCCCGACTTCACCAGCGACGGCATGGTGGCCGGGGTCAAGCAGTACGTCGACCTGATGGGCGAGAACAAGGTCGTGAACCCCAGCGCCGCGCAGTACAAGAACGGTCCCGAGGCGCCCGGTGACTTCGCCAAGGGCAAGGCCGCGATGCTGATGAGCCAGAACAACGCGAACAACACCTTGCAGGCCGACGGCATGAAGTCCAGCCAGTACGGCGTCGTGCAGATCCCTGCACCCGCCGGGGCCGAGGACGTGGCCAGCTTCGTGGCCGGGATCAACCTGTCGATCTTCAAGAACACCAAGAACGCCAGCGGCGCCCTGAAGCTCGTGAAGTTCCTGACCAGCCAGGAGACCCAGGCCACCCTGGACAAGCCCTTCACCGCGCTGCCGGTGATCAAGGGCGGGACCGTCAACTTCACCGACAACCCGGACGAGGCCAAGACCTTCCAGACCATCCTGGAGACCAAGGCCGAGCCGCTGCCGCTGGTGCCGGCCGAGGCGGCCTACGAGACCAACGTCGGCAACGCCGTCAACGCCCTGGTGGCCCAGGCCGCCACGGGCAAGCCCGTCACCGACGCCGACGTCAAGGCCGCCCTCCAGGAGGCCGAGGACAAGATGGCCGCCTCCGGCAGCTGAGCGGGAGACCCCGATGACGGTGCAGGCCACGCGACCCGAGACGCAGGGCGAGCCGCCGGCCGGCCCCGCCGCCTCCTCCGAGCGGAGGGGGCGGCGCGGGTGGGTGCGACCACGCGCGGTGCCCTACCTGCTGGTGCTCCCGGCGATCCTGCTGGAGCTGCTGGTGCACATCATCCCGATGCTGGTCGGGATCTGGATGAGCTTCGTCGAGCTCACGCAGTTCTTCATCGCCAACTGGACCAGCGCGCCCTACGGCGGGCTGCGCAACTACCGGGTCGCCCTAGACGTCAACAGCCCGATCGGCCAGGACCTGCTGCACTCGTTCGGGATCACCATCCTCTACACCCTCATCGTGGTGGGGGTGGCGTGGACGCTGGGCATGTCGGCGGCCCTGGTGCTGCAGAGCAGCTTCCGCGGGCGCGGCCTGCTGCGCACGATGTTCCTGGTGCCGTACTCCCTGCCCATCTACGCCGGCGTGATCACCTGGAGCTTCATGCTGCAGCGGGACAACGGGCTGCTCAACCACGTGCTCATCGAGGACCTGCACGTGACCGACTCGGCGTCGTTCTGGCTGATCGGCAACAAGGCCTTCGCGTCCATGGCGGTGGTGGCGATCTGGCGGTCGTGGCCGTTCGCGTTCCTCATGCTCACCGCCGGGATGCAGTCCATCCCCACCGAGCTGTACGACGCCTCGGCCGTGGACGGGGCGGGAGTCTGGAAGCAGGCCCGGTTCATCACCCTGGCCATGCTGCGGCCGGTCAACGTCGTGCTGGTGCTCATGCTCTTCCTGTGGACGTTCAACGACTTCAACACGCCGTTCGTGCTGTTCGGGCCGACGGCCCCGAAGTCGGCCGACATCATCTCGATCCACATCTACTCGAACTCGTTCGTCAACTGGAACTTCGGTCTCGGCGCCGCCATGTCGGTGCTGCTGCTGTTGTTCCTCCTCGTGGTGACCGGGGCGTGGTTCCTGGTGACCGGACGGAGGTCACGCCGTGCGTGAGGCAGTCTCGTTCCGTGTGTTCCGATGGGTCACCGTCGGGGTGCTCTCGGTGTTCACGCTGGTCCCCTTCTACGTGATGGTGACCTCGGCCCTCAAGCCGCTGGGTGACGTGCAGGGGGACTTCCGGTGGTGGCCCTCGCACGTCACCTTCCGTCCGTTCGTGGACATCTGGACCACGGTGCCGCTGGGCCGCTACTTCCTCAACAGCCTCGTGGTCTGCGTGATCTCCACCCTGTTCAGCGTGGTGATCGCGATCTTCGCGGCGTACGCCGTGTCCCGCTACCGCTTCCGCGGGCGCACCGCCTTCACCGGCACCGTCCTGTCGACGCAGATGTTCCCCGGCATCCTGTTCCTGCTGCCGCTGTTCCTCATCTTCGTCAACATCGACAAGGGCCTCGGCCTGCAGGCGCTCTACCAGACGCGGCTGGGGCTGATCATCACCTACCTGACCTTCACGCTGCCCTTCTCGATCTGGATGCTCGCCAGCTACCTCGACGGCATCCCCCGGGAGCTGGACGAGGCGGCCAAGGTCGACGGGACCGGGGACCTCGGAGCCCTGTTCCGCGTGGTGCTGCCGGCCGCGCGGCCGGGGGTGATCGCGGTGGCGGTCTACGCGTTCATGACCTCGTGGGGCGAGATCCTGTTCGCCTCGGTGATGACCAACGACTCGACCAAGACGCTCTCGATAGGCCTGCAGTACTACTCCACGCAGATCAACGTCTACTGGAACCAGGTGATGGCCGCCTCGCTCGTGGTCAGCATCCCGGTGGTCGTGGCCTTCCTGCTCCTGCAGCGCTACCTGGTGGCCGGGCTCACCTCGGGCGCCGTCAAGTGAGGCGGCAGCGTCCCCGTCCGCTGCGGATGCTCTCGCGTGACGGGGCGCCGCTGCTCTGGGTGGGCGCGAACTACTGGTCGCGCAGCGGCGGGCCACGGATGTGGATGTCCTATGACCCGGGACTCGTGCGCGAGGAGCTGGCGGTCCTGCACGAGCACGGGCTCGGCATGACCCGCTCGTTCTTCTACTGGCCGGACTTCATGCCCGAGCCCGACCGGGTCGACGAGCGGCTGGTCGAGCACTACGCCGACTTCCTCGAGGCGCACCGCGAGCTCGGCATGACGACGGTCCCGACCTTCGTGGTGGGCCACATGTCGGGGGAGAACTGGGACCCGTCGTGGCGGGGCGGGCGCGACCTGTACGGCGACGTGTGGCTGGTCGCCCGGCAGGCGTGGTTCGTGCGCACCATGACCGAGCGCTTCGCCGGGCACGCGGCCGTCAGCGGGTGGCTGATCAGCAACGAGATGCCGCTCTACGGCGGACCCGCCGACCAGGACACGGTGACCTCGTGGGCCGAGCTGGTCGTGCAGGCCGTCCGGGCCGGCGGCGGCACCCAGCCCGTCTCGCTCGGGGACGGCGCCTGGGGCGTCGAGGTGACCGGTCGCGACAACGGCTTCTCGCTGCGGCGCACCGCCGGCCTGGTCGACTTCGTGGGGCCGCACGTCTACCCGATGGGCACCGACGTGGTCCGCCAGCACCTGCGGGCCGCGCTCATGTGCGAGCTGGCCGCGGTCTCCGGCCTCCCGGTGGTGCTGGAGGAGTTCGGGCTCTCCAGCGACTTCGTCTCCGAGGCGAACGCCGGGCACTACTACCGGCAGGTCCTGCACACCTCGCTGCTGGCCGGCGCCACCGGCTGGATCGCCTGGAACAACACGGACTACGACGCGCTGGCCGACGTCGACCCCTACCGGCACCACGCCTTCGAGATGCACTTCGGCATCACCGACGCCCAGGGCCGGCCCAAGCCGCCGCTGCGCGAGCTCCAGGCCTTCTCGGGGCTGCTGGACCGGGTGGACCTGGCCCGCTGCCGCCGTCAGCCCACCGGCACCGCCCTGGTCGTCTCCTCCTACCTCGAGGCCGCCCACCCGTTCACGACCGCCGCCGACGCCACCGTCGTGCTCGACACCCTGGAGCAGGCGCACGTCGCCGCGCGTGAGGCCGACCTGCCCCCGGGGCTGGTCCGGGAGCGCGACGGGCTGGAGGAGGGCTACGGCCTCTACCTCGTGCCGTCGGTCAAGGCCCTGACGGCGCCGACGTGGGCGCGGCTGAAGGAGCTCGCGGAGGGCGGCGCGACGGTCTACGCGTCGTACTCCCCGGGCGACGACGACGTGCAGCGCGGGCCCTGGTGGGCGCAGACGGAGGCGCTCTTCGGGGTCCGCAACGACCTCGTCTACGGCCTGGTCGACCCCATCGAGGACGACGAGGTCGAGCTCAGGTTCACCGCACCGCTGGGCGACCTCGCCGCCGGGGACGTGCTGCGCGTCGCCGCGGCCGGCAGCCCCCACGCCCGGGCCTTCCTGCCGGTGGAGGTGCTCGACGCCGAGGTGCTGGCGGTCGACGGGCACGGTCGCCCCGCGGTGCTCCGCAAGCGGCACGGCGCCGGGCAGGCGGTGCTGTGCACCTACCCCCTGGAGCACCTCGCGGCGGCGCACCCCCGGGTCAACCCCGAGCACACCTGGCGGTTGTACCGGGCGCTGGCCGTGGAGGCCGACGTGCTGCCCGAGGTCACCGTGCCGGACCCGCGCGTGCTGGTCGACGCCCTGGTGCACGAGGACGGCTCCCGCCTGGTGTGGCTGGTCAGCGAGCACGACGAGGCCCTCGAGGTACGGCCGCACGTCGAGGGCGACGGCGTGCTCGGCCACCTCGGCGGTGACGCCCTCGCCGGCCCCACCGTCGCCCTGCCGCCGTACGGCGTGGTGGTGCTGCGGCTCTCCGCACCCGACGCACCGCCGACGACCGTCCCGACCGACACCCCCACCGACCCGACCAGCCCCTCCGAGGAGCCCTGATGACCCATACCCTGCTGCGCACCGACACCTCGCCGGCGCGCGAGACGGCGCTCCTGCTGCCACCCGGCTTCGAGCTGGGAGTGGCCATGGCGTCGTACCAGATCGAGGGCGCGGTGCACGAGGACGGCCGCGGCACCTCCATCTGGGACACCTTCAGCCACACCCCCGACAAGGTCTCGCGCGGCGAGAACGGCGACGTCGCCTGCGACCACTACCACCGCTACCGCGACGACGTGGCCCTGATGGCCGACCTCGGCGTGGACGCCTACCGGCTCTCGGTGGCCTGGCCGAGGGTGCAGCCCGAGGGCCGCGGTCCCGCCCACGCCGCGGGGCTGGACTTCTACTCCCGCCTGGTCGACGAGCTGCTCGGCCGCGGCATCGACCCGCTGGTGACGCTCTACCACTGGGACCTGCCCCAGGCGCTGGAGGACGTCGGCGGCTGGCGCGTGCGCGACACCGCGCACCGCTTCGTGGAGTACGCGCTGGCCGTCCAGGAGCACCTGGGCGACCGGGTGCACCGCTGGATCACCCTCAACGAGCCGTACTGCTCCTCGGTGCTGGGCTACGGCACCGGCCGGCACGCGCCCGGGGTCCGTGACGCCGGCGGCACGCTCGCCGCCGCCCACCACCTGCTCCTGGGGCACGGCACGGCCGTGCGGGCGATGCGGGAGCGCGACCCCGGCGCCTCCTACGGCATCACCCTCAACCTGGAGCCGGTCTCGGCGCTGACCCCCTCCGCGGTCGACGAGGCGGCGGCCCGCCGCTCGCTGGTGCTCTCGAACCTGCTCTTCACCGAGCCGGTGCTGCGCGGCGCCTACCCGGCCGAGGCCCGGGAGATCTGGTCGGCGGTCAGCGACTTCTCGTTCCTGCAGGAGGGCGACCTCGAGGTCGTGAACGCGCCCCTGGACTTCCTGGGCGCGAACTACTACTTCCCGGCCCGGGTGCGCGACGTGCCGCACGAGGAGCCGGACCCGGCCCTGCGGCTCATCGACGACCTCGGCGCGCACGCCCCGCTGCTGGCCCAGGACGAGGTCACCGAGATGGGCTGGCCGGTGGACTCCGACGGCCTGCGGCGCCTGCTGGTCTGGCTGCACGAGACCTACCCCGGGCTGCCCCCGGTCTACATCACCGAGAACGGTCGCGCCGCCGCCGACGTCGTGCAGGACGGCGCCGTGGACGACCAGGAGCGGATCGCCTACCTCGACGAGCCACCTGCGGGCGGTCGTCGCAGCGGTCGACGCCGGGGTGGACGTGCAGGGCTACTTCGTGTGGACGCTGCTGGACAACTTCGAGTGGGCGGTCGGCTACGCCAAGCGGTTCGGCCTGGTGCACGTCGACTACGCGACGCAGGAGCGGCTGCCCAAGGCCAGCTACGGCTGGTACCAGGAGCTGCTGGCCTCGCGGGCGGCCGCGCAGTAGCCGTCACCGCCACCGGCTGGAGGCCAGGGTCAGGGCTGGGTCAGGGGGCTGGGGCTGGGTCAGGGCTCGACGGTGGGGAGGGCGGTCACCAGCAGCGCGGGCTCCTCCTGGCCGGTCCAGGTGCCGGTCAGGGTGAGCCCGTCGACCTCGGCCGGTACGCGACCCGGCGTCCGGTGCACCGTGACCCTCAGCCCGCCGTCCGGCCCGGGGACCGGCCCGGGTCCCGGCCCGGGGACCGGCCCGGGTCCCGGGCCGCTGCCCCGCACCCGGGCGCTGGGGTCCCGGCGCTGGGGGCCGGCCTCGCCCTCGACGAGCTCCTCCGCGCCGGTGCCGCCGCTCCTCAGGACGTCGGTGAGCACCGCGACGTACGTCGGGTCGGCGACGGCGTCGTAGACCCACCGGGTGCCCAGGACACTGTGCTGCAGGGTGCCGAGCAGCGCCGCGGCGGCTCCCGGCAGCGGGGCGTCGCGGTAGGTGAGGGGCACCTGCACCACCGGTCCGGTGGCGTCGCGGACCAGGAGGGTCTCCAGGCCGACCTCGCCGGCCGGGTCGTCGAACCGGTACGCGCCGACGCTCACGAGGTCGGGCTGCGCGTCACCGGGCCACCACTCCTGGGCGGGAAGCCAGGCGCTCAGCAGCTCCAGCTTGGTGGGGGTGAGCTCCGCCCGGTGGATGATCGCCACGGGGTCGAGCCTAGGCCTCCCGGTCCCGGCCCGCCTCGTCCGTCGGGTGCTCGTCCGACGGGTCCTCCTCCGGGCCCTCGTCGGGCGGTTCCTGGTCCGTCGGGTCGTGGTGTGCGGCGTCCTGGCCGAGGGGCACCCAGCCGCGCAGGAAGTCCAGGACCTCGGCGGCCGGCATCTCGCAGGGCCGCAGCACGTCCCCGGAGCGGGTGCGGTACACGTTGGTGCTGACGACGTCCGTGCCACCCAAGGCCTCCGCGTACACGGCCACGCCGGCGCCGCCCGCGCGGGTGGTGCGGCTCAGGCCCCAGGCCCGGCCGGCGTAGGCCACCCGGGTCCACCCCTCGGGCACCCGGTCGACGAGCACCTCCAGGGTGGGCTCAGGCAGGCGAGCCCCCGGCGACCGTGTACGACCAGAGCTCGCTGGAGACCCCGACCGGCCGGGGCGCCTCGCCGCCGGAGCGCTCGGACTCCGAGCGGTGACCGTGGGCGAAGGAGGCCGAGCTCATCCAGGCCCCGAAGCTCTCCTCGTCGCGCCACCGGGTGACCACGAGCCAGGTGGTGCGGTCGTCGGTGGGCTTGAGCAGCTCGAAGCCCTCGAACCCCTCGGCCCCGTCCACGGCCCCGGCCCGGGCGGCGAAGCGGTGCGCGAGCTCGTCCCCGGAGTCGGCGGCGACGGTGATGGCGTTGATCTTGATGACGGTCACGCCTCGATCGTGCCACCCGGGTGGTGGCGAGCCGCGGATGCGCGGGGACCCGCCCTCAGGGCGAGGTCCAGTGCCCGGGGCGGTCCAGGTGGTCGGGGAGCCGGGTGGTGCGGTCGCCGTGGGCGGCCGCGACCTGCAGGGGCGTGAGGAACAGCGTGGCGCGCAGGTCGGTGCCGTGCACCCGGGCCGCCCGCAGGTCGGCACCGGTGACGTCGGCCCGGTCGAGGTCGAGCCCGCGCAGGTCGGCGCCCACCAGCAGGGCACCCCGGAGGTCGGCGCCGCGCAGGTCGGACGTGCGCAGGTCGCGTCCCGCGAGGTCGTGCGGCAGCGGTGCCGCTGCCTTCCCGGTGTGCTGCACCCCGGACCGGGCGAGGGCGCTGGCCTCCCGCAGCGGCGGCACCGCCCGTGCCCGCAGGTCGTCCACGTCCACCGCCAGGACCTGCTCGGGTGGTGCCTGCGTCAGCTCTCGTGGTCTCGGCCAGGAGCGCGGTGAGCCGTCGCCCGAGGGGAGCGTCCCCGACCGGCTCCCCGACCGGCTCCCCGACCGGCTCGGCGGCCAGCTCGGCGGCCTCGCCGAGGTAGCGCAGCAGCTCGTGCAGCGACCTCATGACGCCGAAGACCGCGAACACCTCGCCCGCCCGCTGCGGGGAGCCCAGCCAGGTCGCGGTCCCGCCGTAGGTGTGCCCGGTGACCTGCTGACCGGCCCCGAGGCAGTCGAAGGTCGCGCAGCCGGGGAAGCCGCGCGGACGGAGCTCGTCGTGGACGGAGCAGCCGAAGTCGCCGGCCAGGTGCGGGCACGGCGTGCCGGCCGGCTTGTCGATGGCGAAGTCGGCCGACCGTCCGAAGGCCGGGGCCACGCAGCACAGCCCGGAGCAGCGTGAGCAGTCCGCCCGCAGCGCGCGCCAGGAGGAGCCCGGGGCCCCGCCGGCCCCGTCGGCGCCGTCGGTCGCGGTCATCCCCGGATCCGCAGCCCGCGGGGGGTGGCCACGAAGCCGGCCCCCTCCAGCGCCTGGCGCAGCGTGCTGGAGCGCTCGCCGGTGGCCAGGATGTTCTCCCCGTCGGCCCGCTCCACGGTCAGCCGGCCCAGCGCACCGGCGCGTACGGCGGAGGCCAGCGCGGCCATGGCGGGGCCGAGCACGTCGACGTCCTCGGTGAAGGTGAGCAGGGTGCGCCCGCCGCGCTCGACGTACACCGCGGCGTCGCCGTCGACCACGACGACCATGGCGCCGGCCTTGCGACCGGGCCGGTGGCCCGTGCCGCCGGCAGCCGTGGGATCGGCGGGCGGCCAGGGCAGGGCGGCGCCGTAGGGGTTGGCCGGGTCGGTCGCGGCCAGGGCGACGGCGGTCGGTCGCTGCTCGGTGAGCTCGCCGACCTCGCGGGAGAACGACCGCAGCCGGTCGACCGCACCGGGCACGCCGAACTGGGCGGCACCCAGGGACTCCACGAAGTAGCCGCGGCGGCAGCGCCCGGAGTCCTCGAAGGCGGCCAGCACCTTGTAGACCCCGGCGAAGCCACCGGGCACTCGCTCGCTGGTGACCGCGCCCCGGGTCACCACCCCGTGCCGCTCCAGCAGACCCTCGGCCGAGGCGTGCGCCCGCCGGGTGGCGTCGGGCTCCAGCTCGGGCAGCAGCGACCACCGGCCGGCCGTGGTCGGGGGACCGGTGCGCGAGGGCATGCCGGGGCGACCGCGGCCGGTGCGGCGGGAGGTGACCCGTGCGCGGGGGGCGGCTCGGGCCGAACGGTGGGCGGTGCGGCCACCCGAGGTCAGCGCCCGGACGGGGGCCAGCGTGTCGTTGCTCAGCCGCCCCGACCAGACCAGGTCCCACAGCGCCGCCTCCAGGGCGGCGTCGTCGCTGGAGGCCACGGCGGTCGAGAGCTGGCGGAAGAAGTACGCGCCGCCCCCGGCCAGCGCCTCGACCACCGCGTCGTGCAGCGGCGTGGTCTCCAGCTCGTCGTGGTCGGGCAGGGTCAGGTGGGCGTTGTCGGCCAGGTGCAGCGACACCCAGCCGTCGTTGCCGGGCAGGGTGCCGTGGCCGGCCCACACCACCTCGCCGGTGGCGGTCAGCTCGTCGAGGTGGGCCGGTGCGTAGTCCACCACCCGGCTGCCGAGGACCAGGGGCTCCAGGGCGGAGGCGGGCACCGCGCACCCGGCGAGCTGGTCGACCACCGCCACCACGCCGTCGATGCCCCGCAGCCGGCTGCCGACGTTCTGCCAGACCGGCAGGAAACGGCCCAGGGTGGAGGGCTCCACCGGCTCGACCTCCTTGCGCAGCGCGGCCAGCGACCGACGGCGCAGCCGGCGCAGCACCTCGGCGTCGCACCACTCGGCGCCCGCGCCGTGCGGCCGGAACTCGCCCTCCAGCACCCGGCCCTGGGCGGCCAGCCGCGAGAGCGTCTGGTGCACCACCGCGACGCCCAGCCCGAGCCGGTCGCCGACCTCGCCCGGGGTGAAGGGGCCGTGGGTCCGGGCGAACCGGGCGACGAGGTCGGCCAGCGGGTCCTCGACCGGCTCGGTGAACACCTCGGGGGTGCCGGGCGGGACCGGGACGCCGAGCCCGTCTCGCAGACGGGCCACGTCCTCGATGGAGGTCCACCGCAGGCCGCCGCCCATCCGGACCTCGACCACCCGGCGGGAGCGGGCGAGCGCGGTCAGCCAGGGGCCGACCTCGGCACCCTCGGTGCTGCGGGCGGCCACCTCCTCGGTGGACAGCGGGCCGAGCAGGCGCAGCAGGTCGGCCACGCCCTCGGCGTCGCGGGCCCGGCGGTCGGGCGTCAGCCGCTGCAGCTCCTGCTCCAGGTCGGTGAGGACGTCGGGGTCCAGGAGCTCGCGCAGCTCGGCACGGCCCAGCAGCTCGGCCAGCAGGCCCTGGTCCAGGGAGAGCGCGGCGGCCCGGCGCTCGGCCACCGGCGAGTCGCCCTCGTACATGAAGGCCGCGACGTACCCGAACAGCAGCGAGCGGGCGAACGGCGACGGCTGGGTGGTGGAGACCTCGACGACGCGGATCCGGCGGGAGGACAGGTCGCGCATCAGCGTGAGCAGGGCCGGGACGTCGTAGACGTCCTGCAGGCACTCGCGGACCGCCTCCAGCACGATGGGGAAGGACGGGTACTTGACCGCCACCTCGAGCAGCTGGGCGCTGCGCTGCCGCTGCTGCCACAGCGGCGAGCGACGCCCGGGGTCGCGGCGGGGCAGCAGCAGGGCGCGGGCCGCGCACTCCCGGAAGCGGGAGGCGAACAGGGCGGAGCCGCCCACCTCCGCGGTGACGATGTCCTCGATCTCGTCGGGCTCGAAGACGACGACCTCGGCCCCCGGCGGGTCCTGGTCGGTCTCGGGCACCCGCAGCACGATGCCGTCGTCGCCGGGCAGGGCCTGCGCGTCGATGCCGTAGCGCTCCCGCAGGCGTACCCCGATGGCCAGCGCCCAGGGGGCGTGCACCTGGGCGCCGTACGGCGAGTGGATGACGATGCGCCAGTCGCCGAGCTCGTCGCGGAAGCGCTCCACCAGCACCGTGCGGTCCGAGGGCAGGGTGGTGGTGGCGGCGCGCTGCTCCTCGAGGAAGGCCACCAGGTTGCCGGCGGCCCAGGTGTCCAGGCCCGCGTCGGTGCAGCGCTTGGTGGCGTCCTCCGTGCTGAGCGCGGTCAGCTCCCGGGTGAACGCGCCGATGGCCGCCCCCAGCTCCGCGGGCCGGCCGAGCTGGTCGCCCTTCCAGAACGGCAGCCGCCCCGGCTGGCCCGGCGCGGGTGAGACCAGCACCCGGTCGTGCGTGATGTCCTCGATGCGCCAGGAGGTCGCCCCCAGCGCGAAGACGTCGCCCACGCGGGACTCGTAGACCATCTCCTCGTCGAGCTCCCCGACGCGCGAGGCCTTCTCTCCCACCAGGAACACCCCGAACAGGCCGCGGTCGGGGATCGTGCCGCCGCTGGTGACGGCGAGCCGCTGCGCGCCCGGACGGGCCGCGAGCGTGCCCGCCGACCCGGTCCCAGACCACGCGCGGCCGCAGCTCGCGGAACTCGTCGGAGGGGTAGCGCCCGCTGAGCAGGTCGAGCGTCGCGTCGTACGCCGAGCGGGGCAGGGTGGCGAACGGCGCCGACCGGCGGACCAGGTCGAAGAGCTCCTCGACGTCCCACTCGTCGACCGCCGTGGCCGCGACCACCTGCTGGGCCAGCACGTCGAGGGGGTTGGTGGGGATGTGCAGGGCCTCGATGGCCCCCATCCGCATGCGCTCGACGGCCACCGCGGTCTGCACCAGGTCGCCGCGGTGCTTGGGCAGCAGCACGCCGCGGGACACCTCGCCGACCTGGTGGCCGGCGCGGCCGACGCGCTGCAGGGCCGAGGCCACCGAGGGCGGCGACTCGATCTGCACGACGAGGTCGACGGCGCCCATGTCGATGCCGAGCTCGAGGCTGGAGGTGGCGACCACGCAGGGCAGCCGGCCCCGCTTGAGGTCGTCCTCGATGAGGGCGCGCTGCTCCTTCGACACCGAGCCGTGGTGCGCGCGGGCGATGACGGTCGGCGCCCCCTCGGCCCGACCGGCCTGGCCCATCAGGGCGGCCGGCGTCCGCCCGGCCCCGTCGTCGCCGTCAGCGCCGTCAGCGCCGTCAGCGCCGGGGTCGGGACGGTTCTCGGCCCGGTCGCCGGCGATCTCGTTGAACCGGGCGGTCAGCCGCTCGGCCAGCCGCCGCGAGTTGGCGAACACGATGGTCGAGCGGTGGGCCTCGATCAGGTCGACCACGCGCTCCTCGACGTGCGGCCAGATCGACCCCCGCCGCTCCGCCGACCGCCGCGGCCGACCCCTCGGAGATCTCGTCGACCGCCGCGGCCAGGGCCAGCTCGGTCATGTCCTCGACCGGCACCACGACGCTGAGGTCCCACTCCTTGGTCGAGGTCGGCGCCACCACCTCCACCGGGCGCGACCCCCCGAGGAAGCGCGCCACCTCCTCGACGGGGCGCACCGTCGCGGAGAGCCCGATGCGCTGGGCGGGCGGGAGCTCCTGCTGGCGCCGCAGCTCGTCGAGCCGCTCGAGGGACAGGGCCAGGTGGGCGCCGCGCTTGGTGCCGGCCACCGCGTGCACCTCGTCGACGATCACCGTCTCGACGCCCCGCAGCGACTCCCGGGCCTGGGACGTCAGCATGAGGAACAGCGACTCCGGGGTGGTGATGAGGATGTCGGGGGGAGTGGTCCCCAGCCGCCGGCGGTCGGCCGCGGGCGTGTCGCCGGAGCGCAGGCCGACGGTGATGTCGGGCACCGATCGGCCGAGCCGCTCGGCGGTGTGCCGGATGCCGGTCAGGGGGGCCCGCAGGTTGCGCTCGACGTCGACGGCCAGGGCCTTGAGCGGCGAGACGTAGAGCACCCGGCACCGGTGCAGCTTCTCCTCCGGGGGCGGTGACGCGGCGATGCGGTCCAGCGACCAGAGGAACGCCGAGAGCGTCTTGCCGGAGCCGGTGGGCGCCACCACGAGGGCGTTTCGGCCGGCGGCGACCGCCTCCCAGGCACCCAGCTGAGCGGGGGTGGGCTCGGCGAAGGCGGCCTCGAACCAGGTGCGGGTGGGCTCGCTGAACGCGGCGAGGACCCGGTCGGTCCGCGCCGCGGGAGTCTCCGCCCTCGTCGCCACGTCCTCCATCCTGCAGGACGGCACCGACAGGACTGCCGCGTGCGCGCCCGGCGGCGGCCCGCCCGGGCCGGGGCGGCGGCTCTGGCCCCGGCCGCGGACCGGGGCGATACTCCGTGCATGGACGAGCCCGTCCGCATCTGCCTCACCTCGACCCTCGGCGTGGACGTCGCGGGCCGACGCCTGGCCGGGCGCGAGCTCGGCAGCCGCAAGGCCCGCACCCTGCTCGCCCTGCTCGCGGCCGCCCGCCCCCGCCCGGTGCCGCTGGAGGAGGTGGTCGAGGCCCTGTGGGGCGAGCACGCTGCCCGCGGACCCGGCCGCGAACGTGTCCACGCTGGTCAGTCGCACCCGTCGGCTGCTGGGGGAGGGGGTGCTGGGCGCGGCCGGTCGTGCCTACGGCCTGGCCGAGGGCGGGCGCTGGTCGGTCGACCTCGACGAGATCACCGTGCTCGTGGACGAGGCGGAGGACCGTCTCGCCTCGGGGCAGCCCGCGCTGGCCGGGCCGGGGGCTCGCCGGGCGCTGGAGGGTCTGGGGGACCAGGCCGCCCTCTGCGACGAGCCCGACGCTCCGTGGGTCCAGGTCGTACGACGGGAGGCCGATGCGCTGCGCCGGCGCGCCCGGCACGTGCTCGTCCGCGGCCTCGACCCTCTCGGAGCCGACCGCGGCGGCCGAGGTCGCCCAGCGGTCCGTGACCGCCGAGCCCTTCGACGAGCGCGCGGTGCGCGACCTCATGCGGGCGCTGGTCGCCGGGGGACGGCGGGCGGCGGCGCTCCTGGCCTACGACGAGCTGGCCCGCGAGCTGCGCGAGGAGCTGGGGACCGATCCGGCGGTCGAGACCTCCGAGCTGCACCTCGCGGTGCTCCGCGCCGGCGTCCTGCCCGAGGACCGGGTCGTCGCGCGGCCGAGGTCGGGGGCGCCCGCGCTCGTGGGTCGTGAGCCCGAGCTGGCGGAGGTCGAGCGGGCCTGGTCGGACGCGGTCCGGGGTCGGGGCGGGCTGCTGGTGGTGGAGGGCGAGGCCGGCATCGGCAAGACGCGGCTGCTGGACGCCGCCGAGGAGCTGGTCGGGCGCACCGGCGGGCAGGTGCTGCGGCCACGGTGCCACCCGGCCGAGCGCTCGCTGTTCCTCCAGCCCTTCCTGGACGCCCTGCGACCGGTGCTCCTGGACCAGCACGAGGGCGCACTGGCCGGTCTGCTCCGCGACCACGAGGAGGCGTGGGTCTCGCTGCTGCCCGAGATCGGCTCGGTGCTCGGGCCCAACGGGCGGAGGGCGGCACGGCGTCGGCCCGCAGGCGCCGGGCCCACGAGGCGGTCGCCGCGGTGCTGCGCCGTCTCTCCCTGCGGCGACCCGTGCTGCTGGTGCTCGACGACCTGCACGACGGCGGCGCGGCGACGGTGGACCTCCTCGGCTACCTGTCCCGACGCCTGGACGGGGCCCGGGTGCTGCTGCTGGCCGCGGTCCGCTCCGAGCACGTCCCGGTCGTGGCCCGGCTGGCCGACGGGCCCGCACGGGTCCACCTGGGTCCGCTCCCGGCCTCCGCCGTCGACGCGATGGCGGCCGCCGCGGGGCTCGCCGTGCACGGGCCCGCGGTGATGGCCCGCACCGGCGGTCACCCGCTGGCGTCGTCGAGTGCCTGCGGGCGCTGGGCACGGGTGAGCGCGGGGTGCCCGCGCACGCTGGCCGACGCCGTCGCCCGCCGGGTCGCGGCCCTTCCCGCAGCTCGCCGGGAGGCCCTCCAGGCCGCGTCGGTCCTGGGCCACCGGGTGGCGCCGCGCACCCTGGCCGGTCTGACCGAGACCTCCGAGCTGTCCGTCGTACGCCGGTGCGAGGAGCTGTCGCCGCCCGGCTGCTGGTGCGGCGGGGAGCCCACTACGAGTTCGCCAACGACCTGGTGCAGGAGTGCGTCCTCGCCTCCCTGGCCCCCGCCCTGGCGGTGGCCCACCACCGTCGGGCCGCCGACCTGACCGCCGACCGCCCCGAGACCATGGCGGGGCACGCCTTCGAGGCCGGCGACCTGCACCGCGCGGCGCAGGGCTGGCTGGCGGCGGGCCGGTCCGCGATGGCGCCGCTCGGCGGCCGACGACGCGCGCGTGCTCCTGGGCCGTGGCCTGGCGGTGGCGAGGAGCCGGTGCTGCGGGGCCGAGCCTGCTGCTGGCCCGGGCCCGTGCCGACGAGGCCCGCACGGCCTTCGCGGCGGCCCTGGTCGACATCGAGGAGGCGCTGGCCGCTGGCCCGGTCCACCGGCGACCGCCGCCTCGAGCTGGAGGCGCTGCGGGCCGCGCGGTGGTGACGTCCCCATCGGCGCTGCACCGCCCGACCGACGAGGTCGTCGGCCACCTGGAGGCCGGCGCTGCGCCTGGCGCGGCAGCCTCGGCGACCGCCGGGCCGAGGCCGACGTCGGGACCCGGCTCACCGTGCTGGACGTGAGCCGGCTCCGGTTGACCACCGCGCTCGACCGGGCGGAGGACATCCTGGCCAGGTCCGAGCGACGGGACGCCGGGCCCGTGTGCTGGCCCTGGACGGGCTCAAGACGGTGCTCGCCTACCTCGGGGGACGCCGGCGCCTGCCGGGGTGCTGGCCGAGCTGGAGCCGCTGCTGCGGCGCGACGGATCCATGTGGCTGCTCCAGTGGACGGTCTTCGAGTCCGCCTTCGTCCCTGCCGCCCCGGTCGCTGGGACGAGGCCCGGGCCCGTGTCAGCGAGGCCGTGGCGCTCAACCGGCGCTCGGGGTACCGCGCCTACACGGGCTTCTTCGAGGCCCACCAGGGCTGGTTCGACCGTCTGGCCGGTGACCTGGACGGCGCGGTGCGCCACGGCCGGCGAGCCGTGGAGCTGACCTCGGCGGCGGACCACCCCTGGTGGTACGCCGCGGCCTGTGGCCTGCTGGCGGCCACGCTGGTCGCCGCCGACCTGCCGGCCGAGGCGGCGAGCACCGCCCGCAGCGGCCTGGCGGTCACCACGACCGGGACGGGCGAGGCCTGGCGGCTGCGCTGCGCGGCCCCGCTGGCCGCGGTCACCGGCGGCGAGGAGGACTGGCGTCGTGCAGCCGACCTGCTGCTCGGCGTCCGGACCCCGCCCGGCACCGCGTGGGTGGTGGGAGCGGACTGCTACCTGCTGGTGGGGCAGGCGGCCGCAGGGCGCGGCACGCTCGCCGAGGTGGCCGCGCCGCTGGAGGAGCTGCGGCGGGCGACGTCGCACGACTGGGCCGCCGTACGCAGCGCGCTGGACGGCGTGGTGCCACCGCCGGTCGCTCAGAGCAGCTCGGCCACCATCCGGGCCGCCACCACCGCCCCGTCGGTGGGCACCGGCAGGTAGGACGTCCGGCGTCCGAGCTCCTGCACCAGGGCGTCGGCGATCCGCGACGGGTCGGCCTCGCGGTAGTCCATCGCACGACCGGCACCGTGCCGGGTCAGGCGGTGACGGACGTGCACCTGCTGCTCGAAGTGGTGCCCGAGCGGGAAGTAGAGGAACGGCCGTCCGCTCGCGGTGAGCTCCATCGTCGTGCTCAGCCCGCCCTGGACCACCGCGACGTCGCAGGCCGCGTGGTGCAGGTCCAGCTGCGGCAGGAAGCCGTGCACCTCCACCCCCGCGGGCGCCGGCAGCGAGCGGGGGTCGATCCGCGGGCCGGTCGCGACCACCATCCGGAGCGCCGGGACGCGCCGCCGGGCCTCCGGGTAGGCCGCGACCACCTTGCGGAGCAGGTGGTCCCCGACCCCCGACCCGCCCACGCTCACCACGCACACGACGTCGCCGGGCGCGTAGCCGAGCCGGCGCCGCAGCCCGTCGCGGTCGGCCGGGGTCGGGACGCTCGCCCCATGACGTAGCCCGCGAAGTCGAAGTGCTCCTCGGCCCACGCCCGCGCGGTCGGCAGCCCCGGTCCCAGCGGTACGTCGACCACGTCGGCCGGGTCGCCCACGAACACCGACCGGTCTCGCAGCGAGGGGTGCCTGGCGACGTGCTCCACCATCTCGGCGTTGTAGTCCGCGGTCAGGAGGGCCTCCCGCTCACCCCCGTCGGGCAGCGGGACCCAGCCCACGAAGTCGGTCATCCAGACGAACGGTGCCCGCTTGAGGCCGGGGTTCTCGTGCAGGAAGTGGTCCAGGTCCCACGCCTCGTCGCCCACCCACAGGTCGAAGGCCTCCCGCTCCACGAGGTCGTCGAAGACCAGGAAGTTGTGCACCAGCACCTCGTCCATCCGGCGCACGGCGTCGAAGGCGTGCAGGTCGTGCTCGCCCGACTCGGCCTCGAAGTGCCCGGACTCGCTGGCCAGCTGCCGCGACGCCGGGTGCACGACCTCGCCGCGGCGGGTGAGGAACTCGGCCACGGGGGACTGCGTCAGCCACTGGACCTCGACGTCGCGCTGCTCCCGCAGGGCGTCCGCGACGGCGAGGTCGCGGCGGACGTGCCCCAGCCCGATGGGGGAGCTCAGGAAGAGCACCCGTCGGCGCCGTGACCCGCGTGCCGCCGGCTCCCGGGGTGCGCTGGGCCTGCTGGGCGCGCTGGGCGCGCTGGACTGGGTGACGGGTGGGGGCCGGCGACCCGGTCGACGAAGCCGCGGATCGCCCGGCTGACCGCCACGGGCTCCCGGGCCATCGGCAGGTGACCGGCGCCGGGGAGCACCAGCCGCTCCGCCCCGGTCGCCCGCACCACGGTGTCGAAGCGGCCGACCGGCTGGCACCGGTCCCGGGTCCCGTGCACCACCAGCACGGGGCAGGTGACGCGGCCCAGCACCTCCTCGGTCTCCGCCGGGGTGGTGGCGTAGGCCGCGCTGTCGTGGAGCGCGGCCATCACCTGGCCCGTGGTGCCCAGGGCGAACCCCACGGCGTCCTCGAGCACCTTGGTCGAGTGCGGCTCGCAGCACAGCTGGTCGAAGAAGAACTCCGCGAAGTCGGGCCAGTCGGCCAACCAGTGGTGCCGGTTGAAGCGGTCCCAGCCCTCGTGGGTGGGCAGCCGGTCCTCGAACCGTGCGGCGGCCGCGGCGCGGACGGGCAGGGCCGGGGTGTCGTCCAGGCAGAACGGCGCGACCGCCACCACGCCCTGCACCCGGTCGGGGTGCAGGGCGGCCGTCAGCAGGGCCCGCCAGGCGCTCACGCACACGCCGACCAGCACCGCCTGCTGCACGCCGAGCTCGTCGAGCACCGCGATCGCGTCGGCCACCTGCACCACCTCGTCGTACGCCGACGGGTCGGTGGGACGGTCCGAGCGGCCGTTGCCGCGGGGGTCGACCGTCACCACCCGGAGTGTCGCGAGAGGTAGGGCACCTGCCCCTTCCAGACCCGGGAGTCCACGATGGTGTCGACCGGCGGGAACATCACCGTGGTGTCGCCCTCGCCGAAGACCTCGTAGGCGATGCGGACACCACCGCGGTCCAGGGTGCCCACGCGGTCCGGCTCCCGTGCCCTCATGCCTGCTCCTCTTCCTCGTCCGTCGGTCCGTCCGTCGTCCGTCCGTCCCGGAACCACCCTGCCCGCGTCCCTTGCAGCGTCGTTGCAACCGGGCTGCAAGGGCGCTGCGGCAGCGTGCTCGTCACAGCATCCGCCCGGATGCCCCGACGCAGGGAGACCCGAGATGACCACGGACCAGACCAGCCGCACCGACCAGGACCCCCGGCCCGACGAGGCCGCCCAGCCCGCCGGGACCATCGACATGGACACCCTGATGGCCTTCGTGGGCCAGGCCGTCGGCGACCTCGGAGCCACCATGGCGGCCGGCAACGTCGTGCTGGGCGACCGGCTCGGCCTCTACCGGGTGCTGGCCCGCGGCGCCACCGACGCCGGCTCGCTGGCCGCGGCCACCGGCACCGACCCGCGCTACGTCGAGGAGTGGCTGCGGGGCCAGGCGGCGGGCGGGTACGTCGAGCACGACGCCGCCACCTCGACGTACTCCCTGACGCCGGAGAAGGCCTTCGCGCTCACCGACCCCGACGGGCCGGTGTTCCTGCCCGGGGCCTTCGAGCTCGCCCTGGGTGCGCTGCGGGCCGAGCCTCGCGTGGCGGAGGCGTTCCGCACCGGTGGCGGGCATCGGCTGGCACGAGCACGACCAGGCCGTGTTCGACGGCTGCGAGCGCTTCTTCCGGCCCGGCTACCTCATGCACCTGCTGACCGAGTGGATCCCGGCCCTCGACGGGCGTCGCCGACCGGCTGGAGCGCGGCACCGACGTGGCCGACCTCGGCTGCGGCCACGGGGCGTCCACCCTGCTGATGGCGCAGGCGTTCCCGCAGAGCCGCTTCACCGGCTCGGACTACCACGCGGGCTCCGTCGAGGCGGCCCGCGAGCGGGCCGCCGCCGCCGGGGTGGGGGACCGTGTCGCCTTCGAGGTCAGCGGGGCGCAGGCGATGACCGGCCGCGACCTCGGCCTGGTGACCACCTTCGACTGCCTGCACGACATGGGCGACCCGTTGGGGGCGGCTGACCGCGCATCCGCTCCAGCCTGGCGCCGGACGGCACCTGGATGATCGTCGAGCCCGCCGCGGGCGACACGGTGGAGTCGAACCTCAACCCGGTGGGCCGGGTGTACTACGGCTTCTCGACGTTCCTGTGCGTGCCCAACGCGCATGTCGCAGGCGGGGGGCTACGCGCTGGGGGCGCAGGCGGGGGAGGCGGCGATCCGGCGCGTCGTGACCGACGCCGGCTTCACCCGGTTCCGTCGGGTGGCCGAGACCCCGTTCAACCTGGTCTACGAGGCGCGGCCCTGACCCCTGGGCTCGCGGGGGCTCGCTGGTCGGTGGTGTTCCGTAGGGTCGGGACGTGCCTCCCCGACCGTCCGCTCGGACCTCCGCCGACCCGCAGCACCCGTCGACCCCGCCGTCCTCGGCGGTGGCGTCGATGGTGCGGGCCCGCGGCCTGCGCAAGTCCTACCCCTCGACGGGTCGGGCGCGGGTGTGGTCGAGGCGGTCCGCGGCATCGACCTCGACGTGCGCCCCGGGGGAGTCCTTCGGGTTCCTCGGCCCCAACGGCGCCGGCAAGTCCTCGACGATGCGGATGGTCGCCGCGGTCTCGCCCCCGTCCGGCGGCGAGCTGTCCATCCTGGGGCATGGACCCGGCCACGCACGGGCTCGGCGATCCGCGCCCGGCTCGGGGTCTGCCCGCAGGAGGACACCCTCGACCTCGAGCTCAACGTCCGCGAGAACCTGCTGGTCTACGGCAGCTACTTCGGGATCCGCCGGGCCGAGGCGGCGGCGCGCGCCGACGAGCTGCTCGACTTCGTGCAGCTCGGCGACAAGGCCAGGGCCAAGGTCGTGGACCTCTCCGGCGGCATGAAGCGCCGGCTGACCATCGCGCGGTCGCTGATCAACGACCCCGACCTGCTGCTGCTCGACGAGCCCACCACCGGCCTCGACCCGCAGGCCCGGCACCTGCTGTGGGACCGGCTGTTCCGGCTCAAGCAGCGCGGCGTCACGCTGGTGATCACCACGCACTACATGGACGAGGCCGAGCAGCTGTGCGACCGGCTCGTGGTGATGGACGGCGGGCGTGATCGTCGGCGCGAGGGCTCCCCGCTGGCAGCTGATCCGCGAGCACTCCACCCGCGAGGTGGCCGAGCTGCGCTTCGGGGTCGGCGAGCACCAGGCGCGTGGCGGACCAGGTCGCCGACCTCGCCGACCGGGTCGAGGTGCTGCCCGACCGGCTGCTGCTCTACACCCACGACGGCGAGGACGGCGCTGGCCCGGGTGCGCGAGCGCGGGCCTCGACCCGGTCGCGGTGCTGGTGCGCCGCTCCACGCTCGAGGACGTCTTCCTGCGGCTCACCGGCCGGACGCTGGTGGACTGATGGGCGCGCGACCGTCGCTGGCCGTCGTCACGCGCCGCCGTGCCGCGCTGGGAGATGGTCGCGCCGGCAGTGGCTCTACTGGGCGACCGCCTACCGGCGCACCTGGAAGGGCTCGGTCGTTCACCTCCTTCGTGGTGCCCCTGTTCTACGTCGCTGGCGATGGGGGTGCTGCTCGGCGGGTTCGTCGACGCCGGCCCCGCGCGAGCTCGAGGGCGCCCCGTCCTACCTCGCCTTCGTCGCGCCCGGGCTGGTCGCCGCGCAGGCGATGCAGACCGCGATCGGCGAGACGACCTGGCCGGTGATGGGGATGCTCAAGTGGCACCGCACCTACTACGCCATGATCGCGACCCCGCTGGCGGTGGCCGACGTCGTGGCGGCCCACCTGCTGTTCGTGGCGTTCCGGCTGGCCACCACCTGCGGGGTGTTCCTGCTGGTGCTGGCGCCGTTCGGCGTGTTCGAGTCCGTGGTCGGGCGTGCTGCTGGCCTGGCCGGTGCTCGGTGCTGATCGGGATGAGCTTCGCCGGCCTGTTCCACGCCTTCTCCGCGACCATCAGGAGCGAGATCGGCGTTCGCGATCATCTACCGCCTGCTGGTGATCCCGCTGTTCCTGTTCTCCGGGGCGTTCTTCCCGATCGGCAACCTGTCGCCGCCGCTGGAGTGGGTGGCCCGGCTGACGCCGCTGTGGCACGGCGTCGACCTCACCCGGATGCTGGTGCTCGGCCACGTGCGCCCGGGCCTGGCCCTGGTCCACCTGGCCTACCTGCTGGTGCTGGCGCTGGCCGGCTGGGGCTCGCCGTATGGCGTCTCGACGCGCCGGCTGGAGGTGTGAGGCATGGCCCTCGTCACCGCCGCCGTCGGCCCGCGCCGTCGCCGCCCCGCACACCGGCGGCTGGGTGATCGTGCGGCGCAACTTCATCGTCTACCGGCAGGCCTGGCTGGTGTTCCTCACCGGCTTCCTCGAGCCGGTGCTCTACCTCTTCTCGATCGGCATCGGGGTCGGGCAGCTGATCGACGGCTTCGAGTTCAACGGCACGGGTCGTGCCCTACGCCGCCTTCGTCGCCCCCGGCATGCTGGCCGCCTCGGCGATGAACGGCGCGCTCCTCGACTCGACGTTCGGCATCTTCTTCAAGCTGCGCTACGACAAGGTCTACGAAGGCGTCCTCGCCACCCCGATGCGCACCATCGACATCGCCCGCGGCGAGCTGGCCTGGTCGCTGCTGCGCTCCGCCGTCTACTCCGCGGGCTTCCTCGCGGTGATGGCCGCGATGGGCCTGGTCTCCTCGTGGTGGGCGGTGCTGGCCTGGCCGGCGACCTGGCTGATCGGCTTCGCGTTCGCCGGGGCCGGGCATGGCGGTCACCACGTTCATGAAGTCCTGGCAGGACTTCGAGTACGTCCAGCTCGCGATCGTGCCGATGTTCCTGTTCTCCGCGACGTTCTTCCCGGTGACCGCCTTCGACGGCGCCGCTGCGCTGGGTGGTCGAGGTGACCCCGCTCTACCGCGGGGTGGCGCTGGTCCGCGAGCTCACCACCGGGCGCGCTGTCGGTGGACTCGCTGTGGTCCGTGGTCTACCTGCTGGCGATGGGCGCGGTCGGGCCTGACGGTGGCGTCCCGCCGCTTCGACAAGCTGCTGCTCCGCTGAGCGGCTCAGCCGAGCATCTTCTGGTACCACTCCACGTCGACCCACTGGCCGAACTTGAAGCCCACCTCGCGCATGGTGCCGACGTGCTCGAAGCCGCAGGCCTTGTGCAGCGCGACGCTGCCCGGGTTGGGCAGCGCGACCAGCGCGACGGCGGTGTGCACCCCGGAGCGCGGCCATCGCGTCCAGCAGCGCCGGGTAGAGCACGCCGGCCGATGCCGTGGCCGCGCACCGACGGGTCGAGGTAGATCGAGGTCTCCCGGGTCAGGTCGTAGGCCGGCCGCGGCCGGTAGGACCAGGAGTAGGCGTAGCCGACGACGTCGTCGTCGTGGTCCACCGCGACCAGCAGGTGGTCGCCCTCGTGGTTGCCCACCAGCCGCTGCCTCCCAGTAGGCGAGCGTCGGGCGGCTCGAGGTCGAACGTGGCGGTGCTGTTGGCGATCTCGTGGTTGTAGATCGCGGCGATGTCGCCGAGGTCGTCCTCGACGGCGGGCCGGATGGTCACGTCGGGGGCCATGCGCGCCATTCTCGCAGCCCCGGCCGGGCTCGGTGCCCCGGCTGCGCCACAGGCGGTCCTCGGTGTGACGGCCGACATGACTCCAGCGCGTGGACACGAAGGACTGGACCTGGGTGCTCGAGCGGCCGTGCGGCGAGTGCGGGTTCGACGCCCGCGCGGTGCGCCCGAGCCGAGGTGAAGAACCGGGTCTACGCCAACGCCAGCGCGTGGCGCGGCGTGCTGGCCGCGGCCGACGGTCCGGTGCGGCCCGTCGCCCGGAGGTCTGGTCGCCGCTGGAGTACGGCTGCCACGTCCGCGACGTGCACCGGGTCTTCGCCGGACGGGTGCGGCTGATGCTGGCCGAGGACGACCCGCTGTTCGACGACTGGGACCAGGACGCGGCGGCGCTGGAGGGCCGCTACGAGCGAGCAGGACCCGGCCGTCGTGGCCGACGAGCTGGTCCGCGGCGGCGGCCGAGGTCACCGAGCTGTACGGCTCCGTCGAGCCGCGCGCAGTGGGACCGGCCGGGCCGGCGCAGCAACGGCTCCGGCTTCACGATGCTGACCCTGGCGCGCTACCACCTGCACGACGTCGAGCACCACCTCTTCGACGTCTCCGGCTGACGTCTCCGGCTGACGTCTCGGGCTCACGCGTCCGGCCGACGCCGGGTGTGGGCGTGCCCCGACTAGCCTCGGCGGCATGCGGCACACGGAGTTCTGGGACCGGATGGAGCATGCCCTCGGGCCGGCGTACGCCCGGACCTGGGCCGAGCAGCAGGTGATGGGCGACCTGGGTCACCGCACCGTCGCCGAGGCGCTCGACGCGGGCGAGCCGCCCAAGGCGGTGTGGCGGGCGGTCTGGGAGCGCCTCGACCTGCCGGCCTCGGAGCGCTGACCGGCCGCCACCCCTGGACTGCCTGGCCCGCCGGACTGGTCGGCCCCTGGACTGCCAGGCCCCCCGGACTGGTCGGCCCCCCGGGCTGCCAGGGCCGTCAGGGCCTGCGTGCGACGATGCTGCGATGCCACGCACCCGCATCCTCGCCATCATCCAGGCCGGCGGCGCCGGCGGCCGGATGGACGTCCTGACCCGCGAGCGCGCCAAACCCGCGCTGCCCTTCGCCGGGGTCTACCAGCTCGTCGACTTCCCGCTGTCCAACCTGGCGCACAGCGGCATCAGCGACGTCTGGCTGTCCCTGCAGTACCAGGGCCACAGCCTCTCCGAGCAGGTCGCCAACGGCCGCCCGTGGGACCTGGACCGCACCGAGGGCGGACTGCGCCTGCTCACGCCCCAGCAGGGCACCGGCAGCGCCGACGAGCAGGGCTTCGCCGAGGGCAACGCCGACGAGCTGTTCCGGGTCCGCGACGAGATCCGCGCGGCCGGGCCCGACCTGGTGGTGGTGCTCAGCGCGGACCACGTCTACCGCTTCGACTTCGCCGACGCCATCGCCACCCACCGCGCGAACGGGGCCGAGTGCACGATGGTCACCACCGAGGTCGCACTGGCCGAGGCCTCCGACCACGCGACGGTGACCTCCGACGAGAACGGCCTGGTCACCGGCTTCGCCTACAAGCCCGAGGAGCCCACCACCGGCACGGTGGCCACCGAGATCTTCGTGTACGACGCGGCCACCCTCGTCTCGGTGGTCGAGGAGCTGCACCACGAGTGGGCGGCCGACCCCGACCCCGACGACAACGGCCTGGGCGACTTCGGGGAGGTCCTCGTCCCGCGCTTCGTCGACCGGGGCAGGACCTACGCCCACCCGCTGCCGGGCTTCTGGCGCGACCTGGGCAAGCCGCACAAGTACCTCGCGGCCCACCAGGCCGTGCTGACCGACGACCAGGGCCTCTTCGACGACCCGGCCTGGCCGATCCTGACCCGCCAGCCCCAGCGGGTGCCGGCACGGGTGCTGTCCGGCGGCGAGGTCGTGGACAGTCTCGTGTCGCCCGGGGCCGTGGTGCGAGGGCGCGTGCACCGCAGCGTGCTCGGCCCCGGCGTACGGGTGGAGGCCGGCGCGGAGGTGCGCAACAGCGTGGTCTTCGCCGACTGCGTCATCGAGGCCGACGCCCGCGTCGACTGGACGATCGTCGACCAGGGCTCGGTGGTCTCCGCCGGCTCGGTGGTCGGCCGCGCGGACGCCGACGCGGTCCACGACTCCGACCAGGTCACGATCGTGGGCAAGGAGAGCCGGGTCAGCGAGGACCTGGACACGGGCGCCCGCCTGGAGCCCGGCACCACCTGAGCCGGCACCACCGGAGCGGGCTCAGTCCTCGCCGGCGGCCTCGGCCACCCCGAGGTGCTGGGCCAGCACCCGGCTCATCGCCAGCGCCGCCTCGGCGTCCCCGCCCCAGCCACGGTCGGACCGGCCGACGGTGACCCGCACGAGGTAGGGCTGCCAGCGCACGATCAGCCGGGTCACGCCGTGGCCGCCGGGCGCCTGCCTGGCAGGCCGGGGCGAACTTCTCCGGGGTGCCGGCGAAGACCCATCCCTGGGCGCAGGACCGGGCGGGCAGCGGGAACGGCCGGGGGTGGTAGCGGGCGACCACGCGCACGAAGCGCTCGGGTCGGCCGGGCACCGTGGAGTCGCACGCGCAGCGGCCGGTGCCGCTGCGCGCAGGCCGTCCACGCTGCCCTCCAGGTCGGAGCGGACCCGCTCGCCGAGCAGGCCCACGACCCTCCCGGACGGCACCACGCCGCAGCCCGCCGGCAGAGCGCCGGAGGCCGCCCCGGGGCTGCCCCGGAGGCCGGGTCGGGCCCGCCGCCACCGCTGCAGCCGGCCAGCAGCACGGCGGCCAGGGCGGCCGCCACCAGGGGGTCGTCGCGGGGAGCCTCACCGGACCGATCCTAGGTCGGCCGGGGCCGGAGGTGACGGGGTGAGAGGATCGCGCGCATGCCCGCCCCCACCGCCCAGGTCGCCGTCATCGGCGGCAGCGGCTTCTACGCGTTCCTCGACGACGTCACCGAGGTCGCCGTGCCCACGCCGTACGGCGACCCGTCCGCGGAGGTCGCGATCGGCACCGTGGACGGCACGGCGGTGGCGTTCCTGCCCCGCCACGGCAAGGACCACGCCTTCCCGCCGCACCGGGTCAACTACCGCGCGAACCTGTGGGCCCTGCGCTCGCTGGGGGTGCGACAGGTGCTCGCGCCGTGCGCCGTGGGCGGGCTGCGCGAGGAGGTGGCGCCCGGCGACCTCGTGGTCCCCGACCAGCTCGTCGACCGGACGTCGGGCCGGGCGCAGAGCTACGTCGAGCGCGGCGCCGTGCACGTGCCCTTCGCCGACCCGTACTGCCCGACGCTCTCCAGCGCGCTCGCGGCCGCCGACGGCGTCGCGCACGGCGGCACCATGGTGGTCGTGGAGGGTCCCCGCTTCTCCACCCGGGCCGAGTCCCGGCACTACGCGGCGCAGGGCTGGTCGCTGATCAACATGACGGGCCACCCGGAGGCCGTGCTCGCCCGCGAGCTGCAGATGTGCTACTCCGCCATCGCCCTGGTCACCGACATGGACGCGGGCGTGGAGACCGGGGCAGGGCGTCGGCCAGGCCGAGGTGTTCGCCCTGTTCGCGGCCAACATCGACCGGCTCAAGACCCTCCTCACCGGGGTCGTGGGCCGGCTGCCCGAGCCCGGCACCGACTGCGCCTGCGCGTCGTGGGCCGACGGTCTCGACCTGCCCTACGAGCTGCCGTGAGGGTCCTGCTGACCGGGTCGGCCGGCTTCATCGGCGGCGCGGTCGCCGAGCGGCTCACCGCCGCCGGCGACGAGGTCGTCCGCGTCGACCTGCTCATCCCCGAGGCCCACCGCGCGGGGACGACGCCCGCGCCCGGCACCCACCGCGTCGACGTCCGGGACGCCGAGGCGCTGCGGCCGCTGCTGGCGGGCGTCGACGTGGTCTGCCACCAGTCCGCGATGGTCGGCGCCGGGGTCACGGTCGGCCGACCTGCCGTCGTACGCCTCCCACAACGACCTGGGCACCGCGGCGCTGCTGGCCGCGATGCACGAGGCCGGGGTGCACCGGCTGGTGCTCGCCTCCTCGATGGTGGTCTACGGCGAGGGCCGCTACGCCTGCCCCGAGCACGGCGCCCAGACCCCCGGAGCGCGCAGCACCGCGGGCGCTGGAGGCCGGCGACTTCGAGAACCACTGCCCCACCTGCGGCCGCGCCGCTGACTGGGCGCTGGTCGCCGAGGACGCCCGGCTCGACCCGCGCAGCAGCTACGCGGCCAGCAAGGTCGCCCAGAGCACTACGTCTCGGCGTGGGCCCGGCAGGCCCCGGCGCCGCGGTCGCGCTGCGCTACCACAACGTCTACGGACCGCACATGCCGCGCGACACGCCGTACTCCGGGGTCGCGGCGATCTTCCGGTCCTCGATCGAGCAGGGCCGCGCCTCCGGACGTCTTCGAGGACGGCGGCCAGATGCGCGACTTCGTGCACGTCTCGGACGTGGCCCGCGGCAACGTGCTCGCCCTGCGCCAGGTGGTGCAGGCGCCCGAGGAGTCGTTCGCGACCTACAACGTCTGCTCCGGGCAGCCCGTCGGCATCCGCCGGGTCGCCGAGCTGGTCGCCGCGGGCACGGGGTCGGACATGCGTGCCGCGGTCAGCGGCCGCTACCGGCTCGGCGACGTCCGGCACATCGTCGCCTCGCCGGAGCAGGCGGCGCGTGAGCTCGGCTTCCGGCGCCGAGGTGCGTCCGGACGCAGGGCCTGCGCCGAGTTCGCCACCGCGCCCCTGCGCTGAGCCCTGGCCCGGCGCGTCACCACCCGGTGAAGAGCAGGTGCTGCACGACGAGCGCGAGACCGACCTGCAGCGCCAGCCCGCCCCGGCGCCACCGCTCGGGCAGCAGGGCGCAGGAGAGCAGCAGCCACGGCACGAACGGCAGCCAGATGCGCTCCACCTCGGCCTTGCTCATCTGCGACAGGTCGGCGGCCACCACCATGGCGACGCCGGCGCCGGCGAGCAGCACCACCGCCCGCGTGACCGGGTCGCGCAGCCGGCCCCGGGCGGGGTCAGGAGGTGGCGCCAGCCCGGCCCCGGCGAGCGGTCCCGCACTGAAGCCCAGGGCCCCCAGGTTGCCCCAGATCCAGTAGGACTCCGGTCGCCGCCCGCCCACCGCCTCCCAGTACCGCTCGTGGATGGCGGGCAGGGCGTCGAGGTAGCTGAACCCGAAGGCCGCGAAGGCCAGCACCACCACCAGGGCGGCGACCACGGCCACCGGCAGCGGCAGCCACGACCGGGCGGCGACCAGGACGGCGACGGCGAGGATCCCCAGCAGGGGCAGGCCGTAGGACAGCATCACCGCGTAGCCCAGCAGCAGTCCCGCGGCCACCGACCAGCCCACGCTGCGCCGGGTGGCGCCCAGCGCCAGGCAGGCGATCCCCCACGCCGCGCAGGCCGCGAACATCGCGTCGGCCGAGACCGACTGCCACACGGCGGCGGGCCCGAAGGCCAGGAAGGGGGCGGCCCGGCGGGCGGCTCGCTCGGCGCCCAGCGCCCGGGCGGTCACCAGCACGGCCAGCGCCGTGGTGGCGGCCAGCACCGTCACCACCATCCCGGCCGCGAAGCCGCTGCCGAGGTCCAGGCGCACCAGGACGACGAAGAACACCAGCGCCCCGGCGGGGTGCCCGGCCACGTGCACCGGCCAGTTGCGCGGGATGGCGGCGTAGGGGATGCGGCTGACGTACTCCTGCAGGGTCGCGTGCAGGTCCGTCGTACGACGGGCGGTCCGCAGGTACTCGTACGGCTCGCCCAGGATCGAGCTCACCCCGTGGGAGCCGTCGACGAAGGCCAGCGCGAGCATCCAGGCCAGCCCCGCCACGAAGGTGGCCAGCAGCAGCCACCGCCAGGGCAGGCGCTCGGCGACGTCGACCGCGTGGCGGACCACCAGCACGGCCAGCAGCACGGCGGGCAGCGTGCCCCAGCCGACGCGCGGGTCCCACTCCGCGTGCAGCGGCGGGAAGCTGTTGACCCGCACGTTCCAGCCCGTCACCGCGGGCACCGCCATCGCCAGCACCATCAGCACCGACGCCGCGAGCAGCCCCCACCCGGCGCCCGAGAGCCGCCGGGTGCGCGCGGCCGGCGTCGCTCGTCGGCGTCATGGCGCGAAGCCTAGGGTGAGACCCCCAGGGCCGATCGCCTACGGTGGCGCCATGCCCCGCAGCGTCCTGCGACCTCGTGCTGCCCTGCAAGGACGAGGGCCCGGCCCTGCGGCTGCTGCTCCCGCGCATCCCCGAGGCCTTCGCCGTGATCGTGGTCGACAACGGCTCCGGCGACGACACCGCCGAGGTCGCCCGCAGCCTCGGCGCGCGGGTGGTGACCGAGTCCCGGCCCGGGTACGGCGCCGCGGTGCACGCCGGGGTCGAGGCCGCCACCGCGGAGCACCTGGCCGTGATGGACGGCGACGGCTCGTTCGACCCCGACGACCTGCTGCCCCTGCTGGAGCGAGGTCCGCTCCGGTGAGGCCGACCTGGCCACGGGCCGCCGTCGGCCCGTGCGGCGCGGGGTCTGGCCGTGGCACGCGCGCGCCGGCAACCGGCTGGTGCTGTGGTGGCTGCGTCGCCGCACCGGCCTGCCGGTGCACGACATCGCCCCCATGCGGGTGTGCCGGCGTGAGGCCCTGCTCGAGCTCGGCGTGCAGGACCGTCGCTTCGGCTACCCCGTCGAGCTCCTGCAGCGGGCCCAGCGAGCCGGCTGGCGGATCACCGAGCGCGACGTCGCCTACCACCCACGGGCCGAGGGCACCCGCTCCAAGGTCTCCGGCTCGGTGCGGGGCACCATCCGGGCGGCCCGTGACTTCGCCCGGGTGCTGACGTGAGCCCGGCCGCGGTGCTCGTGATGGCCAAGGCCCCGGTCGCCGGACAGGTCAAGACCCGGCTCGGGGCGCTGGTGGGCGACGACGTCGCCGCCGCCCTGGCCGCGGCGAGCATCCTGGACACCCTCGACGTGTGCGAGGCCGTGTTCGACGGGCCCGGGCGGCGGCACCTGGCGCTGGCCGGGGACCTGTCCGCGGCGGTGCGGGGCGAGGAGCTGGGCGAGCGGCTGGCCGAGCGGGTGGGGGGCTGGACGGTCCACCCGCAGCGTGGCGACTCCTTCGCGCGGCGGCTGGTGCACGCGCACGAGGACGCCGCGCGGGCGGCGGGCGTCCCCGTGGTGCAGATCGGCATGGACACCCCGCACCTGGCCGCCGCCGACCTGGCTGCGGTGGCGACCGAGGTCGGCGTGGGCAACGACGCCGTCCTGGGCCCGGCCGAGGACGGCGGCTGGTGGGTCCTGGCGCTCACCGACCCGGTGTTCGCCGCGGCGCTCGCCGGGGTGCCGATGTCCACGTCCCGGACCTGCGCCGACACCCGGGCAGCCCTGGAGAACGCCGGCGCGCGGGTGGCGGGGACGACTACGATCAACGACGTGGACACCGCGCACGACGCAGCGCTCGCCGCCCTCGCGGCTCCCGGCACCCGCTTCGCACGACTGTGGGCTCGCACCGGGCCGTCCTGATGCGCCGCCCAGCGGCGCCGCGCGAGGAGGACTTCACCTCGAGCCTGCGCGGCCCCGAGGTCGCCGCCCGCGTCGGCACGGCGCTCGGGATCTGCTTCACCGTGGCCTTCCTGACGGGGCTGTGGAGCCACCTCTACCAGGACCAGCCGGCATGGCTGACCATCCCCACCCGGCCGGTGTGGATCTACCGGGTCACCCAGGGGCTGCACTACCTCAGCGGCACGGCGATGGTGCCGCTGCTGCTGGTCAAGCTGTACGCCGTCTACCCGAAGCTGTTCGCCGCGGTCCCGGTCGACCGGGTACGGAGCCTGGTGCTGCACCTGCTGGAGCGGGTCTCGATCCTGCTGCTGGTGGCGGCCGCGATCTTCCAGCTCGTGATCGGGGTCGCCAACACCACCCAGTGGTACCCCTGGTCGTTCTCCTTCCGCTCGACGCACTACGCCGTGGCCTGGGTGGCCATCGGCGCCCTGGCCATCCACCTGGCCGTGAAGCTCCCGGTCATCCGCTCGGCGTACGCCCGGCCGATCGAGGACGGTGAGCGACCGGGGGTCGGACTGACCCGTCGCGGCCTGGTGCGCACGGCGCTGGGCGCCTCCGGTCTCGCGGTGCTCGCGGTCGCCGGCGGGACGGTGCCCTGGCTGCGACGGGTGTCGATCTTCGAGACCCACGACGGCAGCGGGCCGCAGGACGTGCCGATCACCAAGTCGGCGCGGCGGGCCGGGGTGGTCAGCACCGCCCTCGCACCGACGTACGCGCTGGAGGTGGTGCACGGGGGCACCACCCGGTCGCTCTCGCTGGCCGACCTGAAGGCGCTGCCCCAGCGCACCGAGAGGCTGCCGATCGCCTGCGTCGAGGGCTGGAGCGCGTCGGGGGACTGGACCGGCGTCCGCCTGCGTGACCTGCTGGACCTGGTCGGGGCCCCGCGCGGGTCCACGGTCCGGGTGACCTCGCTGCAGCGCTCGGGCGCGTTCGGCCGCTCGGAGGTCCGCGGCAACCTCGCCGACGACGCGCTGACGCTGGTCGCCCTGGGGCTGAACGGGTCGGCGCTGAGCATCGACCACGGCTACCCGGCCCGGCTCATCGCGCCCAACCGGCCCGGGGTGCTGCAGACCAAGTGGCTGACCCGGATCGAGGTCGTCTGATGCGGGTCGCCCGGCTGCTGCTCGGCGGCGTCGGCGTGCTGCTGGTGCTGGTCGGTGCGTGGCACCTGCTGCTGGACGAGCGCCCGGACCTGCCCGACCTGGTGAACATCGTGGTGTTCCTCGCCGGCGGGGTGATCGCCCACGACGTCGTCCTCGGCCCGCTGGTGGTCGTGGTGGGCGCGCTCGCCGTCCCCCGGCTGCCGGAGTGGTCCCGCGCGCCGGTCGTGGCCGGTCTCGTGGTCCTGGGCTCGCTCACCCTGCTGGCCGTGCCCGTCCTGGGCCGCTTCGGGGCCCGCTCGGACGACCCGTGGCTGCTGAACCGGTCCTACTCGGGCTGTGGCTGCTGCTCGTGGTGCTGGTCGCCCTCGTGGTCGCCGCGGCCTCGCTCCTGCGGCGTCGCCGGGGACGCCGTGACGCGCCCGGCGTGTCACGTCCCTGATCGAACAGGTGTTCGGGATACCGTCGGAGCGACGAACAGGTCGCCGGCCCGGGGGAGTTGTCCCCAGGGCGCGACATCGGGCTCGTGAGACTGTCGGAGGTCCCTTCTAGTGTCGGTGGCGATGAACAAGAAACCAGGATCCGCATCGAGGCGGACAGACGGACGGACGACCATGGCTGGTGGAGATCGCGACAAGGCGCTGGACGCCGCCCTCGCCAACATCGAGAGGCAGTTCGGCAAGGGCTCGGTCATGCGACTGGGCGAGGAGACCCGGGCGGCGCTCGAGGTCATCCCGACGGGCGCGATCGCGCTCGACGTGGCGCTCGGGCATCGGAGGTCTCCCGCGCGGTCGCGTGGTGGAGATCTACGGTCCGGAGTCCTCGGGCAAGACGACGGTGGCGCTGCACGCGGTCGCCAACGCCCAGCGGGCCGGCGGCATCGTGGCGTTCATCGACGCCGAGCACGCGCTCGACCCGGACTACGCCAAGGCGCTCGGGGTCGACACCGACGCGCTGCTGGTCTCGCAGCCCGACTCGGGGGAGCAGGCGCTGGAGATCGCGGACATGCTGGTCCGCTCCGGGGCGCTCGACCTCATCGTCATCGACTCGGTCGCCGCGCTGGTGCCCCGCGCCGAGATCGAGGGCGAGATGGGCGACAGCCACGTCGGCCTGCAGGCCCGGCTGATGAGCCAGGCGCTGCGCAAGATGACCGGTGCCCTCAACGGCGCCGGCACCACGATGATCTTCATCAACCAGCTGCGCGAGAAGATCGGCGTGATGTTCGGCTCCCCCGAGACGACCACCGGTGGCCGCGCGCTGAAGTTCTACGCCTCGGTCCGCCTCGACGTGCGCCGCATCGAGACGCTCAAGGACGGCCAGGAGATGGTCGGCAACCGGACCCGCATCAAGGTCGTGAAGAACAAGGTCGCCCCGCCGTTCAAGCAGGCCGAGTTCGACATCATGTACGGCCAGGGCATCAGCCGCGAGGGTGGCCTGATCGACGTGGGCGTCGACGCGGGGCTGGTCCGCAAGGCCGGCGCCTGGTACACCTACGAGGGCGACCAGCTCGGCCAGGGCAAGGAGAACTCCCGCACCTTCCTGCGGGACAACCCCGACCTCGCCAACGAGCTGGAGAAGAGGATCCTCGAGAAGCTCGGGTCGGTCCGCAGGTCGACGAGGAACAGGTCGTCGCCCTGCCGGAGCCGACGGGCATCGACTTCTGAGCTCCGTGTCGCCGCAGTCGCATCCGTCCTCGGGGGCCTCCGCTCCGGACGCCGCCCGTCTGGCCCTTTCCTCCCAGAGGTCCAGGCGGGCGGTCCCGCGCCGGCGACCCCGCCGGACGAGGACGCCCTCGGACCGCCGGCCGACCACGAGGCGGTGGCCCGCAAGATCCTGCTCGACCAGCTGACCGGGGCGGCGCGCAGCCGGTCCGAGCTGAGCACCAAGCTGGCCCGCAAGGGGGTGCCCGACGCGGTGGCCGACCGGCTGCTGGACCGGTTCGAGGAGGTCGGGCTCGTCGACGACCAGGCCTTCGCCCGGGCCTGGGTGCAGTCCGCGCCAGCCCGGCAAGGGCCTGGCGCGGCGGGCCCTGGCCCAGGAGCTGCGGCGCAAGGGCATCGACGACGAGGTGGCCCGCGACCGCCCTGGACGAGGTCGACCCCGACGACGAGGCTGGAGGCCGCGCGGGGGCTGGTCCGCCGCAAGCTGCGCACGGTGGCCCGGCTGGACCGCGACGTCGCGGTGCGTCGGCTCACCGGGCATGCTGGCCCGCAAGGGCTATCCCGCCGGGGTGTGCTTCCGGGTGGTCCGCGAGGAGCTCGCGGCGGCACGGTCACGACACCGACGACCTCGGCCCGGAGTGAGCGTCTGCGCTTCTTGACCGGTCGGGGGTCGCCACCTAGCCTCGGGTCCACAGGTCGGTCCGCGCGCCCTGGGAGGGCTCACAGCGCGGGGAACAGGAGCCTCGGTCGTGCTGTCGCCCGGTACCCCGCAGGAGGTGCTCGCGATCGGCCCCGTCGAGATCCTCCTCGTCCTGCTGGCGGCCGTGGGGCTGCTCGTCGTCGGGGTCGTGGCCGCCGTGCTCCTGGGCCGACGTACCGCGGGCCCCCGGTCCTCCGTGGCCCCGCCCTCCTCCCCGGTCAGGTCGTCCTCCTCCGGCGCCTCCGCCTCCCCCGCCTCCCCGGTCGCCTCATCGGTGCCGGTCCCGGCCGAGGACGCGGCCGACGGCTCCGTCGTCACCTGGGTCCAGCAGCAGCAGGACCTGCACGAGCAGCGGGTGGACATCGAGCACCGGGAGCACCGCCTGGTGGAGCGGGAGGACCGGCTCGACCAGAGGCACGCACGCTGGCCGAGCGGGCCGCCGCCGTCGTCGCCGCGGAGGAGCAGCACCGCCGCGCCGTGGAGCACCTGGCCGGCCTGACCGCCGCCGACGCCCGGGCCGAGGTCGTCGCCTCCGTCGAGGCGGAGGCCCACCGTCAGGCGGCGATCAGCGCACGGGCCATCGAGCGGTCCGCCGAGCAGGAGGCCGAGCCAGCGCGCCCGCGCGATCGTCGCCACCGCCATCCAGCCGGTTGGCCTCCCACCAGACCGCGAGAGCGTGGTGTCGGTGGTGCACCTGGCCACCGAGGACATGAAGGGCCGCATCATCGGCCGGGAGGGCCGCAACATCCGGTCCTTCGAGCAGGTCACCGGGGTCAACCTCGTCATCGACGACACCCCCGAGGCGGTCGTGCTCAGCTGCTTCGACCCGATCCGCCGCGAGGTCGCCCGGCTGACGCTGGAGGAGCTGATCGGCGACGGCCGGATCCACCCCAGCCGCATCGAGGAGGTGCACGCCCGCAGCGCCCTGGAGGTCGAGGCCCTGTGCCGGCGGGCCGGGGAGGACGCCGCCCTGGAGGTGGGCATCACCGACCTGCACCCCGAGCTGCTGCTGACCCTGGGACGGCTGCGCTACCGCACCTCCTACGGCCAGAACGTGCTGGGTCACCTCGTGGAGTCAGCGCACGCCGCGGGCCTGCTGGCCGACGAGCTGGGCGTGGGACGCGCCGTCTGCGTGCGGGGGGCCTTCCTGCACGACATCGGCAAGGCGCTCACCCACGAGGTCGAGGGCTCGCACGCCCTGGTCGGCGCCGAGCTGGCGCGCCGGCACGGGGAGCACGCCGGACGTCGTGCACGCGATCGAGGCGCACCACAACGAGGTCGAGCCCCGCACGGTGGAGGCGGTGCTGACCCAGGCGGCTGACGCCATGAGTGGCGGCCGGCCGGGCGCCCGGCGCGAGTCCCTGGAGGTGTACGTCGAACGGCTGCACCGGCTTGGAGGAGATCGCCATGGCCAAGCCCGGGGTGGAGAAGGTCTTCGCCATGCAGGCCGGCCGCGACGTACGGGTGATGGTGGCCCCCGACGTGGTGGACGACCTCGCGGCGCAGCTGCTGGCCCGCGACATCGCCAAGCAGATCGAGCAGGAGCTGACCTACCCGGGCCAGATCAAGGTCACCGTCATCCGCGAGTCCCGGGCCACCGAGACGGCCCGCTGAGGGCCTGAACCGCCCCGAGGTGGGTAGTGGTCGGGGACCGTGCACCGCTCCGGCGACGCTGGTCTCGGCCCACCGGTCCACCGATCCCGCTTCCCGACCCGAAGGACGCCTCCATGGCTCGCAGCAGGAACCCCGTCAGCAGGCTGAAGGACGTCGCCCTCGACGCCGTGGCGCACCCGGCGGGCTCGGTCGGCAAGGCCGTCGACCAGGCCCGGGGTGCGGCCGCCATCGGCGCCATGGTCGTGGGACAGGTCGGACGTGCCGCGGTGGGCGCGGCCGCGGACGCCGTCGGTGCGGTCGCCGGACGCAGCGCCTCGCCCAAGGCCCCGACGCAGCGGTCACCGACCGCCTCACCGCCGGTGGAGGCGTCCGGTCCGCCGCAGGCGGTGGCCGGGTCGGGGCGGACGTCGGCCGGGAAGGCGAGGGCGAGGACGTCGCCCGTACGGAGGAACGCGCCCACGAGGCCGACCCCCGGAACACCGGCCGGGGAGACCGCAGGTCGCCCGGCCCAAGGAGACCGCCGTCCGCCCGGCCGGGCCCCCGCAGGTCCTGGCTGCCGACGACCCCGCCGGCGCCGCGACCCGGGACGCCGCGGGAGAAGACCCCGACCCAGAAGGCGCCGGCCCAGAAGGCGCCGGCCCAGAAGGCCCCGGCCGAGAAGTCGTCGGCCAAGAAGGCGTCCGCCCAAGAAGGCGTCGGCCGAGAAGGCGTCGGCCGAGAAGGGCGCGGCCGAGGAGGCGTCGGCGAAGAAGGCGTCAGCGAAGAAGGCCGCCCAAGAAGCCTCGCCCACGAAGAACGCGGCCGCGAAGAAGGCTCCGTAGGCAAGGACAGCGGCGACCGGTCCGCCACCAAGCCCGCCAGCCCGTCCAGCACCGAGCCTGCTACCCCCGCCGACCTCGCCGACGTCACGCCCGCGCTGCCCTCCACCCCGGGGGACGACGGGCCCGGGGCGCACGCTGCCCCCGCGCCGCGGGTAGCGCCGGCCGCGGCCGCGGCGGCACCTAGACTCGGCCTGCGATGACACACACGACACACGACACGCACGCGCGGCGCCGCGACGCCCGTGACGGCCGCCCCCCGCACCTACGAGGTCCGCACCTACGGGTGCCAGATGAACGTGCACGACTCCGAGCGCCTGACCGGGCTGCTGGAGGCTGCCGGGTACGTCGCCTCGTCCGCCGAGACGCAGGCGGACGTGGTGGTGTTCAACACCTGCGCGGTGCGGGAGAACGCCGACAACAAGCTCTACGGCAACCTGGGCCACCTGGCCCCGGTCAAGGCCGCGCACCCCGGCATGCAGATCGCCGTGGGCGGCTGCCTGGCCCAGAAGGACCGCAGCGAGATCACCCGCCGCGCGCCGTGGGTCGACGTCGTCTTCGGCACCCACAACATCGGCTCGCTGCCGGTGCTGCTGGAGCGGGCCCGGGTGGCCGACGAGGCCCAGGTCGAGATCCTGGAGTCGCTCGAGGTCTTCCCCTCCACGCTGCCCACCAAGCGCGAGTCGGCGTACGCCGCCTGGGTGTCGATCTCGGTGGGGTGCAACAACACCTGCACGTTCTGCATCGTGCCGGCCCTGCGCGGCAAGGAGCGGGACCGCCGCCCCGGCGACGTCCTGGCCGAGATCGAGGCCCTGGTGGCCGAGGGCGTCAGCGAGGTCACGCTGCTGGGGCAGAACGTCAACGCCTACGGCGTCGAGTTCGGGGACCGGCTGGCCTTCTCCTCGCTGCTCCGGGCCTGCGGCGGGTCGAGGGCCTGGAGCGGGTCCGCTTCACCAGCCCGCACCCGGCGGAGTTCACCGACGACGTCATCGAGGCGATGGCCGAGACCCCCACGGTGATGCCCTCGCTGCACATGCCGCTGCAGTCCGGCTCGGACGCGGTGCTGCAGCCGGATGCGGCGCTCCTACCGGCAGGACCGGTTCCTCGGCATCATCGACCGGGTCCGGGCGGCGATGCCGGAGGCCGCGATCACCACCGACATCATCGTCGGCTTCCCCGGCGAGACCGAGGCCGACTTCCAGCAGACGCTCGACGTCGTGGAGGCGGCCCGCTTCGCCGGCGCGTTCACCTTCCAGTACTCCAAGCGCCCGGGCACGCCGGCCGCGACGCTGCCGGACCAGGTGCCGAAGGCCGTCGTGCAGGAGCGCTACCAGCGGCTGGCCGCGCTGGCCAACGACGTGGCCTGGGCCGAGAGCAAGCGGCTGGTCGGCCGCACGGTCGAGCTGATGGTGGCCGAGGGCGAGGGCCGCAAGGACCCGGCCACCCACCGGCTGTCGGGTCGCGCGCGCGACAACCGGCTGGTGCACTTCGCGGCCGTCGGCCCGGACGGCCGACCCGGTCGACGTACGCCCGGGCGACGTGGTGCGAGGTCGAGGTCACCTACGCCGCACCCCACCACCTGGTCGCCGACGGCCCCGTCCGCACCGTACGGCGGACCCGGGCGGGTGACGCGTGGGAGGCCCGCACCTCCTTCCGCGGCGTCGGCACCGGGGCGACCGGGGTGTCGCTGGGGCTGCCCACGGTCGGCGTGCCCGCACCGCTCGCGCCGGCGACGCGGCTGCGGCTGCGACCTCCACGACCCCGGCGGCCTCCGGTTCCGGCGTCCGCGCCGCACAGGACGGGACGCCTCGGCCTCAGAAGCCGACCGAGAGGAACGCGGGCGCCCGGCCCGCTCGTAGCGTGTCCAGCACCCGCAGCTCGTGGGGCACCACCGGGTGCGGCCCGGTGGGCAGCGCCTCGAGGTTGAACCAGCGCAGGTCGGCGCACTTGTCCGGCTCCATGATGCGTCGGCGTCCCGCCCAGGCCGTGGCGGTGAAGAAGTAGTCCACCCGCTCGTCGACGGCCAGACCGGTGGCGCCGGTGCGCTGCAGCACGCACCACGGCTCCAGCGCCGACGTCGCGCACGCCGACCTCCTCGGCCGCCTCCCGCAGCGCGGCGTCGTGCACGGACTCGCCGCGCCTCCACGTGCCCGGCCACCGCGGCGGCCCAGTGGTCGTCCATGTAGCCGGTGCCGCGCCGCAGCTGCAGGAGCACCTCCCGCCCGCCGGGCATGGGAGCCGGGCGCAGCAGGAACAGGTACGTCGCCGGGACGACCACGAAGTCGTGGCTCACGGCGCGAGCGGGACCAGCAGGTCCGCGGTCAGGTGGACGGCACCGGGGTGCTCAGTGCCGAGGGTTGCGGCTCGGGTCGAACGAGTGCTTGCCGGACTCGGGGATGGGGTCGGGCTGCACCTCGCCGACGGTGCGGTCGACGTTGGTGGCGCGCGCCGTCTCGTCGGGCTTGTCGAGGTCGACCGGGTCGTCCAGCGAGGACCCGTCCTCACCCGGTTCGATGGTGGCCGTCTCGCCGTCGGTGGTCTCCGCGGCGGAGGCCGCGCTGCCGGTGCCCTCGATGCCCTCGAAGGGTCCGTGTCGCTCGCTGCTCAGCCCCATGTCGCCGGCGAGCCCCTCCGGGCCCGCCGGCGTTGGGGTGCGACTCGCGGTTGACGGTCTCGTGGCCGTCGTCGGCCGGGAGGCTCGGGGACTGGTCGTCGGTCATGCGTCGTCCTCGCTGGGCTCGTCGGTCGGGTCGGTCGGGCGGTCGGCTCGGCGGGCTCGGCCGTGCCGTGCGGCTCGGCGGTGGACTGGTCCTGCGAGACGAACCCCTGCGGGTCGTCCTCGCCGGCGGGTGCGGCTCCGACGAACTCGTCGGGGTCGAGGCCCGGCAGGTCGGTGGGGGACTCCGCCGGCTCCGTGGAACCCGTCGACCCGACCGGCGGTCGGACTCCTGCGGCTCGGGACTCGCGGGCCCTCACTCGCCGCCGGAGCCGTCGGAGGGCTGGTCGAGCGCGGTCTCGGCGTTCTCCTCCTGCAGCTCCTCGTTGACGGCCTCGGCCTGGGAGGCGGGGTGGATCTCCCCGTCGGCGCGTGGGCTCGGGGGCCTGGCCGACCGGGGTGCCGTCGTCCGACCCGGGGCCGCGTCGTCGGCGGTGCCCGGGTGCCGTTCGGACTCGCGGTCCGGAGCCGGGGTCGATCGGGGCCGCCCGGGCTCGTCGGCGCCCTGCGGTGCGTCGCTGCGCAGCGGGCCGCCGGGCGGCGCCGGGGCGTCGGGCCCGGCGGGACCGCGGGGGTTGCCCGGTCCGGTGGGGCGTCGTCGCGGGAGGGCTCGTGCGTCGGTCACCGTGCTCGGGGTACCCGCGGGCCGGACCGGCGTAACCGCGGCTCACCGCTGGCGGAAGTCGTCGTTCTTGCCGTCCAGGCCGTCGAGGCCCTTCTTGAGCTGCGCCGTGCCCTTGGCGATCTTGTCGGCGTGCTTGCCGCCGGTGCGGGCGTTCAGGGTGCGACCCAGCTGGTCGGCCCCCTTGCCGATGCTGTCGCCGTGCTGGTCGACCGCCTTGCTGAGCGACTTCTTGGCCTTGTCGAGGAAACCCATCGTCGTGCTCCTTCGCTCCCGGGGACGGGTGGTCCCCTCCACTTTGCCAGACTCGGCCCCATGCCCCCCGAGACGACCGCCGACGGCCCCCGGCCCGGCCCGCCGACGGACCGGGCACGCCGCCCGTGGTGGCGGTGGTCGGGTCCACCGCGGCCGGCAAGACCGACCTCTCCGCTGGGGCTCGCGCGGCGCCTGGGCGGAGAGGTCGTCAACACCGACGCGATGCAGGTCTACCGCGGCATGGACATCGGCACGGCCAAGCTGGCCGCCGAGCGAGCGCCGGGGCGTGCCGCACCACCTGCTCGACCTGCTCGACGTGCCGGGAGCCGGCGACGGTCGCGCAGTTCCAGGTCCTGGCCCGCGACGTGGTCGACCGACTGCCGCCGGCGCGGGGTGATGCCGGTGCTGGTGGGCGGCTCCGCGCTCTACACCCGCGCCGTCCTCGACGCCTTCGAGTTCCCGGGCACCGACCCGACGCTGCGAGCCGCGCTGGAGGACCAGCTGGCCGAGCGGGGGCCGGCGGCCCTGCACCAGCGGCTGGCCGTCCTGGACCCCGCGGCGGCCGAGGACATCGCGCCCGGCCAACTGCCGGCGCGTGGTCCGGGCCCTGGAGGTGGTGACGCTGACGGGGCGCCCGTTCGCGAGCACGCTGCCGCCACCGGCGTACGTCTTCGACCGCGTGGTCCAGGTCGGGGTGCGGGTCCCGCGCGAGGTCCTCGCCGAGCGCATCGAGCGCCGGGTGCGGGCCATGTGGGACGCCGGGCTGGTCGAGGAGGTGCGGCGGCTGGCCGACGCCGGGCTGCGCGAGGGGCGTACGGCGCAGCGGGCGCTGGGCTACCAGCAGGTGCTGGCGTTCCTCGACGGCCGGCTGAGCGAGCAGGAGGCCTTCGAGCGGACCGTCACCGGCACCCGGCGCTTCGCCCGACGGCAGGCCGCCTGGTTCGACAAGGACCCGCGGGTGCCGTGGGTCGACGGCCTGGACCCCGCCGTGCTCGAGCGGGCGGTTGAGGTCGTGTGGCCTGGGTAACAGGCCCGGGGGTCGTCCGGGACGGCTCATCGGACCCAGGGGAGTGCCCATGCTGAACGTGACCGCCCGCCAGCTCGCCGTGTGGGGGGTCGCCGGCGCGACCGTCCTCGCCGGGGTCGGCGCCGTCGCCGGCCCAGGCCGCGCCGACCCCGCCGCACCGACGGGCACCTCGGTGCTCGGCCACGCCGACGGTGCCGCTGGTCCTGCACGGGTCTCCTGGGGCGCGGCCGCTACACCACCAAGGTGCCCACCAGCCGGGGCTACGGCGGAGCGGTGGCCACCGTCGACCCGGAGGCGACCAGGCGGGCCTGCGCGTGCTCAAGGCGGGCGGCAACGCCGTCGACGCGGCCGTCGCGGCCGCCGCGGCGCTCGGGGTCACCGAGCCCTACAGCTCCGGCCTCGGCGGAGGCGGCTACTTCCTCTACTACGACGCCCGCACCCGCAGCGTGCACTCCCTCGACGGTCGGGAGACGGCTCCTGCGGCCATGCCGCGGGACGCGTTCATCGACCCGGCCACCGGCGAGCCCTACCCCTTCACCCCCGACCTGGTGACCAGCGGCGTGTCGGTCGGCGTGCCCGGCACCCCGGCCACCTGGGCGACCGCACTGCGCCGCTGGGGCACCTACAGCCTGGCCCGGGCGCTGACCCCGGCCGAGCGGCTGGCCCGGCGTGGCTTCGTGGTCGACGCCACCTTCAACGAGCAGACCGCGGACAACGCCGACCGCTTCCGGGCCTTCACCACCACGCCCCGGCTCTTCCTGCCCGGCGGGCAGCCGCCCGCCGTCGGGTCCGTGCTGCGCAACCCGGACCTGGCCCGGACCTACCGGCTGCTCGGCCGCCAGGGCGTGCAGGCGTTCTACCGTGGGCCGATCGCCCGCCAGATCTCCGCCCTGGTGCGGAACCCGCCGAAGAGCGCCACCACCGACCTGCCGGTGCCGGCCGGCTACCTGGCGCCGTCCGACTTCGCGGACTACCGCGCCGTCAGCCGCCGTCCCACCCGGGTCGGCTACCGGGGCTACGGCGTGTGGGGCATGGCGCCCTCGTCCTCCGGCGGCTCGACGGTCGGGGAGTCGCTGGGGATCATGCGCCAGTTCGACCTGGCTGCGATGACCGGCGTGCAGGCCGTGCACCACTACCTGGAGGCGACCGCGCTGGCCTTCGCCGACCGGGGTGCCTACGTGGGCGACCCGGCCTACGTCGACGTACCGCTGCGCACGCTGCTCTCCGACCGGTTCGCGAGGGAGCGGGCCTGCCTCATCGACCCGGCGCAGGCGTTCACGCCCCCCGTCGATCCCGGTGCGCTCACCGCGGACGGCGACTGCGGCACCCCCGCGACGGCCGCGGCTTCCCCGACGCGGGACACCGAGAACGTCGAGACCACCAACCTGACCGTGACCGACCGCTGGGGCAACGTGGTCGAGTACACGCTCACCATCGAGCAGACCGGCGGGTCCGGCCTGCTGGTCCCCGGCCGCGGCTTCCTGCTCAACAACGAGCTGACGGACTTCAGCACGGAGTACGACCCGGCCGACCCCAACCGGATCCAGCCCGGCAAGCGGCCGCGCTCCTCGATCTCGCCGACGATCATCCTGCGCGACGGGAAGCCGTTCCTGGCCCTGGGCTCTCCCGGTGGCTCGACCATCATCACCACGGTCACCCAGCTGATCTTCGACCGCATCGACCGCGGCCTGTCGCTGCCGCAGGCGATCGCCGCTCCGCGCGGGTCGCAGCGCAACACCGCCACGGTGACCTCCGAGCAGGCGTTCATCGACCGCTGGGGACCCGGGCTGGAGCGCCTGGGCCACGAGCTGGCCCTGAACGGCGACGGGCTGACCAGCAACTCCGAGATCGGGGCGGCCACGGCCATCGAGTTCGGGCCGCACGGTCGGCTGCTGGCCACCGCCGAGCCGGTACGACGCGGGGGCGGCTCCGCGCTCGTCGTGCACCCGGCCTACTGAGCCTGCGTGTGTCGGCTCGTTCGGGTCTCAGCGCAGGGTGACCAGCACGGCCAGCACCACGGCGTCGAGCCCCAGGGAGACCTGGGCGCCGACGGTGGTGGGTGAGATGAGCAGCGGGGCCACGCCCAGCACCAGAGCGTCGAAGCCCCGCAGCGCGCTGAGGTACAGGGTGATCGGCACCGCGCCCATCGGCGAGGTCACCAGGGGCAGCTGGTAGTTCGGGGGCCGTCCGCTGACCCAGCGCACGGAGGCGGTGACCGCGGTGACGCCCACCGCTGTCGCCAATGCGGCGCTCTCGCCCCAGGTCGTGCCCAGGGAGCGGTGCAGCGAGCCGTGCACCGCCGGCGTGCAGGCCAGGGCCCAGAGCACCACGACGGCGGCCGGGACCGACAGGCAGGCACCGCGGACCGCGGTCGGGGACAGCGGCAGGCAGCGCACCAGGCTGGGGGTACGGCTCAGCACCCGCAGGGAGGAGAACAGCGCGGTGCCGGCCACGAAGCCGGTCGTGGTGGCGAGCAGCAGCACCGCCGCCCCGATGCCGACCGTCGCGCCGAGGTAGGGCACCACGACCGACGCGGCCAGCACCAGCAGCACCTGGGGGCTGCGGCGCAGCCGGACCACCTCCCGCCACACCAGGGCGCCCGCGGCGGTGCCCCGCCCCCGGACCGCGCGCACGCTGCTGCGCGAGCGCCAGTACCGGGCGACGAGGATGTCGTAGACCAGCGCGAAGTCCAGGCTGGCCAGCGCCCCGGACAGGCCGGGCACCAGCGTGCCGCCCGGGGTGAGCAGGTCCCGGCCGACGTGCGGCAGGGCGGCGTGGGCCCGCCAGGTCGCGAGCACCGCGAGCAGCACGGCGACCACGACCGCCACCGTCCAGCCCTGCCCGCTGCGGGGCGCCGACGCGGCGGCGGGCACCGCGTCCAGCGTGACCCCCACGAGCCCGGTCCACACCACCGCGGCGAGCACCCAGGTCAGCACCCGCGCCCAGCGGCGGCGGTAGGCCTGTCCCAGGGCGGCCAGGCCCACCGCGAGGACCGCGGTGGCCGCCACCACCACGGCGTACGCCACGACCTCCGAGCCGGTGAACCCGGCGAGCGTGGAGGCGCCGGCGGCCAGCACGCCCGCGACGAGGAACCCGACCGCGCCGGTGGCCAGCAGCCGGGGGCGCAGCAGGGCCGTGCGGTCGACCGGGGCCGACAGCAGCCAGCTGGCCACGGCGGGCGAGACCAGGAGCGGACCGAAGAGCCGGGACACGGCGAGGCACGCGCCCACCAGCCCCGCTCCGAAGAGCCACGGGAGGGCCGAGCGGGCGTCGAGGCAGGCCGCCTGCGTGCAGGTGTCGCTGGTCTGCAGCCGGACGTTGACGACCACGCTGACCGCCATCGAGGCCAGCATCACGACGGCGAACACGACGATGTAGGCGTCGCCGACGCGCCTCGAGCAGCGGGGTGTCGGCCCGGCCGCGCCGCCACACCCGGACCTGCTGCCGCAGCTCGCGCAGACCGCTGCCGGTGGCGGGTCCTGCCGGGTCGCTCACCGGGCGTCCGCGTGCGCGTCGAGGTCGAGGACCCGGTCGGCCACCGCCCGGGTCAGCACGGGGTCGTGGCTGGCGAACAGGATGCCGAGCCCGTCGGCCTTCTCCCGCAGCAGCCGCTCGGTCAGCCAGGCCACCCCGGCCTCGTCCAGACGGGCCTCCGGCTCGTCGAGCACGAGCAGCCGCCGGGGCCGCACGAAGGCGCTGGCCAGCGCGAGCCGACGTCGCTGCCCGGACGACAGGGTGCCGGGCAGCTGGGCGGACTGCGGCACCAGCCCGACCTCGCGCAGCACGGCGTCGACGACCGCCTCCGGCGTCGGCCACCCCGTGCGCCCGGGCGAAGAGGTCGAGGTGCTCGACCACCGACAGGTCGGGGAAGAAGTCCAGGTCGTCCATCACCACGGCCATGTCGCGACGGGTCTGCAGCGAGCGCTCGTCCACGGGCTGTCCGTCCAGCTCGACCGTGCCGCTGGTGGGGACGTCGGAGGCGCTGACGCAGCGCAGCACCGTCGACTTACCCGCTCCGTTGCGGCCGACCAGCGCGACCGCCCTGCCCGCGCTGCAGGTCGAAGCTCGAGGCCGCTGACCACGCTGACCTGGCCGAAGGTGCGGCCCAGGCCACGCACCCGCAGCCGGGGGGGAGCGGACGCTTTCCTGGCCATGGCCTCAACCTAGGTCGGTACGCTGCGGGGGTGCGGCCAGCGGGTGGACTTCCTCAAGGGGCACGGCACCGAGAACGACTTCGTGCTGCTGCCCGACCCGGACGGCACCCGCCTCGACGACCTCGGCCCCGGGCTGCGTGCGCGGCCCTCTGCGACCGGCGGGCCGGCATCGGCGCGGACGGCGTGCTGCGGGTGGTCCGCACCCGGGCCAGCGAGGACCCGGACGCGGTGGCGGCCCGCGGCGAGGCCGAGTGGTTCATGGACTACCGCAACGCCGACGGGTCGGTCTCGGAGATGTGCGGCAACGGCGTCCGCGTCTTCGGCCGCTACCTGGTCGACCACCACGGCGTCGACCCCTCCCGGCCGCTGCCGGTGGCCACCCGCGGCGGCACCAAGGTGCTGAGCTTCGACGGGGACCCGGTCAGCGTCGACATGGGAGTTCCCGAGGTCCGGGGCGAGACGCGAGGTCTCGGTCGCGGACCCGGTCCTGGCCCGCGCTGCACGTCTCGACGGGCAACCCGCACGCCGTGGCCTTCGTCGACTCCCTCGACGACGCCGGCACGCTGGGCGAGGCCGCCCGGCCACGACCCCGCGGTGTACCCCGACGGCGTCAACGTGGAGTTCGTCGTCCGCCGGGGGCCCGCGCACGTCGCGATGCGGGTGCACGAGCGGGGCTCGGGGGAGACCCGGTCCTGCGGCACGGGCGCCTGCGCGGTGATGGTGGCGGCCGCGCTGGCCGACGGCGCCGACCTGGACGAGCCGCCCGGTACGACGTACCGGGTCGACGTCCCGGGTGGACGGCTCGAGGTCACCTGGACCCGGCAGGGCCGGCTGGTGCTCACCGGGCCGGCGGTCCTGATCGTGGCGGCAGGGGACGCTGCTGCTGGACGCACTGCGAGGCGAAACCCGGTCGAAACTCGTCGCTGATGGGCGTCTAATGGGTCCCGTCCGGGAATCGACCCGGGGACCCCGACGTTCGACCTGGTGGACATGACGAACGCACACGAGTACGACCCCGCCCTGCTGACCTCCCCCGACGACGCGCGCGACCTCCCCGCCGGCCCGGCCGGTGCGCACCCCGGTGACCCCGGGGGCGACGCGCGGATCGACCTGGACGACGCCCTCCTCGAGACCGAGGACTGGGACGACGACGAGCCCGCGGTCGACGAGCCCGCGGCGCGCCTGACGGCCCCGACCCGGAGGACGACCCGGAGACCACCGGCTCACAGGACCTCGCCGAGCGCCACGCCCTGCGCCGGGTGGCCGGGCTGTCCACCGAGCTCGAGGACATCACCGAGGTCGAGTACCGCCAGCTGCGGCTCGAGCGGGTCGTGCTGGTGGGCGTGTGGACCGACGGGTCGATCGCCGACGCCGAGAACTCCATGGCCGAGCTGGCCCTGCTGGCCGAGACCGCGGGCTCGACGGTGCTCGACGCCTTCTACCAGCGCCGCCAGAGCCCGGACCCGGCGACGTACATCGGCCGCGGCAAGGTCGAGGGGCTGCGGGAGATCGTGCAGGCCACCGGCGCCGACACCGTGATCCTGGACGGCGAGCTCGCGCCCAGCCAGCTGAGGAACCTCGAGGACCGGGTCAAGGTCAAGGTCGTCGACCGGACCGCGCTGATCCTCGACATCTTCGCCCAGCACGCGAAGTCGCGCGAGGGCCAGGCCCAGGTCGAGCTCGCCCAGCTGAACTACATGAAGCAGCGGCTGCGCGGCTGGGGTGGCAACCTGTCCCGCCAGGCCGGTGGCCGCGTCGGCTCGCAGGGCGGCGGCATCGGTGGCCGTGGTCCCGGTGAGACCAAGATCGAGACCGACCGGCGACGCATCAACACCAAGATCGCCAAGCTCCGCGCCGAGCTGAAGCACATGCGCACCACCCGCGACACCAAGCGCTCGGACCGCCGCCGCCACCAGATCCCCTCGGTGGCGATCGCCGGCTACACCAACGCCGGCAAGTCCTCGCTGCTCAACCGGCTGACCGACGCCGGCGTGCTGGTCGAGGACTCGCTGTTCGCGACGCTGGACCCGACCACCCGCAAGACCACCGACCTCCGACGGCCGGATCTACACGATGTCGGACACGGTCGGCTTCGTCCGGCACCTGCCCCACCAGCTGGTCGAGGCGTTCCGCTCGACGCTGGAGGAGGTCGCCGACGCCGACCTGGTGCTGCACGTCGTGGACGGCTCGCACGCCGACCCCGAGGGCCAGCTGGCCGCGGTGCGCGAGGTGTTCGCCGAGATCGGCGCCGACCGCGTGCCCGAGCTGGTGGTCATCAACAAGGCGGACGCCGCCGACCCGATGGTCCTGGCGCGGCTGCGGCAGCGCGAGCCGCACTCGGTGGTGGTCTCCGCCAAGCACGGGCGAGGGCATCGCCGAGGCGCTGCTGGCCGTCGAGGCCGACCTGCCGCACCCGGGGGTGCCGCGTCGAGGCGCTGCTGCCCTACGACCGCGGCGACCTGCTGAACAAGATCCACGTGTCCGGCGAGGTCGAGTCCATCGAGCACACCGGCCGACGGGCACCGCTGGTGCGGGCCCGGGTGCACGAGGACCTCGCCGGGGAGCTGGCGCCGTACGCCGTCTCCGCGGCGCCCGCGGCCGGCCGCGCCTGACCCCGCCGAAGCAGCCTGCCGAGGCGTCCCGTCCTGCGCGCCTGACCCCGCCGAGGCGTCCCGTCCTGCGCGCCTGACCCGGCGAGGCGTCCCGTCCTGCACGCCCGGGCCGGACCGGGCTGGTTTCGCGACCGGCCCGGCGGGTAGGCACCTCTCGTGCCGGACCCCACCATCACCCTGACCGTCGACGGCACCGCCCGGACCGTCCCAGTGGACCCCCGGACCACCCTGCTCGACGCCCTGCGCGACCGGCTGTAGGTCACCTCGCCCAAGAAGGGCTGCGACCACGGCCAGTGCGGTGCCTGCACCGTCCTGCTCGACGGCCGCCGGGTGCTGTCCTGCCTGACGCTGGCGGTCGCCAAGGACGGCGCGGAGGTGGTCACCTCCGCCGGGCTGACGCGTCGGCGAGCGCCTGCACCCGGTGCAGCAGGCGTTCATCGACCACGACGGCCTGCAGTGCGGCTACTGCACGCCGGGCCAGGTGTGCTCCGCGGTCGGCATGCTGGAGGAGGCCGCCGCCGGCCACGCCAGCCACGTCACCGACCCGGGCCACGACCCGGACGGTCCCGGTCGCCGCTCACCGACGACGAGATCCGCGAGCGGATGAGCGGCAACCTGTGCCGCTGCGGCGCCTACGTCAACATCGTGGCCGCGATCCGCGAGGTCGCCGCGACCGGCGGGCGTGCCGCGTGAGGCCGTTCGCCTACGAGCAGGCGACCTCGTCGCCGCCGAGGCGGTCGACGCGGTCAGCGGGCCGCGCGGGTGCCGTGTACCTCGCCGGCGGCACCAACCTGGTCGACCACCTCAAGCTGGGCGTCGCCACCCCCGACGTGCTGGTCGACGTGAGCGGGCTGCCGCTGGACCAGGTCGAGCCCACCGACGGACGGCGGCCTGCGGATCGGCGCGGCGGTCCGCAACAGCGACCTGGCCGCCGACGTCGCCGTGCGCCGGCGCTACCCCGCCCTGTCCCAGGCGCTGCTCGCCGGCGCGTCCGGCCAGATCCGCAACGCGGCCACCACCGGCGGGAACCTGCTGCAGCGCACCCGCTGCGTCTACTTCCAGGACGTCACCACCCCGTGCAACAAGCGCGAGCCCGGCTCCGGGCTGCCCGGCCCTCGAGGGCTTCCACCGCAACCTCGCGATCCTCGGCGCCTCGGAGCACTGCGTGGCCACCCACCCCTCCGACCTGGCCGTCGGCCCTGCTGGCGCTGGACGCCACCGTCGTGGTGCTCGGCACCGACGGCGAGCGACGGATGCCCGTGGGCGACCTGCACCGGCTGCCCGGCGACCGGCCGGACCGGGACACCACGCTGCGGCCCGGCGACCTCGTCACCCACGTCGAGCTGCCACCGACCTCGCCCGGTCGGCCGCCTCGGCCTACCGCAAGGTGCGCGACCGGGCGTCGTACGCCTTCGCGCTGGTCTCCGTGGCCGCCGCCCTCGACGTGCACGACGGCGAGGTCCGCGACGTGCGGATCGCCCTGGGCGGGGTCGCCCACCGACCCTGGCGGGCCGCGCGGGCCGAGGACACCCTGCGGGGGCTGCCGGCCACCGAGGAGAGCTTCCGGCTGGCCGCCGCGGCCGAGCTGGAGGCCGCCCGACCGCTGCGGGACAACGGCTTCAAGGTCCCGCTGGCCCGCAACCTGGTGACCCGGACCCTGCGCGGCCTGGCCGAAGGAGGCAGGGGATGACGCTGATCGACCAGCGACCCGTCGGTCGGGCACCGGGGTGCCTCGCATCGACGGCCAGGCCAAGGTCCTCGGGCTCGCGCGCTACGCCTACGAGCAGTACGTCGTCGGGCCGCGCTACCTGCACCCGGTCCAGGCCACCGTCGCCCGGGGACGCGTGGCCGACGTCGACGTCAGCGCGGCCGAGGCCCTCGACGGCGTCGTCCTCGTGCTGACCCACCTCAACGCGCCCGCCCTGGCCGACACCTCCGACGGCGAGCTGGCCATCCTGCAGTCGGCCGGGGTGGCGTTCCGCGGCCAGCTCATCGGCGCCGTGGTCGCCGAGACGCCCGGAGATCGCGCGGCACGCCGCCGAGCTGGTCCGGGTGACCTACGACGTGCACGAGCACGACACCCGGCTGCGCGAGGACCACCCCGACCTCTACGTGCCCGAGCACGTCAACCCGTCGTACCCGACCGACACCGAGGACGGTGCCGTGGACGACGCGCTGAGCGCGGCCCCGGTCCTCGTCGACGAGCGCTACACCACGCCGATGGAGCACAACAACCCGCTGGAGCCGCACGCCTGCATCGCGCTGTGGGAGGAGGACGGGCCCCGGGTGACCGCTGCACGACTCGACGCAGGGCGCGCACGGCGTCGCCCGGGTGCTCGCCGGGCTCTTCGGCCTGGCCAAGGACGACGTGCGGGTGATCTCGCCGTACGTCGGCGGCGGCTTCGGCTCCAAGGGCCTGCCGCACGCCCACGACGTGCTCGCGGTGATGGCGGCGCAGATGCTGCCCGGCCGCCCCGTCAAGCTGGCGCTGACCCGGCAGCAGATGTTCACCCTGGTCGGCTACCGCACCCCGACGCTGCAACGGCTCCGCATCGGCGCCGACGCGGACGGCCGCATCACCGCCCTGGTCCACGACGCCGTCGAGCAGACCTCGCGGGTCAAGGAGTTCGCCGAGCAGACCACGGTCGGCACGCGGAGCATGTACGCCGCCGGCACCCGCCGTACCACCCACCGGCTCGTGCCCCTCGACGTGGCGGTGCCGTCGTGGATGCGGGCCCCGGGCGAGGCGCCCGGGCATGTTCGGGCTGGAGTCCGCGATGGACGAGCTGGCCGTCGCCTCCGGGCTCGACCCGGTCGAGCTGCGGATCCGCAACGAGCCCGAGGCCGACCCGGAGTCCGGACTGCCGTGGTCGGGCCGCCACCTCGTCGAGTGCCTGCGGCCGGGGCGCGGACCGGTTCGGCTGGTAGCAGCGCGGGCTGCCCGGCTCGCGGAGGCGAGGGCAACTGGCTGGTCGGCGTCGGGATGGCCTCCTCGACGTACCCGGCCTACCTGATGCCGGGGTCGGTCGCCTCGGTGACCTACGGCGGCCACGGGCACTACGCCGTCCGCATCGGCGCCGCCGACATCGGCACCGGCAACTGGACCGCCCTGACCCAGATCGCCGCGGACGCCCTCGGCCTGCCGCTGGCCCAGGTGCACGTCGAGATCGGCGACACCCAGCTGCCGATGGCCACCGGCGAGGGCGGGTCGGCCGGGCTGGCCTCGAACGGCTCGGCCGTGCTGGAGGCGGCGCGCGCCTTCCGGCGCGAGCACGGTGACTCGCCCCTCGCCGGGCGCCACCACCGAGGCGTCCGCCGCCGAGCACCCCGACACGGGCTCCTACGCGGCGCACTCCTACGGCGCCCAGTTCGTCGAGGTCCGGGTCGACGTGGACACCGGGGAGGTCCGGGTGCCGCGGATGGTCGGGGTCTTCTCGGCCGGCCGGATCGTCAACCCGCGCACCGCCCGCTCCCAGCTCGTCGGCGGCATGGTGTGGGGCCTGTCGATGGCGCTGCACGAGCACAGCGTCGTGGACCACCGGCTCGGGCACGTGGTCACCCACGACCTGGCCGACTACCACGTCCCCTCGCACGCCGACGTGGGCGACATCGACGTGTCCTGGCTGGAGGAGGAGGACGAGCACGCCAACGCGCTGGGCGCCAAGGGGATCGGCGAGATCGGCATCACCGGCACGGCGGCGGCCGTCGCCAACGCGGTGTACAACGCCACCGGGACCCGGGTGCGCGACCTCCCCCTCACCCCGGACCGCCTGCTCACCTGACGCCGCCTGTGGAGAGGTGCCCGGAAGCGTCCCCGCCGCTGGGTAGGGTGCTGCGGTGCCCACGACCGACGCCCGCGCCACCTCCCGGGTCCGCGAGGTGCTGGCCGGCGCCGTCGAGGCGCTGGGGGGCCAGGAGCGCCCCGGCCAGATCCAGATGGCCGAGGCGGTCTCCCGGGCCATGCGGTCCTCCGAGCACCTGCTCGTCCAGGCCGGCACGGGCACCGGCAAGTCCTTGGGCTACCTCGTCCCGGCCCTGCTGCACCACCGTCGCGTCGTCGTCGCCACCGCCACCCTCGCCCTGCAGCACCAGCTCGTCGAGCGCGACATCCCGGCCCTGCTCGAGGCCGCCGAGCACGTCCTGGAGAGCAGCCCCGTCGTACGCGGTGCTGAAGGGTCGCTCGAACTACGCGTGCCTGCACCGGATCCGGGAGGGCGTGCCGGACGACCAGGGCACGCTGGTCGGCCTGCCCGAGGGGTCGATGGGCTCCGAGGTGCTCGCGCTGCGGTCCTGGGCGGAGGAGGAGACCCGGACGAAGGGCACGGGGGACCGGGACTCGGCGCCCAAGCACTCCGACAAGGTGTGGCGGCAGGTCTCGGTCAACCACCGGGAGTGCCTGGGGGCGACCAAGTGCCCCTTCGCGGAGGAGTGCTTCGCCGAGCGGGCCAAGGAGAAGGCCGCCCGCAGCCAGCTGGTCGTCACGAACCACTCGCTGCTGGCCATCGACGCCATCGAGGGCGTGCCGATGATCCCGGAGTACGACGTGGTGGTGATCGACGAGGCGCACGAGCTGGCCGCGCGGGTGACCCAGGCGGCGACCGACGAGTTGTCCGTGCCGGAGGTGGACCGGGCCGCCCGTCGCTCGCAGCGTCACGTCGAGGGGCTCGAGGCCGACGACCTGGCCGACGCGGCCGAGGCGCTGCGCGCGGCGTTCGACGACGTCGCCCCGGGTCGCATCGACGACCCCGGCAGCGCCCTGGCCGATGCGCTGGTGCTGGTGCGCGACGCCGCCCGGTCGGTCATCTCGGCGTTCCCGAAGGAGTCGAAGGACGGCGAGGGTGACCCGGGGCGGACCCAGGCCAAGGGCGCGGTGCAGGAGATCTTCGCGACCGCCGAGCGGATGGCCGCCCACTCCCAGGACGACGTGCTCTGGCTCTCGGAGCGGGACGCGCGCCGCGGCGGGGACCTGCTCTGCGTGGCGCCCCTGCAGGTGTGGGGACCCCTGCGCGACCGGCTGCTGAGCGACAAGACCGTCGTGCTGACCAGCGCCACCCTCATGCTCGGCGGCGACTTCGGGGCGGTGGCCTCGTCCTTGGGCCTCAAGCCGTCCGAGCGGGTCGACCACTCGCTGACGGACAGCCCGGTGGAGGACGACGCCGAGGGCCGTCAGCCGTGGCGCGGGATCGATGTCGGGTCCCCGTTCGACTACGCCCGCCAGGCCATCCTGTACGTCGCCCGCGACCTGCCCCCGCCCGGCCGCGACGGGCTCGGGCCGCGCCAGATGCACGAGATCGTCGACCTGGTGGACGCCGCCGACGGTCGGACGCTCGGCCTGTTCTCCAGCCGGCGGGCGGCGGAGGCGGCGGCGGAGGCCGTGCGCGAGCGGCTTCCGCACCTGACCATCCTGGCCCAGGGCGAGGCGCAGCTGCCCGAGCTGGCCCGGCTGTTCACCGAGGACCCGCACACCTGCCTGTTCGGGACGCTGAGCCTCTGGCAGGGGCTCGACGTCCCGGGCGACACCTGTCAGCTCGTGCTCATCGACCGGGTGCCCTTCCCGCGCCCCGACGACCCCCTGATGTCCGCGCGCCAGCGTGCCGCCGACCAGGCCGGGGGCAACGGCTTCATGCAGGTGGCCGCCACCCACGCCGCGCTGCTGCTCGCTCAGGGAGCCGGCCGGCTCATCCGCACCACGAGCGACAAGGGGGTGGTCGCGGTCCTGGACCCCCGGCTGGTCACCGCTCGCTACGGCAGCTTCCTCCGAGCGTCGCTGCCGCCGATGTGGTCGACGACCGACCGCTCCGTCGTCCTGTCGGCGCTCAAGAGACTGGCTTCCTGAGCGGGCCTGCGAGGATGTCGGGCATGGGAGGCACCTACGTCATCAGCGACGTCCACGGTCATCTCGAGGACCTGCGCTCCGTGCTCGAGCGAGCAGGGCTGCTCGACGACGGGCGCTGGGTGGGCGGGGACGCGTCGTTGTGGATCCTGGGTGACCTCGTCGACCGGGGCCCCGACGGCATCGGCGTGGTGCGGCTCGTCCGCTCGCTCATGCAGCAGGCGCCGGACCGGGTGCACATGCTGCTGGGGAACCACGAGTCCCTGATGCTGGGGGAGAGGCTCTTCCCTGGCACGCGCTTCGACGAGGTGTGGCTGCTCAACGGGGGTCACGCCTGGACCAGGACGCGCTGGACGACGACGACGTGGCCTGGCTGCGGGGGCTGCCGTCCCTGGCGCTGGTCGGCGACCACCTGCTGATGCACTCCGACACCACTCACTACCTTTCGTGGGGGAGCACGGTCGAGGAGGTCAACGCGACCGTCGGCGGTGTCCTGGGCGGCAATAACGCGCAGGCGCACTTCGACCTGTTCGCCGACCTCACGGCCCGCTACGACTTCATGGGCGACGACGGCCCGGCGCAGGTGGGGCGAATGCTGGACACCTACGGCGGGAAGGTGCTGGTGCACGGGCACAGCATCATCGGATCGCTGACCGGTCAGCCCTCCCACGAGGTCACCCGCCCGCTGTCGTACGCCGGTGGTCGCGCGCTGGCCATCGACGGGGGACGCTACGACGGGGGACCGCTGCTGCTGGTCCCGCTCGATCCTCCCGCCTAGAACCGCACCGCCGTCGCGCTGAGCACCACCGGGCGGCGGTCGTCGAGCCCGACGCCCTGGCAGGACTGCGACGTGCCCTGGTCGCAGTCGAAGCGGATGCTGGCGTTCGCGAGCTCCAGGGTGACGTAGCTGGCCACCGAGGAGCGGAACTCGACGGCCCGGGCGCCGTTGCCGTCGGCGTTCAGGGGGATGCCCAGCACCTTCAGGCCTCCGTCGCGTCGGTGTACCTCGAGCCGGGCCACGGACCCGTGGGAGGGGGCGACCATGTTGACCGACACGCGCAGGCGCCAGCGGCCCGTGGAGCCGTTGGTGAACCGGTAGAAGCGGTGGGCCATGTGCGAGACGTTCGTCCTGACCCGGCCCGTGGTGCGGCTGCGCGAGGACAGCCGGTAGGAGTCGCTCAGGCGGGCCGTGCGGTAGGCGGACCCCTCCGAGAAGTACCGCGCCGGGTTGGCGGTCCAGGTGCCGAACGTGCTGAAGGCGGTGCGGAAGCTGCTGCCCCGGGCCACCAGGACCCGCTGCAGGGCGGCGGTGGAGTACTGCGACCCACGCGCGGCCACCCACACCTGTCGCACGACGTCGGCGTCGTCGGAGGCGCCCGGGCCCGACCACTCGCTCAGGAACGTCCAGAACAGCCAGGCGCCGTACGGGGCGAAGCCGTCGTCGCTGTAGTCGAGGGGGACGTAGGGGTCGCTGAGCGCGCTGGCCCCCAGGTACTGACGGTTGTCGTTGACGCCGTCGTACACCTCGTCCTCCATCCACGCCGCGGTGCCCTCCACCAGCCACGGGTCCTCGTAGGAGTCGTAGGAGAACTGCACGGCGTGGAAGAACTCGTGGGCAGCGGTGACCTGGAGGTTCTGCAGGGGCGTGTTCTGCGGGAACTCGGTCGAGGAGTAGTCGTTGTCCAGCACGCAGTAGCCCGAGGTGACGACGTCGTCGGTGTCCGGCACGCAGTACCCGTACAGCCCGCTGGGCAGGTCCTGGAGGTAGACGTCCAGGCGTGCGTCGCCGCCGTTGTCGGCCAGGGCGATGTCGGTGCGGGGCTGTCGATAGCCGTAGTCGTCGATCTCGGTCGTCCAGACGCGGCTCATCTGGGTCGCCACGGTGCCGGCGAACCCGCTGGTCGTGGCGTCCTTGGTCGTGCCCACGCGGTGCACGCAGACCAGGTCGCACACGGTGGGCTGCTCCGGCACGGTGTAGGAGTGCTCGTAGGGACCGGCGGGGGTGCCCTGGTAGGTCGGTCGCGCCAGGATGGCCTCGGCGTCCGCACGGTCGTCCGCGGAGAGGCGGGTCGCCACGTGCCTCAGACGGGTCAGAACGAGCGTCGCGTCGCGCGCCCCAGCCGTGCCGGCGGGCACCCCGCGTCGGGTGGAACGCCCGGCGAACAGCGACTTCGCCTGGTTCAGGGCCTGCTGTGCCGAGACGGCGTCGACGGGCGACGACGATGTGGTCTCACCGGTGGCGACCGCCGCCTGGGCAGCGCCCCCGGCCGGGAGGGTCAACCCTGCGAGAGCGAGGCTGATGCCTGCGGCGAGCAGGCGGAGAGGCGTCAGGACGGGCACGGGTCCCCCGGTCGGGTGGTGGCTGTGGTCGCCTCAGGGTACGGCTCACCCCCGACGGACGACGTCGAAGGTGCACACCCGTCCACAGCTCCGACCCGACCGGACGGGACGCGGCCCGGTGGCCTAGACGCGGCGCAGGACCGCGGTCACCTTGCCCAGGATCGTGGCGTGGGTCCCGTCGATGGGGTCGTACGCCGCGTTGTGCGGGAGCAGCCACACCTGGCCGTTCTTGCGCTGGAAGGTCTTGACCGTGGCCTCGCCGTCCAGCATCGCCGCCACGATCTCACCGTTCTCGGCGGCCGGCTGCTGCCGGATGACCACGTAGTCGCCGTTGCAGATGGCAGCCTCGATCATCGAGTCGCCCTGCACCTCCAGCATGAAGAGGGTGCCGTCGCCGACGAGGCTCTTGGGGAGCGGCATGATCTCCTCGACGCGCTCCTCGGCCAGGATCGGTCCGCCGGCCGCGATCCGACCGACCATGGGCACGTACGTCGCGACCGGCATGGCGTCGTTGACCCCGGTCTCGTCCACGTCCTCGGCCGCGGTGTACACCGACAGGGCTCGGGGGCGGTTCGGGTCGCGCTTGAGGAACCCCTTCTCCTCCAGGGTCCGCAGCTGGTGGGCGACGGACGACGAGCTCGTCAGCCCGACCCGTTCACCGATCTCCCGCATGCTGGGCGGGTATCCGCGGCGCTCGATGGAGTCGCGGATGACGGTGAGGACCCGCTGCTGGCGCGGCGTGAGTCCGCTCGCGTCGGGGGGGCCGTCGGGCAGCTCGGCCACTCCTGAGGCACCCGTCTCGGTCGCCTTGCGCTTACCTGCCATGAGATGACCCTCCGTCGTGTCCGTGCCCCGATGATCGTGCCGGCCGCCCAGGACCGTGGGGCTCAACCTAGTGGTCGGGCCGCATCGTGTTCAAACATCTGTTCGAACGGCGTGTCGCCGCCGACGCGCGGGTAACGGTTCGAACAGGTGTTCGCCCACCCCCTTGTCTCGGTGCCGGCTCTGCCCTAACGTCGCACATGTGTTCGAACGAACGCCTGTTCGAGGGGACGTCGACCGAAACTGTCGGCGCTCACCGATACAACGGGTTCATGGACACACCGCACGACCACCGGTACCGCTCCTTCCCCAGGAGGTCTCAGATGAGCACCCTCGCGATCCACCCCGGTTCTACCCGTCGGCGCACGACGTCGCGCCGTCGAACGACCGCCCGGGTGCGCCCCGCGGCGCGTCGGGATGCGGTCATGCCTCCGCGACCCGCCCGCGACCTCCCAGGGCCCGCACCCCGTCTGGTGTCCGCCGCTCGGCCGGTCGGCACGTGTCGACCCCCGGCGGTCGCGCACTCGGCCGTGTTGCGTCAGGCCGTGCGGCGTCCGGCTCCCTCGGTGCGACTGACGCGTCGCGGTCGCCTGGTGGCCGTCGTCCTGCTCGTGGCGGTGCTGCTCTCCGCGCTGACCGTTTTCGGTTCCCACTCGGCGGCTACCGGCGAGGCGGGCACTCCGGTCCCGACGCGCACCGTGGAGGTGGGCGCGGGAGACACCCTGTGGGGCATCGCGGCCGACGTGGCCCGTCCGGGCCACGTGCGGGAGACGGTGCACCAGATCGAGGAGCTCAACGCGATGTCAGGTCCGGGCCTGACCGTCGGTCAGACGATCGCGGTGCCGGTGGGTTGAGCTCACCCCCCTGGACGTGCCGACGGCTCCCTCGACCCGGGTCGGCGGCATGACGAGACGGGGGCGGGACCGCGCTCGAGCAGCGCGGGCCCGTCCCCGTTCGCTACGTCCGGGTGCGGCCGGCGCGTCTCGGCGCCGCCTGCGCCGCCGTCAGCTGAGCGCGCCGGAGAGCAGCGGGGTGGCCTCGCTGATGCGCAGGGAGGTGTTCGGACCCGTGATGGTCACCGTGCCAGGGATGTCCTGCCAGGCGCCGGCTGCGACCCGGAACCGCCCCGAGTAGGTGACGTCGACACGGGGGCTGACGGTCAGGTGGGCGTCCCGGTAGAGATGGGTGACGTCGGTGCGCGGGTACGGTGCGCCGGGCATCCCGGTGGTCTCCGCGGTGCCGTCGCCGTAGTTCCAGGCGTACGCCGTCGGGGTGGCCTCGAGCTGGACCGACTGCCCCAGGAGCGTGACGGTGCGGGTGAACGGCTGTGGCTCGGCGTAGAAGATCGTCGCGAAGTTGACCAGCGTCTTGTCCTCGGGCTGGGTGTGCACCGTCAGGGATGGCAACCCGATCTCGCGCAGGGCCGTGAGCGCCACGCCGGGTGTCACCTGAGGTGGAGCGGGAGGCCCGCCGGCGACGGCGGCCGTCGCAGGGCCGGGGGTGCACCCGCCGGGGGCTCGTCCGCCGCCCAGGATCTGTCCGCCGAGGACGGTGGAGTTCACCGAGCACAGAGGGGCCGTGCCTCCGCAGATGGCGAGGGAGTCGAGGCCGTCGCAGGCGCCTGGGGCGAGGTTGAGAGGGACGAAGTGGGTGGGGGAGGTGCCTCCGCTTCCGGGGGCCCCGGGGGTGCCGGGGATGCCAGGTGGGCCGGCGTGACGGGGGCCGTGCATGTTGTTCGCCGCCTGGACCCAGATCATGTCAGGGCCAGTGCCCGGCGTTGATGTGTGGCGGCGGTTTACCAAGTGCAGGAACCGGAACGCAGGGCAGTAACGAGAGCAGCAGCAGCGAAACCGTAATTGCCGCCGGCCTTCACGCGACGGCGTCCAGTCGCCGCACGACCCATCCAGAGGGACTGCGGCATGAGTACGAAGTCCATACGACCGCCTCGCCTTGCCGGAACCCTCGGACTCAGCTGTCGCAGTCGACGACAGGCCCGTTGTGGCGTAATGGAACCCGCTGACGGACGAGCGTCAGATGTCACTGTCGGGTGGCTTGTGACCTCGCGCTGGTGGTCAGCCAGCCGTTTCCTTCAAGACGACCATCACGTTCGTAAACGCGATCAATTCCTGCCGCAATGACATCGGCAATGGTGCAGCCCCGACATAGATTGGTCAGCGACGTGGTCTGACCAGAGTGCATCGCGAAGTTGATCAGTTCGACGTAGTACTTAGCGAAGGCGATGGCGGACGCGGCGCTGTCCCCTTTGCCGCGGCTGGCATCACAGGTGTTCTATCTGATGCATCATCCGAGCGGCCGTCCTCAGACGATCCGGATGGCGATGGCGAGCGCGCGGTCGGTTGCAAGGTTCCCGACGACGTACTGCTGGATGGCAATGGTCGTGGGCTTGCTGCATTGCCAGAGCAGGCCGACAACACGCAGGCCAGCACGGCCACCACCGTTGCCACCGTTCGGTGACGCAAGCTGTACCGCACCGGCGCACCCCCGTGCATTGTGGACTGGTCCGACTGACCGTCCAAGGTGCGCAATGTATCCAGCCGGCGTCACCCGCAGCCACAGGCAGAAAACTGTCTGTGGAGCAGGGGTGGGCAAGGGGCTTGCCGAGTGCAAGCATCGCGCCATGGACGAGCGACGGACGCGCAGCACCGTCGGGCTCATCCCGGCCCAGCGTCAACCGGTCCAAGACGGTGCGCTGCTCGAACGCCCGAAGCTGGCCAGGGCCCCTGGCCGACCGAGCCCATGGCGGCCGCATCCTGTGATCGCGCTCGGATTCGTGCTGACGCTCATGACCTTCCTGCTCAACCTGACGCCGGTGGTCGTCGTCATGCTCATCCTCGTGACGCTCCTCGGCCTGCAGACCGTCGTGGCCATCGACCGAGGCTGCCTCGTGGCGGAGCACCTGGGTGAGGGGCCTGATCCTGAAGCCGTCGCCCGTGCGGTGGCGGACGCGCTCTTCGCCGTCGGCGCTCTGTCGGTCGACTCTCGAGCGGTGAGGCACCTCGGGCACCGCCAGCTGCTCGAAGGTGTGGGCGCGAGCGAGGCACAGTGCTTTGACGAGGCGGTCGATGAGGTCCTCACGCCACTGGTGTCACCGCGGTACGTCGTGCCGCGGTGGGTGATCACGGTTCGCCCGCACAACATCGTGGGACTGCGTATCGCCATGGGGTGGCTGGGACCGGACTCGGAGGTCTGGCACGCCGTGCCCACGGTGCTGGGCACGACCGACGCCCGCGCCCAGGCGTTCGCCCGGGCCTGGGACCAGTGGGTAGGCGGCGGGCCGGCGCTGTGGACGGGGACCCGCCAGGGGATGGCCGTCCTGGTGGCGGCACACAAGCCGGTGGACGGCACAGCTCGCGCAGAACAAGACGCCTCGGCGAGGTAACGCGCGCAGGACGGGACGCCTCGGCGGGGTAGAGCGCGCAGGACGGGACGCCTCGGCGGGGTAGGGCGCGCAGGACGGGACGCCTCGGCGAGGGAGCGCGGCGGTGGGCCATCCTGCTGCCCGACCGCGGGACGTGGCAGGGTGCAGCCATGACCTCGAACCCCTTCAGCCTGGAGGGCCGTACCGCCCTCGTCACCGGTGCGAACCGTGGCCTCGGCCGCGCGTTCGCCTTCGCCCTCGCCCAGGCCGGCGCCGACATCGTCGTGGTCGGCCGTCACGACGACCTCAACCAGGAGGCGGCCGCCGCCATCTCGGCGGAGCACGGGTGCCGTACGACGGTGGTGACCGGAGACGTCACGAAGGCCGACGACGTGGCCCGCATCGCGGAGGTCTCCGTCACCGAGCACGGCCGGATCGACGTGCTGGTCAACAACGCCGGCATCTGCTTCCACCGGCCGGCGCTGGAGGTGCCCGACGAGGAGTTCGACCAGGTCTTCGACGTCAACGTGACCGGCCTGTGGAAGATGACGAAGGCCCTGGCGCCGCACATGATCGAGGCCGGCGGCGGCTCGATCGTCAACGTCGGCTCGATCTCCGCGCTGATCGTCAACCGGCCGCAGTGGCAGCCGGCCTACAACGCCTCCAAGGCGGCGGTCCACCAGCTGACCCGCTCGCTGGCGGCCGAGTGGGCGCCGTACAACATCCGCGTCAACGCCATCGCCCCCGGCTACGTGAAGACCGAGATGGCCCCCGTCGACGAGCCGCGCTTCCGGGCGAACTGGATCGAGGACGCGCCGATGCAGCGGTACTCCACCCCGGAGGAGATCGCCCCCAGCGTCGTCTACCTGGCCAGCGACGCGTCGTCGTTCTCCACCGGGTCGGTGCTGGTCGCCGACGGCGGCTACACCGTCTTCTGACCTAGCCGAGGCGCCGTCGTCCCGGTGTCCGTCGGGGCGCGGTGCCGCGGATCGCGGCGCGGGCCCGGGTCGCGGCCGCGAACACGACCAGCAGGCAGGCGACCGCGACGACCGTGACCGCGCCGGTCACCAGCCAGCGGCCGGCGGACCCGTCGTGCCGCGCCTCCCGTCCGTTCGTCACCGCGACGGCGACGAGGCCGACCCACGCCACCAGCGCGAGCAGTGCGCCCGAACCCCATCCCATGGCGTGCGACCACCGGCCTGGAGGGGACGGCGGCCTGACGGCCCGTCGTCGACCCGTGCTCATCGTTCCCCCGTCCGGGTCGCCGAACGGCGACCCGGACAGTGTGCCGGATGCAGAGGGCACGGACACCCCCTTCGTGCACAGCCGCGGCAGCGACCGCGCCGAGGATGTCCGCCCGGGCGCCGGTCAGTCGACGGTGAGGACCATCCTGAACCGGGCGTCGCCGGCCATCATCCGGGCGTAGCCCTCGGCCGCCTGCTCCAGGGGCAGGGTCTCGATGCGCGCACGGACGCCGGAGGCGGCGCTGAAGGCCAGGGTGTCCTCGGAGTCCATCGAGGTGCCCGAGGCGTGACCGGTCAGCGTCGCACCGCCGATGAGGGCGCTCGCCGAGACGGCGATGGGCTGCTCGGCCGCGCCCACGACCACGACGCTGCCCCCCACGCCCAGGCCCGGGATGCAGGCGGCCACGGCATCGCCGTTGGTGATGGTCGACAGCACGACCGACGCGCCGCCGAGGCGAGCCAGCTCCTCGCCCGGGTCGGTCGCCGTGCTGTCGACGTAGTGGTGCGCACCCAGCTCGCGGGCCAGCGACTCCTTCTCGGCACCGCGGGCGACGGCGACCGTGCGGAAGCCCATCTTCGCCGCGTACTGCACGCCGAGGTGGCCCAGTCCGCCGACGCCGAGCACGGCGACCAGGTCACCGGCTCGGGCGTCGGTGTGCCGCAGGGCGTTGTAGGTCGTCACGCCGGCGCACATCAGCGGTGCGGCCTCGGCGGCGCTCAGGTCGTCGGGCAGGGCCGCCAGGGCGCTGGCGCGGACGACGACGTACTCGGCGTACCCACCGTCCATCGAGACGCCGGGGATGCCCATGTTCTGGCAGGCGATCAGCTGACCGCGGCGGCACGGCGTGCAGTAGCCGCAGTTCCCGCCGAACCAGCCCACGCCGACCCGCGAGCCCTCGCTCCAGCCGTGGACGCCCTCGCCGAGGGCCGCCACCGACCCCGCGACCTCGTGCCCGGGTACGACGGGGAAGGTGACGCCCGGGTAGAGCCCCTCCTTGGCGAACATGTCGCTGTGGCAGATGCCGCAGGCCTCGACCCGGACCAGCGCCTCGCCGGGCCCCGGGGTGGGGACCGGGCGCTCCTCCAGCCGGAAGTCGCCGCCCTGCTCGGCGACCTGCACGACCCTCATGGTGTCCGTCATCGTTGCTCCCTCTCGTCCGTGTCGCCCCGCGCTCCGACCGTACCCACCAGGACCGACACGCGGTCGACACGCCCGGTCCCGGGAGCCGGCGAGGCGCTGACCTGCGGTTTAAGGCCGGCGCCGAAACTCCTCACTGCAATCGTCCGGACCCGCTTGCGCCGATGCGGGGCCAGACCTAGGGTTACCACTACATCTAGTACTTACACAGATGTAGTTCTCCACAGATAGTGGTCGGTTCTACACACCGAATCGCCGCTTGTCCCCAGGTCATCCACAGATCCGTCCCCACCCGGCTCCCGGTGGAGGACGTTTCGGGGGGTGCCTGGTGTTGAACTCCATGCAGGCCCGAGACGGTGGAAGGAGCGGCCAGGATGCACTGCCCGTACTGCCGCAACACCGACACCCGGGTGCTGGACAGCCGGGTGACCGACGACGGCGGCGCGATCCGCCGCCGCCGCTCCTGCCCGGTGGACGGTGGTGGCTGCGGGAAGCGGTTCAGCACCGTCGAGCAGATGCAGCTCGTGGTGGTGAAGCGCTCGGGTGCCACCGAGCCCTTCGCCCGGGAGAAGGCGGTCTCGGGCGTCCGCAAGGCCTGCAAGGGTCGCCCCGTCACCGAGGACGACCTGTCCCGGCTCGGGCAGCGCGTCGAGGACTCCCTGCGCGGCGAGGGGTGGGCCGAGGTGCCCGCCCACGAGGTGGGGATGGCCATCCTGACCCCGCTGCGCGAGCTCGACGAGGTGGCCTACCTCCGCTTCGCCAGCGTGTACCGCGCCTTCGAGTCGGCCGACGACTTCGAGGCCGAGATCGCCCTGCTGCGTGCGGAGCGACCCGCCGAGGCCACCGAGCCTCGACCTCAGCCCACGGGCTGACCCAGAACTGCCCGGCGCATCGTGGGGAAGCGGTGCGCCGGGCACACCACCAGAACGACGCTCCCCACCACTCGGGCGTGACAGCGGCGCCGCACGACACACGAACAGACCCTGGGAAGAGGAGTACGGCATGACGGAGACGGTCAGTGGCGCACGCGTGAGCCAGCAGCGACGCAAGGCGGGCAAGGGCCTGAGCATCGAGCGGGTGTTCAGCACCGAGGGGGTGCACCCCTACGACGAGGTCACCTGGGAGCGGCGCGACGTCGTCCAGCAGAACTGGAAGACCGGCGCGACCGTCTTCGAGCAGCGCGGCGCCGAGTTCCCCGACTTCTGGAGCGTCAACGCCTCCACGATCGTCACCACCAAGTACTTCCGCGGTGCCGTGAACACCGACGCCCGCGAGCAGAGCCTGAAGCAGCTCGTGGACCGGGTCGTGAAGACCTACCGCAAGAGCGGTGAGGACAACGACTACTTCGCGACCCCGGCCGACGCCGAGGTGTTCGAGCACGAGCTCACCTGGCTGCTCGTCCACCAGTACTTCTCGTTCAACTCTCCCGTCTGGTTCAACGTCGGCACGCCGAGCCCGCAGCAGGTCAGCGCCTGCTTCATCCTCTCGGTCGACGACTCGATGGACTCGATCCTCAACTGGTACAAGGAGGAGGGGTTCATCTTCAAGGGCGGCTCCGGCGCCGGCCTCAACCTCTCGCGCATCCGCTCGTCCAAGGAGCTGCTCTCCTCGGGAGGCACGGCGTCCGGTCCGGTGTCGTTCATGCGAGGTGCCGATGCGTCCGCGGGGACCATCAAGTCGGGCGGTGCGACCCGTCGCGCGGCGAAGATGGTCGTGCTCGACGTGGACCACCCCGACATCGAGGAGTTCGTCGAGACCAAGGCCAAGGAGGAGCACAAGATCCGCGCCCTGCGCGACGCCGGCTTCGACATGGACCTGGGCGGCGCCGACATCACCTCGGTGCAGTACCAGAACGCCAACAACTCGGTGCGGGTCAGCGACGAGTTCATGCGGGCGGTGGAGGACGGGACGTCCTTCGGCCTGCGCTCGCGGATGACCGGTGAGGTCATCGAGACGGTGGACGCCCGCACCCTGTTCACCAAGATCTCCGAGGCCGCCTGGCAGTGCGCCGATCCGGGCCTGCAGTACGACGACACGATCAACGACTGGCACACCAACCCCGAGACGGGCCGCATCACCGCCTCGAACCCGTGCTCGGAGTACATGTCGCTGGACAACTCCTCCTGCAACCTGGCCTCGCTCAACCTGCTGAAGTTCCTCAAGGACGACGACACCTTCGACGCGCCGCTGTTCGCCAAGGCCGTCGAGCTGATCATCACCGCGATGGACATCTCCATCTGCTTCGCGGACTTCCCGACCGAGCCGATCGGGGAGACCACCCGCAACTACCGCCAGCTCGGCATCGGCTACGCCAACCTGGGTGCGCTGCTGATGGCGATGGGCCTGGGCTACGACTCCGACGGCGGCCGGGCCATGGCCGGGGCGATCACCTCGCTGATGACCGGCACGTCGTACAAGCGCTCGGCCGAGCTGGCCGGCGTCGTCGGCCCGTACGCCGGGTACGCCCGCAACGAGGACGCGCACCAGCGGGTCATGCGCAAGCACCAGGCCGCCAACGACGCGGTCCGCTCGGTGCACAGCCACGACCGGGACGTGCACGCCTACGCCACCAAGGCGTGGGACGCGGTCGTCAAGACCGGTGAGCGCAACGGCTTCCGCAACGCGCAGGCCTCCGTGCTCGCGCCGACCGGCACCATCGGCTTCATGATGGACTGCGACACCACCGGCATCGAGCCGGACTTCTCGCTCGTCAAGTTCAAGAAGCTCGTCGGCGGCGGCTCCATGCAGATCGTCAACCAGACCATCCCGCGGGCGCTGCGCAAGCTCGGCTACCAGCAGGAGCAGGTCGAGGCGATCGTCGAGTACATCGGCGACAAGGGCCACGTCATCGACGCCCCCGGTCTCAAGCTGGAGCACTACGAGGTGTTCGACACCGCGATGGGCGCCCGTTCGCTGAAGCCGATGGGCCACGTGCGGATGATGGCGGCCTGCCAGCCGTTCCTGTCCGGCGCGATCAGCAAGACCGTGAACCTGCCGGAGTCGGCCACGGTGGAGGAGATCGAGGACGTCTACCTGCAGAGCTGGAAGCTCGGCCTGAAGGCGACCGCCATCTACCGCGACAACTGCAAGGTGGGCCAGCCGCTGGCCGACGCCAAGGCCAAGGGCGCCGACAAGGCGTTCGACTCGGCGGCGCCCGCCCCGGTCGACGCGGTGCCGGTCGTGACCGACCCCCGCCCGATCCGCAAGCGGCTCCCGAAGTCGCGTCCGTCGCGGACCACGTCGTTCACCGTGGGTGGCGCCGAGGGCTACATGACCGCCGGCTCCTACCCCGACGACGGCCTGGGCGAGGTGTTCCTCAAGCTGGGCAAGCAGGGCTCGACCCTGGCCGGGGTGATGGACGCCTTCTCGATGGCGATCAGCATCAGCCTGCAGTACGGCGTGCCGCTGGAGACCTACGTCTCGAAGTTCACCAACATGAAGTTCGAGCCCGCGGGCCTCACCGACGACCCGGACGTGCGGATGAGCCAGTCGATCATGGACTACATCTTCCGTCGCCTGGCGCTGGACCACCTGCCGTTCGAGACCCGCGCCGGCATGGGCATCTACACCGCCGGCGAGCGTCAGCGTCAGCTCGAGACCGGCTCGTACGAGGCCCCGGCCGAGGACGAGGTCGTCGACCAGGGCAGCGTCTCGCTGACCGAGTCGGCCCCGACGGCGGTCGAGGAGGGCGAGGGACGAGCCCGTCGCGAGACCTCGCCCGCCGTGGCAGAGGCGTCCGTCTCCCAGGCTCCCCAGGGCGTGCACACCAGCGCCGAGCTGATGGAGGCGATCACCGGTACGGCGGTGGACAGCCCGCTCTGCTTCACCTGCGGCACGAAGATGCGCCCGGCCGGGAGCTGCTACGTGTGCGAGGGGTGTGGGAGCACCAGCGGCTGCAGCTGACGGGTCCCCGTCAGGGCGGTGGCGGACGCGTGCGTCCGGCCACCGGCCCTGACCAGCAACGGCCCGGCCCCTCCGACCAGGAGGGGCCGGGCCGTTGCCCGTGTCACTCAGGCTGGGCCGACGCCGTCACTGAAGTCGAGAGCGACCGGGTCGTGCCCGGGCCAGCTCAGCGTGGTCACGCTGGGTGGGGTGCGCGCGACGACCCGTCCGTGCGCCACCACGTGGGTCGGGCGCACTTGGCGACGTACGGCGTCGTAGCCGTCCTCGGCGGGCAGGAGCAGGAAGGTGGCCCGGGCGCCGACGTCCACGCCGTAGTCCTCGACCCCGAGGACGGCTGCCGCCCTCGAGTCACCATGCGGAACGCCTCCGCGATCTCGTCCCGCGACAGCAGCTGGGCGGCGTGGGTCCCCACGTGGGCTACCTGGAGGGAGTTGGCGGTGCCCATCGGGTACCACGGGTCGACGATGTCGTCGTGGCCGAAGGCGACGTTGACCCCCGCGGCCAGCAGCTCCTTGACCTGGGTCAGTCCGCGCCGCTTGGGGTAGTCGTCGAAGCGGCCCTGCAGGTGGAGGCTGACCATGGGGTTCGACACCATGTGGATGCCGGAGCGGGCCACGATGCGGTGCAGCTTGTGGGAGTACGCCGGGTTGTAGGAGCCCATGGCCGTCGTGTGGCTGGCGGTGACGCGCTCGCGCAGCCCCGACCGGGCGGCACGGGTGGCCAGGACCTCGATGAAGCGCGACTGCTCGTCGTCGATCTCGTCGCAGTGCGCGTCCACCCGGAGCCCGTGCCGCTGGGCCAGCTCGACGGCGATCTCGACCGAGCGCACGCCGTCCTCGCGGGTGTCCTCGAAGTGGGGGATCGCCCCGACCACGTCGACCCCTCGGCGCACCGCCTCCGCCAGCAGGGCCTCGCCCTGGGGGAACGAGAGGATCCCCTCCTGGGGGAAGGCGACGAGCTGCAGGTCCACCACCTCGCGGACCCGCTCGCGCACCTCGAGCAGGGCGTCGAGCGCGACCAGCGTGGGATCGGTGACGTCCACGTGGCTGCGCACGTGCAGGGTGCCGTTGCCGGCGTACCAGCGGAGGGTCTGCTCGGCCCGCGCCATCACGTCCTCGCGGGTCAGCAGCGGCTTGCGCTCGGCCCAGCAGGCGATGCCCTCCCACAGGGTGCCGCTCCGGTTCCAGCGCGGCTGTCCGGCCGTCAGGGCCGAGTCCAGGTGCACGTGGGGCTCGACGTAGGGCCCCGTCACCCAGGCGCCGGCACCCTCGACCACCTCGCGGGCCTCGACGTCCGGGGCGGAGCCGTCGTGCGCGCGGATCGCCACGATCCGGCCCGCCTCCACCCACACGTCCACGGGTGCCGGCTCCCCGCTGGAGTCGTCGTGCCGTCGTACGTCCCGGACGAGCAGGTCGATCACGACGGACCGTCCTGACGGTCCCGCTCCGCCAGCGCCATGAGGGAGGCGATCTCGTAGCCCAGCGTGGCCGCGGCCAGGGACGTGATCTCGGCGTGGTCGTAGGCGGGTGCCACCTCGACGAGGTCGGCGGCCACCAGCTGCTCACGCGGAAGTCCCCGGACGAGGGCCAGCAGCTCGCGCGAGGTGAGACCCCCCATCTCGGGGGTGCCGGTGCCGGGGGCGTACGCCGGGTCGAGGACGTCGATGTCGATGGACAGGTAGACCGGCACGTCCCCGGCCCGCCGGCGGACCCGGTCGACGATCTCGTCGAGGCCGACCCGGTCCACGTCCTCCGAGCGGATGATCTCGAAGCCGAAGCGGGCGTCGTCGTCGAGGTCGGTGCCGGAGTACAGCGGCCCGCGGATGCCGACGTGGGTGCACGCGTCCTGCACGAGCAGGCCCTCCTCGTGGGCCCGGCGGAAGACCGTCCCGTGGGTCCGGTCCGCACCGAAGTAGCTGCCCCAGGTGTCCAGGTGCGCGTCGAAGTGGATCAACGCCACGGGGCCGTGCTGACGCACGGCCGCCCGCAGACCGCCCAGCGCGACGGTGTGGTCGCCGCCGAGCAGGATCGGGCGTCCGCCGGCACCCAGCAGGTCGCCGACGTGGTCGTCGATCTGCTGCAGCGCCTCGTCGACGTCGAAGGGGTTGCACGGCACGTCGCCCGCGTCGACGGCCTGCAGGACGCCGAACGGCGAGACGTCCTGGATCGGGTGGTAGGCCGGCCGCAGGTGCCGGGAGGCCTGACGGATCGAGCTGGGCCCGAAGCGGGCGCCGGGACGGTAGGAGACGCCGCCGTCGAACGGGGCGCCGATGAGGGCGACGTCGAAGTCGCCGACCTCGTCGATGCGGGGGAGCCGCGCGAAGGTCGGTGCGCCGGCGTAGCGGGGGACCTCGGTGCCGGAGACCGGCCCGGTGATGGTGCGCTCTGTCATCTCTCCTCGATCTCGGGTCGGGGGAACACGCGGGGAGCCAGGTCGAGCGAACGGACGTGTGTCGCGATGTCCGCGGCCGGCGCGAGCCACAAACCGGGCAGCTCCCGCATGGTCGCGATGAGCGTCTCGAGCGCCGCGCAGGCGACCCCACCGTCCGCTGATGAAGGGGTGCACGGTCAGCGTGAAGCACGACCCGTGGCGGTGGGCCTCGACCAGCTCGCCGGTCCACATCGACAGCGACTTGGCGGGGTCCTCGATCACGCCCGGCCCGAACAGGTCGGGCACGAACGCGAACTGCTCCCAGTCGTCGAGCGCCCAGGCCACGGGGATCTCCACGATGCTGCGGGCTCCGGGCCCGGGCCGCTCGGCGAGCTCGTAGGGCACGTCGGAGTCCATGAGGCTCGAGTCGTACAGGAAGCCGCGGTCCAGGAGCAGCTCGGCGGTCTGGTAGGTCGTCTCCCACATCGGCGCCCGGTAGCCCACCGGGCGTACGCCGGCGACCTTGTCCAGGGCCTCCAGGCCACGGTCGATGATGCGGGCCTCCTCCTCACGCGACGACCCGGCCATCGCCTCGTGCATGAAGCCGTGGTGGGCGATCTCGTGCCCCTCGTCACGGACGCGCCGGAGCAGGTCCGGGTAGCGCTCGGCGGTGTAGCCGGGGCAGAAGAAGGTGGCCCGGACGTCGTGGCGGGCCAGCAGGTCCAGCACCCTCGGCACCCCGGTGAGCGCGCCGTACGCCTGGTGCGACATGGCGGAGAGCCGGTGCCGGCTCTCGGGGTCGACGGTGAGCGCCACGTCCTCGGCGTCCATGTCGAACCCGAGGGTGGCCGCGGCCTGCATCCCGTCGGGCCAGGTGACCGGCGCCGCAGGCGCGGTGACGTCGTGGCCGCCCTCGAGGGTCACCGGGCCCCCTCCCTGAGGGCCGGGATCCCCTTCGGGCGGCGCGACATGGCGACGTACGAGAGCACGCCGGCCACCACTGCTCCCGCCAGCCAGGACAGGTCGATGCCACCCAGGGCCTTCGCGGCCGGACCCTGGAGGTAGCTGGGGACGCCGTACTCGAACATCCAGGTCGCCACGGCTCCCAGGACGAACGGGATGACGGCGTCCCAGGCGATGTCGGGCACGCGCGAGGAGCCGGGCGGCTCGAAGAGGGCGTCGACGTCGACCTGCTGGCGGGCGATGCCGTAGTAGAACACCAGCATGACCGCGCCCCACGGTGCGACCCAGGTGACCAGGCCCGCCAGCCAGGCGTCGAGGTTCGTGGCGAAGTCGCCGTTGAGGATGAGGTAGACGGTGAACAGCGTGGAGAGCACGCCGACGCCGTAGGACAGCAGGCGACGGTCGACGTTCCAGTCGAGGGTCTGCGCGCACAGCCCGCACGAGTAGATGTTGAGCACGTTGGTGGCGATGGGGCCGTGGATCACCAGCAGGATCACGGGGATGGCGAGGACGCCGAAGGCGTCGACGACGATCTGCCCCGGGTCCCTCGCCGATCCGATCGTCGCCAGCGTCGCTCCGAAGATGCCCAGCCAGACGGTCGGGAGGAACTGGCCGAGCACCGATCCCAGGTAGAGCTTCCTGCGCGGGACGCTCTGCGAGACGAACCGCGAGTAGTCGCTGGCGTAGGCGAACCAGGTGATCCCCCAGCCGATGCCGATGGCGGTCATCAACCCGGTCAGGGCGCTCCACAGCGCCTTCCCCTCGAGGCCGTCGCCGGTGTAGCCCCAGTCGACGTCGGTCCGGGTCCACGCCACGACCGTCATGACCACCAGCACCACGATCGTGACCGGCACCGTCCAGCGCTCGAAGCGGGCGATCGCGCGGAAGCCGATCGCCGCCAGCCAGACCTGGATCGCCATGATGAGGATCGCGACCACGATCTTGAACCCGGTGCCGCCGTCGTAGCCGAGCTTGCCGAAGAGCGCGACGACCAGGTCGAGGACGATCCAGGTGTTGACGGCGCACCAGCCCACCGCCAGCAGCCCCTGCATCAGCGCCGGGAGGTAGGCACCGCGCCGGCCGAACGCGGCCCGGGACAGCACCATCTGGCTGACGGCGGTCTGCTGACCCATCAGCACGAAGAAGCCGAAGACCGCCATCCCGATCAGGTTGCCGAGGACGATGACGGCGATCGTCTGCCACAGGCTCAGGCCGAAGGCGATGCCCAGCGTGCCGAGGAACCAGTTGATCGGGGCGGTGTTGGCGCCGGTCCAGATCCAGAACTGGTGGGCGACGGTGGAGGTCCGAGCCTCCTCCGGGATCGGCATCAGCGTATGTTCGGCGGTCTCGGTGACTTCCAGCTCGTCGGCGTTGATCGACACGATTCCTCCGGGGTGGGTGGGCGCGTCCTCGGCGCCCGCTGTCGGGAGTCTTGGTGGAAATTGACTCGACTGTCAAGCACCCATTGCCTTATATGGAAAGATCGCTTCCGTGTCCGCACACCCTGACGACGCTGCCGTCGGCTCCCGGCTGCGTCGGTTGCGCGAGCGCAAGGGGCTGTCGGCACGTCAGGTCGCCGACCTCGCCGGTCTGTCGCCGGCCTACCTCAGCCGCCTGGAGAACGAGAGGATCAGTCCGACCGTGGCCACCCTGGCCAAGCTCCTCGCCGCGATCGGCGAGACCATGGCCACGCTCTACCAGGAGCCCGCCGGCCCGCCGCACGCGGTCGTCCGGCGGGATGATCGCCACCTCATGCGCACCCGGGGCGTGCTCGACTCCCAGGTCACCCCGGGCTGGGCCAAGCGGCTGGAGATCCTCGAGTCGCTGGTCGACCCCGGTGGCGGCAGCGGCGACCGCCCCCACACCCATGCGGGCGAGGAGGAGTGCGTGCTCGTCCTCGAGGGCGAGCTGGACCTGTGGCTCGGTGACGAGCACCTGCAGCTGGCGGTCGGCGACTCGGCCACGTTCGCCTGCACGGTCCCGCACCGCTGGGTCAACACCTCAGCAGCCACGGCTCGGGTGCTGTGGGTCATCACGCCGTCCAGCTACTGAGCGCACGCCGTCGACGTACCCGCTCAGCCGTTGCCACCCGCGCGGAAGTCGACCCAGGCGTCGTTCATGCGCTCGACCTGGCCACGGGTGAACATGTCCATGCACGCGTCCTGCGTGTAGTCCATGAAGTTGTGGATGGGGTCGAGCCCCGGGGCCGCGCAGGTGTCCGCGCCCGTCGGGCAGTCGAACTGGGCGTAGGCCTCGCGCGGGGTGTCGGCCACGGCGTCGTTGCGGGCCGAGCAGCCGGCGTTGAAGGTGTGGTCGAGCATCAGCCAGTGGCCGACCTCGTGGGTCAGCGTGTCGCCCAGGGAGTACTTCCCGGCGGTGCCGCCCGGCATCGACTCGTCGAGCATCACCACGCCGTCGATGTAGGCGCGGCCATCGTTGTAGTCCTTGGGGAAGTACGCCCAGCCGAGCAGCCCGCCGCCGATGTTCGCGACGTACACGTTGAGCGTCTCGGAGTCGCCCTGGTGCAGCGCCTTCTTCATGTCCCGCTCGTTCTTGCCCGGCACGACCGTCGACCAGGCCTGGTTGACCGTCCAGGTGGTCCGCGTCAGGTCGAAGCGGAACGGGGAGTTCGCGGCGTCCGCGGCGGTCCGGCCGGCGTAGGAGTCGTTGAGCACGGTCATCTGGCGCGAGATCATCCCCTGCATCCGGGTGCGCTCGGCGGTGGCCAGGGTGTGGTCGGAGACCACGTGGAAGACGGTGTCGACGTGGACCGAGCCGTTCGGGAGCCGTGCGGCGTCCTTCAGCGTGCCGTACCTGTTCGCGTCCTTGGTGGCGTAGAGCGCGGGCTCCGCTGCCGTCGCCCCCTTCGCCACCCGGGCCGCCGACGAGGACGGGTGCCCGGACGCGCAGTCGCTGACGGCGGGCGAGGCGGTGGTGCCGTCGGCCGCGCCGGACACCAGTCCGACGGGTACGACGAGGGCGGCGACGGCCGCGACCGAGGCGAGACGACGGGTGGTGCGCATGGGAGATCTCCGTTGCTCGGGGGTCGGTGAGGGCTGCATCAGACCACGGCCGGTCGGCGCCGTCCAGCAGGCTGGAGGATCCAGCTCCCGGTCGCCAGGGGTGCGTCAGGGGCGGACGGGCCGGGTGCCGCCGGGCGACGAGTCGTTGGCAACTGCACGTGACCCTTGACACACGCGCTACCTAACCGGTTAAGGTCGGTCCACCTTTTCGTCCGTCTCGGGAGGATTTCCTTGAAGGTCTCTTCAGCTCGCTCACGTGTGGGCGCGCTCGCCGCAGCCGCCGTCGGATCGGCGCTGCTCGTGCCGTTCGCCGGCGCCACCACCGCTGCCGACGCGTCGGCACCTCACACCGCCACCGCAGCGTCCTCCACGCTGCCCGGGCTGCCTTACGAGAACCCCAGGCTTCCGGTCGCGCGCCGCGTCGCCGACCTCCTGGGGCGCATGACCCTGCAGGAGAAGGTCGGCCAGATGACGCAGGCGGAGCGGGCGTCCGTCGACACCGACACCTCGCAGATCACCAGCCTGGCGTTGGGCAGCGTGCTGTCGGGAGGCGGCTCCGTCCCCACCCCGAACACCCCGACCGCCTTCGCCGACATGGTCGACCGCTACCAGAAGGCGGCGCTGGACACCCGGCTGCACATCCCGCTGCTCTACGGCATCGACTCCGTGCACGGCGACGGCAACCTCTACGGCGCCACGGTCTTCCCGCACAACATCGGCCTCGGCGCCACCCGGGACCCGCGGCTGGTCGAGCGGGTCGTACCACGTGAGTGCGGAGGAGACCCGCGCGTCCGGGCCGCAGTGGGCCTTCGCGCCCTGCCTGTGCGCCGCGCAGGACGACCGCTGGGGCCGCACCTACGAGTCCTTCAGCGAGAACCCGAAGCTCGTCATGAAGATGGAGACGGCCATCGACGGTCTCCAGGGCCGGCCGGGGCAGCTCAAGGACAACGACCGGGTGCTCGCGAGCGCCAAGCACTTCGCCGGCGACGGCCTCACGCAGTTCGGCACCGGCAACCCGGACAGCAAGTACACCATCGACCAGGGCGTCGACGTCACCACGCGCAAGGAGTTCTGGCGCAAGGCGCTGCAGCCGTACGTGCCGGCGGTCCACCGGCACCACGTGGGCACGATCATGCCGTCGTACTCCTCCGTCGACTGGAAGGGCGACGGCGTCGGCAACCCGGTCAAGATGCACGCGAACCGGCAGCTGCTCACCGGTGTGCTGAAGAAGCGCATGGGCTTCAAGGGCTTCGTCATCAGCGACTACAACGCCATCGACCAGGTCCCCGGTGCCGACCTGAAGGAGAAGGCGGAGACCGCGGTCCGGGCCGGCGTCGACATGTTCATGCAGCCCAGCAACTTCGCCGACTTCGAGACGAACCTGATCGCCAGCGTGAACGAGGGCCGCATCACGACGCGTCGGATCGACGACGCGGTCTCCCGCATCCTGCGCGCCAAGTTCCAGCTCGGTCTGTTCGAGCACCCGTACACCGACCGCACGCACCTCGACGCGATCGGCAGCGCGGCGCACCACCGACTGGCCCGGCGAGCGGCCGCCGAGTCCCAGGTGCTGCTCAAGAACCGGCACCAGGTGCTCCCCATGCGACCCGGCTCCGACGTGTACGTCGCGGGCAGCAACGCCGACACCATCGGCAACCAGGCCGGTGGCTGGACGCTGACGTGGCAGGGCGGCTCCACCAACACGATCCCGGGCACGACGATCCTCGACGGCATCAAGGAGGTCGCCGGCGACGGTGAGGTCACCTACAGCCAGGACGCCTCCGCCGCCATCCCGCGGCGCGACACCGGGGTGGTGGTGGTCGGTGAGACGCCGTACGCCGAGGGGTACGGCGACGTGGGCGGGCCCGGCTGGGCCTACGACCCGGCCGACAACAACACGCCGCGGCCCTCGCAGACCATGCAGCTCTCGGACGCGGACAAGACGGCCATCGACCGGGTCTGCGCAGCGGCCAGGCGGTGCGTCGTGGTGGTGGTGTCGGGTCGTCCGATGATCATCGACCCGGCGCAGCGCCGGGAGATCGACGGGCTCGTGGCGGCGTGGCTGCCGGGGAGCGAGGGCGCCGGGGTGGCTGACGACCTCTTCGGCCGGCGGGCCTACACCGGCAGGCTGCCGATGACCTGGCCGCGGAGCCTCGCCCAGGAGCCGATCAACGTCGGTGACGCGAGCTACGACCCGCTCTACCCCTACGGGTTCGGGTTGCGCACGACCGCCCGCTGACCGGGTCCGACCCAGCCATAGAGCCACCCCGCCGCCGGAAGGCCGCGGGGTGGCTCTGCGTCAGGGGCAGCTCAGGTGCGTCGTGTGCTCGGCGTCCGTGCTCCTCCGGCGTGCACGAGCAGCAGGCCGGCACCGGCTCCGGCACGTGGCCGCCCAACCGCTGGTCGGCGCTTCACCTCGGTCAGCCTGGAGCCCGCGCTGGTGTCGTTCTCGGTCGCCAACACCTCCTCCACGTGGCCGGTGCTGCGTGCGCTCGGACCGCCTCGGTCTCAGCGTGCTCGCCGACCACCACGACGAGGTCTGCCGACAGCTGGCCGGCCCCGCCGAGCACCGCTTCTACCGGTCTGCGCACCACGCGGGAGGCCGGCGGGGCCGTCGTGCTGGACGACGTCCGTGGCCACCTTCGTGGGCACGGTGTTCCGTGAGGTCGAGGCCGGCGACCACACCCTGGTCCTGCTCGAACTCCACTCCGTCGAGGAGTCCGGCTTCCGGCCTACTCCCTGGTCTTCCACCGCAGCGGCTTCGACCGCCTCGCCTCCGGCGCCTAGCCCCCATCCCCCCAGGAGCCCTCCTGCCATGACCGACCTCTCCACGCGTCCCGACCAGGACGCGCCCATCTCCGCCCTCACCCCGTCGGGTGGCGGCCGCCGCCTCGGTCGGTGCCACGATCGAGTGGTACGACTTCTTCCTCTACGGCACCGCGGCCAGCCTCGTCTTCGACAAGCTGTTCTTCACCGGCCTGTCCGGCCCCGCCGCCCAGTTCGCGGCCTTCGGCACCTTCGCCGTCGGGTTCATCGCCCGGCCCATCGGAGGCCTGCTGTTCGGGCACTTCGGCGACCGCGTGGGCCGCAAGAAGATGCTCATCTACACCCTGTTCATCATGGGGCTCGGCACGGCGGCGATCGGCCTGCTGCCGTCGTACGACTCGATCGGCGTCTGGGCGCCCGTCCTGCTCGTGGTGCTGCGCGTGCTGCAGGGCATCGGTGTCGGCGGGAGTACGGCGGTGCGGTGCTGCTCGCGGTCGAGTACGCCCCGGCCGAACGGCGCGGGTTCTTCGGCAGCTTCGCCCACATCGGCGTTCCCGGTGGGCTGCTGCTCTCGGCCTCGTCGCGTTCTCCGTGGCCAGCCTGCTGCCCGACGACGCGTTCCTGGCCTGGGGTGGCGGGCGTGCTTCCTTATCAGCGTGCGTGCTGCTCGGGATCGGGGCCTACATCCGGCTCCAGGTGATGGAGACCCCGGCCTTCGCTAGGCGTGCAGGAGCGCGAAGGCGGTCTCGAGCGTTGCCCGCTGCGCGTCGTTGTTCCGCGCCCAGCCGGCCGCTGCTGCTAGGGCATGGGCACCCGCTTCATCGAGGGGTTCACCTTCAACCTGTTCTCGGTCTACCTGCTGGCCTACGTGGTCACGAACCTCGGGCTGCCCCGCAGCTCGAGGCGCTGGACGGCATCATGGTCGGCGCCGCGCTCGGCGTCGTCCTGGTGCCGATCACCGGCGGGCTGTCCGACCGTCGTCGGCCGCAAGCCGGTGTTCCGGCTGGGGGCCTGGCTGGCGCTGCTGTTCGCGTTCCCGATGGCGGTGCTGGTGCAGACCGAGAACCGCTGGGCGATCTTCGTGACCTTCGTGGTCGGACTCGGGGTGCTCTACGGCACGGTCTACGGGCCGCTGGCGGCGTTCTGGGTCCGAGCTGTTCGACACCCGCTACCGCTACACCGCGCTGAGCGCCCTCTACCAGCTCTCCGGGGTGGTGGCCTCCGGCCTGACCCCGCTCATCGCCGCGTGGCTGGTGACCCGCGGCGACGGCACGCTGTGGTGGGTCGCCGGCTACAACGTCGTCGTCGCCGCGATCAGCATCGGCTGCTCGCACTTCCTGCCGGAGACCCGAGGTCGCGACCTCGACGAACCCTGGTCGGCCCGCACGGCCGAGGCCGAGCGCACCGACGTACCCGTCCCTGCCTGACCCTCTGACCGGAGAGACTGGAGACCCGATGAAGTTCCACTGGTTCCTGCCCACCTACGGCGACTCCCGCAACATCGTCGGCGGCGGTCACGGCGCGCCCGAGAGCGCCGCCCGACGTGACCGCACAGCCACCCTTGCCGTACCTCACCCAGGTCGCCACGGCGGCCGAGGACATCGGGCTTCGAGGCGGCCCTGACGCCGACCGGGCTGTGGTGCGAGGACGCGTGGCTGTCCACGGCCGCGCTTCATCCAGACCACCCGCCGGCTCAAGTTCCTGGTCGCGTTCCGACCGGGCCTGATGTCGCCCACCCTGTCCGCGCAGATGGCGGCCACCTTCCAGAACCAGTCCGCACGGCCGGCTGCTGCTCAACGTGGTCACCGGTGGCGAGCCGCGCGAGCAGAAGGCGCTCGGCGACTTCCTCTACCAAGGACGAGCGCTACGCCCGGTGCGAGGAGTTCCTCTACCATCGTCCGGCGGCTGTGGCAGCACGGCGACCCGTTCGACTTCGAGGGCACGCACCTGCGGGTCGAGCAGGCGCGGCTGCAGAGCGTGCCGACCCCGCTGCCGGAGATCTACTTCGGCGGCGTCCTCGGCCGCGGCCGGCCCGGTGGCCGCGCGAGCACGCCGACGTCTACCTGACGTGGGGCGAGCCGCTGGAGGCGGTGGCCGAGAAGCTCGAGTGGATCCGCAAGCTGAGCGCGGACCGCGAGCCGCACCATGCGCTTCGGCATCCGGCTGCACGTCATCACCCGCGACACCTCCGAGGCGGCCTGGGCCGAGGCCGACCGGCTGCTCGCAGGCGCTGCCGCCCGAGACGATCGCGAAGGTGCAGGAGGGCCTGCGTCGCTCGGAGTCGGAGGGTCAGCGCCGGATGCTCGCGCTGCACGACGGTGACAGCCGGCAGGGCTCGAGATCGCCCCGAACCTGTGGGCGGGCGTGGGGCTGGGCCGCGGTGGGGCGGGCACGGCCCTGGTCGGCTCGCACGAGCGAGGTGGCCGAGCGCATCAAGGAGTACGCCGCGATCGGCATCGACGAGTTCGTCCTGTCGGGCTACCCGCACTTGGAGGAGGCGCTACTGGTTCGGCGAGGGCGTGCTGCCCCGCCTCGCGGCCGAGGGTCGGTGGCAGCACCCGGACGCGCAGAGCACGGGTCCCCTCAACGTGCCCTTCGCCGTCTGAGGCCCGGGTCCGCGCCCGACGGGGGACGGGGGGCGAGACCAGGGATCGCCTGTGGACGGGCCTGTACGCCGTCGGTGGCGGGTGCCATGCTGACGGCCTCTCGCCCCACCGTCGAAGGACCCGCCCGTGCGTGCACGCCTGACCGCCCTTGCTGCAGCGCTCCTGATGCTCGCCGGGACGGCCCTCGTGCCGACCGCCTCGGCGTCGAGCGTGGCCACCTCCCACCCGCACGCGCGGCCGTGTCCGACGGTGGACGGGCCGAAGTGCACCGTGCGGCTGCGCACCGGCATCACCATGGCCTACGTCGAGGTCGGCCCCCGGCACGGCCGACCGGTCATCCTGCTGCACGGGCTCACCGACACCAGCCGGTCCTGGTCGCTGGCGATGGCCGAGCTGCACCGCCGCCGACCGGACCTGCACCTGTTCGCCCTCGACCTGCGCGGGCAGGGCGGCTCCTCGATGCCCGCCGGGCGGGGCTGCCGCGCGGCACCCGAGCGGTGCTTCGAGATGCGCGACCTGGCGCGGGACGTGGTGGCCTTCATGGACGCCCGGCACCTGCGACGGGCGAGCTTCGCCGGGCACTCCATGGGCAGCTTCGTGGCCCAGGAGCTGGGCCTGCGGTACCCCCGCCGGGTGGACCGGCTGGTGCTCCTGGCCACCTCCACCACCGGGGTCGACAACCCCACCCTGCGTGACTTCGTGCTGCCGCAGGTCGAGGGCCCCTGGCGCGACGCCCTGGTCGCGCAGGGACTGACCTGGCCGCAGGACGCCTACCTGCGCACCCCCCTGGACGCCGACCCGGACGCGGTGGCGTGGATGAAGGCGAACTGGGACGTGGACCCGGTCGCGCCCGTGTCGCTGGTCGACGCCATCTCGCCCGAGACGGCCGACGTGCGGCTCGGGACGTGGATCGGGGAGACCAAGGCGCTGCTGGCCACCGACAACGCCGTCCGGCTCACCCACCTGCGGGCGCCGACGATGGTGCTGTGGGGGACGCAGGACGCGATCTTCTACCGCAGCGACCAGGACGCGGTCATCACCGCCCTCACCAGGGCCGCGAAGGGCCGGGGCTCGTTCGTCTGGAAGCAGTACGGCGTACGTCCGCTGCCCGTGAGCGGCTACCAGGAGGACGAGATCGGCCACAACCTGCAGTGGGAGGCACCTGCGCAGGTGGCCCGGGACGTCGACGCGTTCCTGAGGCGGGGAAGGCCGACCCTGTCCGTCGTCCACACCGACGTCCCGGCCGACGTGCACCGCATCGTCACCGAGCCGGGTCCGGCCCCCATCGTCTCCCGCCCCTGACCCACCCGTTGGTCGAGGTGCGAGCGGAGCGAGCCTCGAGACCTCGCGTCGCCGGAGCGCGAGCCCTGAGAGCACCGGCCCCCCAGGTCCGGGACGGACCAGGGTGGTGCCCGATGCGCGGGGGCACCCGATCGGGAGAGGGTGGCGACGTCGGGCAGGGAGCCCGCAACGACGAGACGAAGGAACGATCATGATGGACGACATCCGCCGGAGCATGTTCCAGCAGGGCCTGGTCCGACCCGCCGACCGGCGCGTGCTGGGCGGCGTCTGCGCCGGCCTGGGGCAGCGCTTCGGGCTGGGTCCCTGGACGGCGCGGCTGCTGTTCGTGCTGCTGCTCATGGTGATCCCCGGCAGCCAGATCCTCATCTACCCGGTGCTGTGGATCCTGATGCCGTCCCAGCACGCGGTGGCAGCGGCGTACCCCGGTGGGCCCTCGACGCCGCAGGCCTGAGCGACACGGCCCGACACGCCGGGACCCCTTGCCCGTGACGCCGTCCGCCGGTCAGGGTGGGGACGGCGGCGAGGGGGAGACATGGAGCACGGGTGGTTCGTGGCGAGGCCGGGTCGGGTGGGCATGCCGTCGGCGTACGTCGACGCGGCCGGGCCGGGTGGGGTCGACGAAGGAGCAGCCGACGACCGGCTCCGGCTGTCGGACGTCACGAAGCTCGGGCGGCGGCTGCGGCGGGGCGTGATCCGCACGGCGCGGTTCGACGACCGGCCGACGTTCCCGCGGCTCCTGGCCGCCCACCTGGAGACCGACGTCGAGCAGCTGGAGGTCGTCGAGGAGTCCTGGCAGCCGCACGACCTGGTCAACGTCCAGGTCGGGCTCGACGCGTTCCTGGCCACCGACGGCACGACCCACCAGCTGGTGGGCATGCGCAACCACCGTCACATGGAGTTCGGGCTGGCCGACCTGCTCCGGCCCTCCGAGCACGAGCGGTTCGCGCCGCTCCCCGGCAACGTCGCGTGGACCCGGCTGGCCTCGGGTCCCGACGGCGAGGTCGTCCCGGCCGCACTGGCCGCGGTGTACCTGGTCACCCTCGCGTCGGTGCCCGACCCCCAGGGTGGGGTTGACGTCGGGGCCGACGAAGGGGCCGACGACGGGGGCGACCCTGCGGCCGACGAAGGGGCCGACGACGGACCGGTCCGGGTGGCGCTCCTCCTGCGGGCGGCCGACCCGGAGTCCGACCTGACGTCGGTCCAGCTCCACGTGGTCGCGAACCGTCCCGGTGCCGCGGCCGCCGTGGCCGCCCGGATCCGACGGCTGGCCGTGGAGCACAACGTCTTCCGGGGCCAGGTCATCAGCTTCCAGCACGACATGTTCGGCGAGCGGGCCTCGGCGCTGCAGTTCCGACGCCGGCCGGTGGTCTCCGCCGACGACGTCATCCTGCCGTCCGAGACGCTGGAGACCATCCGTCGGCAGGTCGTCGGGGTGGCCCGGCACCGCGAGGCCCTGCTCGCGGCCGGCCAGCACCTCAAGCGCGGGCTGCTGCTGCACGGGCCGCCCGGGGTCGGCAAGACGCACTCGCTGCGGTACCTGATCGGTGAGATGACCGGCGTGACGGTCATCGAGCTGTCCGGGGACTCGCTGCACGGCATCGCGACGGCCTGCTCGGTCGCCCGGAGCCTGCAGCCCGCCATGATCGTGGTCGAGGACGTCGACCTCATCGCGGAGGACCGCGAGATGTACGACGGCGGCAACCCGCTGCTGTTCCAGCTGCTCAACGAGATGGACGGGCTCGCCGAGGACATCGACGTGGTCTTCCTGCTGACGACCAACCGGGCCGACGTCCTCGAGCCCGCGCTGGCGGCGCGTCCGGGCCGGGTCGACCAGGCCGTGGAGCTGCGGCTGCCCGACCTCGACGCCCGGCGACGCCTGTTCGCGCTCTACCGCGGCGGGCTGGACGTCGACGAGACGAACCTCGACGCCGTCCTGCAGGCCACCGACGGGGTCACCGCGTCGTTCCTCAAGGAGCTGCTCCGCCGGGCCGCGTTGATCGCCGCCGACGCCGGCGCCGTACGCGACGGAGGTGTCGAGGCCGGGCCGTCGGAGGCAGGGGAGCGGCTCCACGTGAGCGCCGGGGAGCTGGACGCGGCCCTGGAGGAGCTGATGGACACCCGCAACGCGATGACGCGCACCCTGCTGGGTGGGCATGGTGACCGCCGTCGCCACCCTCGTCGCGACCTGGACTGGGACGAGGACGACCGGCCCGACGACGAGTGACCCCCCGCCCCGCCGAGGGCCCCGCAGGACGGGACGCCTCGGCGGGGTTCTGCGCGCAGGACGGGACGCCTCGGCGGGGTTGGCGCCGCAGGACGGGACGCCTCAGCGCATGTGCTCGTGACCGGGCGCCAGGTGGCCGCGGAGCGGGCTCAGTCGTCCTCGGCCGAGGCCTGCAACTGCCGGTCGACCTCCTCCAGGCTGCGGCCCTTGGTCTCCGGCAGGTGCTTGCGCAGGTACAGGAAGCCGGCGAGGGCGAAGGCGCCGTAGAGCCAGAACATGCCGGTCTCGGTGATGGTCGAGATGAGGGTGAGCACGCTGATCGAGATGACGAAGTCGAGCCCCCAGTGCGTGAAGACGCCCAGGCTGGCGCCCTTGCCGCGGACCTCCGTCGGGTAGACCTCCGAGGGGTAGAGCCAGATGGCGATCCCGAGGCTGGCGGCGAAGGCGGCGATGTAGACGCACAGCCCGACCACCAGCAGCACGCCCACGAAGCCGTCTTGGTCGGGCAGCAGGTACAGCGCGCCGAGGAACACCAGCGCGGCCGTGATGGCCGCGGTCCCGACCAGTACCAGCGGGCGGCGTCCGACCCGGTCGACGAGCATCAGGGCCACCAGCGTGAGGATCACGTTGACGACGCCCACGCCGACCGAGCCCAGGATCGACGCGGAGTCGCCGAAGCCGGACTGCTTGAGGATGGTCGGCGTGTAGTAGATGACCGCGTTGACGCCGACGAGCTGGTTGATGGCCGGCACGCCGACGCCGACCCGCAGGGCGGGGCGCAGCGGTGCGGAGAGCAGGTCGCGGTAGCTGCTGGAGGACTCGGCCTTGATCGTCTCGCGGATCTCCTCCGCCTCGCTGTCGACCTCGTCGGCGGGTCGGGTACGGCGCAGCACCTCGACGGCCTCGTCGTCGCGGCCCTTGCCCAGCAGCCACCGCGGGCTCTCCGGCAGCGACAGCAGCCCGACGAACATCAGCGCGGCCGGTACGGCGGCCAGCCCGAGCATCCACCGCCAGGCGGCCGCCTCGGAGAGGGCGTAGCCGACGCCGTAGGCCACCAGGATCCCCACCACGATGAGGAACTGGTTGAGCGAGACGAGCCGTCCGCGTCGTTCGCGAGGGGCCATCTCGGCCAGGTAGAGCGGCACCGCCATGGACGAGGCCCCCAGCCCCAGCCCGATCACGAAGCGGGAGACCACCAGGAGCGCGGCGCTGGGGGAGACCGCCGAGGCCAGCGCTCCGAGGGCGAACACGACGGCGGTGGTCAGCAGCGTGCGGTGCCGGCCGATCCGGTCGGTGACCTGCCCCGCGACCAGCGCCCCCACCACGGCACCGAGCAGCAGCGAGGCGACGACCGCCTGCTGACCGAAGGTACCGAGGTCGAAGTCCGGGGTGATGTAGAGCAGGGCGCCGGAGATGACGCCGGTGTCGTAGCCGAAGAGGAACCCGCCCAGCGCCGCGACCACGGCGATGCGGCGGACGTACCGGTCGATGACCGACTGGTCCTGGTCGGCTCCCTGTGGTGTGGTCATCTCGCTCCTCGTCTCGACGCGGTCCCCCGGACCCCTACCCAGGCCCGGGCGGACGACCCCTGGTCCGGACCGGATCGTCAGAGCCCGAGGTGCCGGCGCTCCACCGTGGTGAGCAGCTGCTGCTGGTAGTGCAGCGGTCGACCGTCGTCGCCCCGGACCCGGGACGGCGGGTGGGTGGAGGCCGACAGCACGTACACCCGTCTCGCTGACACCTGGAGGGAGAAGTAGTCGCCGAGGAAGATGTCGTCGCAGGCGGCGGCCGCGTCCTCGCAGGCCTGCTGCGGGATGCCTCCGCGGGTGCCACCCGGCTGGTAGGGGTCCCACAGGTGCCGCGAGAGCCGGACGTTGCCCTTGGTGGTGGCACGAAGACCCCTCGGGCCGTCGCGGAACGGCTGCAGCGTGAGCCCGATGCAGGTGCCGGCCGCGCCGCGGTGCGCGGGGAGGACCGCCGGGTCGTGACGGGGGCACCGGGCGCGCAGGTCGTAGAAGGCGACCGCCACCGCCCCGCGCGGACCGGCGGCCACCGTGGCCGAGAACTGGTGCTGCCGTCCGTGGTCGTCGTTCACGCGACGGGGCCGGCTCCACGTGCGGCCGTCGTCGCGCGAGGCCGTCAGCATCACGTCCACCTGGCCGCGGCGCAGCCTGTTCCAGACGACGTAGAGGTGGCCGGGTCGGTCGGGGCTCACGGCGAGGTACTGGACGATGCTGCGGTGCAGGGTCGTGCCCGGCAGGGTCCCCGAGCCCACCACGGTGGTGGTGACCACCCGGTCGAAGCCGCTCCAGCTGCGCCCGTCGTCGGTGGAGCGTGCCGACCACAGGGTGGCCGGGACGCTGGTGCCGTCGGCCGAGGGCGTGCCGTAGCTGACGTAGGACAGGTGCACGACGCCGTCGGCGCCGACGGCGATCATCGGCCACGGGTTCGAGGGGCCCAGCTGCTGGGGTGTCGGCACCGTCGCCGCACCGCTCCAGGACCGGCCGTGGTCGCGGCTGACCGAGGTGTGGATCTCGGCGCCGTCCTCGGTGAACAGCACCCACGCGCCGTAGAGGTGACCCAGCCGGGGGTCCCTGCGGTTCTGGTTGACGGCTATCCAGGGCTTGTCCAGGTACGTCGCGCTGTCGACGCTCGGCTCCGGCCCCGCCTCCACGGGGCGGCCGCCGTTGCCGCGTCGCCACGTCCGGCCGGCGTCGTCGCTGTAGACCGAGTAGACGTCGCCGTTGGGCTGCTCGACCGACCCCCAGTAGGCGTTGTAGGCGAGCACCAGCTGGTGGATGCGGCCACGCGTGTCCCAGGCCAGGTTGGGATCGGTGGTGTTGGTCCACGACGGCGGCATCGCCTGCGTGCCGGTCGTGACGCAGTCGAAGCCCCCGATGAAGTGGGTCTGCGCGGTCTGCCGACGCCCGTGGTGCCCGCGATGGCGGGGCGACGGGAACGAGAACGAGACGGTGTGGCTGGACTTGTAGGTGCTCCACCGGCCGAAGAAGGCCTTCGAGGCCCCCACCAGCGCCTCGGTGCCGGGACGGAGGGCCAGCGCCCCCTCGGAGAAGTTGCTGTCGTAGCGGCCCCGTACGCACCCGCCCGGCGCGGGCTCGGCGCCCGGGTACCCGCCGCCCCAGACGGGGGAGGACACCACCTGCTCCGTGATCGGCCCCGCGGGGGGCGCCCCCCGGGGAGCGTGAGCGGGGCCGGGCGGACGGGCGCCGGGGGGCCCCGACTCCGTCGCGGGAGCCGCGCCCGGCGTCAGCGCCGGCAGCAGCAGGAGGGTGGCCACCATCGCCCGTACCGTCAGTCGTCGCATCGCCGCTCCTCGGTCCGCCGCGACGCTAACAGCGACGACGAGAGGCCAGCAAGGGGCTACCGGACCGGGTGCGGCGGCACGTCGTCGGCCACCACGGCCCCCCGCTCACCCGCCGGCCGGTCCGGGCCCACGGTGGAGTCCCGCGTGGTCTGCCGCTCGGCCTCGGCGTTGACCGCGGCGCCGACCATCACCAGCAGCACGGTGAGCCACAGCCAGAACATGCTGATCGCGACGCCGGCCAGGGACCCGTACGTCGAGGCATAGGTGCCGAGGTCGCGCACGTAGACGAAGAGGCCGAGCGAGGCCACGAGCCACACGACCGTCGCGCCGCTCGCGCCCCAGCTGGTCCAGTGCCACCGGGCCTCCTTGCGGTCGGGCGCCACGCGGTACAGGACGGCGAGCGCCACGGTCATCAGCAGCGCGAGTCCGGTCCAGGCCAGCCACGGCTCGACCGCCCGCACCACGGCGGGGGCGTCGGCCGTCGCGGCGGCGAGCACCCGGGCGACGAAGAGCAGCGCCCCCAGCAGCAGCGCGCCGACGAGCACCAGGCACGCCGCGATGCCGATGCGACGTCCCAGCGGCCGGGTCTCGGTCTCGTGGTAGGCCACGGTCAGGGCGTCCACCAGCCCGGTCGCGGCGGCCGTCGCCGTCCACAGCGCGATGGCCAGGGCGCCCAGGCCGCGGACGGTGTCGAGCCGGGTGGAGGCCTCGGCGATGGTCCGCAGCTGCCCGGTGAGCACGGGCTGCACCTCCGCCGGCATGAGGCGGGCCAGGTCGCCCAGCTGCTGGGAGGCCTGCTCGGGCGAGTTCACGGCGCCGTACACCGACAGCGCCGTGACGAGCACCGGGGCGATGGACAGGAGGGCGAAGAACGCGATGCCGGCGCTCAGCAGCGGCAGGCGGGCCGTGACGACCGTGCGGGCGGCCCGCCGCAGGACGTGGCCCCACTGGCGCACCGGGATGTGGCGCGGGCCGGCCGCGTCGCTGGAGCGTTCACCGTCCGCCACCACCCAGTCATACACCGGTCCGTGGGTGGTCCGGGCGTGACGTTCCACGAGAACGGCGTCGCCACCGGGAATGTGTCGGGGGGTCGCGGCGTTCGTTGAAGTTACAACTCACTTCGTCGAAAGGCCCACGTCATGGCTCGCATCGTGATCTTCGGAGGCACCGGGTACGCCGGCAGCCACATCGTGCGTGAGGCGCTGTCGCGCGGTCACCAGGTGACGTCGTACTCGCGTCACGCCCCGACCGAGGCCGCGGACGGGGTCGAGTACCGCACCGGCTCGATCGCCGACCGGGCCACGGTCGAGGCAGCCGCGCAGGGGGCCGACGAGCTCGTGGTGGCCGTGCACGGTGCCGATGCCGGCGGGCGGCCGCTGCTCGACTCGCTGCCGCTGCTCGTCGACGCCGCCGTGGCCGCCGGGGCGCGGCTGTCCTTCGTCGGCGGTGCGGGCAGCTCGCTGGTCGCCGAGGGCGGTCCCCGGCTGGTCGACACCGAGGCGTTCGGAGAGGAGTGGAAGCCGGAGGCGCTGGCCCACGCCGACGTGCTGCACGCGCTCGAGGCGGGGTCCGAGGGCGCGCAGGGTCTGCGCTGGTTCTACGTCAGCCCGCCCGCCCTGTTCGGCTCCTGGGCCCCGGGCGAGACGCAGGGCGCCTACCGCACCGGGGGCCACGTGCTGGTCACGCAGGAGGACGGGTCCTCGGAGATCTCCGGCACGGACTTCGCGCTGGCCTACGTGGACGAGATCGAGAAGGCGGCGCACCCCGACCAGCGGTTCACCGTCGGGCACTGAGCCCCCGGCGCACGCCGCGTCGCGGGCCGGGGCCCGGGACCGGCCGCGCCCGGTTGCCGGTAACCCGGTTGCCGAGGGCGGGGGCGGCTGCCAGGCTCGCACCCATGGCGTACGGCGGCGTGGGCCCACCCTTCGACCAGTTCCTCGTCACCGCGGAGGCGGTGATCGCGGCACGTCCCGAGGTCGACCCGGAGATCACCCGGGAGGTGTTCGCGGAGGCCGCCACGCTGCTGGACAACGGGCTGGCCCTCGACGGACTGGACGACCACGACGCCCGTGCGGTGGTGGGCGGACTGTGCGTCGACCTGCTGGCGCCCGACCCCGGTGCGGCCGTCCGGGCGCGGTCCGCGACCGTGCTCGAGCACGCTCCAGGGTCGGACGCGCCGGAGGGTGTGGGCGACGTCCACGACCCCGAGGCGGTGTCCGCCGCCTACCTCATCGCGGCGTCGATCTTCCAGCTGTGAGCCCGGCTGGGCCTCAGCGTCCGTCCGGGTCCTGCCGGGTGGCTCCCTGACGGCTCGCCGCCTCGCGCTCGGCGGCCGACTTGGGCAACAGCTCCTGGTGGTCGGCGCCCAGCGCGGTGAGGGCGATGGCGTGCTGCTCCTGCTGGTCGTGCGTCTGCACGTACTGCACCGCCTTGCGCAGCCGCGACGGCAGGGTCGACTCGTAGGGCTCGGACCGCAGCGCCTTCATCAGCGAGACGCACATCGCGATGATCACCAGCATGAACGCCCCACCGACGATGATCACCAGGTTCTGCAGGGCGGTCAGCCCGGATCGCAGGTCGTCACCGCCCGACCACAGCAGCACCGAGGCCACGGCGCCCTGCGCCACGCCCCAGAAGATCACCAGCCAGCGCTTCGGCTCCTCCTCGCCGTTCTGGCTCAGCATGCCCATCACGATCGAGGCGGAGTCGGCGCCGGTGATGAAGAAGATGGCGATGAGGAAGATGGCGAGCACGACGGTGATCGACGCGAGCGGGTAGTCGCGCAGCACCGTGAACAGGATGCTCTCCGTGCCCTCGTCGGCCAGCTGCTTGCCGAGGTCCTTGCCCTGGTTGAGCTGCAGGTCGAACGCCGCGCCGCCCATGATCGAGAACCACACGAACGAGACCAGGCTCGGGACGAGGATCACGTAGGTGACGAACTGGCGGATGGTGCGCCCCTTGGAGATGCGGGCGATGAACATGCCGACGAACGGCGTCCAGGACACCCACCAGGCCCAGTAGAAGATCGTCCAGCCGTTGAGCCAGGTGGCCTGGTCGGCGTCGAACGCGCCGGTGCGGCCGCTCATCGTCGGCAGCTGGGTCAGGTACGCGCCGATGCCCTCGGTGAGGGTGCTGAGGATGAACACCGTGGGACCGACCACGAAGAGGAACAGCACGAGCACCACGGCCGCCACCGCGTTGGCGTTGGACAGGAACTGCACGCCCTTCTCGATGCCCGTCACGGCGGAGACGACGAAGCAGGCGGTGAGGACCCAGATGATGAGCAGGGCCAGGGCCACGCTCTTGCCCGAGCCGTCGAACACGTTGTCGAGCCCACCGGTGATCTGCAGGGCGCCGAGGCCCAGCGAGGTGGCGGAGCCGAAGAGCGTGGCGATGATCGCCACCACGTCGATGGCCTTGCCCGGGGCGCGGTCGGCGGCGTCGCCGATCAGCGGCCGGAAGGTGCCCGAGATCCGGTTGCCGTAGCCCTTGCGGTAGGCGAAGTAGGCGATGGCCAACCCGATGACGGCGTAGATCGACCACGGGTGCAGGCCCCAGTGGAAGAAGGTGTACTCCATGGCGAGCCGGGCGGCCTCCGGCGTACCGGGGTCGGCCATGCCCATGGGCGGGGTGTTGAGGTGGGTCAGGGGCTCGGCCACGCCCCAGAAGATGAGCCCGATGCCCATGCCGGTCGCGAACATCATCGAGACCCAGGAGAACGTGCTGAACTCCGGCTCGGCGTCGTCGGTGCCCAGCTTGATGTTGCCGTACCGGCTCAGGGCGAGGTAGGCGGAGAAGACCACGAACAGGGCCGTCGTGAGCACGAAGAGCCACCCGAAGCTGTTCTCCAGCCAGGTCAGGGTGCTGGTCGTGACCGAGCCCATCCCGTCCGGGGTGAGGGCGCCCCACAGGACGAAGGCCACGACGATGCCGGCCGCGACGCCGAACACCGCCTTGTCCAGCGGGAGCGGGTGGTGCGCTCCGGGCTCAGGTGCCGGGTCCGACGCTGATCCCGTGGGCCTGCTGACGGTGTCGGTCATGGTGGAACCTCCCGGACGGCGACATGACGTGCGGTCACCTTGGGCGCCAGCGGCCCCTCCTGTCAAAGGCTCCCCACCGGTAACAACGACCGGCTCGCGTCGGGCTCAGGTGCGAGCGGTCCCCTGTCGACCGCGTCGACGGAGGTACGCCGGTCCCACGGCGGCGGCCAGCAGGACCAGCAGCGTCAGGACCAGTCCGACCCCACCGGGCAGCAGGCCCAGCTGCACGCAGCCGGCCTCGGTGGCCGGCGACGTCGTGCCGACGGACCCCACGCTGGCCTCGAAGCAGTACCCGCTCGACTGCCTCGTGAGGAACCAGGCCGCCACGAACGCTCCGGACCAACCGCCCGGGAAGAGCAGCGTTCCGAGGACCTTGTCGCGAGTCGTGAAGAGGGTGCTGGCCCACAGCAGGGACAGCCCGTACGCCCAGCCGACCCCGGGCAGCAGGGAGCCCCAGCCCAGCCAGCCGACGGTCGTGCGGAGCTCGTGCTCGAGGCAGTCCACGGGCGGAAGGGGCCGGACGGGCTCCGTGGGGAGCGTCGTCGGGTCCTCGGCGACGGCGGGGGTCACGCGAGGCTGCACCTGATGCTCCTGCTGTAGAGCCCCGAGGCGCCGCCACGGACCTGCATGCAGGCGGTGGCGCTCACGATGGAGAAGGTGTACCGGTGCGTGGTCACCCCACGGACCTCCCATCCGACGTCGCGCTTGGACTTCGAGTGACCCGCGTAGGCGATGACACTGGCGGAGCCTCCCACGTTGGTGATGCTCGAGCCGGTGATGCGAACACCGTGAGCGAGCCGCAGGGGGTTGCCTGGCGGAGGACTCGAGAGGACGTAGGCATGCGGCGAAGTGTTGCCTCGTCCTCCGGTCGCCACCAGCGCGTCCTCGAGCTGCTGTGGACAAGTCGGCGCGGTCTTCGGATGGGAGGAGGATGAGGCCCACCGGGCATGCACCAGGTCGGCGACGCAGTGGCCGGGACCTCCTCGGCAATTGCGCCGCACCTCAGTTGAACAGCGTTGTTGACAACCGAACACACGTTCGAATTGGTGCTAGAGTGGGCGCATGGACACGACGATCGAGGACGAGGGGTCGACGCCCCCGCCCACCCCGCAGGCGATGGCGGTCGTCCATCCCATCTCGTGGTTCACCCGACGTGCGAGTGAGGTGCTGGACGGGCTGACCGACGCCCCGACCTGGTCCATGACGACAGCCGAGCAGCGCGAGGCGCTGGTGGCCCTTCGGCGCCTGGCCGCACGGACGGCCGAGCTGGAGCTCCGGGTGCTGGCCGCGGCCGACCGTTCCGACGTGGGCGCCGACTCGGGCGCCCGCAGCACGGCGGCGTGGCTGGCCCACGCGACGCTGCAGGACCACGCCGTGGCCCACCGGCAGGTGCGCCTGGCCCGCTCGCTGGACGAGCGGTACGGCGCCACCCAGCAGGCGCTGGCCGTGGGCCGGATCAGCGCGGAGCACGCGCGGGTGCTGGTGCGCTGCCTGGACGACCTGCCGGAGTGGTGTGACGAGGCGCTGCGTGACCTCGCCGAGTCCACGCTGCTGCTCCAGGCCGAGGAGCTCACCCCGTCGCAGCTGGCCGTCGCAGGGCGGCACATCGCGCACGTGCTCGACCCGCAGACCGCCGACGCCCGGTTGGGCGACCAGCTCGCGCGGGAGGAGGCGGCCGCGGGGCGCTCCTGCTCCCTGCAGCTCCACGAGAACGGTGACGGCACCGTCACCGGCCGGTTCAAGCTGCCGTCCCTGCACGCTGCGATGCTCACGAAGGCCCTGCAGGCGTTGGAGAACCCGACCCGTGACCGCGCTGCGACGGAGCCGGGGATACGTCGACCACGCCCGGAGCGGAGGGGTGCCGCGTTCTGCGAGCTCCTCGAGCGGATGCCGGCGGACCGGCTGCCGCAGCACGGCGGCGTCTCGGCCACCGTCGTGGTGCTGATCGACCACGACGTGCTGATGTCAGAGGTGGGAACTGCCCGCCTCGACACCGGTTCGCGGATCTCGGCCGGGGAGGCGCGGCGGCTGGCCTGCACCGCGGGGATCATCCCCGTGGTCTGGCAGCGGGTCCTGGGGGGACCGTCCGTCGTGCTCGACGCCGGCCGCGAGCGCCGCTTCCACGACCGTTACCAGCGCATCGCCCTGGCCGTCCAGGCCGGCGGGTCCTGCACGGCGACCGGGTGCGACCTGCCCGCGTCGATGTGCCATGCCCACCACGACATCCCCCACGGCCGCGGCGGTCCCACGGACGTGGAGCACGGGCGGCTGCTGTGCGGCCACCACCACCGGCGCGCGCACTCGCCGGCCTACACGACGACCTACGAGGCGTCAGGTCAGGTCAGCTTCCACCGGAGGACGTAGACCCTGGTCGGCGCCACCGTCGTCCACCGTCGGTCGACTTCGCGCTGGTCGTGACGCTCCGTCCGGTGTTGGATCGTCGCGTGTCGAGAGCACATCTCAGGCTGCAGGTGCTGCTGCCCGGCTGGGCGGTCGAGGGCGGCGACCATCCCGGACTCGTGACGGGGCAGGCGCTGTCGTCCGCCCTGGAGTTCGCCCCGGTGGGAGCGCTGACGGCGACGGCGGACGGCGGTGGCGTGCCGTCGTTGCGGGCACTGGGGGAGGACCACTACCGGGTCGAGGGCAGAGTGCTGGTCGCGACCGACCGGCTGACCGTGATCGACGTCGGCGTGCCCGCCTTCGCGGCCCGACGGGTCGAGGGTCCGCACGGTGTCCTGCAGGAAGGGGACCGGTTCGCCGGCGACCTGTCCCTGGGGCTCGACCCCTTCCTCTACCGGGTGTTCCACGCGGCGCAGGCCGGTGCCCGGGACATCACCCGGTCGTGGACGGTCGTGGACATCTCGGTCGGCGCGACAGGGCAGTGGGCGAAGGTCACGTCCACGGATGGCGGTTCATGGAGGTGCTCTTCCTCGTCACCGTGAGGTCGGTCGACCCCACCGGCGCCTGATAAAGGAGCAGTCGGCGCTTCAGAGTCACGCGGCCAGGCCGAGACCCGGCCGAGACCCGGCCGAGACAGACGTCAGCCGGGGCCGGGGGAGAGGTGCTCGTGCACCGCCAGCCACGACCCGTCGGCCGCGCGGGCGAACACGATGGTCTCCCGCTCGTCGAGGTCCTCCTCCGCCCCGCCCAGGACGACCCGGGTCGCGACCCGGTGCGTGAAGACGGCCACGTCGCCGAGGACCTGCACGTGCCGGTCGGACGACGCGCAGGACAGCACCCGGAAGCCGTCGGCCTCCCAGGTCCGCCAGAGCTCCTCGTACGCCGCCCGGGACCGCAGCGGCTCGGGGTGCGTGTAGAAGGTGAACGTCGCGTCGGGGCGGAAGGCTCCGAAGTAGGCGGCCACGTCGTGCCCGCCGAACGCCGCCACCAGGCGGTCCGCCGCGGCCAGGACCTCCGCCGTCAGCGCCTCGTCGTTCACCTCGTCGTCGGGCACCTGGCCCCCGACCCTGGCCCCGGACACCTGGCCCCCGGACACCTGGTCGCCGGTCATCGGGGCGCCATCGCGGAGAGGATCTCGTAGACCGTGTGCGAGGCCGCGATGCCGGTGATCTCGGCGTGGTCGTAGGCGGGCGAGACCTCCACCACGTCGGCGCCCGACCAGGTTCAGCCGGCGAAGCCGCGCATGATCGCGAGCAGCTCGCGCTGAGCTCAGACCGCCGGCCTCCGGCGTACCGGTCCCGGGGGCGAAGGCGGGGTCGAGCACGTCGATGTCGACCGACAGGTACACCGGGCGCTCCTGCACCCGCTCCCGGATCCGCTCCACCACGCCTGCGACCCCGAGGTCGTCCATCTCGACGCTGCCCACGACCTGGAAGCCGAGCTCGACGTCGTCGTGCAGGTCCTGCGCGGCGTACAGCGGGCCGCGGGTGCCGACGTGCAGGCACCCCGACCGGTCCACGAGGCCCTCCTCCGATGCTCGGCGGAACGGCGTGCCGTGGGTGTACGGCGCGCCGAAGTAGGTGTCCCAGGTGTCCAGGTGGGCGTCGAAGTGCACGACGGCGACCGGTCCGTGCTGCGCGCGCGACCGCGCGCAGCAGGGGCAGGGCGATGGTGTGGTCGCCGCCGATGGTGACGATGCCGGCCGCTGCGCTCGAGCAGCGTCGCGGGCGCCGGCCTCGACCTGGCCGATCGCCTCCTCGATGTCGAACGGGTTGACCGCGACGTCGCCGGCGTCGACGACCTGCTGGCGGCGCGAACGGCTAGACGTCGGCGGCCGGGTTGTAGGGCCGCAGCAGCCGCGAGGACTCCCGGACGTGGGCCGGTCCGAAGCGGGCGCCGGGGCGGTAGGAGACGCCGGCGTCGAAGGGCACGCCGACCACCGCGACGTCGACGTCGGAGACCTCGTCGATGCGGGGCAGCCGGGCGAAGGTCGGCCGGCCCGGCGAACCGCGGCACGACGGTCGCCGTCCACCGGGCCGACCGGCGCGACCGCGCCGGCCGGGTCAGCAGACCAGCAGGCTCGGCACGCTCAGCGCACCGGTCGCCTCCGCTGGGCGGCCGCGGGCGCGGTGCGCAGCCGATGGCGCGGCGGCGTCGTCGACGACCTCGGGCGCCGCGCCCTCGGCGGCGGGCACCCAGCGGGGGCCGTCGGGGCCGAAGACGTAGCGCGGCTCCGGGGCGACGAACAGCGCGCCACGTAGATGCACCGCGGCGAGCCCGATGGCCACCGGCAGGCTGAGGTCGACCCCGCCGGCGGCGTTGCGGAACGGGCCCTCGATCAGCGGCGGGTAGTTGGCGAACAGCAGACCGACGACCGCGGCCGGGATCCAGGCCACCATGCCGCGCCAGTTCACGCCCGCCGGAGAACCAGTAGCGGCCACCGGTGCGGCCCTGGTTGAACACCTGCAGGTCGGCGGGCGGTAGTAGCCGCGGCGCACGACGTACCCGATGGTCATGATGACCATCCACGGCGTCGTGCAGATGACGATGGCGCCGATGAAGGCGTTGACGCTCGCGATCAGGTCGAAGGCGAGCCGGCCGACCAGGATGAAGACGAAGGCCAGGGCGCCGATGAACAGCGACGCCTGCACCCGGGACAGCCGCGGGAAGACCGAGGAGAAGTCCAGGCCCGGTGCCGTAGAGCGAGGTGATGCCGGTGGACATCCCGCCGAGGAACGCGACGACCATGAGCAGCACCGCGTACCAGAGCGGCGAGGCCTGGATGAGCGCCACGACGTAGTCCGCCTCGCCGGCGACGAGCGTCGCGGTGGCGACGCCGAACAGGAACGGCACGAGCGTGGCGCAGCTGGGCGAGGAAGGTCGCGCCGAGCAGACGGCGGCGGCGAGGTGCCGGCCGGGATGTAGCGCGACCAGTCGCCGAGGAAGGCGCCGAAGGACACCGGGTTGCCCATGACGATGAGCGCGGAGAGCACGAACGTCGGCCAGAAGCCGCCCAGCGCGTACGCCGCGGGGCCGGGGTCGTAGCCGGCGTCGAACGGGCCGGCGTAGGCCACGACGCCGAGCAGCATCAGCACCGTGTTGCCGAAGACGACGACCTTGTTGACCAGCAGCATGAACAGGTAGCCGTAGACCACCACGACGATGACCAGCGCGCCGATCACGGCGTAGACGACCCCGCGGAGCAGGTCGGAGTCGTCGATGCCGAACAGCCGCACCAGGGCACCGACGAACGCGTCGCCGCTGACCCACACCGAGATGGAGTAGAACGCGATGGCGGTGAGCAGGGACAGGAACGAGCCGAGCACCCGGCCCCGCACGCCGAAGTGCGCGCCGGAGCAGACCGCGTTGTTCGTGCCGGTCAGCGGGCCGAACAGGCCCATGGGCATGAGGAACAGCGCGCCGAGGAGGACACCCGACCACGGTCGCGGCCACGGCCTGCCAGAACGACAGCCCCAGCAGGATGGGGAAGGTGCCGAGGATGACGGTGGCGAAGGTGTTCGCGCCACCGAACTGGATCCGGAAGAGGTCGAGCGGGCGGGAGTGCCGGTGCTCGGCCGGGATGGTGTCGATGCCGTGCTGCTCCACCTCGGTGACGCGCGGCCGCGGCGCCGGGACGGCTCCGGCCCCGGTCGTGGGGTGCTCGGTGGTGGGGTCCATCGCTGCTCCGTCGCTGGAAGGGCGTCGCTCGGCTCGTCCGCCGGCTCGCTGCCGGCTGCTGCGGAACGCTAGGCGGAAGTTGCATGCGATGCAATAGTTGTTGCCCATGAGGATCACCCGGCTCGTCGACCTGTCCGTGCCCGTCGGCCCCGGGACGGTCGTCTACCCGGGCGACCCGGTGCCCCGGCTGACGGTGCACAGCACGGTGGACCGCGACGGCTTCAACCTCCTCGACGTGCAGATGGGGTCACAGTCGGGCACGCACGTGGACGCGCCCTACCACTTCGAGGACGACGCGCCGCGCATCGACCAGGTGCCGCTGGAGCGGTTCCTGGGCCCGGCCGTGGTCGTGGACGCCACCGACCTCGGCCCGCGGGGTCGGATCACGTGGCAGCACGTGGCGCCGGTCGCGGACCGCCTCGCCGAGGGCGTCGTGGTCCTGCTGCACACCGGCTGGTCCCGGCACTACGGCACCCCGGCTTACTTCGAGAACCCCTTCCTGGACGCCGACGCGTGCCGCCGCATCCTCGCCACGGGGGTGCGCACGATCTGCATCGACGCCATCAACATCGACGAGACGCCCGACGACGAGCACCCGGGGGAGGGCTTCCCGGCGCACCACCTCATCGCCGCCGTCGGCGGCGTGATCGGCGAGAACTTCCGCGGCCTGGAGCTCGTCGACTGGGCCGACCCCTTCGTGATGTGCCTGCCCATGGCGCTCGAGGCCGCCGACGGCGCGCCGGTGCGGGCGGTCGCGGTGGAGCTGTCGGCGTGAACCCACCGCCGCCGCTGCGCATCGGGGCCCGGCTGCGGGCGGCGCGACAGTCGCAGCGCAAGACCATCGAGGCGGTCGCGGAGGCCACCGGCCTGACCGGGGGCTTCATCAGCCGGCTCGAGCGCGACGCCGCCTCGCCCTCGGTGGCCTCCCTCGTGGCCGTGTGCGACGCCATCGGGCTGCGGGTGGGCGCGCTGTTCGACCCGCCCGAGACCGCGGTGGTCCGTGCGGGGGAGGGGCGCCCGATCAGCTTCGGCGCGCAGGGCGCCGACGAGCGGCTGCTCAGCCCGGGGACGCAGCAGCAGCTCCAGGTCATCCACACGACGCTCGGGGGAGGCGGCCACGGCGGGGAGGAGCTGTACACCCTCGAGTGCGACACCGAGTTCTGCTACGTCGTGGACGGCGAGCTGGAGCTGGTGCTCGAGGACGAGACCGTCGTGCTCGGTCCGGGGGACGCGATGACCTTCCCCGGCCGGGTGCCGCACACCTGGCGCAACCACTCCGCGACGGGTCGATGCGAGGTCGTGTGGGTGCTGTCCCCCGCGCCGTGATCCGCCCTGTGACCCGCTTTCGCGGTATAAACGCCGTGAGGGAGGTCCCATGAGCTCGGACACTCGTACCCCGACCGGTCGCTGGAGCGCCACGCCGTACGTCCTGGCCGTCGTGATGGCGATCGTGCTGGTCGTCGTCACGGTCTCGCGCGGCGGCCCGTCGGACGCGGCCAAGGACACGCTGGGCGGCAAGCAGCTGAAGATCATGGCACCCGCCGACCCCGGTGGCGGCTGGGACTCCACGGCCCGGGCCATGCAGGGCGCGCTGGAGGGCATCGTCGGCCGCAGCGAGGTCTACAACGTCACCGGGGCGGGCGGGACGATCGGGCTGAGCCAGCTGGTGAACTTCGACGGCCAGTCCAACCAGCTGATGGTCACCGGCCTGGTCATGGTCGGCGCCATCGCGGCCAACGACCCCAAGGTCACGCTCTCGCGGGTCACCCCCATCGCCGAGCTGGTCAACGAGGAGCAGCTGATCGCGGTGCCCACGGACTCGCCCATCCGGGACGTCGGCGACCTCCGGGCCGCGATGGAGAAGGACATCTCGAAGGTGGCCTGGGCCGGGGGGTCGGCCGGTGGGGCCGAGCAGATCCTGGCCGGGCTGGTGGCCAAGGACCTCGGCCTCCCCCCGCGCGACGTCAACTACATCGCGCACTCGGGAGGCGGGGAGGCCATCGCCACCCTGCTCTCCCGCAAGGACACCGTGGGCGTCTCCAGCGTCTCGGAGTTCCGCCCGCAGATCGAGGCCGGCAAGCTGCGCCCGATCGCCGTGGCCAGCGCCGACCGGGTCGCCCAGCTCCGCGACACGCCCACCCTGAAGGAGAGCGGCATCGACGTCGAGGTCACCAACTGGCGAGGCGTGGTCGCCCCGCCCGGGATCACGCAGCAGCAGGCCACCGGTCTCGGGGAGATCGTGGAGCGGATGACCCGCACCGACTCCTGGCAGGAGACCCTGAAGCGGGAGGGCTGGAAGTCGGTGGTGAAGATCGGGCCGGACTTCGACCGGTTCCTCGACGACGAGGTCACCCGGGTGGACGCGGTCGTGGACGACCTCGGGATCGGGAAGGTGTCGTGATGAGCCAGGACCAGCACCCCCGTCGTACGCCGCTCAACGTCCGCGGTGACCTGGTCGGTCACGAGGAGGCGGAGGCGCTCGAGATCGAGGACGACCGCACCACGGCCCTGGCCACGCTGGTGCTCGGCGCCGTCCTCCTGGTCGTGTCCGTGGCGACGCTGACCCAGGCCTCCCGGCTCAGCAACAACGGCAACGCCGTCGGGCCGGCCACCGCTCCCTGGGTGGTCGGCGCGCTGCTCCTGCTGGTCGGTGCGCTGATGGTCCTGCGCGGGCGGCAGGAGCTCGCCGCGGCCGCGCGGGAGCACGTGCCCGGCCACCAGACCAGTCCCCAGGACTGGAGGCGGCTCGGGGTGCTGCTGGCCGCGCTGGTCCTCTTCGCCGTGGTCAACCCCTACCTGGGCTACGTGCTCTCGGCGACGGTGCTCTTCGGGGTCACCGCGGTGGTGCTCGGGGCCGTGGACCGGGTCAAGGCCTTCGCCTACGGCTTCATCGTGGCCGCGGTGGTCTACCTGCTCTTCGACGTGCTGATCGGCATCACGCTGCCGGCCGCGGTCTGGGGGTTCTGAGATGGACTCCTTCTCCCAGCTGATGACCGGCTTCGGTGACGCGCTGACCCCGGTCAACCTGCTGCTCGCGCTGGCCGGCGTCACCCTCGGGACCCTGGTCGGCGTGCTGCCCGGCATCGGACCGGCGCTGACCGTGGCGCTGCTGCTGCCCATCACCTTCACCCTGGAGCCCACCGGCGCCCTCATCCTGTTCGCCGGCGTCTACTACGGCGGCATGTACGGCGGCTCGACGACGGCCATCCTGCTCAACACCCCCGGCGAGAGCGCGTCCATGGTCGCCGCGCTCGAGGGCAACAAGATGGCCCGGGCCGGCCGGGCCGCGCCGGCGCTCGCCACCGCGGCCATCGGCTCGTTCGTGGCCGGCACGATCGCCACGGTGCTGCTGACGTTCCTGGCCCAGCCCCTGGCCGACGTCGCGGTGAAGTTCACCGCCGCCGACTACGCCGGCCTGATGGCCATCGCCTTCGTCACCGTGGCCACCCTGCTGGGGGCCTCCCCGCTCAAGGGCGTGGCCAGCCTGCTCATCGGGCTGACCATCGGCCTGGTCGGCATCGAGACCCAGAGCGGCCAGTCCCGGCTGACCTTCGGCATCCCCACCCTGCTCGACGGCGTGGACGTGGTCATCGTCGTGGTGGCCCTCTTCGCCATCGGCGAGGTCTTCCAGCACGCGCTCAAGGGCGGTGGCGGGGGCACCGTCACCCCGCTGGAGGGGCGTGCGGTGATGACGCGGGAGGACTGGAAGCGGTCCTGGCCGGCCTGGCTGCGCGGCACCGCGTTCGGCTTCCCCATCGGCGCGCTGCCGGCCGGTGGGGCGGAGATCCCGACCTTCCTGTCCTACGCCACCGAGCGCCGGCTCTCCCGGCACCCCGAGCAGTTCGGGCACGGCGCGATCGAGGGCGTGGCAGGACCGGAGGCCGCCAACAACGCCGCCGCCGCCGGGGTGCTGGTGCCGCTGCTCACCATCGGGCTGCCCACCTCGGCCACCGCCGCGGTCATCCTCACCGCGTTCCAGTCCTACGGCCTGCAGCCGGGTCCTCAGCTGTTCAGCGAGTCCGGGCCGCTGGTGTACGCGCTGCTGGCCAGCCTGTACGTCGGCAACGTCATGCTGCTCGTGCTCAACCTGCCGCTCGCCCGGGTGTGGGCCAAGCTGCTGCAGATCCCGGCCTACGGCATCTACGCGGCGATCATGGTCTTCGCCACCCTGGGCACCTTCGCCACCGGAGGGTCGCTGGCCGACCTGCTGCTGCTGTACGTGCTGGGGATGCTGGGCGTGCTGATGACCCTGGCCAAGGTGCCGGTGGCGCCCGCGGTGGTCGGTCTCATCCTCGGCCCGCTGTTCGAGGAGCAGGCCATCCGCGCGGTGCTGCTGGACGGCGGCAGCCTGAGCGGCATGTTCGCGACGACGCTGAGCATCGTGCTGTGGGCGGTGGCGGTGCTCGCCCTCGTCGTACCGCTCGTGGTGGCGGGGACGCGGCGGTCCCGCGCGACCGCCTGACCCGTCCTGCCGACGTGGGGTAGGGCCCGCCTCCCGCGGGTAGAGGGCCCTCATGGACACCACCGCGCCCGACGCCCCCCAGGGCGAGCTCTGCCCCGTCTGCGGCACGCCGCTGCTCACCGGCACCGTCGACCTCGCCGAGACGCCGGGGGAGACCGTCGACCTCGACGTCAGCCGCGCCGAGCTGGTGCCCGGGCGGATGGTCCAGCAGTCCGTGTGCCCGACGCCCGGGTGTCCCGGGCCGCAGGACGGCGCCCAGGTCTGAGCCATCCGTCCCCGACCCGGGTTGCTCAGGAGTCCCGACCGGGGTGATCGGCCTCGGTCAGGGCCAGCTCGGGCCTGCGGCCGCTGATGAGCAGGAAGGCGAGCAGGACGGCTCCGACGCCGAGCCACACGAACCCGAGCGTCTGGGCGGCCACGTCGGCGTTGACGACGACGAAGGCCAGCACCACGAACCCGATGACGGGCACCGCCACGTGCCGCCACCAGTCACGGCTCCCGCCGCGCACGACGTAGTGCCACACCACCGAGACGTGCAGCACCAGGAAGGCGGTCAGGGCCCCGAAGTTGACCAGCTGGCTGAGCAGGGTGATGCCGTCGTCGCGGCTGGCCATGTAGAGGCCCAGCGCCAGTGACACCGCCGCGGTGAGCAGGGTGGCGTTGACCGGGACCCCCTTGGTGGGGTGGATCCTGGCCAGGAAGCTCGGCAGCTGCCGGTCCCGCGCCATCGCGTAGAGCAGCCGCGAGGTGGCGGCCTGGGCGACCAGCGAGTTGGCGAAGCCCCAGGCGATGGCGGTGGCCAGTGCCGTGACCTTGGCCAGCCACACCCCGGACGCCACGGCCGCCGCGTCGTAGAACGCGGTGCCGCCGGCGTCGCCCTCGGCGATGAGCCGGTCCGGGTCGGGGACCAGGAGCGAGGCCACCCAGGTCTGCACGATGAACAGCACCCCGGCGAGCAGCAGGGCGGCGACCATCGAGCGCCCGATGGCGCGGGAGGAGTCCTTGTTCTCCTCGGCCAGCATCGAGATGCCGTCGAAGCCCAGGAACGACAGCACCGCGATGGAGACCGCGCCGAAGACCAGGGACAGCGAGAAGGTGTCGCTGTTGTAGAGCGGGGTGAGGTCGAAGCCGCGGCCCCTGCCCTGGGCCAGGGCCACCACGCCGATGACGATGAAGACGGCGAGCACGACCAGCTCGGCCGCGAGCATGACCTTGTTGACCTTGGCGGTGAGCTCGATGCCCAGGTAGTTCACCAGGGTGTTGAGCACCACGAAGCCGACCAACCACAGCCACACGGGTACGGCGGTGAACAACGTGTTCATGGCGACCCCGGCGATGAGGTAGAGCAGTCCCGGGACCAGCACGTAGTCCAGCAGGATCATCCAGCCGGCGAGGAAGCCCACCGGGGCGGCGATCCCGCGTCCGGCGTAGGTGTAGACCGACCCCGCCATCGGGAAGGCCTGCGACATCTGGGAGTAGGACAGGGCGGTGAACATCATCGCGACCATGCCGATGGCGTAGGCCAGCGCGACCATCCCGCCGGAGCCCTGGAACACGCCACCGAAGATGCCGAACGGCGCGATCGGCACCATGAACACCAGCCCGTAGACCAGCAGGTCCGCGAAGCTCAGCGACCGGTGCAGCTCCTGGGTGTAGCCGTAGCGCTCGACGTCCTGGCTCATGGGTGGTCCCTCTCGTCGTTCCTCGAGTCCGACGCACCGCAGCCTAGGACCATGGACGGCCGGAGATCCCTCAGGTCCGCGGCGCGCCCGCCGATGAGCGGTCGTGGACCACGACCCCCGTACGCCGTCGCACGCCGAGCTGGTCCGGACGACCGCCGTCGTCGCCTTCCTGGCCGGCACCCTGCTCGCCACCCTGGCCCTGGCCGGCACGGTGGTGGTGCCCCGGCTGTGGCCGGTGGCGCTGCTCGCGGCCCTGGGGACGCCGGTCCTCGCGCTGTACGCCGCCACGCGCGTCGCCGGCCTGACCGATGACGGTTCGGGGGCGCGGCGGCGGGGCACGAGGACCGCATGCGCCTCTACGACGACCAGGACCGCATCGTCGCCCACGCCCTGGAGGGCCACCTCGCCCACGGTGAGGACCTCGCTCTCCTCGACGGCCTTCCGCGCCTCAAGGTCGTCGTCCGCGGCGACGTCGAGGACGACCGGGTCGCCGTCGTCTCGGGCGGTGGGTCCGGCCACGAGCCCTCCCACGTGGACTGGGTGGCAGACGGGCTCCTGAAGGCCGCGGTCTGCGGGGACGTCTTCGCCTCCCCGAGCGTGGACGCGGTGCTGGCCGGGATCCTGGCCGTCACCGGCGAGGCCGGCTGCCTGCTGGTGGTCAAGAACTACACCGGGGACCGGCTGAACTTCGGGCTGGCCGCCGAGCGGGCCAAGACCCTCGGCCGACGGGTCGAGGTGCTGGTGGTCTCCGACGACGTGGCCCTGCCGGACGCCGACCAGCCGCGCGGCCTGGCCGGGACGGTGCTGGTGCACAAGGTCGCCGGCCACCACGCCGCCCGCGGCGCCGACCTGGACACCGTGCTGGCCCGCGCCCGCGAGGTCGCCGAGGCGGTGCGGACCATGTCGCTGTCCCTGGCCACCTGCGACCTGCCCGGCCAGCCGGTGCGCTCGGCCGACTCCCGTCCCGAGCTCGGGCTCGGCATCCACGGCGAGCCGGGGGTGCAGCAGGTCGAGGTCGAGGGCGCCCGGCAGGCGGTGGACCTGGTCGTGACGCCCCTGCTCGAGCGCCTGGCCCGGGACGGGGTGGGCCAGGACGCGCCGTTGGCGGTGCTGGTCAACGACACCGGCAGCACCACCGGCCTGGAGATGGACCTGGTGACGCGGGCCGTCCTGGCCTCGCCGCTGGGGGAGCGGACCCGGCTGCTGCTCGGGCCGGCGCGGGTCATGACGTCGCTGAACATGTACGGCTTCTCGCTCTCCGTGCTGCCGCTGCTGCCGGGGGTGGAGGAGGCGCTGACGTCCACGGTCGCGGCCCGGGCCTGGCCGGCGGTGGGCGCGCCGCGCCGGCCCGCCGTACGCCCGGTGGCGCCGGAGGTGACCGGCTGGCCGTTCGAGCCCTCGGCCGACCCCGGGCGGGAAGCCGTGGTGCGGGCGGTGTGCACCGCCCTGCTGGAGGCCGAGGACGAGCTGAACGCCCTGGACGCCCGGGTCGGCGACGGGGACACGGGCAGCACCTTCGCGGGTGCGGCCCGGGCCCTGCAGGAGACGGTCGACACCCTGCCGCTGGCCGAGCCCGGCCCCCTGTGCACCGCGGTGGGACGGGTGCTGTCCTCGGCCATGGGCGGCTCCAGCGGGGTGCTGCTCTCGATCCTGCTCACCACCACCGGCACCCGGCTCGAGCAGGGCGACGACCTCGCCGCGGCGCTGCGGTCCGGCGTCGAGGCGGTCGGCGGGTACGGCGGGGCGCAGCCCGGGCAGCGCACGATGCTCGACGCCCTGCTGCCCGCGGTCGAGGCGCTGGAGGAGGGCGGGTCCCTGGCGGACGCGGCGCGGGCCGCCCGGGCCGGCGCGGAGCAGACGCAGCACGTGGGCGTCACCCCGGTGGGCCGCTCGTCGTACCTGCCGGGCGAGGCGCTCAGCGGCGTCGTCGACCCGGGGGCCAGTGCCGTGGCGACCGTCCTGGAGGCCGCCGCCGCGTCGGGGAGCTGAGCGGGTGGCTGAACGGGTGGCTCAGCCGTGCACGAGCCGGACCGCGCCGTCGCGCCGGGGGTCGGCCGCGGCCTCCAGCCGGCCGTCCGCGTGCACCAGGGCCGCGCCCACGCCGCCGTAGTACATCGTCAGGTCGGTCTCGACCTTCACCACCTCGTCGGCGGCGCCCGGCCCGGTGCACGTGCACCCGCGGGTGGTGCACGGCCTCGGCCAGCGACATCCCGCCGTTCACGAAGCCGGCCAGCACCTGGGCGATCGCGGTGGTGATCCGGTCGGCGCCCGGTGAGCCGATGGCCAGCGCCGTCCCGTCGCTCGTGCCGGGCGACGGTGGGGGCCATGTTGGACAGCAGGCGGCTGCCCGGGGTGAGGCGGTGCAGCCCGTGCGGGTTGAGCTCCTGCTCGCCCAGGCAGTTGTTCAGCCAGATCCCGGTGCCGCGCGCGATCATCCCGGCGCCGTAGCCGGAGGACACGGTCACCGAGCAGGCGCCGCCGGCGCTGTCGGTGGCCGAGACGTGCGCCGTCGAGCCGGACTCGAGCACGCCGAGGTGGTCGCGGTCGACGAGGTCGAGGAAGGCACGCGCGTCGCGCTCGAGGTCGGAGCCGGGGTCCAGCACCGTGCGCCGGTGACCGAGCACGGCCCGCTCGACCGCCACCAGGCGGGCCACGTCCTGCGGCGTCCCAGCCGTGGCGGGGGTGGTCGTCGAGCAGGCGCAGCATCGCGGCCACCACCACGCCCCCGACCGAGGGCGGGGGGCTGGTGGCCAGCGTCCAGCCCCCGGACCGGGTGAGCAGGGCCGGCCGGACGACGGGCTCGTAGGCCGCCAGGTCGGCCGGTCCCAGGATGCCGCCCCGGTCCAGGACGTCCTGGCTGAGCAGGCGGGCCAGGTCGCCGGTGTGCAGGGCGGACGGGCCCTCGCTCGGCGACCTGTCCGAGGGAGGCGACCAGGTCCGGCAGCACGACGGGCTCGGTGGTGACCGCACCGTCGGCGCCGTGCAGCGGCGGCCCGGCTGGCCTCGTCCCAGCCGAAGACGTCCTCGTGCACGTAGTCCAGGTAGTAGCGCGAGGCCGAGCTGAGCCGGAAGCCGCCCCGGGCCACCTCCAGCGGCGGGGGCGACGAGCTCGCGCCAGGGCAGCGACCCGTCCCGGCGGTGCGCCTCCCCGAAGGCGGCCAGCGACCCGTGCGCGGCGACCGAGCCCGGGCCCGATGGTGATCTCGACCCCGCCGCCGTACGCGGTCGAGACGTCCCACGTGCCGCCGCCCAGCGGCGCGGTCGCGGCCGGGCATGTCCATCCAGCCGTCGACCGTGTACGGCGTGCTGCCGTCGGCCGGCTGCACGGTGACGAAGCCGCCGGAGCTCAGCGAGACGATGCCGACCTCGTTGACCATCGTGACCAGGGCGGCGGCCAGCGCGGCGTCGACCGCGTTGCCTCCGGCGCGCGCGACCTGCTCGCCGGCGTCGGCGGCCGCCTCGTTGGGGGCGGCGAGCGCGACGTCGGGCATGGGCGCAGGGTATCCACCACCCGGCCGGGGCGTCGGCGCAGGCGGGTACACTGGTTGTATGCACCAACCGAATGACACCGTGAACGACGGGCCGTCCACCGAGAGCCCGTTCCGGCAGCCCAAGGCGGTGTGGGCCGTCGCCTTCGCCTGCGTCATCTCCTTCATGGGGATCGGCCTGGTCGACCCGATCCTCCCCGCGCTGGCCGGCCAGCTCGACGCCTCGCCCAGCCAGGTCGAGCTGCTGTTCACCAGCTACCTCGTGGTCACCGCGGTGATGATGCTGGTCACCGGCTGGGTGTCCAGCCGGATCGGCGCCAAGCGCACGCTGATCACCGGCCTGGTCATCATCGTGGTCTTCGCCGCGCTGGCCGGGGCGACCGGCAGCATCGGCGGCATCATCGGCTTCCGGGCCGGCTGGGGCCTGGGCAACGCGCTGTTCATCGCCACCTCGCTCTCGGTGATCGTGGCCTCGGCCAGCGGCGGCTTCGCCGGCGCGATCGTGCTCTACGAGAGCGCGCTGGGCGTCGGCATCGCCACCGGCCCGCTGCTCGGCGGGGTGCTCGGCGACATCAGCTGGCGGGGGCCGTTCTTCGGCGTCTCGGTGCTGATGGCCATCTCCCTGGTCGCCACGCTCGTCCTGCTGCCGCCCACCCCGCGTCCGACCCGCAAGGAGTCGATCACCGAGCCGATCAAGCGCGCTGCGGCACCGCAGCCTGGCCACCACGAGCATCGTCGGGCTGCTCTACAACTGGGGCTTCTTCACCCTGCTCGGCTACTCGCCGTTCCTCATGCACCTCTCGGCCATCCGCCTCGGCCTGGTCTTCTTCGCCTGGGGCGTGCTCGTCGCGTTCTTCGCCGTCTTCGGCGCCCCGTGGCTCAAGGGCCGCTTCGGCACCCCGCGCAGCCTGTACGGCAACTTCGTCCTGCTGGCCGCTCGACCTCGCCGTCATCGGCATCTGGCCGGACAGCCCCACGGTCGTCATCGTGGCGGTGATCGTCGCCGGCGCGTTCGTCGGCGTGAACAACACGCTGGTCACCACCGCGGTCATGAGCATCGCCCCCGTCGAGCGGCCGGTCGCCTCCGCGACGTACGGCTTCGTGCGCTTCATCGGCGGTGGGCTGGCGCCGTTCGTGGCGGCCAAGCTGGTCGAGCACTCAAGCGCGCACGTGCCGTTCCTGCTCGGCGGCCGTGGTCGTGGTCGGCGCGATCGTGGCGCTGAGCACGGTGCACCGCGCGCTGGAGGCCGCGGACCGCGGCGAGGTGGCGCAGCCCGAGACGTCCCGTGGGAGCGCCCAACCGGCCCCTGCCTAGAGTCGGAGGGTGAGCACGCGAGCGGGGATCATCGTCACGGGCACCGAGGTGCTCACCGGGCAGGGTGTCGGACCGCAACGGTCCGTGGCTCGCCGAGCAGCTGCGCGGGGCGGGGGTGGACGTCGGCTTCACCGTCGTCGTGGGCGACCGGCCGCATGACCTCGTCGACGCCCTGGACTTCCTGGCCGCGACCCACGTCGACCTGGTGCTGACCTCGGGTGGCCTGGGTCCGACCGCCGACGACCTCACCGCCGCGGTGGTGGGGGAGTGGCAGGGCCGGGCCTCCGTGCTGGACCCGCAGCTGGAGCAGCGGATCGCCACGATCGTCGAGCGCCTGTCGGCCCGCCGGGGCTGGACCGTCGACGCCGACGCGATGGCCGCCGGCACGAGCAAGCAGGCCCTGGTGCCCGACGGCGCCGAGGTGCTGGAGCCCACGGGGACCGCCCCCGGGCTGGTGGTGCCGGGCCAGGACGGTGACGGGCACCCGCCCGTGGTCGTGCTGCCGGGGCCGCCGAGCGAGCTGCAGGCCATGTGGCCGGCCGCGCTGGCCTCGCCGCTGGTCGGCGCCGCCGCTGGCCGGGGCCGAGGAGCTGCGGCAGTCCACCATCCGGCTGTGGGGCACGCCGGAGGCGGCGATCGCGGCGACGCTGCGCCGGCTCGCCGCCGACCCTGCTGACCCGGCCCCGACCCGCTGGCCGGGCTGGAGATCACGACGTGCCTGCGCGGCGGCGAGCTCGAGGTCGTCACGCGCCACGCTCCCGAGGCGGCCGAGCGGTACGCCGCCTTCCAGCACGCCCTGGCGCAGGAGTACGGCGCGGCCGTGTTCTCCACCGACGCCTCCACCGTCGACGACATCGTGGCCGGCGTGCTCGCGGAGCGGGGCCTGAGCATCGCCACGGCCGAGTCGTGCACGGCCGGCCTGCTGGCCGGGCGACTGACCGACCGGCCGGGGTCCTCGGCCTGGGTGCGCGGCGGGCTGGTGGTCTACTCCAACGAGGCCAAGCACCACCTGGCCGGTGTCCCCACCGAGATGATCGCGACGCACGGCGCCGTCTCGGAGGAGGTCGCGGTGGCCCTGGCGCAGGGTGCCCGCCGCGAGCTCGGTGCCGATCTCGGCGTCGGCATCACCGGGGTCGCCGGCCCGGGTGGGGGCACCGAGGAGAAGCCGGTCGGGCTGGTCCACCTGTGCGTGGCCGGCCCGCACGGCATCGTGACCCGGGCGCCGGTCATCCCGGGCGACCGGGCCACGGTACGGGCGCGCTCGGTGACCACGGCGCTGCACCTGGTGCGAGAGCTGCTGCAGCGCCAGGTGTGACTCAGGCGCCCAGCGCCGCCCACGTCCGAGGACCGACGACGCCGGTGGCCGGCACGCCGTGGTCGCGCTGGAAGGACCGCACGCGGGCGGCCGTCCGCACCCCGAAGGTGCCCGGCGTGTGGGGCATCCGGAGCCGCCGCTGCAGGGCGAGCACGGCGGGTCCGTGCGACCCGCGCGCCAGGACCCGGGCGCGGTAGCGGCTGAGCTCGGGGTGGGCGACGGTCCCACCGGTGGCCCCGCTGGTGGCGCCACCGGCGGTCCCGCCCGGGGTCGAGGTCGAGGCGGCGACCGCGCGCGAGCCCAGCAGGGCCCGCCACGTGGCGGCGTCCGCCACCCCGCTCGGCGTCACGCCGTGGGCGGACTGCCAGGCCCGCAGCGAGCCCTCGGTCAGGGGGCCGAAGTCGCCGTCGGGGCCCGCTCCCACGGCCCGCTGCACCGCGGCCACGACCGGGCCGGTGTCACCGCGCCCCAGCACCATGCCGGCGTACGTGGTCAGGGTCCGCAGCAGTGACGACGCGCCGGAGGGCACGGCGGGGCGGGAGGCGGCGGGGCAGGGCGTCGCGCGCGGCCCGTCGTACGGCGCGGCCCAGTTCAGCCCGTCCTCGCGGCAGGGGCCGTGGTCGGTCGCCGCGACCCGGCCCGTCCAGAACGAGGTCCGGGCCATCGCGCCCTCCCAGGACAGCGAGACGTGGAGGTGGTCGCGGTGGCAGGTGGTGTCGTAGGCGTGCGAGGTCCGGGCCGCGCAGCCGGCGTAGGGCCGCCAGCCGTCGGCGGCGCGGTAGGAGCCCCAGATGCGGTTGTCCCAGATCAGGTACATGATGCCGAGGCGCCGGGCGTTGGCGTAGGGGCGACCCTCCGCGTCGTCGGCGAACAGCCACGCGACCAGCGCCCGGATCTGTGCACGCTGCTCGGGTACGTCGACCCGGCGGAAGAAGTCCAGGGCCCGGCCGTCGTAGTGCTCGCTGGTGGGCAGCGGGTCGGTGCCGCAGGTGCGGTCGATGCCGTAGCTGGAGCCGGGGTAGGTCGCCCTCAGCAGGTCCCCCAGCGCGGTGGTGCCGGGCTTCGCGTGCGGGTCGCAGGAGTTCGCGGGCACGTAGCCGGACAGCGCCTCGATCCCCGACGGCAGCCCGGCGGGCTCGTGGGGGACGGGAGCACCGTAGGTCGCCCGCACCGAGGTCGTGACCGCCGGCTCGACCCGCGCGGCCTGGGCCGGGACCGAGGTCAGGGTCGGCCCCGCCACGACGGCCACCAGCCCGGTGAGCAGGGACGAGAGGCGCAGACGGCGCGGGACGACGTTCGTGGGCATGGCCTGGGGAGCTCCGGTGCGGTGGGTGGTGGCGCGCCGGTGGTGGCGGCCTACCTGTCCCTTCGGCCGGAGCGGCCCGGACCTGAACCATGCCCAGGTGAAATGTCCGGTTAGCTACTCGCAGTAGTCGCAGACCCCGGATCCCGACAGGGTGATGTGGTGCACCGGACACAGCTCGGGGACCTTCTCCGCGATCCGCACCTTGCGGGCCCGGTCGCGGACCGAGGCCAGCTGCTTGGTCAGGGCGGGTGAGCCACCGCCGGCGGGAACGGTGGCCCCGAAGTGCCGGTAGCAGGCGAGCCGCTCGGCCGCGGCGTGGTCGTCGCCGTCGGCCGGCTCCTCGCCCCGGATCGCGGTCACGTCGGCCGGGTAGCCCGGGCCGACGCTGCCCTTGGCGTTGACGGCGAGGGCCGACAGCAGCGGCTCGTCGCGCTCGTCGCAGACGCGCGCGACCCGGCTGAGCACGTCGGCGATCCAGTAGTGCGTCATCTGCCGCGGTCGCAGGCCGGTCTCGTCCTGGACGTGCTGGCCGAGCTCCTTGTGCGTGATGGTGGCGTTGTACGTCGCGGCGGCCTGCAGCAGCCGGGCGCGGGCGGCCACCGCCAGGGCGGCCCGGGTCTCCTCGGTCAGCTCGGCCGGGCCGTCGATCTCCGGCTGGTCGGGGTCGGGCTCGGCCGGGTCCTGCTGGTCGGCCGGGTCCCCGGGGTCCTGCAGGTCGTCGGGGGTCTCGGGACCCTGGAGGTCGTCCGAGTCGTGGGGCGCGTCGAGGGGAGCGGGGGCCGTGCTGGGGTCAGGCATACCCCCAACCTAGTCGGGACCGCACAGGGCGCCGTCGCGAGCGGGTCACATCAGCTGGGTGGGCTGGTCCGGGCCGCGGTCGGGGGGAGGCGGGTGCGGGGGACGAGGACGGCGGGAAGCGACCCGGACGGGCGGCCGCGGGACCCGCCCGCGGGGGCGCGTCAGCAGCCGCAGCTGGCGCCGGACCCGCGCGTCCAGGCTCAGCTCCTGCTGCAGCCGACGCACCGTGCCGAGCAGGGCCGCGCACAGCTCGAAGAGCACCGGGTCGGTGTCCACGAGCAGCAGGTGCTCCAGGCGGGCCCGAGCCTCGTCCAGCCCGTCCAGCGCCGCCTGCACGTGGTGGATCTCCGGGGTGACGCTGCGCTGCTGGGCCCGCGACTCCGCCCGCACCAGCTCACCGAACGCGTCGACCCCGTCGGACAGCTCACGGAACACCTCGCCCAGGCCCTCCAGCAGGGCCTCGCCCGCCTCGTCGTGGGGCCACCGGTCGTCGGCGGTGGCGTCGTGCACGGCCCGGAACATGCCGCGCAGGCTGACCGCCGAGTGCTCGAGCGCCTCCAGCCCCTGCCGCAGGCCCGGCCCGGCGTCGGGAGTGCCGACCGCCCGTACGTTGAGGCGGCGACCCTGCTCGGCCCGCAGCAGCGCGGCCCCGACGTTGGGGATGTCGTAGGTGATGGTGCGGGCGTCGTCGAGCCAGCCCCGGGCCCGGGCTGCGACCTCGGCCCCGTCGGGGGCCGCCTGCGCCAGCTCGTCCGCCGCCCTCGTCAGCAGCCGGCTCAGCGAGTCGGCGAGGTCGTCGATGGCCTTGCCGGCGTCCGCGGTGGCCACCCGGGGCGGGAAGAGGAGGTTGGCCACCACGCCCACGGCGGCGCCCACCAGCGTGACCGTGATCCGCTGCCAGCCGGCCGCCTCGGCGCCCAGGGAGCCCACGCCCAGCACGAGCATCGCGCTGATGGCCACCTCGATGAGGTTCGAGCGCAGCCGCAGTGCCTGCCCGAGCAGCAGCGAGACCGCGATGAGGAGGCCGAGGCTCCACCACGCCAGCGGCACCACGGTGGAGAAGCCGACCGCCAGGGACACCCCGGCCACCACCGAGACGACCCGGTCCAGGCCGCTGGCCAGGAGGCTCACCGGGGTGACCTGCACGACCAGGAGGGCGGTGAGCGGGGCCAGCAGCGGCCGGGTGCCCGGGAAGAGCGCGGAGGCCACGACGTAGCTGGCCACCGCCGCCGCGGTCAGCCGGAGGGCCCAGAACACGCCCTCGCGGCCACCCCGGCGCCAGCGCAGCGGGAGCTCGGCCCACCACCGGCCGAGCGCGTCGTGCATCCTCATGCCCCCATCCTGCCCGTCGGCGCCGACACCCGGCAGGATGGCCCGATGAGCAGCCAGCAGCTCCCCCAGCAGCTCCCCGGCGTCGTGTTCCCCCCGGACGAGGACGGTCGGCGCAGCACCTCGGCCCTGGGCCGCGCCGTCGTGGCCGACGCACTGCGGGGCGTGGACCCCGTCGGGGCGGCCGCCGCCGAGCAGGAGACCAGCTGGCGCTCCGGATACCTGCCGCACGTGCGCCGCCTGGTGGAGGCCTCGCTGGGCTCGCGCGAGGACGCGCTCGCCGTCGCGGGGTGCGGGCTGGCCGCGGTGCACGAGCGGATGCGGGTGGGCGCCGGCACCGGCCCGGACGTCTCGCTGGCCCAGTGGTCGGCCCAGTGGTCAGCCCAGTGGTCAGCCCAGTGGTCGGCGCCCGCGACCGGTACCGCCGTCGAGGTGACCGGCACGGGCACGGCCGAGGCGGAGCTGTCGCTGCCCTACCGCGGCGAGCGGCTGCGGGGGGACGGCCTGCGCCGCCAGCTGGACGCCTGGGTGCGGGCCGGGGTGGCCGAGCCGTCGGTCGCCGTCGCGGTGGGCCAGGTGCTCGAGCACCCGGAGTGGCTGCGGGTCGAGGGCCGTACCGTCGCCGTGCTCGGGGCCGGCGCGGAGATGGGGCCGTTGCCCTCGCTGCTGCGGTGGGGCGCGCGGGTCGCCGCCGTCGACCTGGCCCGCCCGGCCCTGTGGGAGCGGGTGCTGCGGCTGGCCCACGAGGGCGCGGGGTCGCTGGTGGCCCCGGGCGAGGGCACGGCTCCGGACGCGCCGGGCGTCGACCTGGTGACCCGGGCGCCGGCGGTGGCCGAGTGGCTGGCCCGCCAGGACGGCGACCTGGTCGTCGGCAACTACGTCTACGCCGACGGTGCGACCAACGTCGCGGTCTCGGTCGCCGTGGACGAGCTCACGCGCCGGCTGCTGGCGGACCGCTCCGGGGTGGCGCTGGCGTTCCTGGCCACCCCGACCGACGTGTTCGCGGTGCCCGGCACGGCCGTCGCCCGGTCGGTGGCCGCCTACGAGGGCCGCCGTCGTACGGCGAAGGTGGTGGGTCGACCGCTGCGCACGCTGTCGGGCGGCCGGCTGCTGCGTCGCTCCTACCGCCCCGGCGCCGACCCGGGCATCAACGACAGCCTGGTCGCCGCAGCAGGGCCCCAACTACGCCCTGGCCAAGCGGCTGCAGCGCTGGCGGGCGACCGTGGCACGGGCGGAGGGCACCACGGTCTCGCTGCACGTCGCCCCGCCGACCCGGACCCGGTCGGTGGTGCGCAACCGGGCGCTGGCCGCGGCGTACGGCGGGGCGCACCGGTTCGGCGTGGAGGTGTTCGAGCCGGCGACCGCCAACGTGCTGATGGCCGCCCTGCTGGTGCACGACCTGCACACGGGCGGCGGCCCGCGCCACGAGCAGCCCTGGCAGGACGAGGCCTGGGCCGCGGTGCACGGCGGGCTGTGGACGACGCCGTACGCCCCCCGCAGCGCGCTGGGGCTGGCGGCGCTGCTGGGGTACGGCGCCACGCGCGGCTGAGGCCGCACGGGCCGGCGGGTCACCGGTCCCGACCTAGCCTGGGAGGCGATGAACGCCTCCGAGCGCACCCCGGCACCCGCCGTCGACGCCGTCCGGCCCAGTCGACGAGCCGTGCTGCGCGGTGCCGCCCTGGCTCCGGTCGCGGCGCTGCTGGCCGCCTGCGACGGGTCCTCCACCGACGCTTCCGGCGGGTCGGGCCCGAGCCCGTCGGCCAGCCCGACCGCGACCCCGTCCGCCCGGGCGTCCGCCCGCCCGTCCGCGCCGACGCCGCCGTCCGCCAGCGACGCCCGACGGTCGCTGGCCGGCGAGCGCACGTTGACCCGCGACCTGGCGGTGCCCTGGGGCATCGTCTTCCTCGCCGACGGTGCCGCGCTGGTGTCCTCCCGCGACGAGGGCACCGTGCTGCACGTCGACCCGTCCGGCCGACGCCGGGTCGTGGCCGAGGTGCCCGGCGTCGTCAGCGGCCTCGACCAGGGCGGCGAGGGCGGCCTGCTGGGCCTGGCCCTGCACCCCGGCACCGACCCGCCGTGGCTCTACGCCTACCACTCGACCGGGAGCGACAACCGGGTCGTGCGGATGCGGTACCGCCGCGGCCGGCTCGGGGCGCCGCAGGTGGTCCTGGACGGGATCGCCACCTCGGTGCACCACAACGGCGGCGGGCTGGCCTTCGGTCCCGACGGCCACCTGTTCGTCTCCACCGGCGACGCCGAGGACCGGGACGACGCCCAGGACCGGGCCTCGCTGAACGGCAAGGTGCTGCGGGTGACCGACGTCGGCCGCGTCCCGCGCGACAACCCCTTCGGCACCGCGGTGTGGAGCCTGGGCCACCGCAACGTGGAGGGACTGGCCTTCGACGAGCAGGGCCGACTGTGGGCCAGCGAGTTCGGGGACCAGGCCCGCGACGAGCTCAACCGCATCGATCGGGGCGCGAACTACGGCTGGCCCGAGGTGGAGGGGGCCGACGGGCCGGGCGGCTACCGCGACCCGCTCGCGACCTGGCCCACCGACGCCTGCTCTCCCAGCGGCATCGCGGTGCGGCACGGCCGGGCCTGGCTCGGGGCGCTGCAGGGGGAGTGCGTCTACTCCGTCGTGCTGGACGGCCCGGACCGTGGCCGGGTCCGGCGGCACCTGGAGGGCCACGGCCGGGTCCGGGCGGTGGCGGCCGCGCCGGACGACTCCCTGTGGGTCGGCACCTCCAACCGTGACGGCCGGGCCACCCCGGCCGCCGGCGACGACCGCCTGCTGCGGGTCCCCTTCGCCTGACCCGGTCGCCCGCTCAGCCGCCCACGGTCCTCCATCTCCCGCTCCCGCTCGCGCTGCGCCGCGACCTGCTCGGTGTGCCGGGCCAGGGCCTCGCCCTCGATGTCGAGGTTCGGCATGGCCCGGTCCAGCCAGCGCGGCAGCCACCACATCCGGTCGCCGAGCAGGGCCATGAACGCCGGCACGAGGGTCATCCGCACCAGGAACGCGTCGGCCAGGATGCCGAAGGCGAGCCCGAAGCCGATGGACTTCACGATGGCGTCGTCGCCGAGGGCGAAGCCCCCGAACACGCCGATCATGATGGCGGCGGCGGCCGTCACCACCCGGGCGCCGTGGCTGAAGCCGTGCACCACCGACTCCACGGCGGGCCGGCCGTGGACGTACTCCTCGCGCATCCGCGAGACCAGGAAGACCTCGTAGTCCATGGAGAGCCCGAACAGGATGCCGGTGAGCAGCAGCGGGAGCAGGCTCAGGACCGGCGAGGTCTGGCTGACCCCGATGAGCCGACCCGAGCCAGCCCCACTGGAAGACGGCCACGGTGGCGCCCAGAGCACATCAGCACCGACAGCAGGAAGCCCAGCATGGCCTTGAGCGGCACCACCAGGGAGCGGAACACCACGGTCAGCAGGACGAAGGCCAGGCCCACCACCACCAGCAGGTAGAGCGGGAACGCGTCCGAGAGCGACTCCGACACGTCGACGCCGAGGGCGGTCTGCCCGGTCACCAGGACCCGGGCGCCGGTGTCGGCCTCGACCCGGTCGACCTCGCCGCGCAGCCGGTCCACGAGGTCCTGGGTGGAGCGGTCCGAGGGCCCGCCGGTGGGGATCACGGTGAGCGTGGCGAACTTCGCCCGGCTGAGCTGCTGGTCGTAGGCCGCCCTGGTCGGGGCGTCGGCGTCCGGCGCGAGCGCGGGGACGACGGTGGCGACCCCGTCGCGGTCCGCGGAGATCCTCCGGGTCACCGCGGCCACCGCGCCGGCCGGGTCGCGGGCCCCGGCGGTGTCGACGACCACGAGCAGCGGGCCGTTGACCCCGGCGCCGAAGTTCTCCGCGATGAGGTCGAAGGCCTCACGGGGCCCGCTGCCGGCCTTGGCCGTGCCGTCGTCGGGCAGGGCCAGCTGCATGGAGGCCACCGGCAGGGCCACCACCCCGGCGACCACGAGGCCCACCAGGAAGACCGGGATCTTGCGGGTGGTCACGAAGTCCGCCCAGCGGCGGCCGTTGGTGGCCCGGTGGCTGGTGGCCCGCGGCCGGCGGCGGAAGGGCAGCCGTCCGGCCATGATGCGGGTGCGCACGATGCCGAACAGGGCCGGCAGCAGGGTCAGCGCGATGAGGACGGCCACCAGCACGGTCACCGCGGCGGCCACGCCCATCTGGGTGAGGAAGTTGATGCGCACCACCGACAGGCCGAGCAGCGCGATCATCACCGTCATCCCCGCGAACACCACCGCGGACCCGGCGGTGCCGACCGCGCGACCGGCCGCCTCCTCCGGCGTACGACCGCTGGAGACCTCGTGCCGGTAGCGGGAGACGATGAACAGCGCGTAGTCGATGCCGACCGCGAGCCCGAGCATGGTGGCCAGGATGGGCGCGGTCGAGCCCAGCTCCAGGAAGCCGGTGGCGATGGAGATGCCGGAGACGCCGATGCCCACGCCGATGAGGGCGGTGACCAGGGGCATCCCGGCCGCGAGCAGGGACCCGAAGGTGACGACCAGCACGAACAGCGCGACCGCGATGCCGAGGGCCTCGTTGCTGCCGGTCTCCGGGATCTGCTGCAGGGCGTCACCGCCGATCGCGACCGTCAGCCCGGCGTCGCGGGCGGCCTCGGGTGCCCGCTCCAGGGCGCCGGTGTCGGCCGCGGTCAGCTCGTTGGCCTGCTCGGTGTAGGACACGGTGGCGATGCCGGTGCGGCCGTCCTTCGAGATCTGGCCGGACGGGAACGGGCCGACCACCGAGGCGACGTGGGGCCCGTCCACCTTCGCCAGGGTGGCGCGCACCAGCGGCTTGCTCTCGGCCAGGGTCGAGCCGGCCGGGGCCTGGAAGACGATCCGGGCGGTGGCGCCGTCGGGCGAGGCCTGGGGCGAGCGGGCCTTGATGAGGTCGAAGGCCTGCACGGACTCGATGCCGGGCAGCGTGAACTGGTCGGAGGTCTTGCCCGACAGGGTGGCGCCCCCGACCCCGGCCAGGGCGAGCAGCACCAGCCAGGCGGCCAGCACGGGGAAGCGGTGCCGGAACGACCAGCGACCGAGGCGGTAGAGGTACCAGGACATGGGGGGTGGCTCCTAGTGCAGGGGTGCGGACGAGGGCTGGCGGGTGGGGGAGGCGGGGGTGGCGACGGAGGTGGAGGTGGTGGCGACGCCGAGGGCGGGCAGCACCACCGCGTCGAGGTAGCCGGCCAGGTAGTCGTCGTCGACCGGCTGGTCGTCGAGGAGGTGGCGCAGGATGAACGGCGCCATCAGCACCAGGGGCACGAAGGGCAGGGCGGGATGGCCGGCAGGGATCTCCCCGCGGGCCATGGCGCGCCGGAGCACGACCTCCAGGCGCTCGGTGACCGCGGCGACGACCTGGTCGCGGACCGCCGCGCGCAGGGTGGCGTCGGACTTCACGGCGTGCAGGATCGAGCCGACGAGGTCGGTCTCCCGGTCCAGGGCGCGGGAGCGGCGGGCGAGGAGCTCGCGCAGGTCCCCGGCCAGCGTGCCGGTGTCGGCCGGAGAGTCACCCGCGACGGCCGGGTCCAGCGTGGAGCAGCGCAGCGCCTCGGCCACCAGCGCGACCTTGCTGCCCCACTGCCGGTAGAGCGTCGCCTTGCTGCTCCGGGTGGCCTCGGCGATCTGGTCCATGGTGAGGTTCTCGAACCCCCGCTCGGCCACCAGGGCGAGCGTGCCGGCGTACAGCTCGCCCAGGCGAGCGGGGCTGAGCCGGGTCACCGGGCCTCCACGTGGTCGTCACATCGAAACAGATTCGTTTCGATCGTACGACGTCCTGGCGCGTCGCCCAACCCGGGCCGGGTGTCGCGAGGGGTAGCCGGTGCGCGCATGGGGTAGGCCTAGCTGTACTGGTGCCAGCAAGGTGCTCGGAGGAAGTAGGACAGTCATGGGTGGACCGACCGAGCTGCAGAAGGGCCTCAAGCAGCGGCACCTGACGATGATCGCCATCGGGGGGGTGATCGGCGCGGGGCTGTTCGTGGGCTCCGGGGTGGTGATCGGGGAGACCGGGCCGGCGGCGTTCCTGTCCTACCTGGTGACCGGGATCCTCATCGTGCTGGTCATGCGGATGCTGGGCGAGATGGCGACCGCCAACCCGTCGACCGGCTCGTTCGCGGACTACGCCCGCACCGCCCTGGGCGGTTGGGCGGGCTTCTCGGTGGCCTGGCTGTACTGGTACTTCTGGGTCATCGTGGTCGGCTTCGAGGCGGTGGCCGGTGCGAAGATCCTGACCTTCTGGATCGACGCCCCGCTGTGGCTGCTGTCCCTGGGGCTGATGGTGCTGATGACCGCCACCAACCTGGTCTCGGTCGGCTCCTACGGCGAGTTCGAGTACTGGTTCGCGGGCATCAAGGTCTTCGCCATCATGGCCTTCCTGGTGCTCGGCACCCTCTTCGTCCTCGGGCTGTGGCCCGGGCACGGCCTCGACTTCAGCAACCTCACCGACAACGGCGGCTTCCTCCCCAACGGCGTCAGCGCCATCTTCTCCAGCATCGTGGTGGTCATCTTCTCCATGGTCGGCGCGGAGATCGCCACCGTGGCCGCGGCTGAGTCGCACGACCCGGAGAAGGCCATCGCCAAGGCCACCCAGTCGGTCATCCTGCGGGTGGCGACGTTCTTCGTGGGCTCGATCTTCCTGCTGACCTGCATCCTGCCGTGGAACGACACCGAGCTCGGCGCCTCGCCGTACGTCGCGGCGTTCCAGGAGATGGGGATCCCCTACGCCGACCACATCATGAACGCCGTGGTGCTCACCGCCGTGCTGTCGTGCCTCAACTCCGGGCTCTACACGGCGTCGCGGATGCTCTTCGTGCTGGCCGCTCGCCGTGAGGCGCCGATGCGCCTCATCACCGTCAACCGCCGCGGCGTCCCGGTCTGGGCGATCCTGGCCTCGACCGTGATCGGGTTCCTGTCCGTCATCGCGGCCTACGTCTCGCCCGACACCGTGTTCACGTTCCTGCTCAACTCCTCCGGTGCGGTGATCCTGTTCGTCTACCTGCTCATCGCCTGCTCCCAGTTCGTGCTGCGTCGCCGCACCCCCGAGCAGGACCTGACCGTCAAGATGTGGCTGTTCCCCGGCCTGACCATCCTGGCCACCGTCGGCATCCTGGCGGTGCTGGTGCAGATGGGGATGACCGACGACACCCGCTCGCAGCTGCTGCTGAGCCTGCTGTCGTGGGCCGTGGTGCTCGGCCTGTACGCCGTGACCCGCTGGCAGGGCGGCTCGGTCTCGGCCGAGGAGCTGGCTCAGCGCCAGGACGGCGGCACCGGCGGCCCCGACAGCACTGGCGGCACCGGGGTGGCCGCCAAGCGGATCGCCGTGCTGGCCAACCAGACCATGGCGGCCGAGGAGCTGCGCGAGGCCCTGCACGGCATCGAGGGCAGCCAGGAGGCCGAGTACCTGGTGGTGGTCCCCACCAACCCGGTCGACACCGGCCAGGCCGACCGCGAGGGCGCGGCGTTCGTGTGGCAGGCCACCGCCGAGGCGGCGCAGGAGCGGCTCGACGGCACCCTGGCCACGCTGCGCGAGGAGGGCCTCACGGTCACCGGCGAGCTGGGCGACTACCGGCCGATGGTGGCGCTGGACAAGGCCATGCGGGAGTTCCACCCCGACCGGGTCGTCATCTCCACCATCCCCGAGCAGCGCTCGAGCTGGCTGCGGCACGGCGTGGTGGCCGACGCCCGGGAGAAGTACGACGTCCCGGTGCAGCACGTGGTGGTGGAGTCGCTCCCCGCTGGTCGGCAGGGCTGAGCGACCCCGCGGGACTCAGTACGGCGTGGTCCGGGCGATCTGCAGCGCACGCTGCAGATCGAACGGGTCCGCCTGCCGGTAGAGCCACGGTCGGCCGAACCACAGGTAGGCGTCGACGTAGGCCCGTGCGCGCCGGCGGTTGTTGTCCGAGAGCCCCCAGCGGGAGCTGGCCACGGCGGCGGTGGGCGGGATGCCGAGCGTGACGCAGCCCCGCTCCGCCTTCGTGGCGCAGGCCTTGGCGTTGTCCGGGTCCGGACCCTTGGCGTCCCTGAACTCGAAGGGACGGCCGTTCTCCGCGGTGTTGACGACGAAGTGCTTCCCGGGCACGCCCTGGCGGGCCAGCTCCCGGACGACCTGGGCGCCGAAGTAGATGTTGTGCCGCGTCGACTCGTAGTGCGTCGAGTTCAGCGCGAAGCCACGTGCGTGGGTGACCCCGGCGCGGCGCAGGATCTTGACGGCCTCCTTCGGCTTGCCCTTGGGCCAGTCCGAGGCACCGGCGTCGATGTAGACGCTGGTGTGGGGCAGGGCGCTGAAGGCGCGGGTGGCGTAGCCGATGAGCCGCGAGGGTGCCCTCGAGCCGCCGGGGGCGCACAGCGCGAAGGGACCGTCGGGCTGCAGGATGAGCGCCACCCGGGCGCTGCCGATGCCGGCGGCGAAGCGGTTGGTCCACCGCTTGAAGCTGGCGGTCTCGGCGGCGGTCGGCAGGCGTCGGCACGCCTCGTGCTCCCAGGGCTTCATGCGGAAGACCGTCATCTGCACCAGCACGTCAGGGTCGCCCCCGGTGGAGTTCGCGACGTACTCCTTCACCTTCTTCTCGATGGTGGCGGTGCTGATCCACCGGCCGAACCACTTCGCCTTGGGTCGCAGCGAGATCTTGGCCAGCAGGGCGCGGTTCGTGCCGGTGGAGTCGACGTAGGGCTGCCAGGACTGGTCCGCGCGGCCCTTGAAGACCCCCCACGGCCGGCCGGCCAGGGGGTTGCTCGGGTTGGTCGCCGAGGCGCGCGCGGTGACCTGGTCGTAGATCGACCCGCGCTGGGCGGCACCGGCGTCGGTGGCCGAGGACGGTCCGGCACCCGAGGCTCCGGCCGCGGCAGCGAGGGCGATGCTCGCCAGGGCGAGTCGGGCGGCGGTGCGGGCGGGACGGGTCACGGTGCTCCTCCGGGGGATGTCTCCCCTCTGGCATCGGCGCACGGGACGAGCACCTTGAGGGAACGGGACGGTACGACGGTCGGGGCCGCGCGCATCCTTCCCCCTGCGGACGGGCCACGTCAATGGCACGACCTCGCCAGCGGCAACCACCCGCAGGCGTCATGCCGCCGCGGGTGCATGTCCCTAGCGTGTCAAACGGCCCTGGGGGACACGGCTGACGGAGGGGAACAGATGAGGGTACGAGCACGCGCGCGCGCAGTGGCACTGGTGGCCGCGGCGAGCGCACTGGGGACGGTCACGGCAGGGACGGCGACGGCGGGGGCGACGACCGGTCACCACACCCCGGACCCGGTGGCCCGGGTCGTCACCGAGGGCCTCGAGGGGCCGTTCGGGGTCCAGGCAGTCGGACGACGGGGGCTTCTCGTCGCCGAGAGCGGCAGCGGCGAGGTCACCGCGGTGAGCCGCTGGGGCCACCAGCGGGTGGTCATCTCCGGCGCACCCGGGGTGGCCGGGGTGGCCGGGAGCCGGCACCACGTCTTCGCCGTCACCGGCGGGCCCAACGAGACGGGCGAGACGCCGCCGGGGACCTACGGTCCCAGCCAGGTCATCCGGTCGGACTACCGCGGGCGGCACGCCAGGGTCATCGCCGACCTGGGCGCGTACGAGCTGGCGCACAACCCGGACGGCCAGGTGCAGTTCGTGGACGGCGCCCCCGTCGACGCGCTGTCGAACCCGTTCGCGATGACCATGACGCGGTGGGGACTGCTGGTGGCCGACGGCGGGGCCAACGACGTGCTGCGGGTCGACCCGCGCACGGGACGGGTCTCGACCTTCTTCGTGCCGCACACCGTCACCGACGTGGCGGCGTGCCTGGAGCCGGGCGCGCAGTCCAACCCCGGCACGGTGGGCTGCGACCCGGTGCCGACCGGGGTCGCGGTCTCGGGCCGCAGCGTCTACGTCAGCACGCTGGGGGCCGAGGTGCCCGGCGCTGGACGCGTCTACAAGCTCGACGCCCGGACGGGTCGGGTGCAGCACGTGTGGAAGGGCCTGACCTCGCCGACCGGCATCGCGGTGACGCCGCGCGGGACGGTGTACCTCTCCGAGGTGCTCTTCAACGCCCCGGAGGGTGAGCCGCCGGCCGACTTCGACCCGTCGAGCATCGGTCGCCTCACCCGGATCCAGCACGGCCGGATGACGCACGCCGCGGTGACGATGCCGACCGGGCTGGACTACGACCACGGCCGGCTCTACGCCTCGACGTGGAGCGTCGCGGGCCTGTTCCTGGGCATCCCGAACGCGGGCAAGGTCGTGGAGGTGAACCAGCGGGCGTTCCGCTGACGCACCGGCACGACGGTCGGCCCGGGCCCACCGGCCCGACCGGGCGCCAGGGGGTCGACCCGCTCAGGGCAGCGGGTCGACCTCCTCGTGCTGTCCGACGGCCGCGGCCAGGGCGGCCAGGTGGAAGCCGCCGTCGCCCAGCAGGTGGTCCAGGGCGGTCAGGTGGCTGGTGTAGCTGCCGACGCTGTACTCGGCGGTCATCGCGATGCCGCCGTGCAGCTGGATGGCCTCCTGGCCCACGTGCCGTGAGGCCCGGCTGACCTGGAGGCCCGCCCGGGCAGCGGCCTCCGCCGTCCGCTCGGGCGAGCCGGCCGCCTGCACCATGCTGGCCCAGGTCGCCACGCTGGTGGCGAGCTCGAGGGAGACGTACATGTCGGCGGCCCGGAAGGTCAGGGCCTGGAACGTCTTGAGCGGCACCCCGAACTGCTTGCGGCTGGTGAGGTAGGTCGACGTCGCGTCCAGCGCGAACTGCATCGCCCCGACGGCCTCGTTCGCGGCCGCGATGCGGGCGCCGGCCATCGCCTGCGCGAGCAGGCCGCTCGCGTCCGTGCCGGCCGCGGCGCCCTCGCCCAGCGGCACGGCGGCGGTGCCGTCCAGGACCGACCCGCGCGGCGCGGCCGCCGTCGAAGGTGCGGTACCCGGTGCGGGTGAGCCCGGCGGCCCCGCCGTCCACGAGGAAGAGTCCGGTGCCGCCCCCGGGCAGCGCGGCGCTGACCACCAGGGTGTCGGCGCGGGCGCCGTGCGGGACGGGCTCCTTGACCCCCGAGAGGCGCCACTGCTCGCCGTCGGGGGTGGCGGCCACGGCCACGGCCGCCTCCGACCACCGGGTGCCCGGCTCGGCGTGGGCCAGGGCCAGCAGGGTCTCGCCGGAGGAGACCGCCTCCAGGACGGTGCTCCGCTGCTCCTCGGACCCGGCCAGCGAGACCAGCCCGCCCGCGAGCACCACCGAGGTCAGGAACGGCTCGGGGGCCAGCACCCGGCCCAGCTCGCGCGGCGACGATGCCGACCTCGACGGGACCGGCGCCCATCCCACCGTGCTCCTCGGCGAACGGCAGCCCCAGCACGCCCATCTCGGCGAGCCGGGCCCAGAGCTTCTCGTCGAAGCCGGGCTCGTCGGCCACGACGCGCCGTCGGGCCTCGAAGTCGGAGTAGGAGCGGCCGAGCAGCCCGCGGACCGCGTCACGCAGCGCGAGCTGCTCCTCGTCGTAGGTGAAGTCCATGCCTGTCGCCTCTCGGTGCGGTGCGGTGCGGTGGGTGGGCCGGGGTGGGCGAGCTCAGAGCCCGAGGATCGTCTTGGCGATGATCTGGCGCTGGATCTCGTTGGACCCGCCGTAGATCGACGCCTTGCGGAGGTTGAGGTAGACCGGCGCGGAGCGACGGGCCCAGCCCGCGAGCTCGGAGTCGTCGCCGGCCCCGGAGGCCAGGGACGCCGGCCCGGCGAGGTCGACGACCAGCTCGCTGACCGCCTGCTGCAGCTCGGTGCCCTTGAGCTTGAGCACCGAGGAGGCCGGGTGCGGCTTGCCGTCGCTGGAGTGGGCCACGACGCGCAGCGCCGTCAGCTCCAGGGCCAGCAGCTCGTTCTCCAGCTCGGCGATCCGGGCCGCGGTGAGCGGGTCGTCGAGCAGCGTCAGTCCGCCGCCGACCGTGACCGAGCGGGCGTAGTCCTTGGCCTGGGCCAGGACCCGCTTGGTCGCCCCCACCGGGGCCACGCCGACGCGCTCGTTGCCGAGCAGGAACTTGGCGTAGTCCCACCCCTTGTTCAGCTCGCCGACGAGGTTCCCCGCCGGGACCCGGACGTCCTCGAACCAGACCTCGTTGACCTCGTGGCCGCCGTCGATGAGCTCGATCGGTCGCACGGTGACGCCGGGCGAGCGCAGGTCGACGAGGAGGAAGGAGATGCCGGCCTGCTTCTTCACCTCGGGGTCGGTGCGGACCAGGTTGAAGATCCAGTCGCCGTGCTGGCCGAGCGTGGTCCAGGTCTTCTGGCCGTTGACGACGAAGTCGTCCCCGTCGCGGACCGCGCTGGTGCGGAGCGAGGCCAGGTCCGAGCCGGAGTCGGGCTCGGAGAAGCCCTGGCTCCACCAGATGTCGAGGTTGGCCGTCGCCGGGCAGGAACCGCTCCTTCTGCTCCTGGGTGCCGAAGGCGGCGATGACGGGGCCGACCATCGAGGTGTTGAAGGCCAGCGGGGCCGGCACGCAGGCCCGTTGCATCTCCTCGTGCCAGATGTGGCGTCGCAGGGCGGACCATCCGCGGCCGCCCCACTCCTGCGGCCAGTGCGGGACCGCGAGCCCGGCCGCGTTGAGGATCCGCTGGCTCGCGACGATCTGCTCCTTGGTCAGCTCGCGACGCTCCGCGACGGTGTCCCGGATCTCCTGCGGGACCTGCGTGGTGAAGAACGTCCGCATCTCGTCACGGAACGCGGCGTCCTCGGCGGACAGCTCGAGCTGCATCGTCGTACCTCCTGCTGGTGTGGTGCCTCCATCATGACAAAGACCACCGACAAGTGACCCACCGGTAGCCTCGTCGGTCCCCTGGCCCGCATAGGCTCGACGGCATGCCTGCGACCCCTCGCCCCTGTCCGGCACCACCGCGCTGGTGACCGGTGCGTCGAGCGGCATCGGCGCCGCGACGGCCCGCCACCTCGCCGGTCTCGGCGCCGATGTCGCCCTGGTGGCCCGCCGCGCGCGACCGCATCGAGGCGCTGGCCGCGGAGCTCAGCGCCGCGGCGGTGCGCACGCTCGTGATCGAGGCCGATGTCACCGACCGGGCCCAGGCGGAGGGGCGGTGCAGCGTACGTCGACGAGCTCGGCCGGCTCGACACCTTGTCAACAACGCCGGGGTGATGCTGCTCGGCCCGGTCGCCGACGCGCCGGTGGAGGAGTGGGAGCAGATGGTCCAGGTCAACGTGCTCGGGCTGCTCTACTGCGCCAAGGCCGCGCTGCCGCACCTGCTCGCGCCGCCGAGGGCGATCCGCGCGGGGTCGCCGACCTGGTCAACATCTCCTCGGTCGCCGGCCGCACGGTCCGCGCTCGGCAGCGGCGTCTACAACGCCACCAAGCACGCGGTCGGCGCCTTCAGCGAGTCGCTGCGCCAGGAGGTGACCCAGCGGCACGTGCGGGTCGCGCTCATCGAGCCGGGCGCGGTGGACACCGAGCTGCCGGGCACAACCGGCCCGAGGTCCTGGAGGGCCTGAGCCAGCGCTTCGCCACGATGCAGCGGCTGGAGGCCGAGGACATCGCCGAGGCCATGGGCTGGATGGTGACCCGCCCGCGGCACGTGGCGGTCAACGAGATCCTCCTGCGGCCCACCGAGCAGGACCAGTAGCGGGCGGCCCCGGACGGACGGGCTGACGGACCGGCAGGGCCGGACTGTCGGCGGCCTCGCCTAGGGTCGGCGCGACGGTCGAGCAGGGGAGAGACGTGGCACTGAGCGTCCACCGGTCCGAGCGGGCCGACGCGCTCGTCCACGGGCTGGCGCGAGCTGCTCGCCGACGTCCGCCGGCCGACCCGTTCGCGCCCGAGGTCGTCGCGGTGCCGTCCAAGGGGGTCGAGCGGTGGATCGCCCAGTCCCTCTCGGTCGTCGCTCGGCGCGTCAGCGCGGGAGCGGCGACGGCGTCTGCGCGCAACGTCCTGTTCCCCTCCCCGGTCGGCCTCGTCGGCCGAGGCGGTCGCCGCAGGCTCCGGGATCGACCCCGGCGACGACCCGTGGGCTCGAGGACGGCTGGTCTGGGCCGTGCTCGAGGTGATCGACGGGTGCGCCGGCGAGCAGTGGTGCCGCACGCTGGGCCGCCACCTCGGGCCCGGGCGAGGGCGCGGCAACCAGGGCCGCCGGATCGCGGTGGCGCAGAAGCTGGCCGGCCTGTTCGGCGCTACGGCGCGCAGCGGCCGGCGATGCTGCGGGACTGGGCCGCCGGCGACGACACCGACGGCCACGGGCGGACCGCTGGACGAGGACCTGCGCTGGCAGGCCGAGCTGTGGCGACGGGTGCGCGGCTCGCACCGGCCTGCCGAGCCCGGCCGAGCGGGTCGAGGCGGCGCGCGACCGGCTGCGCGGACCGCACCGCGGGCGGGGTCCTCGACCTCCCGGGCCGGCTGTCGGTCTTCGGTCCGACGCGGCTCACCACGCGACCAGCTCCAGGTGCTCGACGCGCTGGCCGAGCACCGCGACGTGCACCTGTGGCTGCCGCACCCCTCCGACCGGCTGTGGGCGCCGGGTCGGCCGACCGGCCGCCCAGCGGTCACGCCCCGTCGCGAGGACCCCACCGCGACGCTGCCCCGGCACCCGCTGCTGCGCTCCTGCGGCCGGGACGCCCGGGAGCTGCAGGTGCGGCTGGGCGCGCACGGGCTGCTGCCGGGAGGCGTTCGCCCGGCCCGTGTCGACCGGCACCTGCCGGTGGCGGCACCGACCCGGTCCACGCTCCTGGCCGCCCTGCAGGACGACCTGGCCGAGGACCGCGCGCCCTCGCCGGTCCACCGGCGGGACGCCTCGGACCGGTCGATCCAGGTGCACGCCTGCCACGGCCCGCCAGCGCCAGGTCGAGGTGCTGCGGGAGGTCCTGCTGGGGATGCTCGAGGACGACCCCACGCTGGAGCCGCGCGACGTCATCGTGATGTGCCCGGACATCGAGACCTTCGCCCCGCTGCTCACCGCGGCCTTCGGCCTGGCCGCCGACGACCCGGAGGACGCCGTCGCCGCCGCGCACCCCGGGCACCGGCTGCACGCTCCGGCTCGCCGACCGTTCGCTGCGGCAGACCAACCCCGTGCTCACCGTCCTCGGCGCGCCTGCTCGACCTCGCCGACGCCCGGCTCACCGGCCCCGAGGTGCTCGACCTCGCCGCCCTGCCACCGGTGCGGGCCCGTTTCGGCTTCGACGAGGACGCACCTCGAGCGGCTGCGCTGACTGGGTGCGCCGGTCGGGCGTCCGCTGGGGGCTGGACGCCGGCGCGCGCGGGCGCCGTACCAGCTGCAGGGCGTCGCCCAGAACACCTGGCGGGCGGGGCTCGACCGGGTGCTGGTCGGGGTCGCCATGGACGAGGACGGCCTGCGCACCGTCGGTCTCGCGCTGCCCCTGGACGACGTCGACAGCAACGAGGTCGACCTCGCCGGGCGGTTCGCCGAGCTCGTCGACCGGCTCGGGGTCGTCATGGCCGCGCTGCATCGCGAGCAGCCCCTCCCGGCGTGGGTCGACGCGCTGGTCGCCGCCCTCGACGAGCTGACCTGGGAGCCGCCCCACGACGCCTGGCAGGGCGTGCGAGGCCCGCCGCGAGCTGGCCGGCGTGCTGCAGCGGGCCGGTGCCGGGGCGGCGGAGGCGGTGCGTGGGCCTGGGCGACGTGCGCGCCCTGCTCGCCCACCGGCTGCGGGGCAGACCCACCCGCGCGAACTTCCGCACCGGCCGGCTCACCGTCTGCACGATGGTGCCGATGCGCTCGGTGCCGCACCGGGTGGTGTGCCTGCTCGGCGTCGACGACGGCGTCTTCCCGCGGGGGCGCCGGGTCGACGGCGACGACGTGCTCCAGCGCGACCCCCTGGTGGGCGAGCGCGACCGCGCGCAGCCGAGGACCGGCAGCTGTTCCTCGACGCGGTGCTGGCCGCCCAGGAGCGCGCTGGTCGTCCTGCACACCGGCGCCGACGAGCGCACGGGCGCCGCCGCGCCCGCCGGCCGTCCCGCTGGGCGAGCTGCTCGACGTCCTGGACCGGATGCTCGGCGGCGACCCGCACGAGGCCGGCGTGCTCGTCGCGCACCCGCTCCAGCCCTTCGACGAGCGGAACTTCAGCCGGCGACCCCCACGGTGACGCGGGCCCGTTCAGCTTCGACGCCCGCGTCCTACGACGGCGCCCTGGCCCGCCTCTCCCCGCGACGGGCGGCGCCGCCGTTCCTGTCCGGTCCGCTGCCCGAGACCCTCCTGGCGGCGACGCCGGCGGGCCGGTGGTCGAGCGGCTGGTGGAGCTCGACGCCCTCGTGCGGTTCCTCGAGCACCCGGTGCGCGCGCTTCCTGCGCACCCGGCTCGGCCTGGCGTCCACCTCGCGAGGCGGAGGAGCCCGTCGGCGACCTCCCGCTGGAGCTGGATGCGCTCGAGCGCTGGGCCGTCGGCGACCGGATGCTCACGGCCGGGCTGGCCGGCGTCCCGGCGGCCCAGGCGGTCCGGGCGGAGTGGCTGCGCGGCGACCTGCCGCCCGGGCCCGCTCGGCGAGCGGGTGGTCAGGCCGGTCGTGCGAGCACGTCGATGCCCTCGTCGACGCCGCACGGCCGGTCTGCGGGCCGGCCCGGCGGAGGCGCTCGACGTGTCGGTCGGGCCTCGACGGCGGGTGGCGGCTGGTCGGCACCGTGCCCGGCGTGCACGGCGACCGGGTGGTCCGCGTCGTCTACTCCCGGCTCGGCGCCAAGCACCGGCTCCGGGCCTGGGTCCACCTGCTCGGCGCTCGCCGCGGACCGGCCGGACGGCCGGGACGGGACGGCCGGCCGCGGCCTCGGCGCGGGCGTGGACCGCCGCCACGGTGGGCCGGGGCATGGTCGGGCCGGTGCTCTCGGCGCTGGCCGCACCGCCGGCGGCCGAGGCGCGGGACGTCCTGGTCCGAGCTGTGCTCCTCCACCGTGCCGGGCTGCGCGGTGCCGTTGCCGCTGACCCCGAAGACGTCGTGCGCCTACGCCGAGCGGCGTCGGGCGGGGCTCGCCGGTCCAGCGCGAGCACGATGAAGGCCGCGACGGAGTGGCGGCGCTACCTACGACGGTCGCGAGATCGGCGACTTCGACGACACCGAGCACCGCAGGTGTGGGGCGACGTCGACCCTCGACGACCTGCTCGACGCCCCGGCCGTGCCCGCGCTGGTCTCGACGAGGAGTGCACCTGGTTCGGCCAGCTCGCCCGCCTGGTCTGGGACCCGCTGCTGGCGCCGAGCGAGCACGGATGGCGACCGCGCGTGACGGCGCGACGTCTTCGACCTCTGCGGGCGACCTGCCCGACGGGCACGACCGTGCTCGAGGCGAGCGCCGGCACCGGCAAGACGCTACACCATCGCGGCGCTGGCCGCCCGCTACGTCGCCGAGGGCGTCGCGCGGGTCGACGAGCTGCATGCTGGTGACCTTCGGCCGGGCCGCGACCGTCGAGCTGCGCGAGCGGGTCCGTGAGCGTCTCGTCGCGCACGAGCTGCGGCGCTGGCGGACCCGCCGCGGGCCGCGCGCTCTCCGAGCGACGCGGTCGTCGCGGCACCTCGCGCACCGGCGAGCGCCGACGAGGTCGCCGTACGCCGCGACCGGCTGGCCGAGCGCGGTCGCCGACTTCGACGCGGCGACCATCGCCACGACCCACGGCTTCTGCCACCAGATGCTCGCCGGCCTCGGCGTCGCCGCCGACGTGCGACCGCGACGTCACGTTCGCCGACGACCCCGGCCGACGTCGTCGACGAGGTGGTCGACGACCTCTACCTGCGCGCGCTACGCCCGGCCGGACAGCGGCGCCCCCGCCGTTCGACGTGGCCGACCGCTCGCCAAGCGTCGCCGCACGCGGCGGTCGGCCGACCGGCAGGCCGTGCTCGAGCCCCCCGCGGCCGCGCACGGCTCCGCAGGCCGACGCTGCGCCGCCGGCTCGCCGCAGGCCGTCGCGCGACGAGGTCGAGCGGCGCAAGCGGCCGCGGCGGCTGCATCGACTACGACGACCTGCTGGTCCACCTGCGCGACGCCCTGGCCGACCAGCCGACCGGGTGCGGACGCCGCGCGCGGGTCCGCGGCCGCTACGCGGTGGTGCTGGTCGACGAGTTCCAGGACACCGACCCGGTGCAGTGGGAGATCCTCGGCCCGCGCCTTCCACGGGCACCGGACGCTGGTCCTGATCGGCGACCCGAAGCAGGCGATCTACGCCTTCCGCGGCGCCGACGTCGTCACCTACCTCGGGGCGCGCGGCCGGCGCGGGGACCGAGGCGACGCTCGGCACGAACTGGCGCAGCGACGCCGCCCTCGTGCGACGCACTCGGCGCACGTGATGGCGGGGCGTCGCGCTGGGCGACGAGCGGATCGTCGTCCACCCGGTCGTCGCGGCCCACCCCACGGCCCGACTCGCGTCACGGCCCACGGCAGCGCGCCGCTGCGGGTGCGGGTCGTCGACCGCGCCCTCCGGGCTGCGCCCGGCGGCGGCCGGCTGCTGCCCGTCAGCGCGGTCCGGCCCCACGTCGCCCGCGACGTGGCCGCCGACATCGTCGCGCTGCTCGCGCTCCGGCGGTGCGGCATCGACGACGGGACTGCTCGCCCGGTCCAGCCCGGCCGACATCGCGGTCCTCGTGCAGCGCAACGAGGACGGCGCGACCGTCCGCGACGCGCTGCGGCGCGGCCGGGGTGCCGGTCGTGCTCACCAGCACGTCCAGCGTCTTCGGCTCGCCGGCCGCGCACGGACTGGCTCACGCTGCTGCAGCGCGCTCGAGCAGCCGCACCGGCCGGGTCTGGCCCGGGCCGCCGCGCTCACCCCCTTCGTCGGCTGGGACGCCGCGCGGCTCGCGGCCGGGGACGACGACCGACCTCGACGAGCTCGGCGGCCGGCTCCACGAGTGGGCGCGAGGTGCTGACCCCGCGGGGCGTCGCGGCGCTGCTCGAGGTGGCTGGTCGGCGGCGCGGCCTCGTCGAGCGGGTGCTGGCGCAGCGAGCAGGGCGAGCGACGCTCACCGACCTGCGGCACGTCGGCGCAGACGCCTGCACGCCGCCGCCACCGACGGCGCGCTGGGCGTCGCCTCGCTGGTGGAGTGGCTGCGGCGCCGGATCGACGAGGCCGCCGCCGACGTCGCCGAGGAGCGCAGCCGCCGGCTCGAGTCGGACGCCGAGGCCGTGCAGGTCGTCACGGTGCACCGCAGCAAGGGCCTGGAGTTCCCGGTCGTCTACGTGCCCTTCCTGTGGGACCAGCACGTCATCACCACCCCGACCCGCTGCACCTGCACGACCCCGCGGGCGTCGGGTCCTCGACGTGGGCGGTCCGGCGACGCCGGGTACGACGCACGCGGCCGCGCGCACCTCGAGGAGGACGCCGGGGAGTCGCTGCGGCTGGCCTACGTCGCGCTGACCCGGGCCCGCTCGCCAGGTGGTGGTGCACTGGGCGCCGACGGCCAACACCGCCGACCTCGCCCGCTGCACCGGCTGCTGTTCGGCGCGAGCGGTCGACGGGCGGCGAGCTGCCCCGTACGGTCACCGGTGGCCCGGACGCGACGTCGTGCGTCCGCGCTGCGAGGCGCTCGGCCGCCGGCGCGGGCGGCACCATCGCGGTGGAGCGCGGCCGTCGGCCGGGCGTGGCGCCCCGCTTCGAGCCGGCGGCGAGCCGTCCCGGGTGCTCGAGGTCCGCCGGTTCGACCGGGTCCTCGACCACGCCTGGGCGCGCACGTCCTACTCCGGGCTCACCGCGGGCGCTGCACGAGGAGGTCCGGGCGTCCGGCGTGGACAGCGAGACCGAGCAGCCGGGCACGGTGGACGAGCCCGGGCCCGGCCCCGACGCCGGCCGGGCGCCGACCGCGGACCGACCGGGCCACCCCGGCGCCCGGCGTGCCCTCGCCGATGGCCGACCTGCCCGCGGGGCGCCGCCTTCGGCACGCTCGTGCACGAGGTGCTCGAGCACGTCGACTTCGCCGCCACCGACCTGCGCGGCGCAGCTCGTCGAGCGCTGCGAGGAGCCGCGGCGTCCGGCGGCTGCTCGCCGGCTCCCGGCGGCCGAGCTGGCCGACGCGCTGCGCGCCGTCCCTGCTGACCCCGCTCGGCCCGCTCGCCGGCGGCCGTCGGCTGCGCCGACGTCGGCCGACGCCGACCGGCTCGACGAGCTCGACTTCGAGCTGCCGCTCGCTCGGCGGCGACCGGCCCCGCCGGCGCCGGCCCGGGTCGGGGACATCGCCGGGCTCCTGCGCCGAGCACCTGCGCGCCGACGACCCGCTGCGTGGCTACGCCGACGACCTCGCCACCCCGACGCTGCCGGCGCGTCCGGCTGCGCGGCTTCCTGGGCGGCAGCATCGACCTGGTGCTGCGGGTGCGCGACGCCGCCGGCACCGCCCGTCACCTCGTGGTCGACTACAAGACGAACTGGCTCGGTGCGGCGGCGAGCCGCCTCAGCGCGCTGGCACTACCAGCCCGGCCGCGATGGCGACGGCGATGCGGCGACGCGCACTACCCGCTGCAGGCCCTGCTCTACACCGTGGCCCTGCACCGGTTCCTGCGCTGGCGGCAGCCCGGCTACGACCCGGACGATCCACCTCGGCGGGGTGCTCTACCTCTTCCTGCGCGGGATGTGCGGCCCGGCCACCCCGGTGGTCGACGGGATGCCGTGCGGCGTCTTCGCCTGGGCGCCGCCCGCGGCCCTGGTCGGTCGACCTCTCCGACCTGCTCGACCGGGGCGCCCGATGACACGCACCGTCGGGCAGTCGGGCAGGTCGGCCAGGTCGAGGCGCCGGACCCCTACGACGCGCAGCGCGTACGGCGCGCCACCGGCGGCTGGCGGAGTTCAACGCGTCGGGCGTGCTGGGCGCGGCCGACGTCCACGTCGCGCTGCGGCTCGGCCGGCTCGCCGGCGAGACGGACGAGCGGCGTGCTGCTGGCGGCGGCGCTCGCCGTCGCGCGGTCTGCGCACGGCTCGGTCTGCCTGGACGTGACCACGCGCCGGAGGTCGTCGCCGTCGACGGGGCGGACGCCCCCGTGGTCGCGGTCTGCTGGCCGGACGCCGAGCCTGGCGGGCGGCCCTGGCTCGCAGCGTCGCTGGTCGCGGTGGCCGACTGGGCCGCGCAGCCCGCTGGTGGCCGGCGGGGACGACGGGCGACGCCGACCGCCCGCTGCGGCTGGTCGGCCGGCTGCTCTACCTCGACCGCTACTGGCGCCAGGAGCGGTGCATCGCCGACGTCCTCGACCGGGCCGCGGCCCGGGCCCGTCCGGCCGCTCGACGCCGACCGGCTCGCGGGCGCGGCTGGGCCGGCTCTTCCCCGGACCCGGACGGCGGACCGGCAGCGGCTCGCCGCGGTGGTCGCCGCGCACCGCTGGGTCAGCGTGCTGGCCGGCGGGCCGGGCACCGGCAAGACCACCACCGTCGCCAAGCTGCTCGCGGTCCTGCCGACCAGCGCCGGCGCACCTTGCGCATCGCCCTCGCCGCACCCACCGGCAAGGCGGCCGCCCGGCTGCAGCGAGGCCGTGGCCGAGGTGACCGGGACCCTGGACGCCGAGGACCGCGACCGGCTCGGGCACGCTCACCGCGACGACCCTGCACCGGCTGCTCGGCTGGCAGCCCGGGCGCCCGCGGACGCTTCCGGCACGACCGCGACAACCGGCTGCCCTACGACGTCGTGGTCGTCGACGAGGCGTCGATGGTGTCGCTGACGCTGATGGCCCGGCTGGCCGAGGCGCTGCGCCCGAGACTGCCGGCTCGTCCTGGTCGGCGACCCCGACCAGCTGGCCTCGGTCGAGGCGGGCGCGGTGCTGGGAGACCTCGTCGACCGCGAGGCCCGCCAGCCCGCCGACGCACCGACCCGCCGAGGACTGGAGCCGAGGTCGCTGCTGGCCGCGACCTGGCCGACCTGCCGGAGGACGAGCGCTGGCCGCGCGGCACCCGGGGTGGTCCGGCTGGCGCGGGTGCACCGCTTCTCGGGGCAGATCAAGGAGCTGGCGGAGGCGATCCGGGCCGGTCGCGCGCAGGACGTGCTCGACGTGCTGGCGGCCGAGCGCGAGGTCGGCGCGCCATGGACGCTGCGCTCACGACGCCCAGGCACCCGGGACCGGGGGCGTGCAGCACCTCGACGTGGACCCGGCCGCCTCCCCGGAGACCGACTGGGCAGCGTCCGCGCCGACGGCGTCGCCGCGGGCTCGGGCTCTGGCGGCCGCGTCGGCGGGGGACGTCGACGGCGGCGCTGGCGGCGCTCGAGCGCCACCGGCTGCTCTGCGCCCACCGGGAGGGCCCCTACGGCGTGCGGCGCTGGAGCCGTGCACCTGGAGCAGTGGCTGCGCGAGGACCTGCCCGGCTACGGCAGCGACGGCCGCTGGTACGTCGGGCGGCCGCTCCTGGTCACCTCGAACGACTACCAGCTCCGGCTGTTCAACGGCGACACCGGCGTGGTCGTCGACGTCGACGGCGCGCCGCGGGCCGCGTTCCGCCGGGACGGGCGGGTCGTGCTGCTCCCCGTGAGCCGGCTCTCCGAGGTCGCCACCGTGCACGCGATGTCGGTGCACCGCAGCCAGGGCAGCCAGTTCGCCCGGGTCACGCTGGTGCTGCCGCCGCCGACTCACCCGCTGCTGACCCGGGAGCTGCTCTACACCGCGGTGACCCGGGCCAAGCACCCATGTCCGGATCGTCGGCACCGCCGCGGCCCTGGTCGCCGCCGTCGAGCGACCCGTCGTCCGGGCCAGCGGGCTGCGGAGGACCCGGGCCGCGGCGGGGGACGACGCCGGGTGAGGGGCCGCGCCCCGCCCGTCCGGGTCATTCCTCCAGGGGCGCCAGGTCGGGACGCTTGCACCGACCCCCGGTCCTGAACTCGTGACCCCGCACGCGGCCCCACACCCACGGCGCGAGATGGCCGGCGATCCAGCGGGCCTCCCGGGCCGCCACCCGCAGGAACCCGGCCGCCACCGTCTCGGCCGGCTCCTCCAGCCAGTCCTCCGCGTCCAGCCCGTAGGCCTCGGACAGAGCCGCCCCGATACGCCGGTGACCCTCGCTGTTGGCGTGCAGCCGGTCGTCGTGCCACAGGGCCGGGTGCCCGGCGACCGGGACGGCGGCGAAGTCGACCACCAGGGCGCCGTGGCGGGTCCCGGCCTCGCGGACCACGTCGTTGAGGGCGTCGATGCGGTGTCGCAGCGCGAAGGTGAGCGGCGCGACACGGCGCATGTCGGGCATGGTGAAGGTCAGCACCTGGGCGCCGGTCCGGCGCAGCGTGTCCACCATGGTGAGCAGGTTCTCGCGCAGCTCGCGGCGGTCGAGGCGCGGGCGCAGCAGGTCGTTGACGCCGGCGACCAGGAGCACGACGTCGGGGCGCAGGGCCACCGCGCGCTCCAGCTGCGTGGCCCGGACCTCGCCGCTGGTCTGGCCGCGCACCGCGAGGTTGGCGTAGAGCAGGCCCGGGTGGGCCCGGGCGAGGTCCCGCGCGAAGCGGTCGGCCCAGCCGACGTACGCCTCCTGATCCCCGGGGGCCGGGTCCATCAGCCCCTCCACCGTGCTGTCGCCGAGGGCGACGAGCCGGTGGACCGACGGTAGGTCGGTGTGGGGGGCCGAGCTCACGCCGCCGCGGCCCAGGCGGTGGCGATGTCGCGGTAGCTGCCGATGCGGCGGGCGCGGTCGAGGCTGGGGGTGACGACGACGATCTCGTCCACCTGGGCCTGCTCGCGCATCTCCAGGAGGCGCTCGGCCACGATCTTGGCCTCGCCGGTGACCATGCGGGGGTCACGGTCGCGACGGCGCCCGCGGAAGGCGGCGGAGCGGGCGTGCTCGGTGACCTCCTCGGGCCGCAGCGGCTCCCGGACGGCCGCGGGAGAGGTTCTGCATGGTGAGCGCCCAGGCGGCCTCGAACTCCAGCACCGCGTCCTCGTCGTCGCTGGCGAAGCTCAGCACCGACATGGCCGAGAACGGCTGGTCGCCGTCCTGGGCGGGCCGGAACTCGCGGCGGTACTCCCGCAGCACGTCGAAGGCCAGGTCGGGGCTCTGGTGGTGGGCGAAGACGGCGCTGAGGCCGTTGACCGCGGCGAAGCGGGGTCCGTAGGGGCTGGAGCCGAGCAGGAAGACCTCGGGCTGCTCGTCGACGAGCGGTGCGGCGACCAGGTCGCCGTACGGGTGGCCCTCCGGGAACCCGCCGCCCAGGAAGGCCAGCAGCTCACCGACCTGTCCCGGGAAGTCGGCCTGGACGTCGGTGGACACGCCGCGACGCAGCACGTGCGCGGTCAGCGGGTCGGTGCCGGGAGCGCGGCCCAGGGCCAGGTCGATCCGGCCGGGGTACATGGCCAGCAGGGTGCGGAACGTCTCGGCCACCTTGAACGGTGCGTGGTTGGGCAGCATGATCCCGGCCGCCCCGACCCGGATCCGCTCGGTGCGGGCGCCGACGTGCGCGGTGAGGATCTCCGGGGCGCTGCAGGCCAGGCTGGACATGTTGTGGTGCTCGGAGACCCAGTACCGGTGGTAGCCGGCCTCCTCCACGGCCTGGGCGATCTGCACCGCTCCCGCGATGGAGGCCGAGGCGGGCTCGCCGTGCTCGACCGAGACGAAGTCCAGCACCGCGAGGGGGAGCGTGGCCACCGGCCCGGCTGAGTCGCCGGCGCCGTCGGTACGGACGGTGGCGTCGGACGTGTCGGGGGAGCCGGGCAAGGGCGTGGAGGAGCTCATACGAGGTCAAGGACGAGGAGGCCCGGGATGTTCCTGGCGGCGCCGACGGGTTGCGACGGGAGCCTCCGTCTCAGAGGCCCTGGACGACCTGCAGCGCCTGGCGGGCGATCTCCCACTCCTCGTCGGTGGGGACCACGAGCACCGCGACCTCGCTGCCCTCGGGGGAGACCACGACGGGCCCGCCCGCGGCCCGCTCGTTGCGGTCGGGATCCACGGCGATGCCGAGCCGCTCCAGCCCGGAGAGCGCCGCCGCCCGCAGGGACGGCGCGTGCTCGCCGATGCCGGCGGTGAACACCACGGCGTCGACGGTCCCCAGCACGGCGTAGTAGGCGCCCACGTAGTGCCGGATCCGGTGCGCGGCGACGTCGAAGGCCAAGGTGGCGGCCGCGTCACCGGCCCGGCGACGCCGGTCCAGCTCGCGGAAGTCCGGACCGCCGGCCAGCCCCTTCAGCCCGGACTCCCGGTTGAGCACCCGGTCGGTCTCCTCCACCGACCAGCCCAGCTCGCGGTGCAGGTGGGCGTGCAGGGCGGGGTCGACGTCGCCGGAGCGCGTGCCCATCACCAGACCCTCCAGCGGGGTCATGCCCATCGAGGTGTCCACCGAGCGACCGCCCCGGACCGCGGCGGCCGACGCGCCGTTGCCCAGGTGCAGCACGATCGAGGTGGAGGTCCTCCAGCGGCCGGCCCAGCAGGGACGCGGCCGCCCGGGACACGAAGGAGTACGACGTGCCGTGGAAGCCGTAGCGGCGGATCCGGTGCTCCTCGCGCAGGGCCAGCGGGACGGCGTAGGTGTAGGCGTGCGGCGGCAGCGTCTGGTGGAACGCGGTGTCGAAGACCGCCACCTGCGGCAGGTCGGGGAACAGCTCGCGGGCGCGTCCGCGATGCACGACAGGTTGGCCGGGTTGTGCAACGGGGCCAACGGCACCAGGGCCTCCACGGCCGCGACGAGGTCGTCGTCGACCAGCGCGGGGGCCGAGAAGCGCGGACCGCCGTGCACCACCCGGTGGCCGACCGCGCGCATCGGCTCGCGCGCCAGCGCGGGCCCGTGCTCGGTGAAGGCCTCCAGGACCGCCCGCAGGGCGTCCTCGTGGTCGGCGAAGGCGCGCTCGGTCCGCTGGTCCCCGTCCGGTCCGCGGTGGGTGAGCACGCCCGAGACCTCCCCGATCCGCTCGACCATCCCCGCCGGCGACCGCGTGGCCGGTCGTCGGCGTCGACCAGCCAGTACTTCAGCGACGAGACTGCCGGCGTTGAGCACCAGCACGCGGCCGCGGGCGCGTCCCCGTGGTGGGCCCAGCACCGCGCTGGGCCTGGATCGCGGTGATGGCCATGGTGGTGACGATGTCGCGCACCGTCGCGCCGCGGGACAGGTCGTTGACCGGCTTGCGCAGCCCCTGCAGCACCGGGCCGACGGCCACGCGCGCCGGCGGAGCGCTGGACCGCCTTGTAGGTGTTGTTGCCGGTGTTCAGGTCGGGGAAGACGAAGACGGTCGCGCGCCCGGCCACCAGGGAGTCCGGCAGCTTGGTGCGGGCCACCGCGGCGTCGATCGCGGCGTCGTACTGGATCGGGCCCTCCACCGGCAGGTCGGGCGCCCGCTCGCGGACCAGCCCGGTGGCCGCCGAGACCTTCTCCACGTCCGTGCCCGCCCCCGAGGTACCGGTGGAGTAGGACAGCATCGCCACCCGCGGCTCCACCCCGAACGCGGCGGCGGTGGCGGCCGAGGAGATCGCGATGTCGGCCAGCTGCTCGGCGGTGGGGTCGGGGTTGACCGCACAGTCGCCGTAGACCAGCACCTGGTCGTCCAGGCACATGAAGAACACCGAGGACACCACCGAGACGCCGGGCACGGTCCGGACCACCTCGAGGGCGGGCCGGATCGTGTGCGCGGTGGTGTGCACCGCGCCGGAGACCATGCCGTCGGCCAGCCCCAGCTCGACCATCAGCGTCCCGAAGTAGGAGACGTCGGCACCAGCGTCCCGGGCCTCGTCCAGGTCGACGCCGCGGTGCTGCGGCGCTCCGGGTACTCCGCGGCGAACCGCTCGGGCAGCTCCGCGTCGCTCGGGTCAGCAGGCGGGCGCCGGAGACGTCCACGCCCAGGACGCGGCGCTCGCGGCGATCCGCATCGGGTCGCCGAGCAGGGTCAGGTCCACGACGCCGCGTCGCAGCAGGATGTCGGCCGCCCGCAGCACCCGCTCCTCCTCGCCCTCGGGCAGCACGACGTGCCGGCGCTGGGCCATCGCCGGTCGATAGCTCGTGCTCGAACATCAGCGGGGTCACGGCGCTCGGTGCGGGCCACCTCGAGCCGGTCCAGCAGCGCCTCGCGTCGACGTGCTCGGCGAACAGCGCCAGCGCGGTGCCGACCTTGCGGGTGGAGTCCCGGGTCAGGCGGCCGCGCACGGTTGTTCAGCGCGGTGATCGTGGCGTGGGTGCCCAGGTCGGTGGCGACGATGGGCATCGTCGTGCCCAGACCCGCCGAGCAGCCGGGTGACCTGCGGGGGCAGGCCCAGACCGCCGTTGAGCACGATGCCGGCGATCTGCGGGAAGTTCGCGGACAGGTGGGCGGTGATCACGCCCAGCACCACCTCCGGCCGGTCGCCGGGGGTGATCACCACCGCGCCCTCGAACAGCCGGTCCAGGACGTTGGGCATGGTCATGGCCGCCACCACGAAGCCGGTGGCCTCCCGCGAGAGCAGCGCGGGGTCGCCGCTGACCAGCGTGCCGCCGACGGCCGCGGTGAGGTCGCTCAGTGCCGGGGCGGCCAGCAGCGGCTCCTCCGGGATCGCGTAGGCCGGCACGCCCTCGACGGCCAGCGCCTGCGTGTCGGCGGTGACCTGGTCGCGGTCCACCCGGTTGGCGATCACCGCGAACAGGCTGCCGTGCTGGGCCCGCAGCTCGGCGGCGCTGGTGGCGATCATCGTGCGCAGGTCGTCCGGGCCGCGGCCGGAGCCGTTGAGCACGAGCAGGACGGGCGCGCCGAGGTTGGCGGCGATGCGGGCGTTGTAGGAGAACTCGGTGGGCGTCGCCGACGTCGGTGTAGTCGCTGCCCACCACGACCACGGCGTCGCAGCGCTCCGCGAGCAGGTGGTAGCGCTCCACGATGCGGTCCAGGGCGGCGTCGGGGTCGGCGTGCACGTCGGCGTACGTCACCCCGACGCTGTCCTCGTAGGGCAGGGTGACGGCCTCGTGCGAGGTCAGCAGCTCCAGGACGTAGTCGCGGCCGGCTCCCGGGCGCGGTCCTCGCGGACGATGGGCCGGAACACCCCGACCCGGCGGACGCGGCGGGACAGCTGCTCGAGCAGCCCGAGCGCGACCGTCGACTTGCCCGTGAACCCCTCGACGGAGGCGACGTAGACGCTGCTGCCCATCGCGGCAGCCTAACGTTCCTCCGCGACCGAGCCGCCACCGTCGACGACCAGGCACTGGCCGTTGACGTACGACGCCCCGGGCGAGCACAGGAACGCCACGGCGGCCGCGACCTCGTCCGGGGTGCCGCTGCGACCGGGCGGGGTGAGCCGGCCCTGCACGGCCTCCCCGGGGGTCTGGCTGGCGGTGGCCACCCACCCCGGCGCCACCGCGTTGCAGGTGATGCCGTCGGCTGCGTGGTCCACGGCCACCGCCCGGGCCAGCCCCACCATCCCGGCCTTGGCCGACGCGTAGACGGCCTCGCCGCGCATGGCGGCCACCGGCCCGGTCACCGAGGCCACCATCACCACCCGGCCCCACCCGGCCGCGGTCATGGCGGGCAGCACCGCCCGGGTGGTGAGGAAGGCCGTGTCCAGGTTGCGGGCCAGGGCCCGGTGCCAGCCCTCCACCGTGAGCCCGAGGACCGTCCCGGACTCGGCGCCCTCTCCGGGGGTGGGACCGAGACTGGTCATGCCGGCGTTGTTGACCAGCACGGCCGGCGCCCCGAGGTCGCGGGACACCTGCTCGACGAGGGTGGCCACCTGGGCCGGGTCGGTCAGGTCGGCCACCACGCCGACGGCGCGGACGCCCTGCTCCCGCAGCTCGGCGGCCCGCTCGTGGGCCCGTCCGGTGGTGGCCGCGAGCGCGACCGACGCGCCCAGCCGGCCGAGCAGCCGGCCGCAGGCGAAGCCGATGCCGTCCGCGGACCCCGCCCCGGTGACCAGGGCGACGCGCCCGCGCAGGTCGAGGGAGGACGGCAGTGCGGGCGCGTTGGCCTGGGAGGCGGGGGACACCGGGCGCACAGTAACGTGCGTCACACCTGCCGCCGAGGACCGGAGCCCCCATGACCCGTGACATCTCCGTCGTGCTGGACGGCTACTCCTACACCGAGTGCCCACGTTGGCACGACGACCGGCTGTGGTTCGCGGACTTCTACACCCACCGGGTGCTCTCCTGCACCGCCGAGGGTGCGGACGTGCGGACCGAGGCCGAGGTCCCGCAGCAGCCCTCCGGCCTCGGCTGGCTGCCCGACGGGCGGCTGCTGGTGGTCTCCATGCGCGACGGCCGCCTGCTGCGCCGGGAGGACTCCGGCGAGCTGGTGGAGCACGCCGACCTCTCGCCGTACGTCACCGGGCACCCCAACGACATGGTGGTCGACGAGCAGGGGCGCGCCTGGGTGGGGAACTTCGGGTTCGACCTGATGGCCGGAGCCGCCATCGGGCCGGCCTCCCTGGTGCGGGTCGACCCCGACGGCGCCGTCACCGTGGTCGCGCAGGACCTGCTCTTCCCCAACGGGTCGGTGCTCACCGCCGACGGCAGGCTCGTGGTCGCGGAGACCTTCGGCAACCGCATCTCGGCCTTCGACGTGACCGAGGACGGCTCCCTGACGGGCCGCCGGGAGTGGGCCCGCTTCGGCGAGGTCCCCGCGAGCACGGCCATCGCGGAGGCGCTGCCCTCCTTGGCGGTCGCCCCGGACGGCATGTGCCTGGACGCGGAGGGCGCGCTGTGGGTGGCCGACGCCCTGCACGGTCGCGCCATCCGGGTGCGGGAGGGTGGCGAGGTCCTCGAGGAGGTCGCGTGCGACTCCGGCGTCTTCGCCTGCATGCTGGGCGGCCCGGACGGGCGGACGCTGTTCCTGTCCTCCGCGCCGGACTTCGACGAGCACGCCCGCAGCGCGGCCCGGGAGGCGCGCATCCTGTCCGTGCGCGTGGACGTGCCGCACGCCGGTCGGCCCTGACCGAAACGGACGTGACCGGACCGGACCGGACGGCAGCCGGCTCAGGTCAGCGCGCGCGGGTCCGGCGGGATGTCCACGGCGTGGGCGTCCAGCCACTCCAGGGGGAGCACCTCGAGCGCCCGTACGTTGGTCGAGGCCAGCACGACCGGGGCCGCGGCCCCGGCCTGGTGGGCCTGTCCCCAGCGCACGGCCACCACGCACCACCGGTCACCGGGGACCAGCCCGGGGAAGCCGTACTCCGGGCGGGGCGTGGTCAGGTCGTTGCCGACCGAGCGCTGGTGGGCCAGGAACTCCGCCGTCATCACCGCGCACACGGCGTGCCGCCCCACGTCCTCGGGTCCGCAGGAGCACGTGCCGTCCCGCGTGAACCCGGTGACCGGGTCGGTGCCGCAGGGCTCGAGGTCGGTGCCGAGGACGTTGCGCTCCGTCATCGCCCCAGGGTGCCACGAGCACCCGTGGGTCCGCCCAAACCACCGATCAGGTCACGAAATGGCAACGACCGTGCGCCGATTGGCACCGGCGCAGGCTCAGGAGGGGGCCTGCCGGGTTAGGTTCCTCCCACACACACCGCGGTGGGCATCCCGGAGGGGGGACGCCGCGAATACCCTCATGACGGAGGCTTCATGATTCGCCCCAACCGCGCCTGGCGCACGCTCGCCGTGCTGGCGACCGCGTCCCTGGCCCTGACTGCCTGTGGTGGCAGCGACAGCAGCGACAGCGCTTCCAGCGACAACAGCAGCTCCTCGGCCCCCAGCTCGAGCGCCGCCGCCAAGGGCGACGGGACGCTGACCATCGGCACCCTGCTCCCGCAGACCGGTGACCTCGCGTTCCTCGGCCCCCCGGAGTTCGCCGGCGTGCAGACGGCCGTCGACGACATCAACGCCGCGGGCGGGGTGCTCGGCAAGGACGTCGTGCAGGTCAAGGCCGACTCGGGTGACGGTACGCCGGACATCGCCGGCGCCCAGACCGACAAGCTCCTCGACGCGAACGCCGACGTGGTGCTCGGTGCGGCGTCCTCCTCGGTGTCGCTGAGCGTCATCGACAAGATCACCGGCGCCGGCGTCGTGCAGTTCTCGCCGGCCAACACCTCCCCGGCCCTGGACGACGCCAAGACCGACCCGAAGAACCTGTACTTCCGCACCGCCCCGTCCGACGTCCTGCAGGGCGCGGTCATGGCCAACACCGTGATCGAGGACGGCAAGAACAACGTCGCGATCCTGGCCCGCCAGGACTCCTACGGCGAGCTGCTGGCCGGCCAGATCGAGAAGGGCATCAAGGCGGGTGGCGGCAACGTGGCCACCAAGCAGCTCTACTCGGCCGACGCGACCAACTTCACCGCCGAGGTCAACAAGGTCGCCGCCTCGAAGCCCGACGCGGTCATCCTCGTCGCCTTCGACGAGACCAAGAAGATCATCCCGCAGCTGATCGCCAAGGGTGTCGGCCCGGCGGACGTCCAGACCTACTTCGTGGACGGCAACACCGCCGACTACTCCAAGGACTTCCCCAAGGGCACGCTGACCGGGGTCAAGGCCACCTACCCGGGTGCCGAGCTGACCTCGGACTTCAAGACGCGGATGCAGAAGACCGACCCGTCCCTGAAGGACTTCACCTACGGCCCCGAGTCCTACGACGCCACGATGCTCAGCGCGCTGGCGGCCCTCGAGGCCAAGTCCGACGACCCGACGACGTTCGCACCGGACATCATCAAGGTCTCCAAGGACGGCACCGAGTGCTCCACCTTCAAGGAGTGCGCCGACCTGATCAAGAAGGGCGAGGACGTCGACTACCAGGGCGTCTCGGGTCCGTGCGACCTGGGCGACACCGGTAGCCCGACCAAGGCGACGATCGGCATCTTCCAGTACGTGCCGGCCAACACCTACAAGAGCGTCAAGTACGTGACCGGCGTCATCTGAGCCGACCACGGCACCGCACGACAGAGGGGCCCGACCACTCCGGTGGTCGGGCCCCTCTGCCGTCCCCGCCGAGGCGTCCCGTCGTGTGCGCCCAGACCTGCCGAGGCGTCCCGTCGTGTGCGCCCAGACCTGCCGAGGCGTCCCGTCGTGTGCGCCCAGACCGTCGAGGCGTCCCGACTGTGCGCGCCGACGCCGAGGCGTCGCTACGTCGAGGGCGTCTCAGCGTCGCTGGCCGCGCAGGACGGGACGCCTCGGCGGCCTACGCCGCGCACGACGGGACGCCTCGGCGGCCTACGCCGCGCACGACGGGACGCCTCGGCGAGGGAACGGTCAGTTGTTGCTGCCGGCGAGCGTGCCGAGGTACAGCTCGATGACCTTCGGGTCGTTGGCCAGCTCCTTGCCGCTCGCCGTGTAGGCGTTGCGGCCCTGGTCCAGCACGTAGCCGCGGTCGCAGATCTGCAGGCACCGGCGGGCGTTCTGCTCCACCATCACCACCGAGACGCCGGCCCGGTTGATGCGGCGGGTCTGCACGAAGACCTCGTCCTGCATGACCGGCGACAGCCCCGCCGAGGGCTCGTCGAGCAGCAGCACCGAGGGCTCCATCATCAGGGCCCGGCCCATGGCGACCATCTGCCGCTCACCGCCGGAGAGCGACCCGGCCCGCTGCGCCCGCCGGTCCAGGAGCGCGGGGAACAGCTCGCCCACGAACTCGAACCGCTTGCGGAAGGACTTGGGCCGCTGGAACACGCCCATCTCCAGGTTCTCCTGGATGGTGAGGGACGGGAAGACGTTGTTGGTCTGCGGCACGAAGCCGATGCCGCGGGTGACCAGGTGGTCGGCGCGGCGGTTGGTGATGTCCTCGCCCTTGAGCCTGACCGTGCCGGAGCCGACCTTCACGAGCCCGAAGAGGGCCTTGAGCAGGGTCGACTTGCCGGCGCCGTTGGGGCCGATGATGCCCACCAGCTCGTTCTCCCGGCAGTACAGGTCGGCCCCGTTGAGGATGTTGACCCCCGGCAGGTAGCCGGCGATGAGGTCGTCGGCCCGCAGGACCGCCCCGTCGGCCGCCTCCAGGTGGGCGGCGCGCTCAGGGGTGGGCCCCTCGGTGGTGGGGCGGTCAGCCACGGTGCTCTCCCTCGGTGGTGGTCGCGGCGGGCGGTGCGTCGAGGTCGGGCGGCTCCTCGCCGTGCGTCTCAGCGATCTCCGCCTGTGCCTCGGCCATGATCCGCTCCTCCATCTCCGGGCTCAGGTCCTGGTCGTGGTGCGAGCCCAGGTAGGCGTCGATGACCCGCTGGTCGCCCATGACGGAGTCCGGCGGGCCCTCGGCGATGACCTTGCCCTGCGCCATGACGATGACCCAGTCGGAGATGTCGCGCACCATGTCCATGTCGTGCTCGACGAACAGCACGGTGCGGCCCTCGTCGCGCAGGGACTTCACGTGCCCCAGCAGCGACTGCTTCAACGCCGGGTTCACCCCGGCCATGGGCTCGTCGAGCATGACCAGCTCGGGGTCGGCCATCAGGGCGCGGGCCATCTCCAGCAGCTTGCGCTGGCCGCCGGACAGCGACCCTGCGAAGTCCTCGCGCTTCTTGATGAGCAGGAAGCGCTCCAGCAGGTCGTCGGCCCGGCTGGTGTTGGCGTTCTCCTGGCTCCGCCAGAACGGCGCGAACATGGCCTTGAGCAGGCTCTCGCCGTTCTGCCCGGTGGCTCCCACCCGCATGTTCTCGATGACCGTCAGCTTGGAGAGCACCTTGGTGAGCTGGAAGGTGCGGACCATGCCGCGGCGCGCCACCCGGTACGCCGGCACGCCCTTGAGGCTCTTGCCGTTGAAGGACCAGTCGCCGTCGTCGGGCCGGTCGAAGCCGGTCAACAGGTTGAAGAAGGTGGTCTTGCCCGCACCGTTGGGGCCGATGAGGCCGGTGATGACGCCGCGCTGGATCTCCACGTGCTCCACGTCGACCGCGGTGAGCCCGCCGAAGGTACGTCGGACGCCGTCGACCACCACGATCGGGTCCGGCTTGGCCGCCCCGGGCTCGTGGGCCACGTCGGCCAGCGCGGCCCGGGCCGCCGAGAGGTCGACGGTGCCGGGACCCCCGGGTGTGACGGCGCTGCTGCCGGAGCCGGTCCGGTGCCGCCGGTACCGCCGCCGGGGGTGGTCGTGGTGTCAGCGGGCATCGAGGGCCAGCTCCCTTCGGTCGCCGAAGATCCCTTGCGGTCGGTACACCATGAGCAGCATCAGCGAGAGGCCCATGAAGACGAACCGCATCAGGCTGGCCTGGTTGCCGTTCATGATGAAGTCGGGGATGAGCGGGTTGGCGCCCGAGGTGGCCTGCCCGAAGAACAGGTCGAGGAAGCTGAGCAGGAACCAGAAGATGATCGTCCCGGCCACGGGGCCGAGCACCCGCGCCGCGCCGCCGACCAGCAGCACGGTGTAGGCGAAGAAGGTGGTGTCGGTGGCGAAGAACGACGGGTTGATGGCCGAGTGCTGCAGCGCGGACATGATGCCGGCCAGGCCGCCGATGAGGCCGCCGATCATCAGTGACTGCATCTTGTAGGCGTAGACGTTCTTGCCCAGGCTGCGCACCGCGTCCTCGTCCTCCCGGATGCCCTTCAGGACCCGTCCCCACGGGCTGCGCATGAGCGCCCACACCATGAGGCAGCAGAGCCCCGCCAGGGCCCAGCACACCAGCAGCGTCCAGAAGTCGTACGGCCGCCAGCTCACCACCCCGGGGATCCGGACGGGGCTGTCGAACGGGCTCAGGGACCGGAAGCTGCGGGTGAAGCCCTGGAGGCCGTCCTGGCCACCGAAGTACTTGAGCAGGCTCACCGATCCCACGGTCTGCCGGATGATCTCGGCCGCGGCGATGGTGACGATGGCCAGGTAGTCGGCCCGCAGGCGCAGGGTCGGGACGCCGAGCAGCAGCGCCAGCACCCCGGACAGAGCGAGACCGACGATGCAGCCCAGCCAGAAGGGGAGACCCCAGGTGGCCACGAACGCGGACATCGCATAGCCGCCGACGGCCATGAAGCCGGCCTGCCCGAAGTTCAGCAGCCCGGTGTAGCCGAAGTGCACGTTGAGTCCGATGGCGGCCAGGCAGTACACCGCGGCGACCGGTCCCAGACCCTGCTGAAGGGCCTGGCTGAAGATGGCGTGCCAGTCCATGACTGCTCCTAACCGACCCGCTGGGCCTTGCCGAGCAGGCCCTGCGGCCTGATCAGCAACACGATGATGAGGACGACGAGCGCACCGACGAACTTCAGCTCGGCCGGGATGAACAGGGTGGAGACCTCGACGAACAGACCGATGATCAGGGCTCCGACGATCGCACCCCAGGCCGTCCCCAGGCCGCCGAGGACGGTGGAGGCGAAGATCAGCAGCAGGATCTTGAACCCGAGCTGGTAGTCGAATCCCTGCGTCATCCCGAGCAGGACCCCGGAGAGCCCGGCGAGGGCCGCTCCCACGATCCAGACCACCGAGATGACGCGGTCCACGTTGATGCCGGAGGCGGCGGACAGGGCGGTGTTGTCCGACACGGCCCGGGTCGCCTTGCCGAGCTTGGTCTTCTGCAGCGCGAGCGTGACCACGACCAGCACCACGACCGAGAACAGGACCACGAAGATGTCCTTGGGCGTGACCAGTACCTGGCCCCAGTGGTACGGCTTGGGGCTGGAGAACTGGGAGTACTGGTGGGTGCTCGCCCCGGCGAAGTACTGGTAGACGTTGCGCAGCAGGATCGACAGGCCGATGCTCACCACCATCATCGCGACCAGACCGGTGCCGCGTCGGCGCAGGGGGCGCCAGAGGGCCCGGTCGTTCAACCAGCCGAACGCGCCGGACACGATGGTGGCCACGACGATCGCCACCGCCACCGTGAGGTTCAGGCCTCCGAGGTGGATCGTCCCGGGCAAGGAGTCCACCGCGTAGGCGACCAGCGCCCCGAAGGTGACCAGCTCGCCGTGCGCGAAGTTCGTCAGGCCCGTCGTGCCGAAGATCATCGACAGGCCCAGGGCGGCCATGGCGAGCAGCAGCGCGAAGACCAGGCCGCCGACGGCGAGCTGCAGGGCCTGGACCCCCTTGCCGGTCTCGCCGGCGCTGGCGTTGCCGATCGGGAAGGTCACGAAGACGTCGGCGTCCAGCTTCGGCGTGATGTCCAGCGAGACCTGCTTGGGCCGCCGCAGGGCCGCGCCCTCGGGGAGCGTGGAGCGGTCGATCTTGACCGTGAAGGTGTTGCCCAGGTTGTCGATGGACGCCCCCGGCAGGGCGATGTCGAAGATGCCGGTCGCGTCGCTGGTGCCGTTGCCGACCTCCTTGCCGGCGTCGTCCTCGACGGTGATGGACACGTCGGGGACGGGCGCGGGCGGGGTCTTGCGGGTGTCCTGCAGGCAGCCCTGGATGTGGATGGTGTCGTCGTCGCGCGGGGCGGGCTTGACGCACGTCCCACCGGCCGCGCCGGGCACCGCGGACGGGGCGGCCCCGGCGCCGACGGTGGTGACACCGAGGGTGACCGCGAGCCCGAGCAGCACGACGATCACCGCGCGGAGGGTTCTGTGGCGGAAGTGCATGGGGCTCCTGTCGCCTCGTTTTCAGCACTGCGTTCCGCGGGAGTGTAGCGACAGCGTGATTCCTGGACGTGACGGACGACGTCCCGCTGACGCACCCCCGCGCCAACGAGCCACCCTAGGGGCATCGGGGGCCGAACTGGCGGGTCCGCAGGCAACGAAAGCGCAACGAGTCGCCGGAGGCCGGCGTCGACGCGGCTACCCAACCGGGCCGTCACAGGCGTAATCTCCCTCTCGGTCCGGTTGGTGAGCTTTCGGGGGCGCCGCTCACCCGGCCGGGGGAGCGGGGGCCGAGGGCCGTTGGCGGTGATGTCCTCCGACCCAGGCACGGCCCAGGCACGACCCAGAGACGACCCAGAGACGGTCCAGCGACGGCCGTCCACCGGAGAAGAGGTGCCCCGTGTCCCGCAGCCCCGTGCACCTGCGCGACGCGGTGCCCGCCGACGTCGACGACCTCGTCGAGGTCTGGTCGGGCCGGTCCGACGTACGCGCGGTGCTGCCGCCGGTGCGCCCCGAGGCCCTCGCCTCCGTGGCCCGGATCGCCGCCGACCCCGACCAGCGGCTCCTGGTGGCCTCCATCGACGACCGGGTCGCCGGTGCGGTCCACCTGGTCCGCGCCCCCCTGTCCCCGGTGCACAGCGACAGCGCGATCTACGTGCTGCACCTGCAGGTCATCGAGGCCTTCCGCCGACACGGCGTCGGGCGGGCCCTCATGGAGGGGGCCGTGACCTGGGCCGAGGAGAAGGGCACCTCGCACGTGCTCGCCGCCGCCACCGCGACCTCGCGCGACGCCAACCGCTTCATGGCCCGTCTCGGCCTCGGCCAGGTCGCGGTCATCCGCGGGGCCAGCGTCGTCGCCCTGCGCGCCAAGCTGCCCCCGGAGCCGCCCGCCGTGGCCCGGGTGGGGGCCCGCACCCACCGCAGCGTCGGTCAGGTGCTGGTGCAGCGCCGCTCCCAGCGTCGCTCGAGGGTCCGCGAGTCCTGACCCGCACTGACCCACGCGCGACCGCCCGGGGCTCCCGACGGCCCCGGATCCCGGGGGTGGTGCCCATTAGGGTGAACGACGTGCCCGACCAGCCTGCCGCCCCGCCCAGCCCCACGGCTCCCACCAGCCCGGACAGCCCAGCCAGCCCGGACGTCCCGGGGACACCGCCGCGGCTGCTCCTGCTCGACGGCCACTCCCTGGCGTACCGGGCCTTCTTCGCGCTGCCGGTGGACAACTTCTCGACCACGACCGGCCAGCACACCAACGCCGTGTACGGCTTCACCTCCATGCTCATCAACGTGCTGCGCGACGAGCAGCCCACCCACGTCGGGGTGGCCTTCGACGTGTCGCGGGCGACCTTCCGCTCCGAGGAGTACGCCGACTACAAGGCCAACCGCTCGACGTCCCCCTCCGAGTTCAACGGGCAGGTCTCGCTGATCAAGGAGGTGCTGGCCGCGCTGCGGATCGCCACCATCGAGAAGGCCGGCTTCGAGGCCGACGACGTGATCGGCACCCTGACCACCCAGGCGCTGGCCGAGGGCTTCGAGGTCCTGGTCTGCACCGGCGACCGGGACTCCTTCCAGCTGGTCACCGACCGCTCGACGATCCTCTACCCCAGCCGCGGGGTGTCCGAGATGGCCCGGATCACCCCCGAGGCGGTCGTGGAGCGGTACGGCGTGCCGCCCGAGCGCTACCCGGAGATCGCGGCGCTGGTGGGGGAGACCTCCGACAACCTGCCCGGGGTGCCCGGGGTCGGCCCGAAGACGGCGGCCAAGTGGATCACCACCTACGACGGCCTCGACAACGTCATCACCCACGCCGACGAGATCAAGGGCAAGGCCGGTGACTCCTTCCGCGAGCACCTCGGCGACGTCATCCGCAACCGTCGCCTCAACGCGCTGGTGTGCGACCTGGCGCTGAGCGCCACCCCCACCGACCTGGTGGCGCGCCCCTGGGACCGCCAGGAGGTGCACACCCTGTTCGACAGCCTCGAGTTCCGGGTGCTGCGGGACCGGCTCTTCGACACCCTGGAGTCGGAGGAGGAGCTGGAGGGGCCGGGCTTCGAGGTCGACGGTGCGCGGCTGGGCCCGGGCGAGCTGCCGGGGTGGCTGGCGGCGCACGCCGCCGGCCCCGACCGGGTCGGCCTGGTGGTCTCCGGGTCCTGGCGCTCCGGCTCGGGCGACGTGATCTCGGTCGCGCTGGCCTCGGTCGACGGTGCCGCCGCCTGGCTCGACGTCGCGCAGCTCACCCCCGACGACGACGCGACGCTGGCCCGGTGGCTGGCCGACGCCGCGATCCCCAAGGTGCTGCACGACGCCAAGGGGCCGCTGCTGGCCCTGGGCGCCCGGGGCTGGCCGCTGGCCGGTCTCGAGCGGGACACCGCCCTGTCGGCCTACCTGGCCCGCCCCGACCAGCGCTCCTACGACCTGGCCGACCTCACCCTGCGCTACCTCAAGCGGGAGCTCAAGGCCGAGGAGCCCGGCGACCAGGGCCAGCTGAGCTTCGACGACGTGGGCGAGGACTCGACCGGTGACGCGTCCATGCTGCAGGCCCGAGCCGTGCTCGACCTGGCCGCGGCGCTGGACGAGGAGCTGGAGGAGCGGGGTGGCACCCGGTTGCTGGCCGACGTCGAGCTGCCACTGGTCGGCGTCCTGACCGCCATGGAGCGGGTCGGCATCGCCGTGGACGTCGAGCGGCTGGAGTCGCTGGAGGCGGAGTTCGCCGGCGAGGTCAAGCGGGCCGCCGACGAGGCGTTCGCGGTGATCGGCAAGGAGATCAACCTGGGCTCGCCCAAGCAGCTGCAGGTGGTGCTCTTCGACGAGCTCGCGATGCCCAAGACCAAGCGGACCAAGACCGGCTACACGACCGACGCCGACGCCCTGCAGGCGCTCTACGTCAAGACCGAGCACCCGTTCCTGCTGGCCCTGCTCCGGCACCGCGACGTCTCCCGCCTGCGCCAGACGGTGGAGGGGCTGCTCAAGACGGTCGCCTCCGACGGTCGCATCCACACCACCTTCAACCAGCTCATCGCCGCCACCGGCCGGCTGTCCTCGACCGACCCCAACCTGCAGAACATCCCGGTGCGCACCGAGGAGGGCCGTCGGATCCGTGAGGCCTTCGTGGTGGGCGCCGACCACGAGGCGCTGCTGACCGCGGACTACAGCCAGATCGAGATGCGGATCATGGCCCACCTCTCCGAGGACGCGCTGCTCATCGAGGCGTTCCGCTCCGGGCGCGACTTCCACTCCGTGACGGCCTCCCGGGTCTTCGGGGTCGAGCCGGGCGAGGTGACCTCGGCCATGCGCGCCAAGATCAAGGCGATGAACTACGGCCTGGCCTACGGTCTGTCGGCCTTCGGGCTCGGCAACCAGCTGGGGATCGAGCCCGCGGAGGCCCGCGGACTGATGGACGAGTACTTCGAGACCTTCGGCGGCATCCGGGACTACCTGGCCGGCATCGTCGACGAGGCCCGGCGCACCGGGTACACCGAGACCATCATGGGCCGTCGCCGCTACCTGCCCGACCTGACCAGCGACAACCGCCAGCGGCGGGAGATGGCCGAGCGGATGGCGCTGAACGCCCCGATCCAGGGGTCGGCGGCCGACATCATCAAGGTGGCCATGCTCAAGGTCGACGCCGCGCTGACCGCCTCCTCGCTGCAGTCGCGGATGCTGCTGCAGGTGCACGACGAGCTGGTCTTCGACGTCGCCCGGGGGAGTCGGCCGCGCTGGAGGCGCTCGTGCGCGAGCAGATGGCCGCCGCCGCCGAGCTCACGGTGCCGCTGGACGTGTCCGTCGGCACCGGGTCCAGCTGGCACGAGGCCGCGCACTGAGGCCGCCCACTGCGGCCGGGGCCGGCCAAGGCCCGCGGACCTGAGGCGGGTCGAGGGGGTGGGTCAGGCCCCGGGCGCCACCGGTCGGGCCGTGTACGACGGTGCCAGGCTGCGGACCAGCAGCACCAGGAACAGCACCAGGTCCACGCCGACCACGATGGACAGCAGCCCGTTCAGGGAGTCGACGAAGGGTGCGACCAGCACCAGGGCCACCAGCGCGCCCCAGACCAGCACGACCGCCCGCTGCCGCTGCCGGGCCACGATGTTGTAGATCATCAGCTGGAGCATGGCCAGCAGCGTGCCCAGCGCCGCGAACACCCACAGCCGGCCCTGCAGGTCGTCGTACTGCGGACCGCCCACGAACACGACGGCCAACCCGGAGAGCACCGCGACACCGGCGACGGTGACCGCGCCGATGCCGAGCACGGCGGCCAGGCTGACCAGGTGCATCTGGCGTCCCGCGGTCCGGCTGGCCATCGACGGGAAGGCGATGACCACCACGAACTGCGGCAGGAACAGCACCGCCTTGGACAGGATCAGGCCCCCGGCGTACAGGCCCGCCTGGTGCTCCGAGAGCGTGCTGCGCGCGATGACCACGTCGGCGTTGGACAGCGCGAAGAAGGCCAGCAGGGCGTGCGAGTTGTGCAGCGTCTCGCGCAGCACCCCGCCGGGCGCCCACCGGGCCGGTCGGTCCTGCCCTGCGGGTGGGGCCGTGCGGCCCCGCTCCGGGCGGCGCAGGGCCACCCACCCCACCACCGCGGGAGCGACCGCCCCGACGGCGACCCCGGTCATGGCGCCCAGCGTGTCCGGCTCCACGAGCAGGGCCACCACGCCGAAGCCGATCCGGCCGATGCCGACCGTCAGGTAGACCGCGGCCAGCGGCCCCCACCGCCGCTCGCCCTGCAGGATGCCGGCCTGGCCGCCCATCACCGACAGCGGTACGACGGTCACGGCGATGAGGGCCGCCGCACCCCAGTGGTCGAGGTCGAGCGTGAGCACGACGACCGGGGTGGCCGCGAGCACCACCGCCCCCAGGGCCAGCGCGGAGGCGTAGCTGGTGGCCATCACCTCGTGCTCGATGCGCTGGTCGTGCGGCGCGGCGCTGACCCGGCGGGCCGCGGTGGCCTGCAGCCCCAGCGAGAGCACGTTGACGACCAGGAGCAGACCCATGACCGCGGCCAGCGCGCCGTACTCGGCGGGCCCGAGCAGGCGGGCCGCGACGATGACGAAGCCGTAGGTGGTGAGGTTCATGACCGCCATGGCGACCGCGATGACGGCGCTGCCCCGCAGGGTGCTCCGGCTCGGGGTCGAGGTGTTCACGTGGTGAAGGGTAGGCGCTGGCCGGGCGCGCGGGACCGACGGGTGAGAGGGTGTCCCCGGCCACGGATCGGGGGAAGGAGGCCGCCGTGCGCACCAGGCTCGACCTCCTGCCCCGGGTGTGGGCGCTGCTCCTCGCGCTCCTGGTGCTCTGGCCGGCCCTCGGCCGGGGGTTCGTGCTGACCTACGACATGGTCTGGGTGCCCCACCTCGACCTGCGGCCGCGAAGCCCTGGGGCTGGGCTCGGGCCTGCCCCGCGCGGTGCCGTCCGACGCAGTGGTGGCCGTCCTGGACGAGCTCGTCCCGGGTGACCTCCTGCAGGACCTGGTGCTGCTCGGGCGCCCTGCTGGCCGCCGGTCTCGGGGCCGTGCACCTCGCGCCGGCCGGGTCGCTGGTGGGCCGGCTGGTGGCGGTGACGCTGTACGAGTGGAACCCGTTCGTCGTCGAGCGCCTCGCCCTCGGGTCACTGGCCGGTCCTGCGTCGGGTACGCCGCGCTGCCCTGGCTGGTGGTGGCCGCCCGACGTACCCGTGCGCACGGCACGGCGGCCCGCGCGCTCGGCCCGCTGCTGGCGTCGGCAGCCTGAGTGCCAGCGCGGGGCTGGTCTCGGGCATGCTGGTCCTGGCCCACGCCCCGACCCGCTCCGCCCGCCGGCCCGTTCGCCTGCTGGCCGTCGTCGTGCTGCTGGTGCTGGCGGCGCAGGCACCCTGGCTGGCCTCCGGGCTGCTGCACGCGGGCTCGGCGACCTCCTCGGGGGCCGGTGCGCGCGCGTTCGCCCTGCACGACGAGGGCAGCCTCCCCGGCCCGCTGGCGGCGCTGGGGCTCGGCGGTGTCTGGAACGCCGAGGTCGTGCCCGCCTCGCGGGCCGGCTCGCTGGGCTGGGTGGCCCTGGTGCTGCTGCTCCTGCTCGCCGTGGCGGGCGCCAGGTCGTGGGGTCGGTCGGGTCGGCGGCGCGAGCTGGTCGCGGCGGCGGCTCTGCTGGCTGGTGGGCTGGGGCCTGGCCTGCACGAGCTGGGCGGCGCCCGGGGCGGTGGCGTGGGTGGCGGTGCACGTGCCCGGCGGCGGGCTGCTGCGCGACGGGTCGCGGACGCTGTCGCTGTGCGCGCCGGCCCTGGTGGCCGTCGTGGCGTACGGCGCGGACCGGGTGGTGAGGGCGGCGCGGGCCCGGAGCACCGCTACGGCGGGGGCGTCGGTGGCGGTGGCGCTGGTGCTGGCCCCGGTGGCGCTGCTGCCCGACGCCGCGGGCGGGCTGTCCGGGCGGCTGGTGCCGGTGGACTACCCGGCGTCCTACCAGCGGGCCCGCGCCGCGGTGGAGGAGGCGCGCGGGAGGGCGACGGCGGGCGCGGCGCGGTCCTGCTCCCGTTCACGGCCTACCGGGCCCCGTCCTGGAACGGCGGTCGCAAGGTGCTCGACCCCCTGGGGCGGTACCTGGGCGGGGACGTCGTGGTGGACGACCGCCTGGGCGTCTCCGGACGCCTGGTCGCGGGGGAGGACCCCCGGGCCGCCGAGGTGCGCGGGGCCCTGGCCCTGCCCTCCGCGGGCGAGCGGGCGCGGGCGCTGGCGGCGCAGGGCATCGCTCTGGTGGTGACCGAGCGCGACGTCGCCGGGGGCGCCCCCGCCGTCGCGGGTCGCCCGCTGCTGGAGGACCCGGACGTGCAAGTGGTGCAGCTGTCCGGGGTGAGCCGGCGCGACGTGCCGTCCGCCGGGGTGGTGGTCATGTCGGTGGCGTGGCTCGCCTACCTGGGCGCGGTCGGGTGGGGGCTGGTGCGGCGTCCGCGGTGGGGGCGTACCCGCTGGTACAGTTCGCGCCGGACCTAGAAGGGGTGCGCAACGTGGGAACTATCGTGGGAACGGTCGCCAGCCTGATCATCGGGGCCGCGGTCGCGTCCGTCACCGTCTTCGGTGTGGTCAGCTCGCAGACCAACGCGCCGGCCGACTCGCCGGCCAACGTCAACCAGCCGGTCATCGACTACGGCAGCACCGGCAACTAGCCCGCCGCCCGGTGAGGGTCGCCGGTCGGGGACGAGCCCGCCTCGTCGGGATCCTGCTCGTCGAGACGTCCGCCCTGCAGCACCGTGGCCACCACGTGGGCGAACGACTCCTGCGCGTGCTCCCAGGTGAACCGCCGGCTCATCTGCTCGGCCCCCCGCGCCAGCCGGGCGCGTCGTACGTCGTCGCGCAGCAGGTCGCCCAGCGCCGCGGTCAGCTCCTCGGGGGTGTCGACCAGCACCCCGGAGCGGTCGTCGAGCACCGACTCCCGGGTTCCGCCGGCCGAGCGGTAGGCCACCGTCGGGGTGCCGTGCAGGCCGGCCTCGCCCACCACGAGGCCCCAGCCCTCCTTCAGCGACGGCAGGGCCATGGCCCAGGACGCGCCGTACACCTCGTTGAGGCGGCGCTCGTCGACGTGCCCCGCGAACACGACGGCGGCGCCGGCCCCCCGCTGCGCGGCGTAGGCGTGCAGCGTGCTGCTCCACCAGCCGTCGCCGACGACCCGCAGCACGAGGTCGGGGAACTCGGTGCGCAGGGCGAGCACCGCGTCGATGGCGTGCTCCACCTGCTTGTGCGGGACGAGCCGGCCCACCACGCAGAGCGTGGGTGTCGCGGACTTCCCCGCGGTGGTGGCCACCACCGGGTCCGTGCCGTTGTGCACGACCGCGATGCGCGGGCCCCTCACCCCCAGGGCACGGAGCTCGGAGCGGGTGGCCCGCGACACCGCGACGTACTGGCAGGAGCGGTAGAGCCAGGGCGACAGGCGGCTCTCCACCCACCAGCCGAAGCGACCGGCCAGCCCGGGGTACACCACCGGCCACTGCTCGCGGTGCACGTGGTGGACCAGCACCACCACGGGCGTGCGGGTGGCCAGGCGGCTGAGGAACGGCATGCCGTTCTGCACGTCGACGACGAGGTCGACCCGGCCGAAGCGACGGCGCAGCAGCGACCACACGCCGTGGGGGTAGACGGTGGTCTTGCTGCCGATCCGGACGTGCTCGACGCCGCCGAGGTGCTCGTGCCGGGGGGCGTCGCCGTGCGCCGCGCAGAACACGGTGACCCGGCACCCGCGCTCCACCAGACCGGCCGCCATCTTCTCCAGGTAGCGCTCGGCGCCCCCGCCCTCGGGGTTGCCGGTGTCGCGCCAGCTCAGGAAGACGACGTGTCGCCCGGCGAGGGCTGCGGGGTCGAGCACCGGGGCACGCTACCTCGCCCGGGACCGTCCGCCCTCTCGGGTAGGGTCACGCCGTGCCGAGCCCGCCCGCCCACGACGCACGCCCCTGGCGGGCCGACCTGCGTCGCTCGGTCCGGCTGTTCCGGGAGTTCGGGCACGAGCAGACCGACCCCGCGCGCTTCTACACCGCGCTGGCGCAGGACTCCGTGGACCAGCTGCTCGGGTACGTCGACCTGGCGGGGGCGGTGCTGCTGGACGTGGGCGGTGGCCCCGGCTACTTCCGGGACGCCTTCACCGAGGCCGGGGCGCGCTACCTCGCCCTGGACTCCGACGTCGGCGAGCTGTCCGGGCTGGGCGGCTCCGCGGGTGCCTCGGGGGCCGGGACGGGGCGGACGGTCGTCGGCAGCGGCCTGCAGCTGCCGTTCCGCGACGGTGCGGTCGACGTCTGCTACTCCTCCAACGTGCTCGAGCACGTGGCGGACCCCTGGCGGATGGCCGAGGAGATGGTGCGGGTGACCCGCCCGGCGGGCTGACCTTCCTCAGCTACACCGTCTGGTGGGGGCCGCACGGTGGGCACGAGACGTCGCCCTGGCACTACCTCGGCGGGGGACGGGCACGGCGCCGCTACCGCCGCACGCCACGGCCACGAGCCCAAGAACCGCTTCGGCGAGTCGCTGTTCGCGGTCACCGTGCGGGCCGGCCTCGACTGGGCCGCCCGCCACCCCGGGGTCGAGGTCCTCGACGTGCTGCCCCGCTACAACCCGCGGCGCAGCCGGTGGACGACGAGGGTGCCGGTGCTGCGCGAGCTGCTGACGTGGAACCTGGTCATCGTGCTGCGCAAGTCGTGAGCGCCCCGTCACCGCGCGCCCCGACCCAGGACCGGCACCAGCACGTACCGGTCCCCGCCCCACCGTCCGCCGCGACGGTCACCCGGTTGCGCACGGCCGCGGTGGTGGTCCTCCTGGTCGGCCTCGCCTTCGTCCAGGACCCGGGCCTGCTGGTCCCCGACACCAAGCTCGACCTCGCCCTGGACCCCGTCCGGTTCCTGGGCCGGGCGCTGCACCTGTGGGACGGCCAGGGCGCCTTCGGGCAGCTGCAGAACCAGGCCTACGGCTACCTGTGGCCGATGGGCTCGTTCTTCGCGGCGGGCGCCGCGCTGCACCTGCCGGCCTGGGTGGTGCAGCGGCTGTGGGTGGGCCTCGTGCTGTCGGTCGCCTTCACCGGGAGCTCGCGGGTGGCGCGGGCACTGGGCGTCCGCTCGGACCTGGCCTGCCTGCTGGCCGGCGTGGCCTACGCCCTGTCCCCGCGGATGCTGACCACCCTGGGACCCATCTCCATCGAGGCCTGGCCCAGCGCGCTGGCGCCCTGGGTGCTGCTGCCGCTGGTGCTGGGCGCCCGCAGCGGGTCGCCGCGCCGGGCTGCCGCGCTGTCCGCCCTGGCGGTGGCCATGGTGGGCGGGGTCAACGCCGCGGCCACCGCGGCCGTGCTCCCGCTCGGAGCGGTCTGGCTGCTGACCCGGCGGCCCGGCCCCCGGCGGCGCAGCCTGATGGTGTGGTGGCCGGCGTTCACCGCGCTGGGCACCCTGTGGTGGCTGGTCCCGCTGTTCGTGATGGGCGCCTACAGCCCGCCGTTCCTGGACTACATCGAGAGCGCGTCGGTCACGACGTTCCCCACCACCGTGCTCGACGCGCTGCGCGGCACCTCCGACTGGGTGCCCTACGTCGACGGCTCGTGGCGGGCCGGGCGCGACCTGGTCAGCAGCGTGGCCCTGCCGCTGAACAGCGGCGTGGTCCTCCTGCTCGGCTTCGCCGGGCTCCTGCACCCCCGCACCCGGCACCGGCAGTTCCTGGTCTGTCGCTGCTGGTGGGGCTCCTCATGGTCACCGCCGGCCACCTGGGCTCGGTGCAGGGCCTCGCCGCCGTCGGCCTGCGCGGCGCCCTGGACGGCGCGCTGGCGCCGCTGCGCAACGTGCACAAGTTCGACCCCGTGCTCCGCCTGCCCCTCGTGCTCGGGCTGGCCTTCGTGGTGGACGCCTTCGCGGGCCGCCGGCCGCCTACGCCCGCCACGGAGGACCCGGGTTCGGCGACACTCACGGCCGGGCTGCTGCGGGGCAACCAGGTGGCGATGGTGGCGCTGTCGGTGCTGGTCGTCCTGGGCGCCGCGCTGCCCGCGCTGTCGGGTCGGCTGACCCCGGGCGGGGCGACCCTGGGCGTCCCGGACTACTGGCGGGCCACGGCGCGGTGGCTGGGCGCGCACGGCGAGGACGGCACGGCGCTGCTGGCCCCCGGGTCGGCCTTCGGCGAGTACGTGTGGGGGGCGCCTCACGACGAGCCCCTGCAGTCGCTGGCCACCTCCCGCTGGGCGGTGCGCAACGCGATCCCGCTGGCACCCCCGGGCGACATCCGGATGCTCGACGCCGTCGAGACCCGGTTCACCCAGGGCCGCGGCTCACGGGGGCTGGCGGCGTACCTGCACCGCGCCGGGGTGGGGTACGTCGTGGTGCGCAACGACCTGTCCCGCGGCGACGACGTCCCCGACCCGGTGGTGGTGCACCAGGCCCTGGGCGCCTCGCCGGGCCTCACCCGGGTGGCCACCTTCGGCCCCGAGGTCGGCGGTGGTGCCCACCTGCGTCGCGACGGCCGGCGCCTGGTGGTCAACGGCGGGTGGCAGGCGACGTACCCGGCCGTGGAGGTGTTCGCCGTGAGGCCGACGGCCGGCCGAGACCGTCGACCGGTCACCGGAGCGGTGGCGCGCGCACCCTGCCGGTGGTCGTGGGCGGTCCCGAGGACCTGCTCGACCTGACCGACCTGGGGCTGCTCGGGGACCAGCCCACCCGCCTGGCCACCGACGTGACGGGCCGCCTGGGTCCCGCCACGCCGCTGGTCCTCACCGACGGGCTGCGCGCCCGGGAGCGCTTCTTCGGTCGGGTGCACGACGGGGCGTCGGCGACGCTGACCCCCGGCGACGTACGGCGCTCGGGCAACCCCGTGCGCGACTACCTCCTGGACTCCGACGACCGCTGGTCGACGACGGTCCGCCTGAGCGGGGCGCGCAGCCTGTCCGCCTCGTCCTCGATGTCGGACTCCTCGGCGCCCGGGGGCGCACGGGTGGACCAGCTGCCGTTCGCGGCGGTGGACGCCTCCCGCAGCACGGCCTGGGTCTCGGACCCCACCCGTCCGGGCCGGGCGAGCTGGACCATCCGGCTCGACCGCGCCACGGCGGCGACGTCGGTCCGGGTGGCCGCCGGCGCCGGTGCCGACCCCGCGCAGCGCGTACGGGTGCGCACGGCGCGGGGCACCACGCGTCCGGTCGACCTCGGTCCCCGGGAGGCGGTGGAGGTCGCCCTGCCCCCGGGGAGGACCTCGTGGCTGCGTGTGCAGGACGCCTCGGGTGCGGCGGGGCGCCGGCTCTCGCTGGCCGACGTCCGCCTGCCCGGGGTCGAGGTCCGGCGCAGCCTGGTGCTGCCCCGGCTGCCGGACCGGTGGCCCTCGCCCTCGGCGGTGGTCCTGCGCGCGCAGCCCGACGCGCGCACGGGGTGCGTGCTGCTGGGCTCCGAGGCCCGCTGCGTCCCCGGTCGCGACCGCGCCGGCGAGGAGGTCCTCGGCCTGCGCCGTGTGGTGACCCTGCCCCGGTCCGCGACGTACCGGCCCCGCGTCAGCGTCCGCCCGCGGCCGGGTCGCGCCCTGACCAACCTGCTGCAGCGCGGCCAGCCGGCCCGCGCGACGGCCTCCTCGGTGGCGGTGCGGGACGCGCGGGCCTCGGCGCTCGCCGCCATCGACGGCGACCGGGGCACCACCTGGACCGCGGCGCCGGGCGACCTGCGACCGACCCTGCGGCTGAGCTGGCTCGGTCGGCGGCTCGTCTCCGGCCTGCGGCTGTCGGTCGACGCCGACGCCGACGCGCGCCGGCCCCGGCGGGTCACCCTGGTGTGGCCGGGGGGTCGTCGCGAGGTCACGCTCGACCGCACCGGGAGGGTGAGGCTGGCCCCCTTCCGGACCGACCGGCTGGAGGTGCGGGTGACGTCCTCGGAGGACGTCAGCGACCTGGGGTTCGACTCCACCTCCAGCCCGGTGCCGGTCGGGGTGGGCGAGGCGCGGGTCCGAGGGGTGCCGTTCCTGCCCCTGGGCCTGTCCACCACCGCGGTCGACTACGGGTGCGGGTCCGGTCCCCGGCTCGAGGTGGACGGCCGGTCCTACCCGACCGCGGTGCGGGCCGCCCCGGCCGACCTGGCCCGGATGCGGGGAGCACGGGCCCGGGTGTGCGGGGCGGGGGCACTGCGCCTTGCCCCCGGCGCGCACCGGGTCGTCACGACCAGCTCGCGGGCCTTCACCACGGACGCGGTGGTCCTCCGCCGCGGCGACCGCGCCGGTGCCGGTGACGCCACGGGGGCCGGGGTGGGGCCCACCGGCACACGGGACCTGCCGGTCACCTCCCCCTCGGCGGTACGACGCGTCGTACCGCCCGGAGGTGCGCGGTACGTCGCCCTGCGGGAGAACGTCAACCCCGGGTGGCGCGCGACCCAGCGCGGGCAGCCGCTCGCCCCGGTGACCGTCGACGGCTGGCAGCAGGGCTTCCGGGTGACCGGTCGTGGCCCGGTGCGTATCGACTTCGGCCCGGACGCGACCTACCGCTGGGGGCTGGCGGTCGGGCTCCTGGGGCTCCTCGTCCTGGCCGGGGCCTGCCTGGTGCCGCGGCGCCGGTGGCCGGGAGCCGGCCTGCCCGCCGCCCTCGGGCGCCGGGTGCCCCCCGCAGCGATGCTCGCGGCGGCGTCGGCCGGCGGCGCCCTGCTGGCGGGCTGGCCGGGGGTCGCCCTGTTCGCGGGCGTCATGGTGCTGCGGCGCTCCTGCGCCGCCGTCGGGCCCCCTGGTCACCCGCGTGGGCGCGCTGGGTCGTGGCCGCCGCCGTGCTGGGCGCAGCGGGCGCGTACGCCGTCCGGCCGTGGGGCGACGCCGCCGGCTGGGCCGGCACCCTGGCCTGGCCGGCCTACCTGGCGCTGGTGCCGGTGGCCGGCGCCGTGGCCGCGGCGGGGGCGGCCGCCGGGCTGTCGTCCCTGCTGTCGTCTGTGCTGTCGCCCCTGCTCCCGTCGGGGTGGACCCGGCCGCGCAGGAGCAGGAAAGGTCGCTCGATGATCCGGTAGAGCACCTCGGCGGCGGCCACGCTGACCACCAGGGTGAGGACCCAGATGGCCACCCCGTGCCCGCGGAACAGCGGCCACCCCGTGGTCCACATGACCAGGTGCAGCACCGGCAGGTGGATGCAGAAGATGCTGTAGGAGATGACCCCGAGGTGCCGAGGCACCCGGTGCTCCAGGGCCCGGCGCAGCGGGCCGCGTCCGCGTCCGAAGACCGCCGGCGCCACCACCAGGAAGGCCACCACGCCGTAGGCCAGGTTCTTGGTCAGCGACTGCCCGGGGGTCGGCGCGGCGAGCATGGTGGGACCGGCCACCGGGGTGGCGGCCAGCAGCATCACCCCGGCCGCGATGGCCAGGCACGGCCCCGGCTGGCCGGCCAGCGTCACCACGGCCGTGCGCACCCGACCGGCGGGGGCGCCGGCCGCCTGGCGCACGTGCGCCAGGGCCAGGCCGATGCCGGCCGCGAACCAGCCCAGGTAACCCGGCAGCCACTCCAGCGTGGCCCCCGAGGTGACCTGCGAGACGCCGCCCGCCCAGCTGAGGTGCCACCCGACCGTGGCCGCGGTCATCAGCACCAGGAGCGCGACGACCCGCTGCGGTCGCAGCACCCGGCGTCGGCCGACGGCGGCCGCCATCAGCAGCGGCAGGACGAGGTAGAAGGTGGCCTCCACGCTGAGGGTCCACATCTGGGTGAGCCCGGCGGGCAGGCTCGGGCGCAGGAACACGTCGGAGAGGGTGAGGGTCCTCACCCACTCGCCGAGCGAGGCTCCCGCGTTGCTGCGCACCAGGGACAGGGCCAGCACGGCCGTGACCGCGTAGACCGGGTAGATCCGCAGGAACCTCTTCCACAGGTAGCGGCCGGTCGCCGGGGCCGGGAGCCCTGCGTCCGCGCGGGCCAGGTAGGGGTAGGAGAGCAGGAAGCCGGACAGGACGAAGAACAGCGCGACCCCGACGTCGAGCCGGGCCAGCAGCGTCCCCACCGTCCCGTTCCGGGTGTACGCCGCGCTCCAGAAGGCGGCGTGGGTGGTCAGCACGGCCAGCGCCCCCACCGCCCGCAGCGTGTCCAGGGCGGGGAAGCGCGGCACGGCCCCGGCCGCAGCGGTCGCGGTCGGGACGGGTGCACCGGAGGGCGGGGCGACGCTCACGGCACCTGCCCCTCCGCGGGGACCACGTCCCCGACCTCGATGGTGTCCACGCACACGGTGGTGCCCTCGGACAGCCCGCCGACCCGCACCGTGTCGAAGACCCGGTCGCTGCGCCAGTACAGGCTGTGGGCACCGCGGCGGACCTCGGTCTCCACGGTACGGCCGCCGGCCCGCACCGTGACCGGGGAGCGGGCCGAGGCGAGGTAGCCGATCCGGACCCACCAGGCGAACCCGGGGGTGACCCGGTCCAGCGGGATGTCGCGCCCGGCCCCGGTGAGCACCCAGCCGCAGCCGTCCACCGGTCCCGGCTCGCTGCGGGCGAAGGGGTCGACCAGCGCCGGGTGCAGGCCGCCGTCCTGAGCGAGCACGGCGAGGCGGGAGGTCACCGACGGGAAGCGGACCCGGGGGTCGACCAGCGGCACGAGCCGCCCGGTGGTGTTGGCCGGGTAGGAGAACCCGGGCACGACGTCGGCCGGGACGACCTGGTCGGCCAGGTCGACCGGGCCGGCGCGCAGCAGGTCCGCGCGGAAGCGGTGCACGTAGCGCTCGCCGGGGTTGTCGGAGTGCCAGATCCGGGCGTACGACGCGGAGCTGACCAGCCCGCAGACGCACACCGCGACCACCAGGCCGGCCGCGTGCACCGGCCTGACCCGCAGCGTCAGCAGGGGCTCCTCGCGCGGCGCGCTGGACTCCACCGCCCCGGTCAGCGGCAGGAACACCAGGCCCAGGCACAGCACCAGGACGCACGTGACGTCGGTGAGGTAGCGCAGCTCCAGCCCGATGGCGCCCCCGGCCACCGGGGCCCGCGTGGTCGCGACGAGGGCCACCAGTGCCGCCAGGTAGCCGGCCAGCAGCGCCCAGGCGCGCAGCGTGCGGGTGCGGACCAGGAAGGCGTGGAGGACCACGAGGGCGGTCAGCGCACCGGCCAGGACCAGCGCCCAGGTGGGCGGGTCGGCGTACCCCACCGGGGGGTTGAGCCTCGACCAGCGCCAGGGTCCGCCCCACACGCCGGACAGGAACGAGCGGGCCACCATGGCGCCCAGCAGGTCGGCCAGCACCGGTCGTCCCGAGCCGGAGAACGGCTGCGGCACGTGGGCGACGTAGTAGCCGACGTAGGCCGCGACGAGCACCGCGAGCAGGCCCGTGGCCACGCGGTAGCGCGAGACCACGGTGCGCACGCGCTGCCAGGGGGACCCGGAGGCGAACCACCCCAGCGGCGAGCGCGACCAGCACCGGCACGACCAGCAGCGTCTTGACGTAGCAGAGCAGCCCGATCCCGACGACCAGGACGGTCAGCAGGAGCGGCCGCAGGCGGCGGGTGCGCAGGTGCTGCACGCCCAGGGCCACCGCGCTGAACAGGACGACCTGCAGGGGCAGCTGGTTGAGGCCGGCCGCCCACCACATCAGGGCCGGCATGGTCAGCGCGCTGGTGAGGTAGACCGCGAGCAGGCCGAGCACGGCCGGACGCGCCCCGAACACGGTGCACAGCATCCACAGGCACGCCACCGACGCCGCCACCTGCGCGCCCAGGGTGATCGTCGCGGCCACCGGCCAGTCCACCGGTCCGGCCCGGGCCACCAGCCACGCCAGCAACCGTCCGACCGGCATCAGCTGGCTGTCGAAGGGCGCGAGCAGCGCCCCCGGCGAGACGCCGCGCGCGTCGGCGTCGTGCAGCAGGCGGTAGTCGTCGGTGTAGAACCAGCTGGGGTACAGCGCCCAGGCCCGGAAGCCGGCCTGGGCCGCGACCATCAGGACCCCGGCGGCGACCACCAGCGCCTTGGCGGTCTGCCCCTCCCGGCCGGCGTGCACGGTCGGGGAGTCTGCCACAGCAGCGAGGTGCGCAGCAGGTCGTACAGGTCGGTTGACCTCGCCGGATCGCGCCGTGGGACGACCGGGGTGACCCGCCCGTCACGCTGCTGTTACCGGCCGGTTGCATTTGCTAGCCTTCGGCGACTCATCGGCCCTCCCAAAGGACTCACCGTGCGCAAGTTCGTCGGTCTGCTGCTGCTCGGACTCGGTGCGTTCCTGCTGGTGGCCGCGGGGATGGGGCGGTTCTGGGCGCCCGGGATGGCCGAGCGGACGCCGCTCGACGTGGACACCCGGACGCGGCTCAGCGGGACGGCGCAGCACTTCGACGTCGCGACCGGGAAGCTGGTCGACTCGAAGGTCAAGGCCACCGCCGTCGACCAGTCGGACTCCAAGCGCTCGGACGGCGACGTGGTCGCGTTCGTGGAGACGACGTGCCTGGTCGTCGACCAGGACGACCCGCCGGACTGCGTGGACAAGGACGACCCGCGCCTCCTCAACGCGGTCGCCGACGTCTTCGCCTCCGACCGGCACACCGCCATGGCCGTCAACGCCGAGAAGTACGTCGGGGCGGACGCGGTGCCGCACGAGGGGCTCATGAACAAGTTCCCCATCGACACCGAGCGCAAGACCTACCCGGTGTGGGACAACGTGCTGAAGAAGGCCGTCCCCGGGCGGTACGCCGCCACCGAGCGGACGGCGGGCCTCACGACGTACCGCTTCGACGTCGACGTGCCCTCCACCGACGCGGAGGTCCTGGGGGACAGCCCGGGCACCTACACGACGAAGCGGTCGATCTGGGTCGAGCCGCGCACCGGTGCGCTCATCAAGCAGACCCGGCAGGAGACCCGCACGCTGGCCGACGGCCAGAAGATCCTCGACCTCGACATCGCCTACACCCCGGCGACCATCCAGAAGGCGGCCGACGTGGCCGAGGACAGCCGGAGCACGCTGCGGCTGATCACGGTCATCATCCCGATCGTCGGGCTGGTCGGTGGGCTGGCGCTGCTGGCGGCCGGCCTCCTGGTGCTGCGACGTCGGCGCTCCGGGGCCCACAAGGGGTCGCCGAGCAGCGGTCCGCGGCGCGCCGAGGCCTCCTGAGCACCCGCCCCCCGGCCTGGGCGTGCCGGGGGTGGCAGGCGGCCGGGGGAGTCGGCGGAGCCGGCGGAGTCAGCCGGCGGTGAGGGTCGCGGCCAGGATCGCGGTGCCCGGCACGAGCCGTCCCCGCTCCGGTCCCCAGCCGCCCCAGACCCGGTCGTGCCCCTCCGGCCACTCGGGCTCCAGCAGCGTGGTGATCCGGAAGCCCGCTGCGGCCATCAGACCCACCCAGTCACCCAGCGTGCGGTGGTGCTCGGCGTAGGTGACGGTGCCCTCGTCGTCCTGCTCCAGGTACGGCCGCCGGTCCCAGTAGGAGCTGGTCACCACCAGGCCCGCGGCGGTGGGGTCGTCAGGCAGGCACCAGCGGACGGGGTGGGTGACCGAGAAGGCGAACGTGCCGCCGGGCCGGAGCACCCGGGCGGCCTCGCGGACGGCCAGGTCCGCCCCGGCCACGAACTGCAGCGCCCCGAAGGCCGAGAACACCACGTCGAACGACGCGTCGGCGAAGGGCAGGGCGGTGGCGGTGCCCGCCACCGCCGGCACCCGGTGCCCGGTCTCCTCGTCGATGCGCCGGGCGTGCTGCAGCTGGCGCCCGGACAGGTCGAGCCCCACCGCGACGGCGCCCCGGGTGGTCAGCCACCGAGCGCACTGCGCGGCGCCGCAGCCCACCTCCAGGACCCGCCGGCCGGCCACGTCGCCCAGCACCCGGGCGTCCGCCTCGTCCACCCCCTCCGGGCACCACAGGAACCCGACGTCGCGCAGGAAGGACCCGTGGGTGGCCTGGTACTCGTCGGCGTAGGCGTCCCAGTCCCGACGGTTGGCCCGCTGCGTCTCGCCCTCGGAGACGGTACGACGGGCGGGGTGCACGACGCTCAGTCCCCGGCGGACGGGGCTCGCCGGGCACGAGCGGCCGGCGTGCCCGCGTGGCCGGCCTCGGACGGCGGCCGGTGCCGGCCCACGATCACCATGGGGCGACCCTAGTGGAGGAGGTGGCAGCATCGGACCATGACCGGAACGGACCCCTTCGGCCTGACCCCGCTGGCGGGTGGCCACAGTGGTGAGACGTTCCTGGCGGACGTGGCGGGGGAGCGCACCGTGGTGCGCGTCTACGGCGGACGGGGCCGGGCCCGCGGGGCCGAGGCGCCGGCGATAGATGCCGCCGTCCTGCGCTTGGTCCGTGGACTGCTACCGGTGCCGGACGTCCTGGAGGTGCAGCGTGCCCGTCCGGAGGTGGACGCTCCGGGGCTGCTGGTCATGTCCTACCTCCCCGGCGCCCGGCTCGACCTGCTGCTGCCCGACCTGCCCGAGGACGCCCGGGTGACGGTGGGGCACCGACTCGGGGTGCTCCTCGCCCGGCTGGCGATGATGCCGCTGTCGCGTCCGGGAAGGTTCGTCGACGACCGCTTGCTGGTGGAGCCGTTCCCGGAGGCCGACCTGGCGGGGTTCCTCGAGGCGCGCCGCGCCGGCACTGCGCTCGCGGACTGGCCGGCGTCCGACCATGCGGCTCTCCTGCGGGTCGCAGACCACGCGCAGGCCCTGGTGGACCGCGTCCGGCGGGCGTGCCTGGTGCACGGCGACCTGAACCCGAAGAACCTGCTGGTGGACCCCACCACCCTCGAGGTGACCGGACTGGTGGACTGGGAGTTCGCGCACGCGGGGACCCCCGGTGAGGACCTCGGCAACCTGCTCCGCTTCGACCGGGACCCGCCCTTCGCCGACGCGGTCCTCGCTGCCTACCGTCGCGACGCGGTCGACGCGGGCGCGGACGTGCTCGACCGCGCCCGCGCCGCGGACCTGGTCGCCCTCGTGGACCTCGCCGCGCGACGGGGCGAGAGCCCCGTCACCGAGCGGGCCCACGCCCTGCTGACCGCCATCGCCCGCACCGGGGACCTGCACGCGCCCGGCTGAGCGTCCTGGCGTGCTGCGGCACGGTTCCGGCCCCAGCGGGCCGGATGCGGGCCGGAGACGTTCCGTAGCGCGTCGCCGGAGGCGAGGGGCCGGGGCACGTTGGACGCGGGCGAGGGCCTGCGCGTATTCTGTGGGGTGCGCAGGGAGCCTGCCTGAGTCTCAGACCTAGCAGGTTCTCGCTCGCTATCGCCTCGTCGGACCGCCCGTACGCCGGGTGGCGCCGCTCGCAGACCCCCTCGGTAGTGAAATCAGGGCTTCCCGCGCGTCCGTACGACGCCATCCATTCCAAGGAACCAACTCACACATGACGATCACCCCCACCCTCTCGGACGCCCCGCAGGTCGCGATCAACGACATCGGGTCCGAAGAAGACTTCCTCGCCGCCATCGACGCCACGATCAAGTACTTCAACGACGGCGACATCGTCGAGGGCACCATCGTGAAGGTCGACCGCGACGAGGTGCTGCTCGACATCGGCTACAAGACCGAGGGCGTCATCCCCTCGCGCGAGCTGTCGATCAAGCACGACGTCGACCCCTCCGAGGTCGTCACCGTCGGCGACAAGGTCGAGGCCCTCGTCCTCCAGAAGGAGGACAAGGAGGGTCGACTCATCCTGTCCAAGAAGCGTGCGCAGTACGAGCGCGCCTGGGGCACGATCGAGCAGGTCAAGGAGGAGGACGGCGTCGTCACCGGCACCGTCATCGAGGTCGTCAAGGGTGGGCTCATCCTGGACATCGGCCTGCGCGGCTTCCTGCCCGCCTCGCTGGTGGAGATGCGTCGGGTCCGCGACCTGCAGCCCTACGTGGGCCAGGAGCTCGAGGCCAAGATCATCGAGCTGGACAAGAACCGCAACAACGTCGTGCTGTCGCGTCGCGCCTGGCTCGAGCAGACCCAGTCCGAGGTCCGCCAGGGCTTCCTGACCCAGCTGCAGAAGGGCCAGATCCGCAAGGGCGTCGTGTCCTCCATCGTCAACTTCGGGGCGTTCGTCGACCTCGGTGGCGTGGACGGCCTGGTGCACGTCTCCGAGCTGTCCTGGAAGCACATCGACCACCCCAGCGAGGTCGTGGCCGTGGGCGACGAGGTCACCGTCGAGGTGCTCGACGTCGACATGGACCGCGAGCGGGTCTCCCTGTCGCTCAAGGCCACCCAGGAGGACCCGTGGCAGCACTTCGCCCGGACCCACCAGATCGGCCAGATCGTGCCCGGCAAGGTCACCAAGCTGGTCCCGTTCGGCTCGTTCGTGCGGGTCGAGGAGGGCATCGAGGGCCTCGTGCACATCTCCGAGCTGGCCGAGCGCCACGTGGAGATCCCCGAGCAGGTCGTGCAGGTCAACGACGACGTCATGGTCAAGATCATCGACATCGACCTCGAGCGTCGCCGCATCTCGCTGTCGCTCAAGCAGGCCAACGAGACGGCCACCGCGGCCGAGGGCGAGGACTTCGACCCGACGCTCTACGGCATGACCGCGTCGTACGACGACCAGGGCAACTACATCTACCCGGAGGGCTTCGACTCCGAGACCGGTGAGTGGCTCGAGGGCTTCGACGAGCAGCGCGCCGTGTGGGAGGAGCAGTACGCCAAGGCGCACGCCCGCTGGGAGGCGCACGTCAAGCAGCAGGCCGAGGCCGCCCAGGCCGAGGTCGAGGCCGGCGAGGCCACCTCGTACTCCTCCGAGCCCGCGGTCACCGGCAGCACGAGCGCCGGCAGCAGCAGCTCCGGTGGTGACTCGGGTGGCGGCTCCCTGGCCTCCGACGAGGCGCTGCAGGCCCTGCGCGAGAAGCTGACCGGCGGTCAGCAGTAGTCGCTCGCCCCGGCAGCACAGCACCGCACCGCACAGCAGCAGGGCCCGGACACCGCGAGGTGTCCGGGCCCTGCTGCGTGCCGGGGCGGCTCAGGCGAACCGGTGCGGCTCGAACAGGTCGGGGTGGTGGCTGCGGGGGGTCTCCCGGCGCAGGTCGAGGCCGTCGGTGGCGACGAGGTGGACCAGGGAGAAGACCAGGAGGGCCATGGCGAGGACGACGAGGACGGTGGCGAGGAATGCGGTCATGGCAGTAACTCTGCTCCTCGCCAGATCCTGCCACCAGTGGCAGAGAAGTCACTGTCCGTCGATTTCCTGCCAGTCTCGTGGCACACTGGTGCGGTGATCACCAACGTCGCCGTCCTGGTCTCCGACGGGGTCGAGCCCTTCGAGCTGGGCGTGCTCCACGAGGCCTGGGGCACCGACCGCTCCGACGCCGGGCTACCGGTCATGGACTTCGCGGTGTGCGCGCCCCGGGTCGGCCCGGTCAGCACCCAGGGCCCCTTCGGGCTGACCGTGCAGCACGACCTCTCCCGGGCGGAGGAGGCCGACCTCGTCGCCGTACCGGCTGCCGACTCCAGCGTGCCCACCCCCGAGCCCGTGCTGGAGGCGGTGCGGGCCGCCCACGCCCGCGGGGCCGTCGTGCTGTCGCTGTGCACCGGCGCCTTCATCCTGGGCGAGGCCGGCCTGCTCGACGGTCGCTCGTGCACCACCCACTGGGCCCACTCCGACCGCCTGGCCCAGCGCTTCCCCCTGGCCCGGGTGGTGCCCGAGGTGCTGTACGTCGACGACGACCGGGTGCTGACCAGCGCGGGGACCGCCGCCGGCCTCGACGCCTGCCTGCACGTGTGGCGCGAGCACTTCGGCGCCGCCGCCGCGGGGATCGTCGCGCGTCGCATGGTGGTGCCGCCGCAGCGGGCGGGCGGCCAGGCGCAGTACATCCGCACGCCGGTGCCGGACTGCGACGTGGAGACGCTCGGACCGCTCCTGGTCTGGTTGACCGAGCACCTCGACGAGCAGCACACCGTGGAGTCCCTGGCCCGGGCCGCCGCCATGTCCCCGCGGACCTTCGCCCGGCGCTTCCGGGCCGAGACCGGGACGACGCCGCACGCCTGGGTGACCTCGCAGCGGGTGCTGCGGGCCGAGGAGCTGCTCGAGACCACCGACCACTCCGTGGACCGGATCGCCGCCGAGGTGGGCTTCGGGACCGCGGCCATGCTGAGGCACCACTTCACCCGGGTGCGGTCGGTCAGCCCGCAGCACTACCGGCGCACCTTCGCCTCGGCATAGACGGGCCCCGGACGGGGTAGGACTCCGTCTGGTCGGTTCCGGTGCGAGGGCCGGTCTCGTGCACCCGGCACCCGCCGCAGGGTTGCCTGGCATGCTGGCAGCCGGTGGACGAGGAGGGAGCGATGTCCGACGTACCGATGATCGAGCCCAGCGAGCACCCCATGGTGGTCAGCGCCATGGGGCGTCTGGCGACCCAGGGCGGGTGGGCCCGGATCCTGGCCGGCAAGCCGCTGGAGGACGAGCTCGACCTCAACGACGCCGAGCTGCTGGTGGCGGCCAGGGTGCTCCAGCGCAACCCCGACGACACCTTGGAGCCCGTCGAGTCCCATCCCTGGTACTTCGACCCGTCCTCGCTGGCCGGCGGCATGCTCTCCTACCTGCGGCGGGCCCTGCGGCACGCCGAGGGCGGCACGGCCGGCTGGACGGCGGAGGACCTCGACATCGTGGTCGCCCAGGGACGCGGCAGCCTGACCGCGGCCCTGGCCATCGGCGAGGGCCTGCTCCCGCAGATGGCGGGGGCGCACCGGGCCTTCCTCGACGGTGAGGCGCAGTTCCTCGACGTGGGGGTCGGCATCGGCGTCGTGGCCGGGAAGATCTGCGAGATGTTCCCCGGTGCGACGGCGGTCGGGCTCGACGTGCTGGCGCCGGTCCTCGAGGTCGCCCGCACCGAGCTGGAGGGTCTGGGCCTGCTGCGACGCGTGGAGCTCCGGCTGCAGTCGGTGGCCGACCTGATGGACGTCGAGCGCTTCGACCTTGCCTGGCTGCCGCAGCAGTTCATCCCGCGCGGTGAGCTCGGCCCGGGGCTCAAGGCCGTGTGCACCTCGCTGCGCCGGGACCGCTGGGTGGTGGCCCCGGTGATGGCGGCGCCGTACGAGGCCGACGAGTTCGAGCGGGCCATCTACGCCCACGGGGCGCACCTGTCGGGGGGCGGGCCGACGCGCTGGATGCCGACCGGGTGCTCACGGTCACGCTGATCGCTACGAGCGCCGCCGGAGCTCGCTCGTCAAGAGTGAGCCTGCCGGAGATGGAGCCGCGGGTCGCCGCGACCTTCGACGACCCCGCTCCGGAGCCGGACTGGACAGACCGCAAGGCCGTCGTGGACTACCTCGTCGAGGCCGAGCGACCGTTCGCCGGCACACTCGGGTTCGACGAGGCCCGGGTGCGCCGCCTCGCGGGGATCGCGGTCGACCGCACTCGCGACGTCGCGGCCGCGGTGACCAACCACTGGCTCGTGGTCGACGGGCCGGCCGACGCGTTCCGCCTCGCCGACATCCCGGTGCCCACGCTGGTCATGCACGGCACCGAGGACCCGCTCTTCCCGTTCGGCCACGGTGAGGCGCTGGCGGCTGAGATCCCGGCCGCGAGACTCGTCCCGCTGCCCGGCATGGGGCACGAGGTTCCGCCACCCGGCCTCTGGGACCTCGTCGTGCCGACGATCACCCGGCACACGTCACCGGGCCGTGGCGACTGAGAAGGAGAGTGGCGGTGGCGGTGGGATTTGAACCCACGGAGGGCGTGAACCCTCACACGCTTTCGAGGCGTGCTCCTTCGGCCGCTCGGACACGCCACCGCCGGAGAGGTTACCGGACGTCGCGGTGGGTCCGGAAAAACGCCCGGAGCGCCTCGGAGCACTCCTCGGCGAGCACGCCGCCGACGACCTCGGGGCGGTGGTTGAGCCGCCGGTCCCGCACGACGCCCACAGCGAGCCGACGGCGCCGGCCTTGGGGTCCTCGGCGCCGTAGACCAGCCTTTCGACCCGGGCGAGCACCAGCGCCCCGGCGCACATGGTGCACGGCTCCAGCGTGACGACCAGGGTGGCTCCGGTCAGCCGCCACTCCCCGCCGTCGCCGCGGCCGCCCGCAGCGCGCGTACCTCCGCGTGGCCCGTCGGGTCGCCGTCGGCCTCCCGCACGTTGTGCCCGCGACCGAGCACCGTGCCGTCGGCGGCCACCACGACCGCACCCACCGGGACGTCACCCGTCGGCAGCGCGAGCGCGCCCTCGTCGAGGGCGAGCCGCATCCACGCGTCGTAGGTCCGCCGGCCCGCCATGGGGCGTCAGCGTAGGGAGTCGAGCACCTCGGCGAAGCCGGCGCGCTCGGCCACCGTGGCGAGCGCATCCATCGGCATGACCTCCTCGTCGCACATCTCGCGCAGCTGCTCCGGCGACGTGCCCAGGTCGGCGAGCACGTCGAAGTCGCCCGCACACGCGCCCTGCCGGACCACGTCGTCCTCGTCGTCGTCGTGGGCGGCGGCGAGCTCGAGCACCGACGAGTAGGTGCTCGCCGCGGCACCGACGGCGTCGGACACGAAGACCCGCGGGTCGTCCTCCCCGTCGACGCGCACCACGGCCCACCAGGCGTCCTCGCGCTCGACGAGGAGCAGCACCGGCTCGTCCTCGTCGTCGACGACGTCGCGCAGCTCGGTCGCCAGCTCGCCGAGGTCCTCGATGCTCTCGACGTCGATGTCGTGCGCCACCCATTGACGGCTCTCGCGGGCCACGACGGCGGTGAAGTAGGGCACCGGGTCTCCTGCGCGGACGAGGGGTCGGGTCAGGTCAGGTCAGGTCAGGTGAGGTCATCGTCCACGGCTCTGTCGAACTCCGGGCCGAAGCCGACCCGGGCAGCGATCTGCCCGAGCATCTCGTCCGGGTAGAGCTCGAGGTCGGCGCACACGGCCGCGAGCTCCATCGAGCCCATGCCGAGGTCGGCGAAGATCTCCAGGTCACCCGCCGGCGCCACCTGCTCCGTGTCGTCGCCGTCGGGCTCGTCCTCGCCCACGCGGTCGAGCACCTCGCGCGCGATCGGCCACTCGCCGACCGCGGTGGCGTCGGACACCAGCAGCCGGACGTCGTCGCCGTCGGGGCGGACGACGAGGAAGAAGTCGTCGCCGAAGGAGCACAGGGCTAGCGACGGGCCCTCGGAGGGCTGCTGGCGGACGGCCTTCACCAGCGCCGTGAGGTCATCGGCCGCCCGGTGCGGCAGGGAGCCGATCTGCCACCGCTCGTCCTCGCGGAACGCCAGGACAGCGAAGTCGACGAGCGTGTCGTCGGCCACCGCCACCTCCCTCGCGCGCCGGGCGGGCGGCCCGGACGCCGACCCTCGGCCGCATCGTGGCAGAGAACGGCGTCCGGCGGCAGGGGGCAGCGCGCCGGGCACTACGTTGTGGGGCCATGCGCACCCACGTCGCCGACCACCCCCTGGTGGCCCACAAGCTGACCGCCCTGCGCGACGAGCGCACCGACTCGCCGACGTTCCGCCGGCTCGCCGACGAGCTGGTGACCCTGCTGGCCTACGAGGCCACCCGCGACGTCCGGACGGAACCGATGAGATCACCACCCCGGTCGCGCCGACCAGGGGTCCGGCTCGCCTCGCCGAAGCCGCTCGTCGTGCCGATCCTGCGCGCCGGGCTCGGCATGCTCGACGGCATGACCCGGCTGCTGCCGACCGCGGAGGTCGGCTTCCTGGGCATGGTCCGCGACGAGGGCACCCTGCAGGCCTCGACGTACGCGACGCGGCTGCCCGACGACCTGTCCGGCCGCCAGTGCTACGTCCTCGACCCCATGCTCGCGACCGGCGGCACGCTCGTCGCCGCGCTCAACCTCCTGCTCGAACGCGGCGCCGACGACGTCACCGCGATCTGCCTGCTGGCCGCGCCCGAGGGCCTGGCGGTCATGGAGAAGACGTTCGGTCCTCGTCGGTGCCGGTCACCGTCGTGACGGCGGGCCTGGACGAGCGGCTCAACGAGCTGGGCTACATCGTGCCCGGGCTGGGCGACGCGGGCGACCGGCTGTACGGCGTCGTCTGAGCCACGCGAGACCCAGCCCGCCTCGGCGCGGCGCCCGGGACATCACCGCCCGTTTCGTGCAGTATCTGGTGGTTCGTCCCTGCCGTCGACGCGTCCGGAGGTCCCCCCGGTGGCTGCCACCGTCAAGAAGGTGCTGCTCTGGCTGCTGCTCGCCTTCGTGGTCTACACGATCGTCGCGAGCCCGGGGAAGGCCGCCGGCATGGCGCGCGACACGTTCGACGGCATCAGCGCGGCCGGACAGTCGCTGGGGGACTTCTTCGACGCGCTGGTGAGCTGAGGCCGTGGACGAGGCGGGCTTCCCCGGGATCGAGCGCTACCTGCTGCCGACCGAGCGCCGGGTCCTCGCCGTGCGCCGCCACTGGGCCCGGCTCGCGGAGCCGTTCGCGAGCGCGCTGGGCGGCCTGCTCGCGCTGCTCTGGCTCGACCAGGTGCTGCCGCTGGGCCTGCCGCTGGTCCGCGACCTGCTGCTCGCGGGCTGGGTGTGGCTGGTGGCGCGGCTCGCGTGGCGGGTGGTCGAGTGGCGGGCCGACTGGTTCGTCGTGACCGACCGGCGGCTGCTGCTGCGCACGGGCATCGTCACCCGCAAGGTCGCCATGATGCCGCTGATCAAGGTCACCGACATGAGCTACTCGCGACCGCCGGTCGGGCGGGTGCTCGGCTACGGCGAGATCGTCATCGAGTCGGCCGGGCACGACCAGGCGCTGCGGCGCATCAGGCATCTGCCGCGACCCGACGCGCTCTACCTCGAGGTCTGCGAGCTGCTCTTCGGCCCGAAGGCGCCGGTGCCGGGCAGCGGGCAGTGGAGCCGCTGACTACGGCGTGAAGGCGTCGGTCGCGCCGCTGACCATCGCCAGCAGCAGCGCCGCGACGACGAAGGCAAGCACCGCGATGGCGATGCCCGCGTTGCGCTGCCGCGACTTCTGGTCCTCGTCGGGCTCGCCGGCCCTGGCCAGCTCCTCGCGCAGCCGCGCGCGCTCGTCCTTCATCACGTCCTCCGGAGGGGTGGGGTCGACCTGACCCAACGAGGGAGCAGGTCCTGGGTCACGCGCGGGGCGGCCGGGCGACACGAGGCGAGGTCGACTCCCGGAGGCGGGCCGTCACAGCCCCTTGAGGGACTGCAGGACCTTGGTGAGCGAGTCCTTCGCGTCACCGAAAAGCAGCGTCGTCTTGGGGTCGTGGAGCAGCTCGTTCTCGATGCCGGCG
>CAVVQH010000005.1:0-93626 GCA_963750345.1 uncultured Actinomycetota bacterium | reverse complement strand
CTCTGACCCGAGAGCAATCCCCCGCGACGATCACCACGGCGCCCGGAAGCGCGCCCTGCACCGGCGTCCCGGAGCTGATGTTCGGCCGAGCGGGTCAGCCAGGTCGACCAGCGATCCCGCGCGGACGTGGGACTCCCGGAAGTCGCTTCGCGGATAAAACGACTGCAGCGTCCTTTCCGCTGCGCTTCGCGAACCCTTCCCACGTCCCCACGAATGACTGATGTTGATTGTCAAGGACACCGAGGGTACTCGTCCGAAAGCACCGAGAGTCACCCTCGATCAGAGACCGAATACGTCGGCACGCATGCTACGAAAGTAGGTGAGTCGGGCCGCCTTCTGGTGGCCCGATAAGTCGTTGATCGGGCTGTTGTTGAACATCGTTGGCGGTGAAATTCGTGCATGGTGGGATGAAGTTCTACCGCGGATCACCGGGTGCTGCGCGTACCTATGTCGAGCAGGACCGCTCCCGTGCCGATGACTACTACCTGACCGATGGCAGCGGCGTCGCGACCCTCTACGTCGCCTCACCACTCACCGGCGTTCAACCCGGCCGGGAGCCTCACCCGGGGAGGCCTACGAGAGACTGGGTCGCCGGGTACGTCGCCGAGACCGGCGCCGCCGAAGGGACGGCTTCGAACCGACGCGAAGGCGCTCCGGTTCGTCGAGGTCGTGGTGAACGGACCAAGACCTGGTCGCTCGCGGCCGCGCTGCACCCGGAGGTCGCCGAGGCTTTGGGATGCGGCCCAGACCCGTGCGGCCGAGCAGATCATCGGCTGGGTCGCCGAGCACGCCACCACCCGTGTCGGACCCAAGGGAAGGCAGGTACAGGTGCTCGTGACCGAGGTCGAAGCCGCCGTCGTGCGGCACTACACCTCCCGCACCGGCGACCCGCACCGGCACCTGCACGTACAGATCAACGCCCGTGTCCTGGCCGAAGGCAGACGTGGCGGGGCATGCACTCGGTCGGGATGAGGGCAGCCTTGCCGCGATCAACGGCATCGGCCACGCAGCCGTCGCCACCGATCCGGAGTTCCGGGCCGTGCTCGCCGCGCACGGGTTCACCCTCGACCCGGCGACCGGGGAGCTGGCCGAGCTGGCGCGCTACGTGGGCCGGTTCAGTGCCCGCACCGCGCAGATCGGCCGCAACCTCGACCGCTACGAGGCCGAGTGGCGCGGTGCGAACCCCGGCGCCGAACCCGGGCCGGGCTGAGCAGGGCGTGGGACCGTCGCGCCTGGGCGCAGGCACGACCCGACAAGGTCGTCCCTAGTGACGGCGCCGACATGGTCCGGCGGTGGAACGAGGAGCTGCACGCCCTGGGCTACCGCGACCCGGCGCAGGTCGGGCTGCCGATCGTGACCGGCCCTCGGGTGGGGGCGATCGACCGTGAGCAGGTGGTCGAGGTGGTCGTGTCCCGGTTGGCGGCACGGCGGTCGGCGTGGAACGCCGCCGACATCCGCGGGGAGGTCGAGCAGTGGATCGCCGCCACCGGTCTGGTGGCCGAGGCCGCGGTCCGGATCGACCTCGCCGAGGACCTCACCGCCCGCGCCGTCGAGGGCCTGCGCAGCCGCTGCTCCCCCGCACCGATGTGCCCGAGCACATCCGCGCGCTGACCTCCGCGAAGGTGCTGGCCGTCGAGGCCGACATCGTCACCCGGCTCATCGCTCCGCGCCGGGCAACCCGCCCACGCCTGGCGTCCCTGACGACCCCGACCGCGACCGATCCCGACGTCCGGCACAACGACTTGGACGTGGCGCAGCGATCCGCCGTCGCCGCGCTGGCCGGCGACCGCCTCGCTTTGGTCGTCGAGGGGGCCGCCGGGGCGGGCAAGACGAAGACCCTGCTGCGCACCCGTGCCCTGGTCGCGCAGCGTGGGCATCGGATGGTGGTGGTGACGCCGACGCTGAAGGCGGCCGCGGTCGCCGGGCGAGAGACCGGCACCGAAGCGTTCTCCGCAGCCTGGTTGGTCCATCAGCACGGCTGGCGATGGGATGAGGACGGCCGCTGGACCCGCGAATCCACTCGACCCCGGTGCCCGCAGCGGTGTTGCGGACCCGGTGACCTGCTGCTGGTCGACGAGGCCGGGATGCTCGACCAGGACACCGCCCGGGCGCTGCTCACCCTCGCCGACGAAACGCGGCGCCGGGTCGCGCTGGTCGGTGACCGGCACCAGCTCCCCGCCGTCGGGCGCGGCGGCGTCCTCGACCTGGCCGCCCACTGGGCCCAACCCGAGGCGGTCCTGTCCCTCGAGGTGGTGCACCGGTTCACCGACCCCGCCTACGCAGAGCTCAGCCTTGCGATGCGTACCGCGGTACGGGCCGGAGAGGTGTTCGACGACCTGACGGCACGGGACCAGGTCCGGCTCTACCCCAGCGAGGCCGAACGCACCCAGGCCCTCGCCGACCTCGCCGCTGCCAGTACCGCCTTCGGTGAGGCCTGGTGTGCTGGTGATGGCCGACACCCGCGAGCAGGTCGCGGCGCTCAACGGCGCGATCCGTGACCGGCTCCTCGCTGCCGGGTACGTCGAGGACCGTGGCGGGGTCATCACCGGTGCGGGTGAGCGGCTGGGCGTCGGGGACCGGGTGATGACGCGTCGCAACGACCGTGACCTCCAGGTCGCCAACCGCGACACCTGGACCGTCATCGGCATCGACTTCGACGGCACCCTGACCCTCACGGCGGCACCGCGGCGAACCGGGTCCCGGGTCCGGTCCGTCCCCGCCGCCTACGTCGCGGAGCATGTGGAGCTCGCCTACGCCACCACCGTCCACGGCGCCCAGGGCGAGACCACCCACACCGGGCACCTCGCCCTCGGTGAGCACACCACCGCCGCCGCCGCCTACGTCGCGATGACCCGCGGCCGCGACGACAACGTGGCGCACCTGGTCGCCGATGACCTCGACGACGCCCGGGGCCAGTGGGTCGAGACCTTTGGTCGCGACCGCGCCGACCTCGGACCCGAACACGCCGCCCAGCGCGCAGCCGAGGACCTCGACCGGTACGCCCCCCACCGTCCCTTCGAGGCCGCGCTGGCCGACCTGCGCGCCGCCTGGGCCACACAACGCGAGCTAGAACATGCGCTGGCTCGCTCCGAGATGCGCCACGCCTTCATGACCGACTACGGAGACGAAGCCCCGGACCTGGTCGCCGATTTCCAGGCCCGGGTCGATGAGGTGCGTGAGCAGCTCGCCGCCGCCACTGACCAGGTGCGCGCCCGCCTCCACGAACCCGCCATCCGGTCACTGCCACCAGGTCGCCTCGAGCAGGAACACGCCGACTGGCTCCAGCACCAACAACACGCAGAACAAGCACTCCAGGCCGGCTGGGAAAAGGCTGAACCATCCCCACGCGCAGCCGGAGCTCAGCGCCCCCGACATCCCCGCGCACACCCGCCCGAGGCCGCGGCATCGGCCGATGACCCACCCTCACCCCAGATCTACCCCCGCAGCCCCCGATCACGTGGTGAGACGCGGGGAAAGGCCACCGCGGGACGGTTGATCGCTCGAAGGCCCCGCTGAGCCCTCTGACTACGACACAGAAACCGTCGGACCTGCTGAGCACCGCACCCACACCAAGGAGAAGACCATGACCGCCACCCCCCACCGACCCACCGCGCCCGACGACGCCCCACGCGAACGATGAGCTGCTCACCCTGCCCGAAGTCGCCAACCTCGTCCGCGTACCCGTCGCCACCCTGCGCTACTGGCGCCACCTCGGCTCCGGCCCCCAGAGCTTCCGCATCGGTCGCACGGTCCGCTACTGGCAAACCGACGTCCTCCAGTGGCTCGAACAGCAGTCCAGTCATCCACACCTCACCCGCTGAGACTCGGTCAACTGGACGTCGGACCGGCAACGATCACCGTCGACGCTGCCCCCTTGTCGCGGGGCGTCGGAGTCCGCAAAGAGTCCGCACGATGCTCGATCCCGACACTTTGCGCCCAACCAATACCCGCAGGTCAGGCGCGATGTCCGTCGATAGCCGACCAATACCGTCCCCACGGGTTCCATTCACCAACTACCGCTGACCCACCCGGGCGGACCCTCGACCGCTCGGACGGGCGCCCACCGCGGACCTCCGCAGGGCCTCAGCTCAGGTGCTCGGGCTGGGGCCGCGCCTTGTGGCCCTCGTCCTCGCCCTGCGCCCCGCCCCAGCCGGTGTGCCGGCCGCTGCGCTCGCTGCCGTGGTACGTCGCCGGCCCGTCCGTGGTCGGCTCGAGCCGCACGACGACCGCCTTGGAGGTGGGGCAGTTGCTGCGCTCGCGGTGGAGTCCAGCGGCATGAGCGGGTTGGTCTCCGGGTAGTACGCCGCGGCGCACCCCCGGGGCTGCTGGTAGGCGATGACCCGGAAGCCCGGGGCCACCCGCTCCGACCCGTCGGTCCACTCGCTGACCAGGTCGACGTCCTGGTCGACGTCAGGCCCAGGGCGCCGATGTCGTCGGGGTGCACGAACACCACCCGGCGGCCGCCCGAGACCCCGCGGTAGCGGTCGTCGAGACCGTAGATCGTGGTGTTGAACTGGTCGTGCGAGCGCAGGGTCTGCAGCAGCAGCCGGCCCTCCGGCACGTGCAGCACGTCGATCGGGCTGACGGAGAAGACCGCCCTGCCGGCCTCGGTGTCGAACGTCCGGGTGTCCCGAGGCGGGTGCGGCAGCGAGAAGCCCCCGGGCCGGTCCACCTTCTCGTCGTAGGCGTCGCAGCCGGGTACGACGTGGGCGATCTTGCCGCCGGATCTCGGTGTAGTCGGTCGCGGAAGGCCTCCCAGGTGATGCCGTGGCGGTCGCCCAGGGTGGCCGCCGCCATCGAGCAGACGATGTCGACCTCGGAGCGCAGCATGCGCGCCGGCCGGCTCCAGCGGACCCTGCGAGGAGTGCACCATGCACAGCGAGTCCTCGACCGTGATCCGCTGCGTGCGCCCACCGGTCCGGTCCTTCTCGGTGCGCCCGAGCGTGGGCAGGATCAGCGCCTGCCGCCCGGGTACGACGTGCGAGCGGTTGAGCTTGGTGGAGATCTGCACCGTCAGCTCGGCGTTGCGCATCGCCTTCTCGGTGACCTCGGTGTCCGGGGCCGCCGCCATGAAGTTGCCGCCGAGACCGACGAAGACCCTGGCGTCACCGTCACGCAGCGCCCGGATCGCGTTGACGGTGTCCAGGCCGTGCTCCCGCGGCGGGTCGAAGCCGAACTCCTTCTCCAGTGCGTCCAGGAAGTGCTTCGGGGGCCGCTCCCAGATGCCCATCGTGCGGTCGCCCTGCACGTTGGAGTGGCCGCGCACCGGGAACAGCCCGGCCCCGGGGCGGCCGATGTTGCCCTGCAGGAGCGCGACGTTGCAGATCTCCTTGATCGTGGCGACCGCGTTGTGGTGCTGGGTGATGCCCATCGCCCAGCAGATCACGGTGGCCGGGGAGTCGCGGAACATGCCGGCGGCCTCCTCGATCTGCGCCCGGCTGAGGTCGGTGGCCCGGCTCACCGCGGCCCAGTCGACGGCACGGACGTGGGCCGCCCACTCCTCGAACCCGACCGTGGACCGGTCGACGAAGTCGTGGTCCATGCAGCCCCACTCCAGCAGCAGCGACCCGATCGCCTGCATGAGGGCGAGGTCCCCGTTGATCCGGACGGGCAGGTGCAGGTCGGCGAGCTCGGTGCCGATCCCGCTGACACCGCGCGGCGTCTGCGGGTTGCGGAACCGGACGAAGCCGGCCTCCTTCAGCGGGTTGATGGCGAGGATCCTGGCGCCGTTCTTCTTCGCCCTCTCCAGCGCGGTCAGCATCCGCGGGTGGTTCGTGCCAGGGTTCTGGCCCATGATCACGATGAGCTTGGCGTCGTACACGTCCTGGATGGTGACGCTGGCCTTGCCGATGCCGATCACCTCCTGCAGGGCGATCGAGGTCGACTCGTGGCACATGTTCGAGCAGTCCGGCATGTTGTTGGTGCCGAAGGCCCGGGCGAACAGCTGGTAGGCGAAGGCCGACTCGTTGGTGGCCCGTCCCGAGGTGTAGAAGACGGCCTCGTCGGGGGAGGCCAGCCCCTGCAGCGTGTCGCCGACGAGCGCGAACGCCTCGTCCCAGTCGATCGGGGTGTAGTGCGTGGCGCCGGCGCGCAGCACCATCGGCTCGGTGATCCGGCCCTGCTTGCCGAGCCAGTAGTCGGTGCGCTGCTCGAGCTCGGCCACCGAGTGCTCGGGCGAAGAACTCCCGGCCCACGCGCTGCATGGTGGCCTCCTCGGCCACCGCCTTGGCGCCGTTCTCGCAGAACTCCGCGGTGTGCCGGTGGTCCGGGTCCGGGTCCGGCCACGCGCAGGACATGCAGTCGAAGCCGTCGGTCTGGTTGAGCTTGAGCAGCGTCCTGGCCGTCCGCACCGGGCCCATCTGGGTCAGCGACCGCTTCATCGACACGGCCACCGCGGTCAGCCCGGCGGCGACGTGCTTCTGGCTCGTGCACCTCCACGTCGCGCTCGTCGATCTCGCGCGTGACCTGCCGACGCGGCATCTGTCGTCCTCTCTCTCGGCGGCTTGCTCGCAAGGGTTTACCACGCACCAAGGGGCAGGCCGATTTCGCCGGGTGACGAGGCGCACCGGGTCAGCCCAGGACGGACAGCACCGGGTCGAGCAGCCACCCCGGGACGACCGAGAACACCAGCCCGGCGGTGAAGGTCATGCCGATCGCGACCGCGACCCCGTTGGGCACGTCGTAGCGGGACCGGCCGGGCTCGTCCGCGGGCAGGAACAGCTGGCCCATCCAGCGCAGGTAGTAGACCAGCCCGATCGCGACGTTGACCGCCATCACGACCGCGAGCCAGGTCGCCGGACCGGCCGCGGCGTCCAGCACGACCACCTTGGCGAGCAGGCCGATGATGCCCGGCGGCAGCCCCGCCAGGGCCAGCAGCGCGAACGCCAGCGGCCAGCCGGCCCCGGCTCCTCACGCACCAGGCCGCGGTAGTCGGCCAGCCGCTGGGCGGGGTGGCGGGTGCCGACGACGGCCGCCACCGCGAACGCGCCGAGGTTCACGAACGCGTAGACCGCGAGGTAGCCCATCGAGGCGCCGACGGCCACCGTGCCGGCGCCCGTGCCCAAGGGCACGAGGATGTAGCCGGCCTGGGCCACCGAGGACCAGGCGAGAAGCCGGACCGCGTGCTGCTGACGCAGCGCGAGCAGGTTGCCGACCGTCATGGTGAGCACGGCCAGCACCGCCACCACGGGCGCCCAGGTGTCCACGAGCCCGCTCATCCCGCCCTCCAGCACCAGGATCAGCCCGACGAACCCGGCGGCCTTGGACACCACCGAGAGGTACGCCGCGACAGCCACCGGCGCACCGACGTAGGTGTCGGGCACCCACATGTGGAACGGCACCGCCGCGACCTTGAACGCCAGCCCGACCACCGTGAGCAGGCCCCCGGTCACCGCGACCCGACCCGAGCTCCCCGTCGCAGCGGCAGTGCCGCGTCGACGACCCCGAGGAACACCGATCCCGTGGCGCCGTACAGCAGCGAGACGCCCATCAGCATGACCGCCGTGGAGATCACCGAGACCAGGAAGAACTTCACCGACGCCTCCGCCGCCCGCGGGTCGCCCCGCCGCAGCCCGGTCATCGCGAACGCCGGCAGCGAGACCACCTCGAGCGCGACGACCAGCGTGACCAGGTCGCGGGAGGCGGCGATCGTCAGGGCACCCGTGGCCGAGCACAGCAGCAGGAAGTTCCACTCCCCCAGCGGTGTCCGGCCCTCGGCGACCGCGACGGTGCCGATGAGGGCGACGACCCCGGTGCCGAAGAGCACGACCGCCCAGAACACCAGCGTGAAGCCGTTGACGCCGAACGAGCAGAGCACCGGGCCGCCGAGGGGGCGGACGATGCAGAAGGTGCCGCGGGTCTGGCCGGACAGCCGCAGCAGGGGTACGGCGGCCGGCACCACGGCGAGCACGGTCAGCGTCGACGGCACCAGCGCCGCCGCCCTGGAGCGGGGCGGCCCGGCGAAGGCGTCCACGAGCAGCACCACGATCGCCCCCACGGCGAGCACGAGCGGCGGGGCGACGGCGAGCCAGTCGATGTCCTGCCGGTCACCGGAGCACCCCGAAGAACGCCCTCGCGGCCTCGGCGACCGGCGTGAGCAGCAGGCCCGGCGCCACGCCCAGGAGCACCGTCAGCACCCGAGCGGCGCCCAGGTCAGCCACTCCGACCGGTCCACGTCGGTGCGGGGGGCACCGGCCATCGACGTGCCGGGGTCCACCTCGGAGGTGGCCAGCTCGATCGAGGCGACGTCCTGGTTGACCGGCCGCACCGCGACAGGGGCGCCCTGGAGCACGACCCGCACCATGCGCAGGAAGTACGCCGTCGTGAGGATCACCCCCAGCGCGGCGACCACCGCCAGCACCGCGTACGTCGGACGGGGCAGCCCCTCACCGGGGTAGACGGCCGACCGGATCGCGAGCATCTCGCCCCAGAAGCCGGCCAGCCCGGGGAGGCCGAGGGAGGCCATCGCCGCGAACGCGAGCAGCCCCGCCAGCCGGGGGACCGTGCCGTACAGCGCACTGAGCTCGGCCAGGTCGCCGGTGCCGTAGCGGTCCTTGACGGCCCCGGCCAGGAAGAACAGCAGCGCGGTGATCACGCCGTGCGCCACGCTGGCGTAGACGGCCGCCTGGACCCCGCCGACGGTGAACGTGGACACCGCGAGCACGACGAAGCCCATGTGACCGACGCTGGAGTAGGCGATCAGTCTCTTGATCTCGGTCTGCGCGAGGCAGGCCAGCGAGGCGTAGACGATGCCCACCACGGCGAACCCTGCGACGAACGGGGCCACCAGCCGCCACGACGGGTCGGCCAGCGGCAGCCAGAACCGCAGGAAGCCGTAGGTGCCGAGCTTGAGCAGCACCGCCGCCAGCACGACCGACCCCACCGTGGGCGCCTTCGAGTGCGCGTCGGGGAGCCAGATGTGCAGCGGCCACAGGGGCGTCTTGACCGCCAGCCCGACCGCGACGAGGACCGCCGCGGCGACCCCGGTCGCTCCGCGCGGGTGGTAGGTCGCGGCGATCGCCACGATGTCGAAGGTGCCGGCCTGCGCCCGCACGAGCAGGAAGCCGACGAGCATCAACGCCGAGCCGAGCACCGTGAAGAGGAGGAACCGGGTCGCCGCACGCACCGCCGCCGTCCCGGTCGTGGGGGTCGCCCCAGCTGCTGATCACGAACCACATCGGGATCAGCGCCACCTCGAAGAACGCGAAGAACAGCACCAGGTCGAGCGCCAGGAAGCTGCCCAGCACCCCGGCCTCGATGAGCAGCAGCAGGGCAGCGAGCTCGGCACGGCCGCCGCAGCCCGGGTCGTGGCGCACGAGCGAGACCAGGCAGAGGGCGAGCACGAGCGTGTCATCAGGACCAGCGGCGCGCTGATGCCGTCCAGGCCCAGGTGCCACCGCACCCCGAGGGCGGAGATCCAGGGACGGTCCACCGCGGGCGTTCAGGACGGAGCGCCGGCGCCGACGGCGACGACCGACCAGACCAGCGCCGCCCACCACAGCGACGGTGAGCGCCGCGCCCCTCCCGCCTGCGGACAACCGGGTGAGCACGGCGAACAGCAACGGCACCGCGACCAGGCCCTGGACCAACCCGGTGGTCACCCGGTCACCACGCCCCGGCCAGCACCGCGATCGGCGTCGCGCCGACGACCACGACCATCAGGTAGACCCGGATGCTGCCGCTCTGGGTCCGCCGCAGCAGCACGCCGGCCCCCGTGCGGAGGCCGCGGCCCCGTCGACGTACGCCTCGATGACGTCGCGGTCCCCGGCGCGGGCCAGCAGGGCGAGCCTGCGCACCGGCCGCACCAGCAGGCCGTCCCAGACCAGGTCGACCGGGCGCGTGCGGCACGCGGAGCAGGTCGCCACGGGGTCCCGTCCGCGCCGCCGCCAGAGCACCACGACCACCGCGCCGCTCGCCACCACCAGCAGGGTCAGCAGCAGCGACGTGGTCACCGACAGTCACTCCTCGCGACCGGGCCCGAGGAAGCCCGGCGGGTCGCGGCGATCCCGCCCAGGACGGTGGGCACGGCCAGCGCCACGAGCGGCCGCTCATCACCGCCGGGCTCCGGCTCCAGCACGCGCGGCACGGGCCCGGTCCGAAGAACACCAGCAGCCAGGCACGCAGGGAGTACGCCACGGTCATCGCCGAGGTGAGCACCATGGAGGCCAGCAGCACCCAGGCCACCCAGGGCCACACCAGCCGGCCGTCGGTGGCCTCGAGGTACGCACCGTGCACGACCGCGTCCTTGGTGAAGAACCCGACCAAGGGGACGACGCCCGGCCAGCGCGGCGAAGCCGACCGTCATCGTGACGAAGGTGGTCGGCAGCCGGCCGCGCAGCCCGCCCATGGCGTCCATCGAGGTGGCACCCCCCACGGCGTGCACCACCGACCCGGCCGCCAGGAAGAGCAGCGCCTTGAACGCGCCGTGCGCCAGCAGGTGCAGGACGGCCGCGGTCCACGCCCCGCCGACAGCGCGCCGAACATGTAGGCCAGCTGGCTGACCGTCGACCAGGCCAGCACCCGCTTGAGGTCGTCGGTGAACAGCGCGTAGAGCGCCGCCAGGAACATGGTCACCGCGGCGACGAGGGCGAGCAGCGTCAGCGAGGTGGGCGCCGAACCGAACAGCGGGTACATCCGCGCGACGAGGAACACCCCGGCGGCGACCATCGTCGCCGCGTGGATCAGGGCGGAGATCGGCGTGGGCCCGGGCATGGCGTCCGGCAGCCACGTGTGGAAGGGCACCTGGGCGGACTTGCCCAGCGCGGCGACGACCAGCAGCACGGCGGGCAGCAGCAGCTCGTCCACCTGGGGCGCGCCCTCCGTGACCCCGGCGAGCACCGCACTGATCCGGTAGGAGCCGAAGCGGTCGCCGAGCACGAAGATCGCGAACAGCAGCCCCAGGTCGGCGGTCCGGGTCACGAGGAACGCCTTGACCGCTCCGGCCCGGGCCTCGCCCAGCTCCCAGTGATGTGCGATCAGGAAGTAGGAGCAGGCACCCATCAGCTCCCAGCCGACGAGCAGCACCCACAGGTCGTCGGCGGTGACGACGGTCGTCATCGCGCCGGTGAACACCGAGACCAGCGCGGCGTACGACGGGTAGCGCGGGTCGTGGGCGAGGTAGCCGAGGGAGTACACCTGCACCAGGAACGCCACCGGTGGCCAGCACGAGCAGCACGGCGCTGAGCGGGTCGACGTAGGATCGCCAGCTCGATGGCCGGGCCCCTGCATCGCCGTCCTCGCTCGCGACGACGTGCGCCAGCGGGCCGGCGGACCCCATGGGCCAGGGCGACGCCACCCAGGCCAGCACCAGCCCACCCCCGACCCGGCGACGGCCACGCTCGCGACGGCCGTCCGAGCGGTGGCCCACGCCGAGCGTGACGACCGCGGTGCCGAACGGCACCGCCAGCGCCGCCAGCAGCAGCGCGGTCACCCCGTCTCCCCCGGTTGGTCCGCCGCTCCCGGTCCAGGGGCCGGTCTCCCAGCTCACGCAGGTCGTCGACGTCGATGTGGCCGTGCGTGCGGAACACCAGCAGCACGATCGCCAGGGCCAGCCCGATCTCGGCGGCGGCGATGACGATGACGAACAGCGCGAAGGTCTGGCCGCCGTGCACGCACGTCGCGCAGCTGGGCGTCGAACGCCACGAAGTTGAGGTTGACCGCGTTGAGCATCAGCTCCACGCCCATCAGCACGAGCACGGCGTTGCGGCGGGCCAGCACGCCGTACACGCCGATCGCGAACAGCGCACCGGCCACCACCAGCGGCCACCACAGCGGCATCAGCGCCCTCCCCGGCCGGTCCCCGGTCTCCGGCTCGTCGCCGTCCCGAGCCGGGACAGCGCGATGGCGCCCACCAGCGCGGCCAGCAGCAGCACGCTGAGCACCTCGAACGGCAGCACCCAAGTGGAGAAGACCGTCCGCCCGGTCAGCGCGGCCGAGCCGACCACGGCCCGGTCCAGGTCGATGCGCACGTCGTGGAAGCCGGCCACCACGGTCACCCCGAGCAGCACCGCCACCAGCGCGGCCGACCACCGCCGCAGGGAGGGACCGGCGCAGCGACCCCTCGTCGGTGCGGCCGGTCGGGCGCCCGGGTGAGCATCAGCGCGAAGAGCAGCAGGACGACGACCGCGCCGACGTAGACCAGCACCTGCACCCAGGCCACGAACTCGGCCGCCAGCACCAGGAAGAGCCCGGCGATGGCGCCGAGGGTGACCACCAGCCACAGCGCCGCATGCACCAGGTTCGAGGTCGTCACCACCAGCAGGGCGGAGCCGAGGGCGACCAGCGACAGGAGCACGAAGACCGCCTGCACCCAGCCGCTGCCCCCGCTCACGGACGCTCCTGCGGGGGGCGGCTCGCCGCCCGCTCGGCGGCCTTGCGCGCCACCCCGACCTCCTTGGCCGGCTCGGCGTGCTCGTCGAGGGCGGGAGGCGCGGGCACGGTCCACATCCACTCCCGCAGCCGGTCCTTCTCGTGGGTGAGGTCGCGGATGTCGAGCTCGGCGTACTCGAACTCCGGGCTCCAGTGCAGCGCGTCGAAGGGGCAGACCTCGATGCAGATCGAGCAGTACATGCACAGCGAGAAGTCGATGGCGAACCGGTCCAGCACGTTGCGCGTCTTGTCCTTGCCGCCCTCGGTGGTGGCCGGCACGACGTCCTTGTGCGAGTCGATGTGGATGCACCACGACGGGCACTCACGCGCGCACAGCATGCAGGAGGTGCAGTTCTCCTCGATCAGCGCGATCACGCCCCGCGAGCGCGGCGGCAGCTCGGGCATCGCGTCCGGGTAGTGCGCGGTGACCGAGCGACGCGTCATCGTCCGGAACGTGACCGCCAGTCCTTTGAGCAGACCGGGGACCCTCATGCCCACGCCACCACCCCCACCGCGGTCACGGCCAGCTGCAGGAGCGCCAGGGGGACCAGCCACTGCCAGGCCAGCCGCATGAGCTGGTCCTCGCGCATGCGGGGGTAGGCCACTCGCGCCCAGATCACGCAGAACGACACCGCGAACACCTTGACCAGCGTCCAGACCCAGCCCACGGCGTCCTCGAAGGGGCCGTGCCAGCCGCCGAGGAACAGCACGGTGGTCAGGGCGCTCAGGACCACGATGCCGGCGTACTCGGCCAGCACGAACAGTGCGAAGCGCAGGCCGCCGTACTCCGTGTAGGGGCCGAAGACCAGCTCGGCGTCCGCCACCGGCATGTCGAAGGGCGGTCGCTGCAGCTCGGCCAGCCCGGCCACGAAGAAGACCACCAGCCCGATCCCCTGCCACAGCAGCCACCAGGGCTGCCACGCCCCGACGATGCCGGTCAGCGAGAGGGTGCCCGCGGCCATCGCCACGGAGGCCGCCGCCAGCACGAAGGGCAGCTCGTAGGCCATCAGCTGCGCCGCCACCCGGATCCCGCCGAGCAGGCTGAACTTGTTGGCGCTCGACCACCCGCCCATCAGGGTGCCGACCACGCCGACGCCCATCACCGCGAGCACGAAGAACAGCCCGAGGTCGAGGTCCTCGCCGACCAGTCCCGGCCCCAGCGGCACCACGAGCAGGGCGACGAGGTACGGCAGCAGGGCCACCGCGGGCGCGATCTTGAACACGGTGCGGTCGGCCGCGGCCGGCACGACGTCCTCCTTCTGCACGAACTTCACGCCGTCCGCGACCAGCTGGGCCCAGCCGTGGAACCCGCCGGCGTACATCGGTCCGACCCGGCTCTGCATGTGCGCCATCACCTTGTGCTCGGTCTGCCCCACCAGGAGCGGCACCACGAGGAAGGCCAGCAGCACGACGAGGGTGCGCAGCAGCACCGCGAGCAGCTCAGGCACGGCGCGGCCCCCACTCGCCCGGGTCGGGCACGCCGGGCGGTCGGGCCCTGCGACGGGTCCGCACGGCCGGGGCGTGCGGCTCGGGGGCGTCGGACTCGCCGGGCTCCTTCGCCCCGGGCCACGGCCGGGCCACCCGCGAGGCCAGCACGAACTCCTTGCGCAGCGGGTGGCCCTCGAACTCGTCGGGCAGCAGCAGCGTCTCGAGGGCCAGCACGGCGCCGTCCTCGGTGAAGTCGATGCCGAACATCTCGTGGGTCTCCCGCTCGTGCCAGCGGGCCCCCGCGTACACGCCGGCGACCGAGGCCACCACCGGCTCGGCGCGGGGCAGCCGGGTCCGCACCAGCAGGTGCTGCACGCTGCCGGGCCGGTGGGAGGCCAGGTGGCAGAGCACCTGGAAGCCCTCCTCGAGGTCGTCGACGGCGGACAGCCAGTCGAAGAACGGGCAGCCGAGGTCGTCGCGGACCAGCCGGACCGCGTCGGCCCAGCGGTCGGCGGGCACGTCGGCGGTCAGCGGCCCGAAGCCCTCGTCCACCTCCGCGCCGTCACCGAACGCCTCGGTGAAGGCCCCTCGGACCCGGTCGGACCAGCCGCCCCCGTCGCGCTCGGTGCTGACGGTGCTCACGGCCGGGGACCGTCCTGCGGGGGGAGCACCAGGCCCCGGGTCACCGACGCCGCGCCCGTCGACCGGTGCACCGCCGGGGCGTAGCGGTCGACCAGGCTCTCGCCGTCGATCTTCTCCTGCAGCTTCACGATGCCCTGGAGCAGCGCCTCGGGCCGGGGCGGGCACCCGGGCACGTAGACGTCGACGGGGATGATCTGGTCCACGCCCTTGGTCACGCAGTAGGAGTCCCAGTAGGGGCCGCCGGAGTTCGAGCAGGAGCCGAAGGAGATGACGTACTTGGGGTCGGGCATCTGCTCGTAGAGCCGCCGGATCGCGGGGGCCATCTTGTCGGTGACCGTGCCGGAGACGACCATCAGGTCGGCCTGCCGCGGGCCGGGTGCGAAGGGGATCACGCCCAGCCGGATGAAGTCGTGGCGCGCCATCGAGGTGGCGATGAACTCGATGGCGCAGCAGGCCAGGCCGAAGTTGAAGACCCACAGGGAGTACTTGCGGCCCCAGTTGAGCACGTAGCGGGCCGGCGTCGGGGCCAGCCGCTGCGCGGGACCCAGCGACGGCATCCCCAGGTCGGTCGCCGGGGTCACGTCCACGTCAGCACCCCCTTGCGCCAGGCGTAGGCCAGGCCCACCGCGACGAAGCCGATGAACACGCCCATCTCCGCCACGCTCACCCAGCCCAGGCCCTCGAAGACCGTCGCCCACGGGAACAGGAACACCGCGTCCACCGCGAACACGACGTAGAGGTAGGCGTAGACGTAGTAGCGCACGTGGCTCTGCGCCCAGCCCTCGCCGACCGGGTCGACGCCGCACTCGTAGGTCAGCAGCTTCTCGGCCGTGGTGTTGGTCGGACGGAGCGCACGGTTGCTGGCGAACATGGTCACGACGAGCAGCACGCCGAGGACGAGGATGACGACCAGGGGCAGGTACGCCGCGTAGTAGTCCTCGTTGCCGGCCACGGACGTCACTCTAGGGCGTGGCGCCCCCGGGGACAGAGCCCGAGGGCGCTCACCCTGCGGTGGCCCGTGCTCAGCCGGCCTTGACCGCGCTCATCCTGGGCACCGTGGAGGTGGCGCCGCGGTTGGCCGAGAGCCAGACCCGGCTGCCGACGTCGAGCCCCATCTCGCGGGCGTGCGAGCGGGTGAGCACCACCGTCACCTCGTCCGCCTGGCCCGGAGCCGCCAGGTCGTGGGCCGAGCCCCCCGACCGCTCGGTCGGGCGCACGGTGAGGCGGACCTCGAAGCCGACCCGCAGCGTCCGGACGACCTCGCCCGGCACGGTGCCCAGCCCGTCGCCGGTGGTGGACACGTCGATGTCGTGCGGCCGGATGAGGTCGCCGGCCAGGCTCGTCACCGGGCCCAGGAAGCTCATCACGAAGTCGTTGGCCGGTGCGTCGTAGAGCTGGTCGGGCGAGCCGATCTGCTCGATGCGCCCGTCGTTGATGACCACGATCTCGTCGGCGACCTCGAGGGCCTCCTCCTGGTCGTGCGTCACGAAGACGGTGGTCACGTGGACCTCGTCGTGCAGCCGGCGCAGCCAGTCGCGCAGCTCCTTGCGGACCTTGGCGTCCAGGGCCCCGAACGGCTCGTCGAGCAGCAGGACGGTCGGCTCCACGGCCAGCGCCCGCGCCAGCGCCATGCGCTGCCGCTGACCCCCGGAGAGCTGGGAGGGCAGCCGGTGGGAGAACTGCGAGAGGTGCACCAGCTCGAGGAGGTCGGCCACCCGCTCCTTGGTCTCGGCCTTGGAGCGCTTGCGGATCTCGAGGCCGAAGGCCACGTTCTTGGCCACGCTCATGTGCTTGAACGCCGCGTAGTGCTGGAAGACGAAGCCCACGTTGCGCTTCTGCGGCGGCAGGTGGGTGGCCTCGACGCCCTCGATGTGCACGGTGCCCTCGTCGGCGGACTCCAGCCCCGCGATGATCCGCAGGAGCGTGGACTTGCCACCGCCGGAGGGACCGAGCAGCGCGGTGAGCTGGCCGGTGGGGATGTTGAGGGACACGTCCTTGAGCGCCACGAAGTCGCCGAAGTTCTTGTTGATGCCCTTGATCTCGATGCTCATGGTCTCTGCTCTCGCTGCTCTCGGGACGGGACTTCAGGAGTCGTTCTGGGACGGACGGAGGAAGCTCACCACGACGATGCAGACCACCGAGGCCAGGGCGAGGATGAAGGCGGTGGCGTAGGCCGTGGCCTGGTCGAAGCCCTGGTACTTCGACTCCACCACGAGCGTCGCGGTCTGGGTCTGCTGCACGATGTTGCCCGAGACGACCTTGACCGCGCCGTACTCGCCCAGGGACCGCGCGAGGCTCAGCACGACGCCGTACACGACGGCCCAGCGGATGCTGGGCAGGGTGATGCGGCGGAAGGTCTGCACGGCGTTGGCCCCCAGGCTGCGGGCGGCCTGCTCCTGCTCGTCGCCGATCTCCTCCAGCACCGGCACCACCTCGCGGATGACCAGCGGCAGCGCCACGAACACGGTGGCCAGCACCATGCCCGGGGTGGCGAAGACGACCTCGATGCCGGCGTCCGACAGGCCCGGTCCGAAGAGCCCGGTGCGCGGGTTGAACACCAGCAGCAGCGCCAGTCCGACCACGACCGGTGAGACCGACAGCGGCAGGTCGATGAGCGCCGAGAGCACCCGCTTGCCCGGGAACTCGTAGCGCACCAGGAGCAGCGAGATGCCGACCCCGAAGACCAGGTTGATGACCACGGCGAAGACCGCGACGACCGCGGTCAGCCGCAGCGCGGTGGTGACCGCCGGGTCGGTCAGGGCCGTGGAGAGCGCGGTGAAGCCGTCGGCGAAGGTGTACTTCACCACCAGCGAGACCGGCCACACCACGAGCAGGAACACGTAGGCGAGCGTGATGACCCGCAGGCCCCAGCGCACCGGGGCGGGTTCACGCAGTCGGGTGCTAGCCACGACGGGCCACCCTCCTCTGGATCACGTCGAGGGCCACGATGACCAGGAGCGCGACGACCAGCATCAGCGTCGCGACCGCGGCCGCGGAGGCCGTGTCACCGTTCTCGATGTAGGTCAGCACCCGCACCGAGGCGACCTCGGTGCGGTTGGGCAGGTTGCCCGAGAGCAGGACCAGCGAGCCGTACTCGCTGATGCCCCGGGCGAAGGACAGCGCGGCGCCCGCGGCGATCGACGGCACCAGGCTGGGCAGGATGATCCGCCGGAAGGTGGTCAGCCGGCTGTGCACCCAGCGAGGCCGAGGCCTCCTCGACGTCGGCCTCCAGCTCCTCGAGCACCGGCTGCACCGTGCGCACGATGAACGGCAGGGTGACGAACGCCAGCGCCAGGAAGACCGCGTACCGGGTGTTGGCGACGTCGACGCCCACCGGGCTGTTGCGGCCCGTAGAGCGAGAGCAGCACCAGCCCGGCGACGATCGTCGGCAGCGCGAAGGGGATGTCGATGACGACGTTGAGGATGCGCTTGCCCCAGAACCGGTCGCGGACCAGGACCCAGGCGATCATCGTGCCCATCACGACGTTGAGCAGCGTGACCAGCAGGGCCTGCACGACGGTCAGCTCGACCGCCGAGAGGGTCTGCGAGCTGGTGATGGTGTCGCCAGAAGCCGGACCAGCCGTCCTCGCCGGCGGTGGCGACGACCAGCGGCCAGCGGGATCAGCACGAGCAGGCTGAACCACACCAGCGCGACGCCGAGCCCGAGCCCGGACGCGGCGGTGAGGGAGCCCGCGCGGGCCGCCCGGCGCTTGCGCACCGGGCGTCCCGACGAGACGACGAGCCTGGGTCACCAGGTCACTCCTTGCCGGTGGCGGCCTGGATCTTGGTGACCAGGCCCTTGTCCTCGTCGAAGAACTTCGAGTTGGCCGAGGCCCACCCGCCGAAGTCCTTGTCGATGGTCAGCAGCTTGGACGGCACCGGGAACGGGTCGCTCGGGTCGTTGGCGCCCTTGACCTCGACGTCGATGCTGTCGTCGAGGGGACGGAAGCCCTCCTCCGCGTAGTCGGTCTGGGCCTCCTTGCCGGTCAGGTAGGCCAGGAACTTCTTGCCGGCCGAGCTGGCGTCGGTGGTGACGGCGCCCGGGTTCTCGATGAGCAGGTCCTCGTCGGGAACGACGTACTCGAAGTCCGCACCGCTCTGGCGGGCCAGGATGGCCTCGTTCTCGTAGGACAGCAGCACGTCGCCGTTGCCGCCGGTGAAGGCGGTGGTGGCGTCGCGGCCGCTGCCGGGCAGGGCGGCGACGTTGCCGAAGAACTTCTTCAGGTACGCCGAGGCGTCGGCCTCGGTGCCGCCGTCGGCCAGGATGTGGCCGTAGGCCGCGAGGATGTTCCACTTCGCGGACCCGGAGGAGGACGGGTTGGGCGTGATGATCTTCACGCCGGGCTTGACCAGGTCGTCCCAGGTCTTGATGCCCTTGGGGTTGCCCTTGCGGACCACGAGCACGACCACGGACTGGGTCAGGATGCCCTTGGTGGGGGTCTTGTTCCAGTCGGCGGAGACCTGCTTGCTGTCCACCAGCCGCTGGATGTCGGGCTCGAGGGAGAAGTGCACGACGTCGGCCTTCTGGCCGCCCTCGACCGCACGGCTCTGGTCGCCGGACGCGCCGTAGGACTGCTTGAAGCTCACGCCCTTGCCGTCCGAGGTCTGGTTGAAGTCGGCGATGACCTGCTTGTTCGCCTGCTCGAGGATCGAGAAGCCGACCAGGTTCACGCTGTCCGACCCGCCGCTCGCGCCCTCGGAGCTCCCGCCGCAGGCGGACAGCGTCAGCGCGCCGATGACAGAGGCGGCCGCAGCGGCCTTCCACTTGATGCTCATGGTGAGTCCCGTTCCTTGTTCCGGTCGTCGCTGCCAGGGGTAGGCGACGGTCTAAGTCGCTAATGTTAGTCGGTTTTACTCGCTTAGTGGAGTCCAATCGCCCACTGGGCTCTTCGTCGTGTCGCGACTCACACCGCGAGCCCCCTCGTGCACCCGCCCAGGAGGGCCCGGGGACCGCCTCGCCAGGCGGACGGGGCCGGTCGCGCGTGACCCCCCGCCGTAACATGGAAACCGTTTGGCGACCCTTACCTCAGGGGGTGGTCCGAGACGGAAGAAGGCGACTCAGCGTGACCAAGCAGGTCCAGCAGCTCGACCGGGTGATCATCCGGTTCGCGGGCGACTCCGGTGACGGCATGCAGCTGACCGGGGACCGGTTCACCCAGGAGACGGCGAGCTTCGGCAACGACCTCTCGACGCTGCCGAACTTCCCGGCCGAGATCCGTGCGCCCGCAGGGCACGCTGCCCGGCGTGTCGTCGTTCCAGGTGCACTTCGCCGACCACGACATCCTCACCCCCGGTGACTCGCCCGACGTGCTGGTGGCCATGAACCCGGCCGCGCTGAGGGCCAACCTGGGCGACCTCAAGCGCGGCGCGATCGTCATCGTCGACTCCCACGACTTCACCGCCCGCAACCTGGCCAAGGCCGGCTACGCCACCAGCCCGCTGGAGGACGACTCGCTCGAGGGCTACGACCTGCACGCCTTCGAGCTGACCGACATGACCGTCGAGGCGGTCAAGGAGTTCGGGCTCTCGCGCAAGGACGCCAGCCGGGCCAAGAACATGTTCGCCCTCGGCCTGCTGTCGTGGATGTACGGCCGGCCCGCCGAGACCACCATCGTCGTTCCTCGAGCGCCGGTTCGCCGGGTCCCCCGCCATCCGCGACGCCAACATCGAGGCGTTCCGGGCCGGCATCAACTTCGGCGACACCACCGAGGCGTTCGCCGTGCAGTACGAGATCAAGCCGGCCCCGATGCGCACCGGCACCTACCGCAACATCACCGGCAACCTCGCCCTGGCCTACGGCCTGGTCGCGGGCGCCACCCAGTCCGGCCTGCCCCTGTTCCTGGGGTCCTACCCGATCACCCCGGCCTCCGACATCCTGCACGAGCTCAGCAAGCACAAGCGCTTCGGTGTCACCACCTTCCAGGCCGAGGACGAGATCGCCGGCGTGGGCGCCGCGCTGGGCGCGTCGTTCGGCGGGGCGCTGGGCGTGACCACCACCTCCGGCCCCGGGCTCGCGCTCAAGGCCGAGACCATCGGCCTGGGCGTGATGATGGAGCTGCCGCTGCTGGTGGTCGACGTCCAGCGCGGCGGACCCTCGACCGGGCTGCCCACCAAGACCGAGCAGGCCGACCTGCTGCAGGCCATGTTCGGCCGCAACGGCGAGTCCCCCGTGCCGGTCATCGCCCCGCAGTCCCCCGCCGACTGCTTCGACGCCGCCCTGGAGGCGGCCCGGATCGCGGTCACCTACCGCACGCCGGTGCTGCTCCTGTCCGACGGCATGCTGGCCAACGGCTCCGAGCCCTGGCAGATCCCCGACGTGACCGACCTCCCGGTGATCGAGCCCGGCTTCGCCACCGGGACGAACCACACCACCGCGAAGGGGACCGAGGAGTTCTGGCCCTACCTCCGCGACGAGGAGACCCTGGCCCGACCGTGGGCGGTCCCCGGCACCCCGGGCCTCGAGCACCGCATCGGCGGGCTGGAGAAGGGTGAGGGCCACGGCAACATCTCCTACGACCCCGCCAACCACGACCTGATGGTGCGCACCCGCGCCGCCAAGGTGGAGGCCATCGCCCGCGACATCCCGCCGCTGGAGGTCGACGACCCCTCGGGCGAGGCCACCGACTGCTGGTGCTGGGCTGGGGGTCGACGTACGGCCCGATCGGCGCGGCCTGCCGGCTGGTCCGCGACTCCGGCCACCCGGTGGCCCAGACCCACCTGCGGCACCTCAACCCGTTCCCCTCCGACCTCGGCGACGTGCTGCGCCGCTACGAGTCGGTGATCGTCCCCGAGATGAACCTGGGCCAGCTCTCGATGCTGCTGCGGGCGCAGCTACCTCGTGGACGCCAAGGGCTACAACCAGGTGCGCGGCCTGCCGCTGCGCGCGGCCGAGCTCGCCGAGGCCATCACCAAGGAGATCACCCGATGACCGACGTACTGCCCTTCCCGGGTCTGCGCGACGTCCCCACCACGGACGTGGCGGCCAGAACCGCAAGGAGTACACCTCCGACCAGGAGGTCCGCTGGTGCCCCGGCTGCGGCGACTACGCCGTGCTGTCGGCCGTGCAGGGCTTCCTGCCCGAGCCTCGGGCTCAAGCGCGAGAACATCGTGTTCGTCTCCGGCATCGGCTGCTCCTCGCGGTTCCCCTACTACCTCGACACCTACGGGATGCACTCGATCCACGGCCGCGCGCCGGCCATCGCGACCGGGCTGGCCACCATGCCGCGAGCGACCTCTCGGTGTGGGTGGTCACCGGGGACGGCGACGCGCTGTCCATCGGCGGCAACCACCTGATCCACGCGCTGCGCCGCAACGTGAACATGACGATCCTGCTGTTCAACAACCGGATCTACGGCCTGACCAAGGGCCAGTACTCCCCCACCTCGGAGCCCGGCAAGATCACCAAGTCCACGCCGATGGGCTCGGTCGACAACCCCTTCAACCCGGTCTCGCTGGCGCTCGGCGCCGAGGGCACCTTCGTGGCCCGCACCGTGGACTCCGACCGCAAGCACCTGACCTCGGTGCTCTCCGCGGCGGCCGCGCACCGGGGTACGTCGCTGGTGGAGATCTACCAGAACTGCCCGATCTTCAACGACGACGCCTTCGACGCCATCAAGGACAACGAGACGAAGGCCGACGCGATCATCCCCCTGGTGCACGGCGAGCCGATCCGCTTCGGTCGCCGCGGCCAGCTCGGCGTGGTCCGCGACCCGGCCACCGGTGGCGTCGAAGGTGGCTCGAGGACCCGCTCGCCGACGCGGACGTGCTGGTCCACGACGCGCACGCACGCCGACCCGACCACGGCGTTCGCCATCTCCCGGCTGACCGACTCCGGCGTGCTCTCGCGCACGCGCCGGTCGGCATCTTCCGGCAGGTCGAGGCCGCGACGTACGACGACCAGACCCGCGAGCAGATCGTCACCGCCAGCCAGGGCACCGGCGACCGGGCGGAGGCCCTGGCCGGGCTGCTGTCCTCCGGCGACACCTGGACCGTCTGAGGCGGGCGCCTGCGCGGGGTGCGGCGTGCGGATGTGCGGCAGGCGTGCGGCGCCCCCACGTGCGCGTGCGGGTGCGCCGGGCTCGTACGGCGGGCGGGCGCGGCGGGGTCGGTGACAGTTCCCCAGGGGATGTCGGCTTTCTGTCGCTCCCCCCGGTGGGCTCACCATGGGGAGGTCGAGATCTCCGTGGGGAGCAATTCGCCACCGGTCGTACGGCGGACCGCCTCGACGTACCGCCCATGGGGATCTGTCACTGACCACGGTCGGCCCACCGTGGTCAGTGACAGAAACCCGACATCCCCTGGTAATCAGTCGCAGGCCCGCCGAAGGGCACCGCGCCGCACCGCCGCAGGGCACGCGCCGCACCGCCGCAGGCGCACCGCCGCACCCGCACCCGCCGCACCCGCGGCGCCATCACCCCTGCGTCTGCGTCGACTCCTCGCGCGTCCCCTGCGGGTCGTCGGTGCGCTCGCGGGACTCCTCCAGGATCGCCTCGGCCTGTGCCTCGGGGTCCGCGCTGCCCGCCGACCGCTCCTCGGGGAGCAGGTTCGCCCGGGTCTCCACGTGGTCCTCGTCCTGTGGGTGCGTCATGCTCCCGACCGTAGCAACCCGGCCCGCCGGCGGGCCGTCCGGTCAGTGGTGAACCGGCGCTTGACCCCTGACACGTGACGTAGCCTGCTGGACGTGGGAGAGACGCGACGCGGGGTGCTGCTGGGCCTGGCCGCCTGGGTGATGTGGGGGTTCTTCCCCCTGTACTGGCCGCTGCTCGAGCCCGCCGGGAGCGGTGGAGATCCTGGCCCACCGGATCTTCTGGTCGATGATCCTCATGCTCGGCGTCGTCGTCGTCGCCGCGCCGCCGGGCCAGCCTGCGCGCGACGTTCGCCGACCGCCGCACCCGGCTGCTGCTCGCGGTCGCCGCGGTGCTCATCACCGTCAACTGGGGCACCTACATCTGGGGCGTCAACCACCACCACGTGGTGGAGACCTCGCTCGGCTACTTCATCAACCCGCTGGTCAGCGTGCTGCTCGGCGTGGTCGTCCTCGGGGAGCGGCTGCGCCGTCTGCAGTGGGTGGCCCTGGGCGCTGGCCGGCGTCGCCGTGGTCGGCCTGACCGTGGAGTACGGCCGCCCGCCGTGGATCGCGCTGATCCTGGCCTTCTCCTTCGCCAGCTACGGGCTGGCGAAGAAGAAGGCCGACGCGGGCGCCGTGGAGAGCCTGGTGGTCGAGACCCTGGTGGTGGCCCCGGCGGCCATCGGCTGCATCGTGTTCCTCACCGTGACCGGGGCCTCGACCTTCGGCAGCCACGGCGCCGGGCACGTCGCGCTGGTCATGGGCACCGGCCTCGTCACGGTCATCCCGCTGCTGTGCTTCGGGGGTGCGGCCACCCGCATCCCGCTGAGCACCCTGGGGCTCATGCAGTACCTCACCCCCACCGTGCAGTTCATCCTCGGCATCGTCGTCTTCGGCGAGCCCATGCCCCCGCTGCGGCTGGCCGGCTTCGCGCTGATCTGGCTGGCCCTGGCCCTGTTCACCGCCGAGACCCTGCGGCAGCGCCACCGCGCCTCCGGGTGGCCGCCGCGGACCCGGTCGCGGCGGGGTGAGGCGACCTACGCTGGAGCCATGCCCCCCACCGAGGTCGAGCCGGTCCTGACCGCGGCGCCGGCGCTGAGCGGCCCGGTGATGATGAACCAGGACTGGCGCGACCTGACCTTCCTGCACTGGGCGGTCCCGCCGGAGCGGGTGGCCCACCTGATGCCGCCCGGGGTGCGACCCGACGTGTTCGAGGGTCGCGACCTACGTCGGGCTCATCCCCTTCCGGATGGTCGACGCCGGCGTCGCCCGCGGGCCCGGCGTGCCCTGGGCCGGCACCTTCCTGGAGACCAACGTGCGGCTGTACTCCGTCGACCGCACCGGTCGCCGCGGCATCGTCTTCCTCAGCCTGGACAGCGACCGGGCGCTGGTGGTGGCCGGGGCGCGCGCCGTCTTCGGGCTGCCCTACCGCTGGGCCCGGATGCGGTACGACGTACGCCCGGACGGCCCCTCGGCGCAGGTGCACACCTACCGGCGCGACCCTGCGGCGAGCGGCGCGGACCCGGCCGTCGAGCCACATCGTGGTCCGGGCCGGGGCGCCGCGCGAGGCCACCCCGCTCGACGACTTCCTCAGCGCTCGCTGGGGCCTGCACGTGCGGTGGTGCGGGCCGCACCCTCTACGTGCCCAACGCCCACGGGCCCTGGCCGCTGCGCGACGCCGAGCTGCTGGAGCTGGACGACGGGCTGATGGCCTCGGTGGGCCTGGGCGAGCTGGCCGCCCGGCCGCCCGGACCACCTCGCCCACAGCGAGGGGTGCACACCGAGTTCGGGCTGCCCGGGGACGCCGGCCGTCCCCGCCGCCCGGAGACCTCGCTAGGAGACGAGCTCCAGCGACACCTCCCACAGCCGGTGCGCCGCGTCCGGGTCCAGGGCCCACTCCCGCACGCCGCTAGTGACCTCGGCGTCGTCGGCCACCGTCGGCGCCTCGTTGCAGTCCTCCAGGTAGTGCCCGCCCCTGCCCTCCAGCTCCGGGGCGACCGCGGCCACCATCGAGGTGGCGGCACCCTGCTGCGGGGTCTTGAAGCGGACCCGGCCCTCGTCCTGCATCCGCTGCCAGTCGTCGCGGACCTCCTGGGTGACGTGGCGCTGCAGGTTGGTCATGATCCCGCCGGGCATGAGGGCGTTGGCCACGACCCCGTCCCCGGCCCACCGCCGGGTGGCCTCGACCGCGAGCAGCACGTTGGCCGTCTTGGACTGGCCGTAGGCCGACCACGGGTCGTAGGGCCGGTGCTCGAAGTGCAGGTCGTCGAAGACCACCGGCGAGCCCAGGTGGCCGCTGGAGCTGACCGAGACGATCCGGGCGCCCCCCGCCTCGGCCAGCGCGCGGTGCAGCCCGGTGGCCAGCGCGAAGTGGCCGAGGTGGTTGGTGGCCAGCTGCCGCTCCCAGCCGTTCGCGGTCAGCTCGAGGCTGGGCAGGGCCATCACCCCGGCGTTGGCGACGAGCAGGTGCAGCGGCCCCGACCAGCCTCGACGAAGGCCCGCACGGAGGCCAGGTCGACCAGGTCGAGGGAGGCGACCGTGACGGCGTCGTGGCCGGTGGAGGCGACGATGTCGGCGGCGACCCGCTCGCCCGCGGCGGTGTCGCGGACGGCCAGGGTGACCTCGGCGCCGGCCCGGGCCAGGGAGCGGGCGGTCTCCGACCCCGATGCCCGAGGCGCCGCCGGTGACCACGGCCCGGGTGCCGTGCAGGTCCACCCCGGCGACCACGTCGTCGGCGGTGCTGGTGGCGTCGAAGCGGGTCGTGATGAGGCTCATGACGGCCACTCTGCTCCCCGGGTCCATGCTGGACCCGGGTCCGCGCCCGGACCCAGCCGCACCGCGGCGCACCGCACGGAGGAGAGCCCGTGCCGTCGGCCGCGGATGTCGCTGGACCACCTCATCGCGTGGGCCCTGCAGGGCGGGCCCGGCACCCGGTCGAGCTCACCGAGGCGTCGGTGGAGCGGATCGCCGCCTCGCACCAGCACCTGCGGCTGGCCGGGCGCTCGGGCGCGGTCTACGGCCTGACCACCGGCGTCGGCGCGCTGCGCACCGTGCCCACCGACATCACCCCGGCGGACGGCACCTCGCACGCGCTGCGGCTGTGGCGCAGCCACGCGACCGGCGTACGGCGAGACCTACGACGACGCCACCGCCCGCGCCGCGATGGCGATCCGGCTGCACCAGATCACCTCGGGCCGCTCCGGCGTCAGCGCGGGGCTGGCCGCGGCCCTCGGGCGCGGCCGTCGCCACCGGCGCCGTGCCGGACCTGCACCGCCTCGGCTCCATCGGCACCGGTGACCTGGTGCCGCTGGCCCAGCTCGGCCTCACCCTGGTCGGCGAGCGGCCCTGGCGTAGCGGCGCGGTGGCACCGGTGGCGACCGTGGACGACGGCGACGCGCTGCCGTTCATGTCCAGCAACGCGCTCACGCTGGCGACCGCCGCCGCTCGTGCACCGGCGGCTGGCCCGGCTCGCCGACGCCGCCGAGAAGGTCACCGCCCTGTCCGCCACGGCGCTGCGGGCCTCGCTGCAGGCCTTCGACCCGCGGGTGCACGCCGGCCGCCCGGACGCCTCCCAGCAGGCCGTCGCCCGCCGGCTGATGGCGCTGCTGACCCCGGCCGACTGGGTGCCGGCCCGGGTGCAGGACCCGTTCGGCGCTGCGCACCGTGCCCCAGGTGCACGCACCGTTCCTCGACGCGCTAGCGACCACCGAGCAGGCGGTGCTGGTCGAGGTCGACGACTCCACGGAGAACCCGCTGGTGGTCGCCGACGGCACCCCGCTGCACCACGGCGGCTTCGTCACCGCCCGGCTGTCGGCCACCCTCGACGCGCTGCGGCAGGCGACCTACCCGGTGATCGCGCTGTCCGCGGCCCGCCTCTCCGCGCTGATCAACCCGTCGCTGACCGGTCTGCCGGCCTTCCTGGCCTCGGGCCCGGCCGGCAGCTCGGGCGTGATGATCCTGGAGTACCTCGCGCAGGACGCGCTGGCCCGGGCCCGGATCATGACCACGCCGGTCTCCACCGGGCACGCCGTGGTCTCCCTCGGGCTGGAGGAGCACGCCAGCTTCTCCACGCAGGCGGTGTGGGCCTGCGAGCAGATGGTCGAGCCTGGCGCCGGTGGTGCTCGGCTGCGAGCTGGTCGCCGCGGTGCGCGCGCTGCGCATCGACCCCGAGCGCACGCCCGGCCCGCGGCTGCTCGCGGCCTACGAGGCCGCCGCGGCCGTGCTCGGCGAGGAGCGGACCGACCGGCCCTTCGACGCGGACCTGGAGGCCGCCGTACGCCTGGTCGAGTCCGGGCTGTGAGGTCGGCTCAGCCCCGGGCCACCCCTTCGGCCACCCGGCCCTGCAGAGCCGGCAGCCGCTCGGTCAGCGCGGCCGGGCAACGCGCCGCCGCGTCGTCGGCCCCCACCAGCGCGACCAGCGACCCGTAGGCCTCAGCGGCCGGACCGGGCCGGTCGGCCTCCCAGCGGGCTCGCACCAGCGCCTCCAGGACGGTCGCCTGGTGGGCGAGGTCGTGCGCGGCGCGGGCCGAGGCCAGGGCCGCGGCGAGCTCGCCCTCCCGCTCGTCGGCGGTGCTCGCCCACGCGGCGCGCAGCACGTGCCCGCGGGTGAGGCAGCGCAGGTCGCCGACGACCCGGAAGACGTCGAGGGCCTCGCCCAGCCCGGCGTCCGGGCCGGACCCCAGCCGGGCCCGGGTCAGCAGCGCGTGCGCGAGCTCGTGCTGGTTGCCGGTACGGCGGCCGTAGGACACGCACTCCTCCACCCACGCCGTGGCCCGGGCCCGGTCGGGCCCGGAGCCGTCACCCGAGCCGACGGCCGCGGCCGCCATCATGTAGCGGGCGTTGTTGACGTGCATCGCGTCGCCGGCCAGGGCGAAGGTCTCCATGGCGGAGGCGAAGGCGTCGGTGGCCGCCACGGGGTCGTCCAGCTCCGAGCCCTGCAGGGCGATCCCCCGCATCTGCCGCACGGATGCGAGCTGCCAGGGGTCCAGCAGCTCGTCGGCCAGCCGCTCCGCCACGTCGAGGTGCTCCAGGGCGGCTCGGCCCCGGTCGCCGGTAGGCCTCCGCCACCCCGGCCAGGTGGTGCGCCGCCAGCCGTGACGGCGGGTCCTCGGCCCCCTGCAGCCCCCGTCGGGCGAGCTCCTCGACCAGGTCGAGGTCGCCGTAGGCCAGGGCCACGCCCAGGTCGAGCAGCTGCCTCGGCGGTGGCCGCCCGTCGGCAGGCGGGGTCGCGGGCGACCCGCGCGATGGAGGCCAGGCTGTCGAGGTCGGGGCTGAACTGCTCGCCGCCCACGGCCAGCGCCCGGGCCAGCGGCAGCGCGAGGTCGGCGCGTCCGCGGGCCAGGGCCCAGGAGATGCCGGCGTTGATCTCCGGGCAGAGCCGCTTGGCCTCCTCGGCCAGCTCGCGGGAGTCGTCGCGCCGCGCCCGCCGCCGCACCCGGTCCGCCCTCCCCGCGTGGTACGACGCGTGCGCCTCCCCCACCTCCTCGCGCAGCACGCCCAGGACAGCGGCGTCGGTGCGCTCGGCCACGAACGCCCGCACCGCGCCCAGCAGCCGGAACCGGACCGGTGTGCTGGGGCGGAACGTGCGGCGAGACCAGCGACCGGTCGAGCAGGTGCATCACGGCACGGCCGGCGCCGGGGCCGGCCACCACCTGCGCCAGCTCGACGTCGAAGGTCCGCGGCAGGCAGGCCAGCCGGGTCAGCACCGCCCGGTCCGGCTCGTCGAGCAGGTCCTACGTCCAGGCGAAGGCCGCCTGGAGGGTGCGGTGCCGGTCCGGCGCCGCGGCCGTGCGCTCCAGGGCCGCGAGCCCGTGGGCGGCCAGCTGGTCGGCCAGCTCCCCGACCGGCAGGTGGCGCACCCGGGCCGCGGCGAGCTCGACGGCCAGCGGGAGGCCGTCCAGCCGCAGGCACACCTCGCGGACCCGGTCGGGGTCGAGCCTCCCGTCGGCGGCCACCGCCCGCGACCGGTCGACGAAGAGCGTCGCGGCGGCCTCGGGGGTCAGCGGACGGAGCTCGACCACGGTCTCGTCGGAGCCGCCCACCGGGGACCGCGAGGTCGCCAGCACCCGCAGGGACCATGCCGCGGGCAGGAGCTCGCGCGAGCAGGCCGGCCACGGCCTCGGTCACCCGGTCGCAGTTGTCCAGCACCAGCAGGTGACGGCTGCTCGCCGAGGGCCAGCGCGCACGCGGCCACCACCGGACCGTCGTCCGCGCCCAGCCCCACCACCTTGGACACCGCCGCGACCACGCCGCTCGGGAGTCGCGTCCTCCAGCTCCACCACCAGCGGCACCCGGCCGAGGCGGCGGCCAGCTCGAGCGCGGCCCGCGTCTTCCCGCACCCGGGCGCGCCGACCAGCGTCACCCAGCGGTGGTCCCGCAGCAGGCTCGCCGACGCCGGGCGAGCTCGTCGTCGCGGCCCACGAAGGAGTTCTGCGGCAGCCGGACCGGGTGGCCGCGGCGGCGGTGCGCCGCCTCGACCAGCGCCGACCGGCTCGCGGCGCCCAGCTTCCGCCGCAGGGCGGCGATGTGGCTCTCCACCGTGCGCACCGAGATGCCGAGCTCGTCGGCGATCTGCCGGTTGTCCAGGTGTCGTCCGACCGCGGCGAGGACGGCGCCCTCGCGGGGCGTCAGGGCGTTCCAGGCCTCCCCGGTCACGGCCCGACCCTACCCGTGCCGGGATCCGTGCGCAGCACGGATGCGGCCGCCCGCCGGGGCGCTGCACGCTGGTGCTCCCGAGCGACGACCGGCACCACGACCAGGAGGACGAGATGAGCACGAACGACGGGCACGAGCACCGCCGAGCAGGCGGACCGGGCGCTGAAGGCGAAGCACCGGGCCGATGTGGGCGCAGCGGGGACTACCCGGCGGTCGCGCAGCGAGGTCATCCCGACCTCGGCCCCGTGCTGGTGGCGGCCTGCGGCGTCAGGGCCGGCCAGCGGGTGCTCGACGTGGCCGCGGGCGCCGGCAACGCGGCGTTCCCGGCGCGCGGCGACCGGCGCGCACGTGGTGGCCAGCGACCTCACGCCGGAGCTGCTCGACTCGGCCGCCGGCTCCCGCAGCAGCGGGCACCGAGTCGAGTGGCGGCAGGCGGACGCCGAGGCGCTGCCGTTCGACGACGGCGCCTTCGACGTGGTGATGTCCTGCGTGGGGGTGATGTTCGCCCCGCACCACCGGCCGGCGCCGACGAGCTCGTGCGGGTCTGCCGCAGCGGCGGCACCATCGGGCTGCTCAGCTGGACGCCCGAGGGGTTCATCGGCCGGATGTTCGCGGCCATGAAGCCGTACGTCGCCCCGCCGCCGCCCGGGGCCCAGCCGCCGCCGCTGTGGGGCGACGAGCAGCACGTGCGCGACCTGCTCGGCGACCGGGTGGACGGCGTGCGGGCCGAGCGCCGGACGCTGCGGGTGGAGCGCTTCGCCACGGCCGAGGCCTTCCGGGACTTCTTCAAGGCCTGCTACGGCCCGACCATCGCGGCGTACCGCGGCGATCGCCGACGACCCGGAGCGGGTGGCGGCCCTGGACGCGGCGCTGGTCGAGCTGGCACGGGCCCACGACCTCGGTGCGGGCGCGATGGACTGGGAGTACCTCCTGCTCACCGCCACCCGCACCTGAGCCCGGTCGCCCCCGCCAGGCGGGCCCGGTCAGCCGTGGGCGCGCTCGGCCAGCGGCTGCCACCGGCGCCAGGTCTCCAGGCGGGACTCGTAGTCCTTCGTGGCGATCTCCAGCGGCTTGGTCCCGAAGAACACCCGCAGGGGCGGCTCCTCCGCGTCGACCACCTCGAGGATGGCGGCCCGGGTGGCGGTGGGGTCGCCCGGGTCGTTGGCGCTGGGCCGCTTGGACGCCTGCTCGCGCACCCCGTCGTACGCCGCGATCGGCTCGCTGCGGACGGCCGAGGGACCGCTCCAGTCGGTGGAGAAGCCGCCGGGCTCGACCAGGGTGACGTGGATGCCGAAGCCGGCCACCTCCTGCGCCAGCGACTGGGACAGACCCTCCAGCGCCCACTTGGACGCGTGGTAGGCCCCCACGGTCGGGAAGGCGCTGATCCCGCCGATGCTGGACACCTGGACGATGTGCCCGGAGCCCTGCTCCCGCAGCACGGGCAGGGCGGCCTGGGTGACCCACAGCGCACCGAAGAGGTTGGTCTCCAGCTGGGCGCGGACCTCCTGCTCGGTGAGCTCCTCCACCATGCCGAAGTGGCCGTAGCCGGCGTTGTTGACCACCACGTCGAGCCGGCCGAGGTGCTCGGCCGCCTGCTGGACGGCCGCGAAGGCCGCGGCCCGGTCGGTGACGTCGAGCCGCAGCGGCAGGACGGCGTCGCCGTAGGTCTCGACCAGCGGGTCGAGCGTCTCGGGTCGGCGGGCGGTGGCGGCCACCCGGTCACCGCGCTCCAGCGCGGCCTCCGCCCACTCGCGGCCGAAGCCCTTGGAGGCGCCGGTGATGAACCAGGTCTTGCTCTCATGGAGTTCCTTTCCTGCTCAGGCTGAGGTCGAGGACGAGCCGTCCGCGTACGCCGCCGGCGGCGAGGTCGCGGTGGGCCTGCGTGGCATCCTGCGCCGGCAGCACCCGCGCCACCCGCAGGGTCAGCGTGCCGGCGGCCAGCTGCTCGGCCAGGCGGTCGATGAGGTCGGTGCGCAGGGCGTGGTCGAAGACCAGCACCGGATGCACCGAGATGCCGCGGTCGGCGGGGCCGGACCAGCCCCGGATCGTGCCCAACGCACCCCCGTCGCGGATGGCCGGGAGCGCCTTCGCCTCCAGCACGGCCCCGTCGGCGAAACCGTCGACGCCCTCGGGGAAGAGCGCGCGGATCTCCTCGGCGAAGCCCTCGCCCCGGGCGACCAGGTCGTCGGCGCCCAGCGAGCGGATCAGCTCCTCGTCCTGGGGAGCCGCGTCGGCGACGACTCGCAGGCCGTCGGCCTTGGCGAGCTGCACGACGTACCCGCCGAAGGCACCGGCCGCGCCGGAGACGGCCAGCGTCCCGCCCGCGGGCACCGCCAGCTCGTCGAGCACCAGGCGGGCGGTCAGGGCGTTCATCAGCAGGGTGGAGGCGGCGGTCAGGTCGATGCCCTCGGGCACCCGGGTCACCGAGGCCGCCGGTACGACGACCTGCTCGGCGTAGGCGCCACCGTGCTCGCTCATGGGGACGACGACTGCCATCACGCGGTCGCCCACCTGCCAGGACCCGGCTCCAGGACCCACCTCGTCGACCACGCCGGCCGCGTCGGCGCCGGGCACCCACGGGCCGTCCTGGCGGGCCCCGGGGCCGTAGGCGCCGCTGACGAGGTTGGTGTCGGTGGGGTTGACGGCGGCCGCGTGCACCCGCACGCGGACCTCGCCCTCACCTGCGTGCGGCTCCGGGAGGTCCAGCACCTGCAGGTTCTCCGGTCCGCCGAACTCGGTCACTCCGATGGCTCTCATGACCGTCCCAACGCAGCGGGCCTCCATGGACTTCCGCGACGTGAGATGTCTCTCGCTCAGCCGGAGGTGGCGAGCCGACGGCGGTCCACCGAGGGCCCTGGGCCCGGCTGGCAGGTCGGGCACCACCAGGTGCGCCGCTGCTCCGGGTCGTTGACGACCTCGTCGACCACCCGGATCGGCGTGCCGCACCGCTGGCAGGGGCGACCGGCGCAGCCGGCCACCCAGTGCTGCTCGCCCCGGCGGGTGTTGCCCGTGGTGACCTGGTAGGCCCCTGGGCTGCGCACCGAGGTCCGCAGGGCGCGAGCCGCCAGACGCACCAGCGCCGGCAGGTCGACGTCCTGCACGGGGGTCCACGGGCTGTGACCGCGCAGGAAGCACAGCTCGTTGACCCAGAGGTTGCCCAGGCCCGCCATGAGCCGCTGGTCGAGCAGGGCGGCCGCCAGGGTGCGGTCGGGGTCCTGGCTCAGCCGGCGCACGGCCTCCTCGGGGTCCCAGTCGTCGCGCAGAGGGTCGGGGCCGAGGTGACCGATGAGGTCCCGCTCACGCGAGGTGTGCACCACGTCGACCACCGGCAGCAGGAAGCCGTACGCCGTGGGGCCCTTCACCGTCTCGAGGACGACGCGGACGTCGCCCATGAGGCGCTGCGGGAGCCGGCGACCGACGCCGGTCACCGTCCACGACCCCTGCATCCGCAGGTGGGTGTGCAGGGTGAGGTCGCCCGAGAGGCGGGTGAGCAGGTGCTTGCCGTGCGTCGCGTGCTCGACCACGCTCCGGCCGGCCAGGTCGATGGTGGCGACCTTGGGTGTGCGCAGGTCGGTCCGGGCGAGCCGGCGACCCTTCAGTCCCTTGTCCAGCTGGCGCGCGACCAGGTAGACGCTGTCTCCTTCTGGCATGGTCTAGCGGTCCACGTCCTGTGCGGCGAGCGGGACGGAGGTGGTCCTGCCGGTGATGCTCTCCATGTGTCCTCGTTACCCTCGGTCGGCGTCAACATTCAACAGGTGTCTAACTTCTTGTCTAAGTTTGCCACACTGGACCAATGAGCAACGAACCGCGCCTCGTGACCACCCGGGCGCCCCGCCGTCCCGAGGGTGTCGTGCTGGTGCTGCACGGCGGCGCCGGGCGCGGCGGGGACACCGCGGTGAGCCCCACGCAGCTCTCCGTGCTGCGGATGGTGCCGATCGCCGGCAGGGTCGCGCGGGCAGGGCGGGGCCGTCTGGCCGTCCACCGGCTGCTGAACTCCACGCGGGGGTGGGACACCCGGCACACGCCCGTCGACGACGTCGCCTGGGCGCTGGGCGAGGTGCGGGCGCGGCTGGGCCCGTCCCTGCCGGTCTGCCTCGTGGGGCACTCCCTGGGCGGCCGAGCGGCGCTGCTGTCCCTCGGTCGGCCGGAGGTGCGCAGCGTCGTGGCGCTGGCACCGTGGGTGCAGGAGGACGACGCCGCCCACCTGGAGGTGCCTCCGGGCCGCCGGGTGATGGTCGTGCACGGGGACCAGGACCGGGTCGCGAGCCCGCACCGCTCCGAGGTGGTGGCGCAGCGCCTGCGCCGCAGCGCGGACGTGGGCTACGTCCGGGTGGGCGGTGGTCGGCACGCCATGCTCCGGCACGGCCGCACCTTCGACCGGGCCGCCGCGGACTTCGCCGTGGCCACCCTCCTGGGGCGCGAGGTCGGCCCGCCGGTCAGCGCCGTGCTGGGCGGCCAGCCGCTCGTGGAGGTCTGAGGGCGACGCCCCGGCCGCCCGTCAGGCGGTGGCCAGGCGCAGCACCAGAGCGGCGGCAGCCGCCACCAGCAGCCCCGCCGCGGGACCGACGCCACCGAGGTCGTGCGCCCGGACGTGGGCGCCCACCGCTCCCAGGAAGTACAGGACGATGCCGATGGCCGCGGCGATCCCGAGGGGCGCCCACCAGAGGCCGACCACCAGACCGAGCGCGCCGGCGATCTCGAGCACGGCCAGCACCCAGAACCGGTCCAGGGGCACCCCGACGCCGGTCAGCGAGGTGACGACGGCCGGGCTCCTGGTCAGCTTGCCGGCGGCCGAGCCCGTCAGCGCGAGCGCCAGCAGGACGGAGACCGCGACGGTGGCGGTGAACATCAGGCCCAGTCGAGCACGTCGTCGTGGCCCAGGCGCGGCAGCCGGTCGAACCACGGGTCCTCGCCGGGGTGGCCGATGTTGACGACCAGCAGCGAGCGGAACCGGCCGTCGGGGAAGAAGTCCGCGTCCATGCCCTCCGCGTCGAAGCCGCCCATCGGTCCGGCGGCGAGCCCCAGGGCACGGACGGCGAGCAGGAAGTAGCCGGCCTGCAGCGAGCCGTTGAAGCGGGCCATCGTCTCGCGCCCGGCGTGGTCGGCCGCGAAGTGCTCGCGCATCTGCGGGCGCATCGGGAAGACGGTGGGGAGGTGCTCGTGGAAGTCGGTGTCGACAGCCAGCACGGCGACCACGGGGGCGGAGGCGGTCTTGGCCCGGTTGCCCTCGGCCATGTGACCGAGCAGGCGCGCGCGGCCCTCCTCGGTGCGCACGTAGAGCACCCGCAACGGCTGGGTGTTGGCGGCGGTGGGGGCCCACTTGGCCAGCTCCCAGATCTCCTCCAGCTCGGCGTCGCTGACGGGGGCCGAGGAGAAGGTGTTGGCGGTGCGCGCGTCGGTGAAGATGAGCGCGCGGCCCGCCTCGTCGAGGGTGGCCAGGCCGCCCTGCGTCTCGGGGGTCTCGTGGCCGTCGTGGGTCTCGTGGGTGTTCTGCGTGAGGGTCATGGTGCTTCCTTGTCCGTGGTTGCTCCGAAAAACCTAGCGACATAGAGAACCCTAGCGCATGCTTCGATATTCCTAGTCACCAGGCGTCACGAAGCGGCGCTATGCTGGCGCCGTGGAGAGCAGCAGCCGGACGGAGCACGAGCCCCGGGCGTGTGACGCCGCGCTCTCCCGCGCCTTCGGCTTCCTCGGCAAGCGCTGGAGCGGGCTGCTGCTGAGCGCCCTGGTGCAGGGACCGGCCGGCTTCGCGGAGCTCAAGCGGGCCGTCGGCGGGATCAGCGACTCCGTGCTCTCCGAGCGGCTGGTCGAGCTCACCGCCGCGGGCCTGGTCCAGCGGACGGTCGCGGAGGGCCCCCCGGTGGCGGTCAGCTACCGGGTGACCGAGGCCGGCGCCGCCCTCGTCCCCGCCCTCGACGCGCTCACGACGTGGGCCGAGGTCAACCTGCCCGCGGACGCCTGCGCCACCCGGCGTACCCAGGACTGACGCAGGAGCGCTGCCTCAGGCCGTGCGCGTGGCGATGAGGACGGCGAAGGCGTCCAGGGCGTCGCGCACCGGTCCTGGCGGCAGGACGGTCAGCAGGGCCTGAGCCTCGGTGGCGATCCCCAGCACGTAGGCCCGCGCCTCGTCCATGGCCGGGTGCACCCGCAGCAGCGCCAGGGCCTCGGCGTGCCGGGCGTCGTCGGTCAGGTCACCGGCCAGCAGCTCCAGCAGCCGGGCGTCGTCGGGGGCCGTCGAGCGCTGGGCCATCAGCACCGGCAGCGTGGGCACGCCCTCGCGCAGGTCGGTGCCCGGGGTCTTGCCGGACTCGTCGGAGTCCGAGGCCACGTCCAGGATGTCGTCGGAGAGCTGGAAGGCCATGCCCACCCGCTCGCCGTACGCCGTGAGCGCGTCCTCGACCTCCAGCGAGCACCCGGAGAAGCGGGCGCCGTAGCGGGCCGAGGTGGCGATCAGGGAGCCCGTCTTGCCCCGCACGACCCGCAGGTAGTGGCTCAGCGCGTCCTCGTCCGGACCGGGGGTCAGGGTCTCCAGGATCTGGCCCTCGACCAGCCGGGTGAAGGTGGCGGCCTGGATGCGGACGGCGTCGGCCCCCAGCGTCGCGGTCAGCTCCGAGGACTTGGAGAACAGGAAGTCGCCGGTGAGGATCGCGACGTGGTTGTCCCACCGGGCGTTGGCCGAGGAGGCGCCGCGTCGCAGGTCGGCCTCGTCCATGACGTCGTCGTGGTAGAGCGAGGCCAGGTGGGTGAGCTCGACGACGCACGCCGAGGTGATCACGCCCTCGCGGGAGGAGTCGCCCGCCTCGGCCGCCAGCAGCACCAGCGCGGGCCGGAAGCGCTTGCCCCCGGCGTTCATCAGGTGCCGGGCCGCCTCGGTGACGAAGGCGGCCTCGCTCTGGATCTCGCGCTCGAGCCGTTCCTCGACGAGGGTGAGCTGGGCGCGCAGCCGGGCGTCCAGTGCCTCGTCGAGGACCGGCAGGGCCAACGACGAGTTGCCGTCGGCGGCGGTCGAGATCATGGCGGAGGGGTCCTCGGGGTCAGCGGATGAACTGGCCCGCGGTCGCCGCCAGGTCGAGCACCGGTCCCGGGAAGACCCCGAGCACCACGGTGACGGCGAGCCCGACCGAGATGACGATGGTGGTCATCACGCTGGGGTTCATCACTACCGGGCCCTCGCCGACCGGGTCGGAGAAGAACATCAGGACGATCACCCGGGCGTAGAAGAACGCGGCGACGGCGCTCAGCACCACGGCGACCACGACCAGCGGCCACGCCCCGCCCGAGACGGCGGAGGCGAACACGGCCCACTTGCCGGTGAATCCGGAGGTGAGCGGGATGCCCGCCATGCCGAGCAGGAAGAACGCGAAGACCCCGGCCAGGACCGGCGACTCCTTGCCCAGGCCCGACCACCGGGACAGGTGGGTGGCCTCGCCGCCGGCGTCGCGCACGACGGTGACCACCGCGAACGCGCCGACGCTCATGAAGCCGTAGGTGACCAGGTAGAACAGCACGGCCTGCAGCGAGGACAGCTCGTCGCCGTCGAAGGAGGCCACCGACTTCAGCCCGACGAAGCCCACCAGGATGAACCCGGCGTGCGCGATGGAGGAGTAGGCCAGCATCCGCTTGATGTCGGTCTGGGTGATGGCCAGGATGCAGCCCACCAGCATGGTCAGCACCGCGACGATGCCGATCATCAGCGTCCAGTCCCAGCGCGCCGCGCCGAAGGCGACGTAGAACAGCCGCAGCAGGGCGCCGAACGCGGCCACCTTGGTGCAGGCGGACATGAAGGCGGTCACCGCGGTCGGGGCGCCCTGGTAGACGTCCGGGGTCCAGGAGTGGAACGGCGCGGCGCCGACCTTGAAGAGCATGCCCACCGCCAGCAGGCCGATCCCGGCCAGCAGCAGCACCTGGCTGCCGATCCGCCCCGAGACGGCCTCCGCGATGTCCCCGAGGTTCATCGAGCCGGCGAACCCGTAGGTCAGCGCGATGCCGTAGAGGAAGAAGCCGGAGCTGAAGGCGCCGAGCATGAAGTACTTCAGCGCCGCCTCCTGCGACAGCAGCCGACGGCGACGGGCCAGCCCGCACAGCAGGTACAGCGGCAGCGACAGGATCTCCAGGGCCACGAACATGGTGATGAGGTCGTTGGAGGCCGGGAACAGCAGCATGCCGCCGATGGAGAACAGCATGAGCGGGAAGACCTCGGTGTGCTCCAGCCCCCGGGTCGAGGCCTCGCGCTCGGCCGAGGTGCCGGGCAGGGCGGCGGCCTGGCCGGCGAACGCCGTGATGCCGCCCTCCAGGGAGCGCTCCGCGAAGAGCAGCACGCTGATCAACGACAGCGACAGGATGGTGCCCCAGATGAACACCGTGGGCCCGTCCACGGCGACCGCGCCGTCGACCGCGATGGTGCCCCGGCTCCCGCTGCCGCGGGGCGTCAGGTCGAGCGCGACCAGGACGGTGGCCACCAGCGCGCCGACGACCCCGAGCAGGGCCAGCACGGTCTGCACCAGGTAGCGGGAGCGGCGGGCGACGAACGCCTCGACGAGCACGCCGAGCAGCGCCACCCCGAAGACGATGAGCAACGGGGAGAGCAGGCCGTACTCGATGGTCGGCTTCTCGAAGGCTGCGGCGAGGTTCACTTGCTGGACTCCTGAGCGCCGGCCTGGACGGGCACGGAGGGGGCGGGATCCTTGACGCCCACCTGCTGCAGCGTGTCCGCGACGGCGGGGTTGATGATCGAGGTCAGCGGCTTGGGGAAGAACCCGAGCACGACGATGAGCAGGAGCAGCGGCGCCAGCGCGGCGACCTCACGGACGTCGAGGTCCTTGAAGCCGGCCACCGCGGGCACGGTCGGCCCCGTCATGGTGCGCTGGTACATCAGCAGGATGTAGAGCGCGGCCAGCACGATGCCCAGCACGGCCGCGGTGCCCCAGTACCAGGCGTGGGAGAACGCGCCCAGCAGCACCAGGAACTCCGAGACGAACGGCCCGAGGCCCGGCAGGGACAGCGACGACAGGCCGGCCACCAGCAGCACGCCGGCCAGCACCGGGGCCACCTTCTCCACGCCCCCGAAGTCGGGGATCATCGCGCGAGCCGCGTCGCTGGATGAGGAAGCCGGTGACCAGGAACAGCGCGGCCGTCGAGAGCCCGTGGTTGAACATGTAGAGCATCGAGCCGGACTGGCCGTAGCTGTTGAGCACGAAGATGCCGAGCACGATGAAGCCGAAGTGCGACACCGAGGTGTAGGCGATCAGCCGCGGGATGCTCTTCTGGCCGATGGCCGCCAGCGCGCCGTACAGCACGCTGAGGACCGCGAGCACCAGCACCACCGGCGTGGCCCACTGCGAGGCCTCGGGGAACAGCTGCAGGCAGAACCGGATCATCCCGAAGGTGCCGATCTTGTCCAGGATGCTGACCAGCAGCACCGAGGTGCCGGGGCTGCCCTGCTCGGCGGCGTCCGGCAGCCAGGTGTGCACCGGCACCATGGGGGCCTTGATCGCGAACGCGACGAAGAAGCCCGACGAACAGCCAGCGGGCCGTGTCCCGGTCGATCGGGATCTGGCTCAGCTCCGAGAGCAGGTACGTCGGCCCGCTCGAGGAGTCCGCGGACACGACGTACAGGCCGACCACCGAGGCCAGCATCAGCAGCCCGCCGAAGAGCGAGAACAGCAGGAACTTCACCGCCGCGGCGGAGCGGCGCGCGCCCCCGAACCCGCCGATCAGGAAGTAGATCGGGATGAGCGTGGCCTCGAAGAGGACGTAGAACAAGAACACGTCGAGGGAGGAGAACACCCCGATCGCGAGACCCTCCAGCGCCAGCATCCAGGCGAAGAACGCGCCCACCCCCCAGCGGCCGTCGTCGCCGTCGTTCCAGGAGGCCAGGATCACCACCGGGGTGAGGATCGCGGTCAGCAGCACCAGCGTGAGGCCGATGCCGTCCACGCCCGAGGGCGTAGTGCGCGCCGAAGGTGCGGATCCACTCGTGGGTCTCGGTGAACTGGTAGCGGGCGGCGCCGGAGCCGGTGTCGAAGCCGATGGCCACGACGGCCACGACGACCAGGGTCACCAGCGAGAACCCGAGCGCGACCTGCTTGGGCAGCGCACCCCGGCCCCGGGGCAGCAGGGCCACCACCACGGCGCCGACGACCGGCAGCAGCATGGCGGTGGTCAGGACGGGGAAGCTCACAGGGACACCTTCGTCTCGTCAGGGCTGGTGGGGCTCATGCGAGGTTCACCGCCAGCAGTGCCACGACCACCACGACGGCACCGAGCAGCACCGACAGGGCGTAGGAGCGCACGAAGCCGGTCTGCACCCGGCGGAACGTGCTGGACATGCCACCGAAGGCACCGCCGGTGCCCATCGCGAAGCCGTCGACGACGTGGTCGTCGAAGGTGACCAGGCCGGAGACCAGCTGGTCGCCGGGGCGCATCAGCAGGCCCTCGTTGACCAGGTCGCCGTAGAGGTCGGCCCGGGCGGCGCGGGTGGCGAAGGAGACCTTGCTCGGCGCGGTGACCGGGACGTCGTGGCGGCCGACGGTCAGCCACGCGACCGCGATGCCGGCCAGCACGACCAGCAGCACGATGAGCGAGAGCAGCAGGGCCGGCACCGGGAGGGACTCGTGCACCTCCTCGCCGACGACCGGGGTGAGCCAGTCGGTGATCCAGCCGCCGAGCAGCAGCAGCCCGCCCAGGGCCGAGAGCGCGGCGAGCACCATCAGCGGCACGGTCATGGTGCGAGGCGACTCGTGCGGGTGCACGCCCTCGGCCCAGCGCTTGCGGCCCAGGAAGGTCATCAGCATCAGCCGGGTCATGTAGAACGCCGTGATGCCGGCGCCGACCAGCGCGGCCAGCCCGACCAGGAGGTTGTGGCCGAAGGCGGCCTCGATGATCTTGTCCTTGGACCAGAAGCCGGCGAAGGGCGGGACGCCGATGATGGCCAGGTAGCCCAGCGAGAAGGTCAGGAACGTCACCGGGATGGCCTTGCTCAGCCCGCCGTAGTGCCGCATGTTCACGTCGTCGTCCATGGCGTGCATCACCGAGCCGGCGCCCAGGAACATGTTGGCCTTGAAGAACCCGTGGGTGATGAGGTGGAAGATCGCGAACGCGTAGCCGGCCGGGCCGAGCCCCGCGGCGAGCATCATGTAGCCGATCTGGCTCATGGTGGAGCCGGCCAGGGCCTTCTTGATGTCGTCCTTGGCGCACCCGATGACCGCGCCCCACAGCAGGGTCACCGCGCCGACGATCACCACCGCGGTCTGCGCGGCCTCGGTGTAGTCGTAGATGAAGCTGGAGCGCACCACCAGGTAGACGCCCGCGGTGACCATCGTGGCGGCGTGGATCAGCGCCGAGACGGGCGTGGGGCCCTCCATGGCGTCCAGCAGCCAGGACTGCAGCGGCACCTGGGCGGACTTCCCGCAGGCGGCCAGCAGGAACAGCAGGCCCAGCAGGGTCATCGTGGTCTGCGAGGCCTGGCCGGCCCCGGCCGAGACGCCGGCGAAGGTCACGGTCCCGAAGGTGACGAAGGTCAGCATGGTGCCGAGCGCCATCCCGAGGTCGCCGACGCGGTTGACCACGAACGCCTTCTTGGCGGCCACGGCCGCGGAGGTCTTGTGCTGCCAGAAGCCGATCAGCAGGTACGACGCGAGGCCGACGCCCTCCCAGCCCAGGAACACGCCGAGGTAGTTGTCGGCCAGGATCAGCGTCAGCATGGCGGCGACGAAGAGGTTCAGGTAGGCGAAGAAGCGGGCCCGCCGGGCGTCGTGCTCCATGTAGCCCACCGAGTACAGGTGGATCAGCGAGCCGACGCCGGTGATGAGCAGCAGGAACAGCGCCGACAGCGGGTCGTAGAGCAGGCCCAGGTCGACCTTGAAGCTGCCGCCCTCGACCCAGGTGTAGAGGCTCTGGCTGACCTGCCGGTCCTCCTCGCCGCGCCCCAGCAGGGTCACGAACATGACCAGGCTGAGCACGAACGAGCCGGCCACGGTCGCGCACCCCAGCAGGTGCGCGAAGGGGGAGCTGCGCTTGTTGCCCAGCAGCAGGATGACGAGCGCCCCCAGGGCGGGCAGCGCGATGATCACCCACAGCAGGGAGAGCACGCCGCTCGTGGGGGACGGGTCCACCACGGGGACGGTCTCGGCCAGGGGCACGAACATCGGGGCTCCTCTAGTACTTCAGCAGGCTCGCGTCGTCGACCGAGGCCGAGCGGCGGGTGCGGAAGATGGTCATGATGATGGCCAGCCCGACGACCACCTCGGCCGCGGCCACCACCATCACGAAGAAGGCGGCCACCTGCCCGTCGAGGTTGCCGTTGACCCGGGAGAAGGTGACCAGGGCCAGGTTCGAGGCGTTCAGCATCAGCTCGACGCACATGAACACCACGATGGCGTTGCGACGGGTCAGCACGCCCACGCAGCCGATGGTGAACAGGATCGCGGAGAGCACCAGGAACGGGGACCCACTCATCAGCGCTGCTCCTCCTCACGGTGGCGGGACCCGGGCGAGTCGGCGTCGGTGGCGACCGGGTCACCCTCGATGGCGGTGCGAGGGACGGTGCGCACACTGCCACGAGCGGCCAGCGTTCGCGACACGGAGATCTCCGACGGCGTGCCGTCGGGCAGCAGCGCGGGGGTGTCCACGGCGTTGTGACGGGCGTAGACGCCCGGCGAGGGCAGCGGTCCGAGCGGCTTGCCGGTCTCGGCGTAGTCGCGCACCCGGCGGGCGGCGAGGTCGGCCTGGGTCAGCTTGGGGGTCAGCCGCTCGCGGTGCGCGAGCACCATCGCGCCGATGGCGGCGGTGATGAGCAGGGCGCTGGTGGCCTCGAAGGCGAAGATGTAGCGGGAGAACAGCAGCTGGGCCAGCCCCGGGACGTTGCCGTCCACGTTGGCCACCTTGAGCCCGGTGACCGCACCGAGGGCGACCTGGCCGACCCCGATGACCAGGATCGGCGCCGAAGAGCAGGCCCACCACGATGGCCATGGTGCGCTGGCCCGCGGATGGTCTCCACCACGGAGTCCGAGGCGTCCACGCCGACGAGCATCAGCACGAACAGGAACAGCATGAGGATGGCGCCGGTGTAGACGATGATCTGCACCGCGAACAGGAACGGCGCGTCCTGGACGGCGTACAGCACCGCCAGGCTGATCATCACCACGGCCAGCAGCAGCGCGGAGTGCACGGCCTTGCGGGCGAAGAGGATGCCGAGGGCGCAGGCCACCATCACGGGCGCGAGGATCCAGAAGGCGACCACGGCTCAGACCTCGCTCTCGGCCGTCGAGCCGGAGCCGGTGCGGTCCTGGGGCTTGTAGGCCCCGCGGTAGTAGTCGCCCTCGTCGTCACCGAGCAGCATGTCGTGCGGCGGCTGCTCCATGCCGGGCAGCAGCGGCGCGAGCAGGTCGGACTTCTCGTAGATGAGGTCCGCGCGGTTGTTGTCGGCCAGCTCGTACTCGTTGGTCATCGTCAGCGCCCGGGTGGGGCACGCCTCGATGCACAGCCCGCACAGGATGCAGCGCAGGTAGTTGATCTGGTAGACGCGGCCGTATCGCTCACCGGGCGAGAACCGCTCGTCGACGGTGTTCGAGGCACCCTCGACGTAGATGGCGTCGGCGGGGCAGGCCCAGGCGCACAGCTCGCACCCGATGCACTTCTCCAGCCCGTCGGGCCAGCGGTTGAGCTGGTGACGGCCGTGGAAGCGGGGCGCCGTCGGCTTCTTCTCCTTCGGGTACTGCTCGGTCACGACCTTGCGGAACATGGTCCGGAAGGTCACCCCGAAACCCGCCACGGGGTCCCAGAGCTGCTCCTTGAGAGTGGGCATCTACTCACGCTTCCCGGTCGTGCCGACGGTGTCGCGGTCGGCGGTGCTGCGGCTGGCCGTCGTGCTCAGGGCCGAGGTCATCGGAGGGACGGGGTAGCCGCCGGCGAAGGCGTCGAAGGTCTCGTCGTCCTCCGCGTGGGCGGTGTGGTCGACCGGCTCGGCGTCGCCGCCGTCACCGACGAAGAAGAGCCCGACGCACACCAGCGCCACCACCCCGAAGGCGATGAACAGGTACGTGCGGTCGATGCCGCCGTCGACCTGCACCAGGCGCATGGCCGCGGCGATCACGGTCCACACCAGGGAGACCGGGATGAGCACCTTCCAGCCGAACTTCATGAACTGGTCGTAGCGCAGCCGCGGCAGCGACCCGCGCAGCCAGATGAAGATGAAGATGAAGACGAACACCTTGGCCACGAACCACAGGAACGGCCAGTAGCCGGTGTTGAACATGCCGTCGTTGATCGCCGACAGCGGCCAGGGGGCCCGCCAGCCGCCGAGGAACAGGGTGGTGGCCAGCGCGGAGACGGTCACCATGTTGACGTACTCGGCCAGGAAGAACAGCGCGAACTTCAGCGAGGAGTACTCGGTGTGGAAGCCGCCGACCAGCTCGCCCTCGGCCTCGGCGAGGTCGAACGGCGCCCGGTTGGTCTCCCCCACCATGGCGATGACGTAGATGACGAACGACGGGAACAGGAACACCCCGAACCACAGCCGCTCCTGGGCGTCGACGATGCCGGAGGTGGACAGCGACCCGGAGTGCAGGAACACCGCCACCAGCGCCAGGCCCATCGCGACCTCGTAGGAGATCATCTGCGCGGAGCTGCGCAGGCCACCCAGCAGCGAGTACGTCGACCCGCTGGCCCAGCCGCCGAGCACGATGCCGTAGATGCCGATCGAGCTGATGGCCAGGATGAACAGCACGCCCACCGGCATGTCGGTCAGCTGGAGCGGGGTGGTGCGGTCGGTGAAGGGGATCGTCACCTCGGGACCGAACGGGATCACCGCGAAGGCCAGGAACGCCGGCACCACCGACAGGACCGGGGCCAGGATGAAGACCACCTTGTCCGCCGCGGTGGGGATGATGTCCTCCTTCAGCGCCAGCTTCACGCCGTCGGCCAGGGACTGCAGCAGGCCGAAGGGACCGTGCATGTTGGGCCCGATGCGGTGCTGCATGCGGGCCACCACGCGGCGCTCGAACCAGATGTTGAACAGGGTGAGCACGACCAGGATGCCGAAGATCAGCACCGCCTTGATCGCCACCACCCAGAACGCGTCCTTGCCGAACATCGAGAGGTCCTCCGCGGCCCTCACGACGTCGACGTCGACGAGTGTGCTCATGCTGCGTCTCCGTCCGTGGTGTCGAGGCGTACGACGTCCCCGGGGACAGCCGACCACGCCGCGGTCGTCGGCGTCCACACGACACCCTCGGGGAGGTCCGCGACCGCGACCGGCAGGGTGTGCGAGCCGTGCCCGGCGGTGAGCCGCACGACCTGCCCGGTGACCAGGCCGAGACGCTCCAGGGTGGCCGGGGAGACCAGCGCGACCGGCGCCCGGGCCGTCTCGCGCAGGTGGTCGCTGCCGTCCTGCATGCGGCCGTCGCCGATCATCAGCTTCCAGGTGGCCAGCCGCAGGCCGTCCTCGGCTCCCCCGACCGGCCCGTCGGCCGGGCCGGTCGCGGTGTCCCGGACGGTCTCGTCGGCCGGACCGGGCTCGAAGGTGGGCCGGGCGCCGTCCCAGACGCCGACCTCCCCCAGCTCGTCCTGCACCTGCTCGACGGTCCGGAAGCCGAGGTCGACCCCCAGCTCGTCGGCGATGCCGGCCAGCACCCGGGCGTCGGAGAGGGCGTGGCTGCCGCCCATCACCTTGGTGAAGCCGCGGTAGCGACCCTCCCAGTTGACGAACCCGCCGGACTTCTCGGTGACCGAGGCCACCGGCAGGACGACGTCGGCCAGCTCGGTCACCGCGCTCTCGCGCAGCTCCAGGCTGACCACGAAGCCCGCGGCCCGCACCGCGGCCAGGGCGGCTGCTGGGTCGGGCAGGTCGACCGGGTCCACCCCGCCGACCAGCAGGGCGCCGAGCTCGCCGGACGCGGCCGCGGCCAGGATGCCGGCGGTGTCGCGTCCGGGCGTGGTGGGCACCGTGGTGCCCCACACCGCCCCCAGGTCGACCCGGGCAGCGGGGTCGGCGACGGGCCGCGCCCCGGGCAGCAGCCCGGGCAGGCAGCCGGCGTCCAGCGCGCCGCGGTCACCGGCGCGGCGCGGCACCCAGGCGACCCGCGCCCCGGTGGTCGCGGCCAGCGAGGCCACCGCGGTCAGGGTGCCGGGGCTGTCCGCCGCCCGCTCGCCGACGAGGACGACCCCACCGGCGTCCAGGGCCAGCTCGCCGTCGGAGGCCAGGGCGTCCAGGGCCTCCGGCTCCTGGCCGGGGGCGGTGCGCACCAGCACGCCGTTCATCTTGGCCAGGCCGCGGGAGGTGAAGGGGGCCACCGACCAGACCCGCAGGCCGTCGCGGGAGGCCTTGCGCAGCCGCAGGAACAGGTTCCCGGCCTCGTCCTCGGGCTCCAGCCCGACCAGCAGCACGGCGGTGGCGCGCTCCAGCGACCCGTAGGTCACCGTCTCCGGGGTGCCCGCCACGTGGGCGGCCAGGAACGCAGCCTCCTCGCCGGAGTGCCGGCGGGCCCGGAAGTCCACGTCGTTGGTGCCCAGGGCCACCCGGGCGAACTTCGCGTAGGCGTAGGCGTCCTCGGCGGTGAGCCGGCCACCGGGCAGCACGCCGACGCCGTCGGCCGCGGCCAGCCCTCGGGCCGCCACGGCCAGCGCCTCCGGCCAGGAGGCGGGGCGCAGCTCGGCGGTCTCCGCGTCGCGCACGAGCGGGTGGGTCAGCCGGTCGGGCAGGCTGGCGTAGCCGAAGGCGAAGCGGTCCTTGTCGGTGATCCACTCCTCGTTGACCTCGGGGTCGTTGCCGGAGAGCCGGCGCATGACCTTGCCGCGACGGTGGTCGACCCGGATGGCGGCGCCGCCGCTGTCGTGCTCGCCGACGCCGGGGGTGGAGACCAGGTCGAAGGGCCGGGAGCGGAAGCGGTACGACGCGGAGGTCAGCGCCCCGACCGGGCAGATCTGGATGGTGTTGCCCGAGAAGTAGGACTCGAAGGGCTCGTGCTCGTAGATCCCGACCTGCTGCAGGGCTCCGCGCTCGATCAGCGCGATGAACGGGTCGCCGGCGATCTGCTCGGAGAAGCGGGTGCAGCGGGCGCACAGCACGCAGCGCTCCCGGTCCAGCAGCACCTGGGCGGAGATGTGGAGCGGCTTGGGGAAGGTGCGCTTGGCGCCGCCGCTGTCGTGGAAGCGGCTCTCGGCGCGACCGTTGGACATGGCCTGGTTCTGCAGGGGGCACTCGCCGCCCTTGTCGCAGACCGGGCAGTCCAGCGGGTGGTTGATGAGCAGCGCCTCCATGACGCCCTGCTGCGCCTTGTCGGCGATCTTCGACGACGTCTGGGTGTTCACCACCATGCCGTCGGAGCAGACCATCGTGCAGGAGGCCTGCGGCTTGACCCGTCCGGGCGGCCCCATCATCGTCTTGGGGTTGCCGTCCCGGTCGGGCAGCGCGATCTCCACCAGGCACTGCCGGCAGGCGCCCACGGGCGCGAGCAGCGGGTGGTCGCAGAACCGCGGGATCTGCACCCCGACCTGCTCGGCGGCCCGGATGACCAGCGTGCCCTTGGGCACGCTCACCTCGATCTCGTCGATGGTGAGGGTGACCAGGTCGGTCTTCTCCATCTCGGTGGTCATGCCAGCGCTCCCTCGGGGGCCACGAGCATCGAGGCGGCGGGGTCGAAGGGACAGCCGCCCTGCTCGAAGTGGTCGACGTACTCCTGGCGGAAGTACTGGATGGAGGAGGTGATGGGGCTGACCGCGCCGTCGCCCAGGGCGCAGAACGAGCGGCCGAGGATGTTGTCGCACTGGTCGAGCAGCATCTCCAGGTCCTTCTCCTCGCCGCGGCCCTGCTCGAGCCGGGCCAGGGTCTGCACCAGCCACCAGGTGCCCTCGCGGCACGGCGTGCACTTGCCGCACGACTCGTGCTTGTAGAACTCCGTCCAGCGCAGCACCGCCCGCACCACGCAGGTGGTCTCGTCGAAGACCTGCAGGGCCTTGGTGCCCAGCATCGAGCCGGCCGCGCCGACGCCCTCGTAGTCCAGCGGGACGTCGAGGTGCTCGGCGGTCAGGATCGGGGTCGAGGAGCCGCCGGGGGTCCAGAACTTGAGCTGGTGACCGGCGCGCACGCCCCCGGCGAGGTCGAGGACCTGGCGCAGGGTGATCCCCAGCGGGGCCTCGAACTGGCCGGGTCGGGCCACGTGGCCGGACAGCGAGTAGAGCGTCATGCCCTTGCTCTTCTCGGTGCCCATCGAGCTGAACCACTCGGCGCCGTTGCGCACGATGCTGGGCACCGAGGCGATCGACTCCACGTTGTTGATGACCGTGGGGGCGGCGTAGAGGCCGGCCACGGCGGGGAACGGCGGACGCAGCCGCGGTTGGCCGCGCCGCCCCTCCAGGGAGTCCAGCAGGGCCGTCTCCTCGCCGCAGATGTAGGCGCCGGCGCCGGCGTGCACGGTGACGTCGAGGTCGAAGCCCGAGCCGTGGATGTCCTTCCCGAGGTGGCCGGCCAGGTAGGCCTCCTGGACCGCGCGCTGCAGCCGCCGTACGACGTGCAGCACCTCGCCGCGGACGTAGATGAAGGCGTGGTTGGCCCGGATCGCGTAGCAGGTGAGGATGACGCCCTCGACCAGCGTGTGCGGCGAGGCCATCATCAGCGGGACGTCCTTGCAGGTGCCCGGCTCCGACTCGTCGGCGTTGACCACCAGGTAGTGCGGCTTGCCGTCGCCCTGCGGGATGAAGCCCCACTTCATGCCGGTGGGGAAGCCCGCGCCGCCGCGGCCCCGCAGGCCGGAGTCCTTGACCAGCGCGATGACGGCGTCCTGCTCCATGCCCAGGGCGGTGTGCAGCGCGTCGTACCCGCCCACGTCGGTGTAGGAGTCCAGCGTCCAGGGACGCACGGTGTCCCAGGCGTCGGAGAGCACCGGGGTCAGCACGTCGATCGTCTGCTCGCTCACTTGTCCACCTCGTCCTTGCCGCCGGCGGTGTCCGCCCCGGACTTCTCGATGCGCATCGCCGACTCGTCGTCGGTCGCGTCGGACTCCTCCGCCGCACCCACGGCGGTGTCGGCCGGGGACCCGGGGTCGCCGTCGACCTGGCGGGAGGGGGCCCTCCAGCCGTTCTCCCGGGCGATCTGCAGGCCCAGCAGGGAGGCCGGGCCGGCCGCGGGACCCTCGTCGGCGCGGTCGTCGGGGAAGCCGGCCAGCACGCGCTCGGCCTCCCGCCAGGTGCAGATCCGCGGGCCGCGGGTGGAGGTGACCTCCACCCCGCTGCGCAGGTCGTCGACCAGCCGCGTCGCCGACTGCGGGGTCTGGTTGTCCATGAACTCCCAGTTCACCATCATCACCGGCGCGTAGTCGCAGGCCGCGTTGCACTCCAGGTGCTCCAGGGTGATGCGGCCGTCGTCGGTGGTCTCGTCGTTGCCGATGTCGAGGTGCTCCTTGAGCCGGTCGAAGATGGCGTCGCCGCCCATCACCGCGCACAGCGTGTTGGTGCACACCCCGACGTGGTACTCACCGACCGGCCGGCGCTTGTACATCGTGTAGAAGGTCGCCACCCCGGACACCTCGGCGGCCGAGATCCCCAGGATGTCGGCGCAGGCCTCGATCCCGCGGGAGGTCACCCGGCCCTCGACGCTCTGCACCAGGTGCAGCATCGGCAGCAGGGCCGAGCGGGCCTGCGGGTAGCGCGTGGTGATCTCCCGCAGCTCCGCCAGCGTCGTGGCGTCGAGGCCGTCCTGCGCGGCCACCGCCTGCGGCGTGCCCTCGACCCGCTCCATGCTGCTGCTCAACGGTCCACCCCACCCATCACCGGGTCGATCGAGGCGATCGCCACGATCACGTCCGCCACCATGCCACCCTCGCTCATCACCGACGTCGCCTGCAGGTTCGCGAAGGACGGGTCACGGAAGTGCACCCGGAACGGGCGCGTGCCGCCGTCGGAGACGACGTGCGCGCCGAGCTCCCCGCGGGGGGACTCGATCGGCACGTACGCCTGGCCGGTCGGGACCCGGAACCCCTCGGTCACCAGCTTGAAGTGGTGGATCAGGGCCTCCATGGACTCGCCCATGATGTGCTTGATGTGGTCCAGGCTGTTGCCCATGCCGTCGGTGCCGACCGCGAGCTGGCTGGGCCAGGCGATCTTCTTGTCCGCGACCATCACCGGGGCGCCCTCGAGGTCGGCGAGCCGGGCGGTGGCCTGCTCGACGATCTTCAGCGACTCCCACATCTCGTTGAGCCGGATGCGGAAGCGGCCGTAGGCGTCGCAGGTGTCCCAGGTCTGGACCTCGAAGTCGTAGTCCTGGTAGCCGCTGTAGGGCTGCGTCTTGCGCAGGTCCCAGGCGAAGCCCGTGGAGCGCAGCACCGGTCCGGTCATGCCCAGGGCCATCGCCCCGGCCAGGTCGAGGTGCCCGACGCCCTGCAGCCGGCCCTTGAAGATCGGGTTGGCGTTGCACAGCGCGGCGTACTCCGGCAGGCGCTTCTTCATCAGCGCGACGAAGTCGCCGATCTGGTCGATGGCGCCGGGGGGCATGTCCTGGGCCACGCCACCGGGCCGGATGAACGCGTGGTTCATCCGCAGGCCGGTGATCAGCTCGAACAGGTCGAGCACCAGCTCGCGCTCGCGGAAGCCGATGGTCATCACCGTCAGGGCGCCGATCTCCATGCCGCCCGTGGCGATGCACACCAGGTGGCTCGAGATGCGGTTGAGCTCCATGAGCAGGACCCGCATGACCTGGGCCTTCTCCGGGATGTCGTCCTCGATGTCGAGGAGCCGCTCCACGCCCATGGAGTACGTGGCCTCGTTGAAGAACGGGGACAGGTAGTCCATGCGGGTGCAGTAGGTGACGCCCTGCACCCAGGAGCGGTACTCCATGTTCTTCTCGATGCCGGTGTGCAGGTAGCCGATGCCGCAGCGGGCCTCGGTCACCGTCTCGCCCTCGAGCTCGAGGATGAGGCGGAGCACCCCGTGGGTGGAGGGGTGCTGGGGGCCCATGTTGACCACGACGTGGTCCTCGTGGGCGTCGTCGTCCCCGGCCGCGTCGGCGATGCCCTGCACCACCGAGTCCCAGTCCTGGCCGGTGACCGTGAACACGCGCCCCGCCGAGGTGTCGGCGCCGGGGGCGTAGGGGTCCTGGGTCTCCCCCGTGGTCTGGTTGTCTCGGGTCTGCGTCATCAGCTGTACGACCTCCGCGTGTCGGGCGGTGGGACGGTGGCACCCTTGTACTCGACCGGGATGCCTCCCAGGGGGTAGTCCTTGCGCTGCGGGTGCCCCGGCCAGTCGTCGGGCATCTCGATGCGCGTCAGGGCGGGATGACCGTCGAAGATGATGCCGAAGAAGTCGAAGGTCTCGCGCTCGTGCCAGTCGTTGGTCGGGTACACCGCGACCACCGACGGGATGTGCGGGTCCGCGTCGGGGCAGGTCACCTCGAGGCGGATCCGCCGGTTGTGGGTCATGGACAGCAGGTGGTAGACGGCGTGCAGCTCGCGGCCGGCGTCGTCGGGGTAGTGCACCCCGGAGACGCCCGCGCAGAACTCGAAGCGCAGGGCGGCCTCGTCGCGCAGCAGGCGGCTGACCGAGAGCAGGTCGTGGCGGCGGATGAAGAAGGTGACCTCGCCCCGGTGGACGACGACCTTCTCGATCGCGTGCGGCACGCCGGCCTGCTCGGTGGCGCGCTCCAGGGAGTCGGCCACGTCGTCGAACCAGCCCCCGAAGGGCCGCGTGGTGCCGCCGGGCATGACCACGGGGCGCACCAGGCCGCCGTACCCCGAGGTGTCGCCGGAGTCCCGGACGCCGAACATGCCCCGTCGCACGCCCACGACCTCGGGCTGCAGCTGGTCGGCGCCGACGGGCAGCTGGTTCTCCTCGGCCCGGTCGGTCGCGTCGGCGTCGGTGCTCTGGGTGACCTCCGGGAACTCCTCCGGCCTCTTGTCGGGGGTGTCGCTCATCGCAGCAGGCCCTTCATCGAGGAGGTCGGGGCGGCCGCGAGGGCGGCGGTCTCCTGCTCCTCGATCTGGTGGCTGCGGTTCACGCCGAGCTTGGTCGACTGCACCTGCGCGTGCAGCTTGAGGATCGCGTCGATGAGCATCTCCGGGCGCGGCGGGCAGCCGGGGAGGTACATGTCGACGGGCACGACGTGGTCGACGCCCTGCAGGATGGCGTAGTTGTTGAACATCCCGCCCGAGCTGGCGCACACGCCCATGGCCAGCACGTACTTCGGCTCGGCCATCTGGTCGTAGATCTGGCGCAGCACGGGGGCCATCTTCTGGCTCACCCGCCCGGCCACGATCATCAGGTCGGCCTGCCGGGGCGAGGCCCGGAAGACCTCCATGCCGTAGCGGGCCAGGTCGTAGCGCGGGCCGCCGGAGGTCATCATCTCGATGGCGCAGCAGGCCAGGCCGAAGGTGGCCGGCCAGAACGAGGCCTTGCGCATGTACCCCGCGACGCCCTCGACGGTCGTCAGCAGGACTCCGCTGGGGAGCTTCTCCTCGAGGCCCATCAGGCCTCCCCTCCGTTGGTCAGGTGCAGTGGCTGGTGCAGGTCGCGACGCCGGTGGCTCAGTCCCACTCGAGGCCCCCCCGACGCCAGACGTAGGCGAAGGCGACGAACACGGTGGCGATGAAGAGCACCATCTCGATCAGCCCGAAGAGCTTCATCGAGTCGAAGTAGACCGCCCACGGGTAGAGGAAGACGATCTCGATGTCGAAGACGATGAACATCATCGCGGTGATGTAGTACTTCACCGGGAACTTGCCGCCGCCCAGCGCCTGCGGGGTCGGCTCGATGCCGCACTCGTAGGAGTCGAGCTTGGCCCGGTTGTAGCGCTTCGGGCCGGTCAGCGAGCTGATCGTGACCGAGAAGATCGCGAAGCCCGCCGCCAGCACCATCAGCGCGAGGACGGGTGTGTAGAGCTCCATCGCGGTTCCTCCTCCAGTTCCCTCGTACGTCCGTCGTCCGACATGCTGCGCCCCGCCTGCTGCGCCTACGCCGCCGGGGTCACCCTGGCGAGCGCGTTGATCACCCGGTCGGACAGGTCACCGTCGTGCGGGTCGCGCAGGTTGGCCATCAGCTTGAGCGTGAACCGCATGAGCGCGGTCCTCGGGAGACCGTACTTCGTCGCCTGCTTCATGAAGGTCGGGTTACCGATCATCTTGGCGAAGATCCGGCCCATCGTGAAGTACCCGCCGTACTCGGCGTCCAGCGCGGCGGCGTACCCGTGCAGCACCTGCTCGCGGGCCGGGCCCTCGGGTCGGGCCAGCGCCTGCACCACGATCTCGGCCGCCATGTGGCCGGACTCGAGGGCGTAGTCGATCCCCTCGCCGTTGAACGGGTTGACCATCCCGCCCGAGTCACCGGCCAGCAGGACGCCTCGGGTGTAGTGCGGCTTGCGGTTGAAGCCCATGGGCAGCGCGGCGGACCCGATGCGGCCGACCAGGTTCTCGTCGCGGAAGCCCCACTCCGGCGGGGTCTGCTCGAGCCAGCGGTGCAGCACGGTCTTGTAGTCCACGTGCTGGAAGGCGGCCGAGGAGTTGAGGATGCCCAGCCCGACGTTCGCGGTGCCGTCGCCGAGCCCGAAGATCCAGCCGTAGCCGGGCAGCAGGTTGGAGGTGCCGGGCTCGCCGTCCCACAGCTCCAGCCAGGACTCCATCCACGGGTCGTCGTGGCGGGGGGTGGCGTAGTAGGCGCGGATGCCGACGGCCATCGGCCGGTTCTCCCGCCGCTCCAGGCCCAGCGCGATGGCCATCCGGGCGGAGACGCCGTCACAGGCGATGACCAGCGGGGCGGAGTACGTCTCCTCCTCGCCGATCTTGCGGCCACGGTCGTCGACCGGGCGGGCGCGGACGCCGATGACGCGGCCCGTGCGCTCGTCGGTGACCGGGCCGGTGACCGCCGTGCGCTCCAGCAGCCGGGCGCCGGCCTTCTCGGCGTGCCGGGCGAGGATCTCGTCCAGGTCCATCCGGCTCCGCACCAGGCCGTACGGCGGGAAGGTGGCGAGGTCGGGCCAGGGCAGCTCGATGCGGTGGCCGGCGCCCACGATCCGCAGGCCGAGGTTGCGCTGCCAGCCCGGGGCGTCGATGTCGATGCCCATCGCGATGATCTGGCGCACCGCGCGGGGGGTGAGGCCGTCGCCGCAGATCTTGTCGCGGGGGAAGCCCTGCTTGTCGATCAGCAGGACGTCGACCCCGGCCTCGGCCAGGTGGTAGGCCGCGCTCGCTCCGGCGGGACCGGCGCCGACCACGATCACCTCCGCCTGCCGCACGTCGGCGGTCGTCCGGTTCATCGTGGTGCCTCCAGGGTTGTGACACGTGACCTTGTGAATTGCTTCACGAGCAGTGGCAGGTCGAGTCTAGAGGCCGTCGTCACAGGTTGCACCCCGGGAGGGACCCATCGTCTGCGCAGGCGCCCGGTCAGCGCACCGCGTGGTGCAGCGCGACGATGCCGCCGGACAGGTTGAGCCAGCGCGGCTCGCGCCACCCGGCCGCGGCGACGCGGTCGGCGAGGCCCTGCTGGTCGGGCCAGGCCCGGATGGACTCGGCCAGGTAGACGTAGGCGTCGGGGCTGGAGGAGACGGCCCGGGCCACCGGTGGCAGGGCCCGCATCAGGTACTCGACGTACACGGTGCGGAACGGCGCCCAGGTCGGGTGGCTGAACTCGCAGACCACCAGGCGGCCGCCCGGACGGGTGACCCGCAGCATCTCGGCCAGCCCGGCGTCCGGGTCGACGATGTTGCGCAGCCCGAAGGAGATGGTGACCGCGTCGAAGGTGCCGTCGGCGAAGGGCAGCCGGGTGCCGTCACCGGCGGTGAAGCCCAGGTGCGGCCGGGCGCGCTTGCCGACCTCGAGCATGCCGAGCGAGAAGTCGCACGGCACCACGGTGGCCCCACGGTCGGCGAAGGGCTGGCTGGAGGTGCCGGTGCCCGCCGCGAGGTCGAGGACCCGCTCGCCGGGCTGCGGGTCGACCGCGTCCACCACCAGCCGACGCCAGCGACGGTCCTGGCCCAGCGACAGCACGTCGTTGGTCAGGTCGTAGCGGGCGGCCACCGCGTCGAACATCGCGGCGACGTCGGCGGGCTGCTTGTCCAGCTGGGCGCGGGTCACGGGGGAAGCCTAGGGCGCGGTGTGACATTGGCCCGGGTGCCCCAGGACCCCGGTGCCGGGCGCGCGGCACGCCGTAGGCTTCGGATGTGACTGAACCTTCCAGCATCGCGAACCCCGAGTCCGCACCGCTGGTCGTCCGCACCGTCCGCATCGACGATCCCGGTCCGCTGCTGGCCCTGCTCCCCGACACCGCCGACACCACCGCGTGGGTACGCCGCGGCGAGGGCCTGGTCGGTTGGGGGGTGGCCGCCGAGTGCCGGACCTCGGGCCCGGACCGGTTCTCCGAGGCGCAGGCCTGGTGGAGCGACCTGACCCGCAACAGCGTGGTGCGCGACGAGGTCGACCAGCCCGGGTCCGGCGTCGTGTGCTTCGGCTCGTTCGCCTTCGCCGACGACCCGGGCGACAGCGTGCTGGTGGTCCCGGAGGTCGTGGTCGGCCGCCGCGGACGCACCACCTGGGTGACCACGATCGGCGTCGGGACGCTGCAGACCGTGCCGACGGTGGAGCCGGGCGACGTCCCGCCGGCTCCGGTCGGGGTGGCCTTCAGCGACGGCGCGCTGAGCGGCGCGGCCTGGGAGACGGTCGTGGCGGAGGCCGTGGACCGGATCAGCGACGGGCGGCTGGAGAAGGTCGTGCTCGCGCGTGACCTGGTGGCCACCGCCGAGGCCGACATCGACGTGCGGTGGCCGCTGAGGCAGCTGGCGGGGAGCTACCCGATGTGCTGGACCTTCCACGTGGACGGGCTCTTCGGCGCGACGCCCGAGATGCTGGTACGCCGCGAGCGCGGCCTCGTCACCTCGCGGGTGCTGGCCGGCACCATCCGACGTACCGGCGACGACGCCCGCGACCTCGCCCTGGCCGCGACCCTGGCCCGCTCCTCGAAGGACCTGGAGGAGCACGAGTACGCCGTCCGGTCAGTGGCCGACGCCCTGGCGCCGCACTGCTCGTCGATGAACGTGCCGGAGTCGCCCTTCGTGCTGCACCTGCCCAACGTGATGCACCTGGCCACCGACGTCGCCGGCGTGGTGCACGCCACCGCCGACCCGGCCGGCAGCTCGCTGGACCTGGCCGAGGCGCTGCACCCGTCCGCGGCCGTGGGCGGCACCCCGAGCGACGTGGCCACGGCGGTGATCACCGAGATCGAGGGCATGGACCGCGGCCGGTACGCCGGTCCTGTGGGGTGGATGGACGCCTCGGGCGACGGCGAGTGGGGCCTGGCGCTGCGCTCGGCGGAGATCTCCGGCGCGACCGTACGGCTGTTCGCCGGCTGCGGCATCGTGGCCGACTCGGACCCTGAGGCCGAGCTGGCCGAGGCGCAGGCGAAGTTCGTGCCGGTGCGCGACTCGCTGTCGGGCACCCTCCCGACGCTCTAGACGGGTACGTCCTCGCCGGGCTCGACGCGCCGGTAGTCGCGGCCGTCACCGTCGAGCAGGGCGCCGAGCATCCGCCCCACGCCGGCCAGCCCGGTCGGGTTGAGCAGGCCGTCGTGCACGGCCACGGAGTGCGTGGCGCCCACCGCGCGCGCGAAGTCGGCCACCTCGGCCAGCTTGCTCCAGGGTGCGTGCACCGGGAGCAGCAGCACGTCGACCGGGGTGCCCGGGAGCGTGAAGGAGTCGCCGGGGTGGAAGACCCGGGTGGCGCCCACCTCCAGCACGAAGCCGGTGTTGTCAGGGCAGGGCAGGTCGGGGTGGATCAGGGCGTGCCGCTCGCCGACCGCCGTCACCGGCACCCCGGCGTCGAACGACTGCCCCGGAGCCACGACCCGGACGCGCTCCGCCACAGCGGGGTCCTGCTCGGCGATCTGCGCGCGGACGGCCTCGATCGTGTAGATCGGGGCGTCGCTCGCGGCGAGGTGGCCGAGGTCGAGGTGGTCGGGGTGCTCGTGCGTCACCAGGACGGCGGTCGCGCCCTCGACCGCGTCCCGCTCCGTGAAGCCTCCGGGGTCCAGGACGACGACGTGGCCGTCGTGCTCGATCCGGACGCAGGCGTGGCCGTGCTTGGTGATCCGCATGGGACGAACGTAGCGCCGGCCTCGTGGGGGGCGCGTCAGTGGCGGCGTCAGGGCGTGCCGGTGCCCCGGAGCGCCTTGTCCTGCCCGGGGGTGACCGGGGGGCGGGTCAGTTGGGTCGGGGTCCGGGGTCGTGGGTGCAGCGGTCGGGTCAGGGTGGCGGTGGTGCGGTGAGGGGGATGGTGTGGGTCTCGTAGGTCCGGCCGTGCGGGCTGGTCCAGTGGTAGGTCCGGCCTGCGGTCTCGGGTGGGTTGCTCGGTGGGTCGCCGGTGTCGGGGGCTGGCGCCGGTTCGTAGTGCCAGGCGGTGAAGGTCTTGGCCCGGTGGTGGCGGCGACAGAGAGCGGCGAGGTTCTCCAGGGACGTCTGGCCCGGTGGCCCATCGGGGTGCTCGCCGTTCTCCCCGGGTCCGTCGGGGTGCGTGGGTTCGTAGGGGGTGATGTGGTCGAGGTCGCAGTGGCGGGCGGGGACGTGGCAGCCGGGGAACACGCACGTCCCGTCACGCAGGATCACCGCTTCGCGCATCGCGGGGGGTGGGTCGTGCCGGTCCACCGGAGCCAGCCCGGTACTGGTGTAAGCGGTCGCGAGGCCGGTGCCGTCGCTGATGCCGGCGGCGGTGCGAGTGGCGGTGCCGGTGCGAGTGGCGGTGCTGGGGTCGAGAACGGGGCGGACGGAGACCCGTTCGACGCGGCCGAGCCACTCGCGCAGCAGGGCCAGCGACCGGACCCCGAGGCCTTCGACGTGCCCCAGCCCGCACGCGGCGGCCGAGTCAGCGCCGGTGTCGCTGCTGTGGCTGGGGAGGTCGGCGGCGTTGAGGTGGAGGTAGAGCACGGCGTGGGACCGGTTCCACCCGCCGACCACACCAACAACACCGTGGACACCGGACGCACCCACGCTGGTGGTCGTGCCGCCGGTGACGGCGCCGCTGAGCGCACCGCCAGCGCCGGTGCCGACGGCAGCGCCGGTGAGTCCGCCGGTGGTGAGGGTGGGCCTGTGCGAGTGGGGGTCGCCGAAGAGGTCGAGGACCCGTTGGGGGTGGGCGAGCAGTCCCAGCGCGTGGGCGCGGCGGTCGCCGAGGGGTGAGGTGTCGCCGAGGCGGTGCATCTGGGCGGCGAGGTCGGTCAGGGTGGTGTCGAGGTCCAGGGCGTCCAGCGTGTCGAGGGTGGCGGTGAGCCGGGTGGAGTCGGTGGACCAGGTGGGGTCCAGGCCGACGTCACGGTGGGAGAGCCGGACCTGTTCACGCGCGGCCGCTGTGTCGGGTTGGTGCTGACACAGTGCCTCATGGACCAGGGCGTTGAGCGCACCCCGGCCTGGGACCCGGCCGCGGGCTGCGACCAGGGCCACCTGCCGGTCGACGAACCCGACCGCGGCGGGGGCGAGGTCGCCGGTCACGGCGGCCACGGCCCGGGCCTGCCACACCGGCACCCGCCCGGTGCGGACCAGGTGCCACAGCCGGGGGAGTCGGATGAGCAGCTCGACGGCGTCCGCGACCAGCCGGTACCCGGTGGCGTAGGAGAGGTTCAACGCCGCGGCCAACGTCTCCAGGGCGACCGAGTCCTCGGCGTCCAAGTGCACGAACCCGTCGGGCCCCACCACGCTCACCCCGTCGCAGTCCGGGGCGCCGGGGAAGATCTCGGGGTGCAGCAGGGCGTAGTCCACCACCAGCTCCAGCACGTCGGCCTCCGCCGCCCACGCCACTGTCCGCCGCTCGGCCACCGTGTCCAACAGCGCACCCACCACGAGATCCCGCGACACCCCACCGGCTGCCGCCGAGGGCGACACCGGTGCCACGGCCGGCTCGACCAACGGCACCACCACGGGCACCACGACGGGTGCCACGCCGGGTGCACCGGCGGGCACCGGTGGCGTCCCGGTGAGCAAAGTCGGGTGGCTGGTCATGGAACGAACCTAGGCCCCACCACCGACACCTCCGACCGCCCGGACTAGCCCACATCCCTTGTCCACAAGGGGAAACTGGCGCTTGACCTACAAGAACCGAGCGAGGAGACGGAGTACGGGACGCCTCGACGGGATGACGGCCGCAGGACGAGACGCCTCGGCCGAGCGGCGTGCGCACCATGGGATGCCTAGGCGGAATTGCCGTCGCAATCGCCAGACACCTCGGCCGAGGGCGTACGCCACGGGACGCCTCGGCGGGATGCCGTCACAGGAGGGGACGCCTCGGCGGGATCGCGGACGCAGCGAGGGGACGCCTCGGCGGGTGTGGTCTCCAGGCTCGCACCTCGACCGGCGGACGCACGACGGGACGCCTCGGCGCGGGTGGTCTCGAGGCTCACGCCTCGACCGGCGGGCGCAGCCTCGCACCTCGACGGGCAGAGTCGGTCACCCCAGCCGGTTGTCCACGAAGCACCACCGCCACTCCTCGCCCGGCTCCGCGGAGCGCATCACGGGGTGGTCCGTGCCTTCGTAGTGCAGGCTCGCGTGGCGGCGCGGGGAGGAGTCGCAGCAGGCCAGGTGGCCGCAGGTCAGGCAGCGACGCAGGTGCACCCACGCGGTGCGTCCCTCCGCCTCGCAGTCCTCGCAGACGCCCTGCACGTCGGACTGCACGTCCCGCGGCGAGGACTGCAGGTGGTCGCAGCTCGCGATGGTCCCCACGGTGCCGTCGATAGCCGCGACCTCCTCGTCGTACTCGGCGATCCGCTCGTTGCGGATGTCCAGCATCGACTCCTCGATGTCGAGGGCGGCGAGCACGTCCTCGACGACCTCGTGCGGGATCGTGCCGGTGCTGCGGACCTGGAGCACCTTGCCGCGCTCGGCCTCCAGCATCTCCAGGCGCAACCGGGCGTAGGACTCGCTGGGCGTCTCCTCGTCGGGGTGCGTCCCGCCCAGCCGCTCCCAGGCGGCGGTGTTGCGCTGCGCGGCGCGGTTCCGGAGCGCGTCGACGGTGTTGAAGGGGTCGTCGTCGTCGTGGTGGGTCTCCAGCCGCTCCAGGCCGGCCGCGGTGGCCTTCTCGAACAGGGCGGCGCGGGCCAGGGCGTCCTCGCGGGGGTCGGGCTTGGCCAGCTTGAGGCGGCGGACCAGCCAGGGCAGGGTCGAGCCCTGCACGAACAGGGTGCCGGCGGCGACCACCAGGGCGGCCAGGATGAGGGTCTCCCGCAGCTCGAACTCCTCCGGGATGGCGAAGGCAGCGGCCAGGGTCACCACGCCGCGCATGCCGGCCCAGCCGAGCACCGTGGTGTTGCCCCACGAGGGCCGCTTGCCGGTCTCCCGGTCGGGGCCCGGCCGGACCAGGAGGAAGCGGGCCGGGAAGACCCAGACCAGCCGCAGCACGACGACCGTGAGGAAGGTCGCCACGCACAGCTTGGCGACGGTCACGGTGTCGACGCCGCTGTCGCGGACGTCGGAGATGATCCACCGGGCCTGCAGCCCGATGAGCAGGAACACGGCGTTCTCCAGCAGGAACGCGATGGTCCGCCAGTTGAGTCGCTCGGCGATCCGGGAGGACGCCGTCTGCAGGACAGGCGCCTTGTGGCCCAGCAGCAGGCCCGCGACGACGACGGCGAGCACCCCGGAGCCGTGGATCTCCTCGGCCGCGACGTACGCCACGAACGGGGTGAGCAGCGACAGGCTGGTGTCGATGACGGGGTCGGTGACCCGGCGACGCACCTGCCCGACCACCAGGAACAGCAGCAGGCCCACCACGATCCCGCCGACCGCGGCCCGCAGGAAGTCCAGCCCGGTGCTCCAGACGGTGACGGTGGTGCCGGCCGTGCCGACGGCGATCGCGGTGCGCAGCGCGACCAGCGCGGTCGCGTCATTGAGGAGCGACTCGCCCTCCAGGATCGTGGTCACCCGCCGCGGGATGCCGATCCGCCGGCCGATGGCGGTCGCGGAGACCGCGTCGGGAGGGGCGACGACCGCGCCCAGCGCGAACGCGGCCGGCCAGGTCACGTCGGGGATGACCCAGTAGGCGACCACGGCGACCCCGGCGGTGGTGAAGGCCACCAGCCCGATGGACAGCAGCAGGATGGGGCGCCGGTTGGCGTTGAAGTCGACCAGCGAGGTCTGCAGGGCCGCCGAGTACAGCAGGGGTGGCAGCAGCCCCACCAGCACGACCTCCGAGGTCAGGTGCACCTCGGGCAGCGACGGGATGAACGAGGCGGCCGCACCCAGCGCGACGAGCACGATGGGCGCGGGCAGGTCGTAGCGGCGGCAGAGCCCCGCCACCAGCACGACGACGGCGGTGAGGGCGGAGAGGGACAACGCGATGTGCACGTGACCATTCAACCAACGGACCACGAACCGGGCCGCCGGACGACCGCCGGTGGACTAGCGGGACCCGCCGACTCCGTCGCCACCCACCGCATCGGGTCGCCCCAGCCGAGGTCGCCGATGCCGTGCCGGTCCAGCGCGAGCACCGCGAGGGTCCGGCGGTGCGCGGCGAAGGTCAGCACGTGCGCGACCATGCCGCCGTAGGTGAAGACCTCGGCCGGCTCCCGGAGGGCGTCGACGAACGTGTCGTCCAGCCGGCCCGCCTCCACGACCTCCCGCACGTGCGCGAGGTACGTCGGACCCTCGGCGGCCAGGCGCCGGCGCAGGGACGCCACGGACTCCTGCTCCTCCACCGACCAGTCGTAGGCACGGTGGGCCAGGGCCGCGTTCCACATGCCGAGCTGGCCGACCAGCCGGGACATCAGGCGGCGCAGCGTGGCCGGGTCGGGGTCGTCGTCGACGCTGAGCACGATGCGCTCGTCGAGCTGCTCGTCGCTGAGCCGGGCCGCTCGCTCGACGATCTCGCCGGTCAGCCAGACGTGGTGCTCGACCATCGTGGTGAGGAGCTCCATGGGGGTCACCTTTCCTCGGGCGGGGAGCCGCAGGCCCCCGGGTGGGTGGAAGTGGACGTCGCTGGGGGCTGCGATCCGGATCTCGCCTCGGGCGGGCCCGCCAGCGGCCCGGAGCCACGCCGTAGGCCCTCGTGAACGCCCGTGTGAACGCCTCGTGCGAGCCGTAGCCCGCCTCGACCGCGACGTCGAGGATGGTGCGACGGGTGGTCACCAGGCGGTACGCCGCGCGCTCGAGCAGCACCCGGCGCCGGAACCGGCTGGGCGGCTCCCCCGCGACCGAGCTGACGAGCCGGTCGAGGTGGAAGCGCGACAGGCACAGCCGGGCGGCCAGGTCCTCCCCGGTGGCCTCGTGGTCGTCCAGCGCCTGGGCGAGGACGTCGACGAAGCTCGTGAAGTGGTCGGCGGCGGTGCTCATGCCCCGATCCTCCCCGCGCCGGCCCGGGCCCGCTTGATCGCTCTTGCGCAGCCTCAGCCGTGCACCAGGTCGCGGACCGCGGCGTCCAGCGCCCGCCGGTCGTCGCGGCGTACGACGGCCTCCACGACCTCGATGCCACCGGCCGGCCCGGCCAGGGCGTGCCGCAGCTCCGGCAGCGAGTCCACCCTCCAGTGCGGGGTGCGGGTCGCGGCGCAGAGGCTGGCCAGGTCGACGCCGTGGGGGGTGCCGAACAGGGTGTCGTAGGAGTCGGCGTACCGCTCCGCGCCCTGCTCCAGCGAGGCGAAGATCGAGCCGCCGTCGTCGTTGACCACGACCAGGGTGAGGTCGGGGCGCTCCTCGGCCGGGCCCAGCACCAACCCGTTGCTGTCGTGCAGGAAGGTGACGTCCCCGAGCAGGGCCAGCGCACGGGTGCTGTGCGGGCGGCCCAGGGCGGCGCCGACGGCGCTGGAGACGGAGCCGTCGATGCCGGACAGGCCCCGGTTGCCGACCACCATGCGGCGGTCCCCCACCTCGTACGGCGCCACCATCAGGTCGAGGTCACGCACCGGGTTGGAGGCACCCACGAACAGCAGGCCGCCCGGGGGCACCGCAGCGGAGACCGCCCCGGCCACCTGCTGGGGGGTCAGCGTGCCCCGCTCGGCCAGGAACCGGTCCAGCCGGCGCGACACCTCGGCGTCGCGGGAGCGCCACTCCGCCAGCCAGGGGTCGCCCTCGCGGGCCACCGCGGTGGTGGCCACCGCGTCGACGACCCGGCTGGCCTGCAGCCCGGGGTCGGCCCAGCCGCCGGGCCCGGTCACCGCGATCACCTCGACGTCGTCGCGGGCCAGCAGCCGGGTCACCGGCCGGGACAGCGTCGGGTGCCCGAACACGATCACCCGCTGCACCCGGGCGGACAGGTCGGGGTCGCCGAGCAGCAGCCGGTAGGTCCGGACCACCGCGGGCCCGGTGCGAGAACCGCTGGTGGGCTCGGCCAGCAGCGGCCAGCCGGCCTGCTCGGCCAGCGTGCGGGCCGGGGGTCCGGCGTCCTCGCCCGCCACCACCACGGTCCGGGGGCCGTCGTCGAGGTCCTCGGCCTGCGCGCGCAGCGGCTTGCCCGGCAGCATCCAGGGCTGCTGCTCGACGCGGCCGTCCAGCGCGCTGCCCCAGCCGTCGCCGGTCTCCGGGGTCAGCGGCTCCTCGAACTGCACGTTGAGGTGCACCGGGCCCGGGCGGCCCGAGGGCCGGCCCCGGCTGGTCGCGGCGGCGCGCGCGGCCAGGGCCCGCCAGGCCACCACCTGGCGCAGCTCCACCGGGCCGCTGCCGGCGTGGGCGGCCGGCACGTCGGAGAAGTCCCGGACGGCGGTGCCGAACAGGTGGACCTGGTCGGTGGTCTGGTTCGCGCCGCTGCCCCGCAGGCGGGCCGGCCGGTCCGCGCTGACCACGACCAGCGGCACCCCGGCGTGCGAGGCCTCCAGCACGGCCGGGTGCAGGTTGGCGACCGCGGTGCCGCTGGTGGTGACCACCACGACGGGGCGGCGGCTGGTGCGGGCCAGCCCGAGGGCCAGGAACCCGGCCGAGCGCTCGTCGATGCGGGTGTGCAGCGCGCAGGCGCTCCCGGGCGTCGTGGACGGCGAAGGCCAGCGCCGCGCTGCGGGAGCCCGGGGACAGCACCACGTCGCGGACACCGCAGCGGACCAGCTCGTCGACCAGCACCGTGGCCAGGGCCGTCGAGGCGTTCGCCGGGGTCATGCCCGCGAACCTACCGCCGCCAGGCGCTCGCGCCAGTGCCTCTCGCGCTCCGGCGTGGCCGCCGTCCGTCGCAGCGCCGCCGGGTCCACCTCGACGGGGCCCACGCGCAGCGACCCGTCCACGGGCAGCAGCGGCGAGACCGCGACGTCGTCGGTCAGCAGCTGCACCGTGGCCAGCCCGCAGGCGTGGGTCAGCTCGGGCAGGGCCGCGGCCAGCGCCACGCCCGCGGCGATGCCGACGCTGTCTCCAGCGCGCTGGAGACCACGACGGGCAGGCCGATGTCCTCGGCGATCCGCAGGCAGGCCCGCACCCCGCCCAGCGGCTGCACCTTGAGCACCGCGACGTCGGCGGCCTCGAGGTCGCGCACGCGGTAGGGGTCCTCGGCCCGCCGGATGGACTCGTCGGCCGCGACCGGCACGTCGGCGCGGCGGCGTACGACGGCCAGGTCCTCGACCGAGGCCACCGGCTGCTCGACGTACTCCAGCCCGCCCGCGGCCCGGTCCAGCAGCGGGATCCGGCGCACGGCCTCGTCCACGTCCCACAGGCCGTTGGCGTCGATGCGGATCGCGCCGCCCGGGCCCAGCGCGTCGCGCACCGCCTCCAGGCGGGCCTGCTCGGCGGCGAGGTCCTGCCCCGGCTCGCCGACCTTGACCTTGGCCGTGCGGCAGCCCCGGCTCGCCCGGACGATGGCCGCCGCCTGCTCGGGGCCGACGGCCGGGACGGTCACGTTCACCGGCACGCTGGTGCGCACCGGCGCCGGCCAGCCCTCGTCGGCGGCCTCCCGCGCGGCCCGCAGCCACGGCGCGGACACCCGGTCGTCGTACTCCAGGAAGGGGCTGAACTCGCCCCAGCCGGCGTCGCCGCGCAGCAGCACGCCCTCCCGCACGGTGATCCCCCGGAAGCGGGTCCGCATCGGGATCGACCACACGACCTCACCGGTCACGGCCGGCCCCCACCCCGGCGGCGAGCGCCCGCACGGCGAGCCGGTCGACCTTGCCGCGCGGGAGCAGGGGGAGCGCGTCCACGGGTACGACGCGGCGCGGCGCCCACGCGCGCGGCAGCGAGGCGCCCACGCAGTCACGGGCCTGCTCCAGCGTCAGGTCGCCGACCACGACCGCCACCACCAGCTGGCCCCACTCCGGGTCCGCGACGCCGACGACCTCGGCCTCGCGCACGCCCGGGTGCTCGCGCAGCCGGGCCGCGACCGCTCCCGCGGGCACGTTGACGCCGCCGGAGAGCAGCACGTCGTCGACCCGCCCGGTGACGCTCAGACGGCCGTCGGCCGACAGCGTCCCGAGGTCCTGGGTGGTGAACCAGCCGTCCCCCAGGACCGCTGCGGTCGCGCCGGGGTCGCCCTCGTAGCCGTCGAAGAGCACCGGTCCGCCGATGCGCACCCGGCCGTCGGGGCCGGTGGCCACCGCGACACCGTCGAGCGGCACCCCGTCGTACACGCAGCCGCCGCAGGTCTCGCTCATGCCGTACGTCGCCACCACTCGCACGCCGGACGCCTCCGCACGCGCTCGGAGGGCCTCCTCGAGGCGGGCGCCGCCGACCAGCACGGCGTCGAAGCCGCGCAGCACGGCCGGGTCGTCGTCCAGGGCCCGGGTGAGCTGGGTGGGCACGACCGACACGTAGCGTCGCTCCCCCGGCGCCCGGCCCGCGGTCTCCCCGGGCAGGACGGGCTCGGTGCCGGCCCGGACCGAGCGGAACAGCACCTGCAGGCCGGCGACGTAGGCGGGCGAGAGGTCCAGCACCCATCGTCCCGGGCCGCCCAGCCGGGCGTGGGTGGCGTCGGCGGAGGCGCGCATCGCGGCCCGCGAGAGCAGCACCCGCTTGGGGACCCCGGTCGACCCGGAGGTCTCGACCGCCAGGGGCTCCGGGTCCGGCGCGGCCTCCCAGTCGCGTAGCAGCGCCAGCACCTGCTCCGCGTTCCCCCGCACCGGTCGCAGGCTCGCAGGGCTGGTCACGAGGCCCCACGCTATGCCTGCGAGAATCGCCGACTGTGACAACCCCAGCGCAGTGGATGGAAGGCGCCCGCCCCCGCACGCTGCCCGCGGCGGTCTCGCCCGTGCTCGCCGGCACCGGGGTCGCCCTCCACCTCGACGAGGCGGTCTGGTGGAAGGCGGGCTTGGCCCTGCTGGTCGCGCTGGCCCTGCAGGTCGGGGTCAACTACGCCAACGACTACTCCGACGGCATCCGCGGCACCGACGCCGACCGGGTCGGACCGCTGCGCCTGGTGGGCTCGGGCGTCGCCACCCCCACGGCCGTGCGGACGGCCGCCTTCGCCGCCTTCGGGGTGGCCGTGGTGGCCGGCCTGGTGCTGGCCGTGACGACCTCGTGGTGGCTGGTGCTGGTGGGCGGCGTCTCGGTGCTCGCGGCCTGGTTCTACACCGGGGGCTCGACGCCGTACGGCTACCGGGCGCTGGGCGAGGTGATGGTCTTCGTGTTCTTCGGCCTGGTCGCGGTGCTGGGCACGACGTACGTGCAGACCCGCTCGCTGCCGCTGCCGGGGTGGTACGCCGCGGTGGGCGTCGGCGCACTGGCCTGCGCGATCCTGGTGGCCAACAACCTGCGCGACATCCCCACCGACGCCGAGGTCGGCAAGCGCACCCTGGCCGTGGTGCTGGGCGACGAGCGCACCCGCGGCCTGTACGCGCTGCTGGTCGGGCTGGCCGTGGTGGCGCTGGTGGCGGTCGCCCTGTCCACCAGCCGCCTGGCGCTGCTCGGGCTGGTCTTCCTCGTGCCGGCCGTGCCGTCGGTGCGCACGGTGCTGTCGGGCGCCCGGGGCCGCGACCTGGTGCCGGTGCTGCAGGGCACCGGGATCTCCGAGCTGGCCTGGGCGGCCGGCCTGTTCGTGGGGCTCCTGCTCGCCGGATAGCACCGTGCCGGCTCACGCCGGGCCGGTCAGCGCCGGGCGGCCGCGGTGAGCACCTTGTGGGTGCCGTCGCACCAGGGTGCGCGCTGGGTGCGGTCGCACGCGCAGACGGCCACCACCGGGCGGGTGGTGGGGTGACCCACCCCGTCCTCGGTCTCCACGACGTCGGCCCCGCGCACCAGCCACGGCCCGCCCGGGCAGGCCCGGACCTGCGGCCCGTCCGAGGACAGCCCTCCGTCGGCCATCACGACGCGACGCCCCTCGCGCGTGCTCACGCGGCTCACGCGGCCGCGCCCTGGGGCGCGGGTGCGGGGTCGCGCAGCGAGGACCGGCCGGCGGTGAAGGCCGCCAGCACGTGCCCGGCCAGCAGGTCGTCCATGGCCAGGGAGACCGCCACCCCGAGGTGCACGTCCTCGCGCAGGCCCGGCTCGGCCGCCACCGCGGCGGCGCAGATGTCGCGCGTGGCGACCTGCTCGTGCACGGCGTCGGCCTCGACGTGCTCGTCGAAGTAGTCGGCCATGGCCGGGGAGAGCTCGAGACGGCGCAGCCCCTGCACGTACTTGCGGCAGGGCAGCGAGCTGGTGACCTCGATGGCGGCCAGGTGGCCGATCGCGGCCCCCCGCAGCCGGCGGTGCAGGCACAGCAGGCTCATGGCGTTGTTGAGGGCCAGCACGCAGGCCGGCACGGCGTCGACGTAGGCGCCGTACGCGTCGTCCAGGCCGGCCTCGCGCAGCCCGCGGGCGAACAGCAGGGCGTGCTGCCGCTCGGGTCGCCCGGCGCCGTACTCGTCGAACTGCAGCTCGGCCAGCGCGACCTTGGCCGGCGCCGGCAGGCGCGGGATGACGAACGTGTGCGGGTCGGCCTCCTTGAGCTGGTAGAGGCTGCGGTGCACCAGCACCTCGCGGAACTGCTCGGCGGTGGCCTCGCGCTGCAGGAAGCGGGTCAGGGACGGACCGTCGCCGGCCGCGGTCTGCGCGAAGATGGCCTCCGCGACGTCGTCGGGTCCGGCCAGGGCGGCGGCCACCGCCTCCGCGGTCAGCTCCCGGAGCCGGTCCTCCAGCCGCTGCTCCAGGGCGGCGCGGACGCGGAGCAGGTCGGGGTCCCACTCCCGGCGTCGTCGACCCCGTCGAAGCCGCCGTAGTGCAGCTCGTAGGCCGTCCAGAGCGCGAGCTGCAGGTCCTCGTCCAGCAGGACGTCGCCCGCCGGGCCGCCACCTGCGAGACCAGCGAGGTCGCGTGCAGCGGCACGTCGTGCTCGAGCGAGGCGAGGACGGCGCCGCTGACGGGACCTCGGGGGGTGGGCAGCTGCATGGGGGGCCTTCCGGCGTGAGGGGGAGCCGTCCGTACCCCGGGCTACCGGTCGTATGCCCCGCTGTGAGGTTCCCCGCGCTCCGTCAGCCGAGCGGCTCGGTCCACTCCCCGGTCTCGTGGAACGCCTCCAGCGTCGCGGCGTACGGCGCGATGTCGATGCCCCGGGCGGCCAGCCAGTCGTCGTCGTAGTACGTCGAGGCGTAGCGCTCGCCGCCGTCGCAGAGCAGCGTCACCACGCTGCCCGCGGTGCCCTCGCGCCGCATCGTGGCGACCAGCCGCAGGGCGCCCCACAGCGCGGTGCCGGTGGACCCGCCGACCAGCCGGCCGGTCACCGCGCTGCACCAGCGCATCGCCGCGATGGAGGCGGCGTCGGGCACCGAGACCATCGCGTCGACCACGGCCGGGTTGAACGACGGCTCGACCCGCGGGCCGCCCGATGCCCTCGATCCGCGAGCCGGGGCCGGTGGCCGCACGGTGTGGGTGGGGTCGTCGGCGGCCCAGCCGTCGAAGAACGCGCTGTTCTCCGGGTCGACCACGCACAGCCGGGTGTGGTGGCGCCGGTAGCGCACGAAGCGGCCGATGGTGGCCGAGGTCCCGCCGGTGCCGGCGCCCACGACCACCCACGCGGGCACGGGGTGCCGCTCCAGGGCGAGCTGCTCGAAGATCGACTCGGCGATGTTGTTGTTGCCGCGCCAGTCGGTGGCCCGCTCGGCGTAGGTGAACTGGTCCATGTAGTGCCCGCCGGTCTCCTGGGCGAGCCGACGGGCCTCGTCGTACATCGTCCGGGGTCGCTCGACGAGGTGGCAGCGGCCGCCGTGGAACTCGATCAGGTCGATCTTGCCGCGCGAGGTGGACGCCGGCATGACCGCGACGAACGGCAGCCCGAGCAGCCGGGCGAAGTAGGCCTCGGAGACCGCGGTCGACCCCGACGACGCCTCGATGACCGTGGTGCCCTCGTGGATCCAGCCGTTGCAGAGCGCGTAGAGGAACAGCGAGCGGGCCAGCCGGTGCTTGAGCGAGCCGGTCGGGTGCACCGACTCGTCCTTGAGGTAGAGGTCGACGTCCCAGGTCGCCGGCAGCGGGAAGACGTGCAGGTGGGTGTCGGCCGAGCGGTTGCTGTCCGCCTCGACCTTGCGGATCGCCTCGTCGACCCAGGACGCGGTCGCGCGGCCGGCGTGCGGCAGCATCCGTCCGGTGGCCCGACCGGCGGCTCGCGCATGCTAGTCCTGGTCTTCCTTGGACCGGGACTCCTCGAAGCGGCGGGTGATCCCGGTCGCGCCGGGCGTCGACGCGGGCGGCGAACCGGGCGCGCGGGCCCGCAGGAGGTAGTACGACGCCACCGCCGAGACGACGGCGGCGATCACGAGCGGCCAGAGTACGGGAACCCGGTCAGCCCCGGTCACGCAGCATCCAGAGACCGGCGACGACCGCGAACGACGCCACGAACAGACCGATGCGGGCCAGGGTGTAGACCAGCGAACTCCTTCACGCCTCCCAGGGTAGTTGGCGGGCAGCCCTGATCCCTCGACCTGGGCGGCGTCCGAGCTGGTGGGGTCCGGCCTTGCGCGCACGCCTACGCTGGGGGCGTGGGTAAGTTCCTGCTCGTCGTCATCGTGTTCGCGGCGCTCGTCTACGCCTTCTTCTGGCTCATCGAGCGCGACGCGGGGCGGCCCGCGCGCCGTGCCGCCGCAGCCCGCCGCGGCCCCACGCCGCGGACGCTGGCCCCGGACGACGACGAGGACTTCCTGCGCGACCTCAACCGCGCGCAACCGGCGCCGAGGACCGACGGACGACAGCGACGGCCGCCGGACGCACTGCCCACCCCGGCCGGCTCAGCCGCGCGTAGGAGTGCATGCTCCCGCCGCCGAAGAAGTAGTTGATCCCGACGAAGTTGAACAGCAGGGACGCGAAGCCGACCAGCGCGATGATCGCGGCGGCCTTGCCCTTCCAGCCGGCGGTGGCGCGGGCGTGCAGGTAGGCGGCGTAGATCACCCAGGTGATGAACGCCCACACCTCCTTGGGGTCCCAGTTCCAGTAGCTGCCCCAGGCGTACTCCGCCCAGATCGGCCCGGCGACCAGCGCGGCGAAGGTCCAGATCGGGAAGCCGAAGGCGTTCAGCCGGTAGGCCACCCGCTCCAGCGCCGTCGGTCGGGCAGCCGGGACAGGTAGCCGCCGGGGCCGCAGCGTGCCGCGGCGCTCGGCCCGGTCCTTGACCAGGAACAGCACCAGCGTCGAGCGCGCCGACCGCGAAGGCCCCCGAGGCGATGACCGCCGCCAGCACGTGGATAGCCAGCCAGTAGGAGTGCAGCGCCGGCACCAGCGGGCCGGCGTCCTGGTAGAGCACCAGCACGGTCGAGCATCAGCACGACGACCAGGAAGCCGGTGACCAGCACGCCCATCCAGCGCAGGTGGTAGCGCCTCATCAGCACCAGGTACATCACGCTGACGCCGAACGTGCCGGCCAGGGTGAACTCGTACATGTTGCCCCAGGGCACCCGCACCGGGTCCGAGCCCAGGCCGCGGTGACCGAGCCCGAGCAGGTGCAGCACGCAGCCGACGACGGTCAGCGCGACCCCGATCCGGCCGCACTTCTCGACCCGCTGCTCCTGGCTCGTCGACCTCCTGGGCGGCGGGCACGCCGTCGGTGACCACGGGCAGCGAGGCGCCCGCGCCCACGCTGACGGCCTGGCGGGCCTCGCCTCGTCGGCGCGCGCGGCAGCGAGCGCACGAGCACCCACTCGACCAGGTGCGCCAGGAACGCCAGCACGTAGACGATCGAGGCGAACATGATGGCGTTGTTGCTGAAGGCGGCGAAGTCCGCGGTGCTCACGCGTGCTCCCTCTCGACGGTGCTGTGGGTGCTGACGGGGCTGGGTCGGTGCTGACGGCGGTGCGGCGCCCCGGACCAGCCGCTCGAGCTCGTCGACCTCGTCGCCCAGGTCCCCACCCGAGCTGCGGTCGAGCCCGGCCAGCTCCACCACGGTACGCCGCGGACCGTCGTCGGGACCCGTCCGTGGGCCCGTCGCCGTCGGGAGGGCGCGACCCGCACCCAGGCCCGGCGCGGCCGGATGAACAGCGAGCCCATCAGGCCGAGGATCCCGAGCAACACCCCGCCGAGCGCGATGCCCTTGCCGGGGCTGTGGCTGACCTGCAGCTTGACCCAGCGCTGCACCCCGTCGAAGCGGATCGACCCGGTGCCGTCGGGCAGCCGGACCGTCTGACCGACCGTCGAGCTTGATGCGCCGGTCCGGGCCCAGCCGGCGGGGTCCGTGCTGCGGTAGGTGCGCAGGCCGGCCTTGTCGAGGGCGTAGACCGACTGCGGCGGCGCCGCCGTCCATGCCGAGGTCGCCGTGGTAGGGCACCAGGGACAGCACCGGGTCCAGGGTGTCGGGGAACTGGGAGTAGGGCCCGCGCGCCATGGTGAAGCCGTACGTCGGCAGGAAGAGCCCCTCGAAGCCGAGCTGCTCGGGCCCGGCGTCGGGCACCTTGATCACCCCGAACGACGCGAACGAGCTGTCCTGGGGCAGGAACACCACCGGGCCGCTGTAGGCCGACCCGCCGTCGCCGCCGCGGACCGTGACGACCGGGGCGTAGCCGTGGCCGACCAGGAACACGTTGGCGCCGTCGGCCGACAGCGGGTGGTTGACCGCCAGGTCGTGGCTGCGCTCGGCGGGCGCGCCGGCGCGGTCGCGGTAGGTGATGCCCGCGTCGAAGGAGCGCGGCTGGCCCATCTCCGGCCCGCTGGTCAGCCACTTCACGTGGAAGTCGTCGACGGTGAAGCTCAGCGGGGCGAGGTCGTCGGGGTCGAACAGCGTGCCGGGCGCGAAGTCGTCGTACTGGCTCAGCGTGTTGGAGAAGCCCTGCCCGACGATGGTGATCACGCCGCCCTTGTAGCCGTAGAGCTGGCCGAAGCGCGAAGCCGACCAGCACCACCAGCACCGAGAGGTGGAAGAGCAGGTTGCCGGCCTCGCGCAGGTAGCCCTTCTCCGCGGACACCGCACCGTCCTGCCACGGCCACCCGGTAGCGCCGCCGGCGCAGCACGGCGCGGGCCCGCTCCAGCACCGCCTCGGGCGTCCTCGTCGAGCTCGAAGCGCCGCGACTCCGGCAGCCGGCCGAGCCGCCGCGGCACCCGCGGCGGGCGGGCCCGCATCGCCCGCCAGTAGACCCGCAGCCGCGGCACGACGCAGCCGACCAGCGAGACCATCAGCAGGATGTAGATCGCCGAGAACCACACCGAGCTGTAGACGTCGAAGAGCCCCAGTCGCTCGTAGACCGGGGTGAGCGAGGGGTGCGTCGGCTTCCAGGTGGTCACCTTGACCGCGTCGATGTTCTGCTGCGGGCACCACCGAGCCGGGGACCGCGGCGAGCGCGAGCAGGAACAGCAGCACCAGCGCCGTGCGCATCGAGGTCAGCTGCCGCCAGGCCCAGCGGGCCAGCTCGACCGGGCTCAGCGCCGGGGGCGAGGACGGCGGCGGGGGCGGGTCGAGGCGGCCCCGCCGGCCTCGGTCGTGGGCGGGGACGGACGTCGGTGCTCACACGGCCACCTCGAAGCCGCCGACGCAGGACTGCAGGTCGACGACCCACTGGTCCCACAGCCCGGTGACCAGCAGCAGGCCGACCACGATCAGCATCATGCCGCCCACCCGGGTGACCCAGACCTGGTGGCGGCGGACCCAGCGCACCGCGCCGAGCATGCGCCGGAAGGCCAGCCCGGCCACGAGGAACGGGATGCCCGAGACCCAGCGAGTAGGCCAGGCTGAGCAGCGCGCCCCGGCCCGCCGTGCCCTCGTTGACCGCCAGCGCCTGCACGGCCGACAGCGTCGGGCCGATGCACGGCGTCCAGCCGACCCCGAACAGCACGCCGAGCAGGGGCGCCGCGGCCAGCCCGACCGCGGGCACCTTGTGGATGCGGACGTCGCGCTGCAGCAACGGCACGAGGCCGACGAAGGCCACCCCGACGAGGATGGTGAAGGCGCCGAGCACCACGCTGATCTGCCGGCGGTAGATGAACAGCCAGTCACCCAGCGAGCCGAACAGCGTCCCGTAGGAGACGAAGACCAACGAGAAGCCGAGCACGAACAAGCAGGCTGCCCAGCAGCATCCGGCCGCGCCGGCCGTCCTCCAGGTCGACGCCGGACAGGCCGGTGGCGTAGGAGAGGTAGCCCGGCAGCAGCGGCACCACGCAGGGCGAGAAGAACGAGACCAGGCCGGCGACCAGGGCCACCGGCAGGGCCAGCAGCAGCGACCCGGACAGCACGGTGTCCCGGAAGGCGTCGCCCACTCCCGTCACGCCCAGCCCGCTCACGCCCCCGTCTCCGCGCCCGCGTCCTCGACGAGGTCGTAGAGGGTGGTCCGGGTGACCGAGCCGATCACGCTGGCCGCTACCCGGCCCTGCCGGTCGATGACCACGGTGCTGGGGATGGCGTTGGCCGGCAGGGTGCCGCGGAAGGCCAGCAGGGTGCGCCCGTCGGGGTCGTAGATGGAGTCGTAGGGCACCTCGAAGCGGCGCACGAAGGCCTGCGGGCCGGCCTTCTCGGGGTCGCGGGAGTTGATGCCGAGGAACACCACGTCGTCGCCGGACAGGTCGCGGGCGGCGGCGGCCAGCATCGGCGCCTCGGCCCGGCACGGCGGGCACCAGGAGCCCCAGACGTTGACCACCACGACCTTGCCCGCGGTAGTCGGCCAGCGAGAGGTGTCCCGGCCGGCCAGGGTGGTGCCGGCGACCATCCCCGGCTCCTTGCGGTCGGCCGGGCTGACCGTCGTGATGATGCCCTTGCCGGCGACGTACCCCTGGTTGCCGGAGCCGCCCGACGTCGTTGCCCGAGCAGCCCGCCAGGGCCGCCGGCAGCAGCAGGGCACCGACCACGGCGCCCAGCACGGACCTGACCCGGGCGGCGGCTCACGACGGGGGCGTCTGGTCGGTGGCGTCGCCCGCCGGGCCGCTGCCCGAGGAGAACGACTTGTTCCGGTCCTTGACCGGGATGAGGTCGGCGGCCGGCTCGGAGTAGCGCAGCAGCGAGAGCGTGTCACCGTCGAAGACCAGCGAGGTCAGGCTGGCCAGCGTGCACTGCCGGTGGCGCGGGTGGTGCAGGAAGGAGCGGTGCTCCACGTGCAGCCGCGTGGTCCAGATCGGCAGCTGGTGGGAGACGACCACGGCCTCGTGGCCGCGGGCCGCGTCGCGGGCGTCGTGCACGGCGGCCATCATCCGGGCCGCGACCTCGGTGTAGGGCTCGCCCCACGACGGCCGGAACGGGTTCCACAGGTGCGGCCAGGAGCTCGGCCGGCGGATGATGCCGTCGCCGACGCTGAACCGGCGCCCTCGAAGACGTTGGTGGACTCGATGACGCGGGCGTCGGTGACGATGTCGACCCCGCGGGCCAGCGCCATCGGCCGCGGCCGTCTCCTGGGCCCGCTCCAGCGGCGAGGCCACCACGTGGACGATGTCGCGGTCGCCGATCGCGTCGGCCACCCGCTGGGCCATCTGCCGGCCCAGCGTCGGAGAGGTGGTAGCCGGGCAGCCGGCCGTAGAGGACCCCGTCGGGGTTGTGCACCTCGCCGTGGCGCAGCAGGTGGACGGTCGTCCGCTCGGCCATCAGGCCGTCCCGGCCCGACGCGGCACGGCGGCGGCGGCCCGGGCCGCGGCGGGCAGCGCGGACAGGACCCGGTCCAGGGCCGCGTCGTCGTGCGCGGCGGAGAGGAACCAGACCTCGAACGCGCTGGGCGGCAGGTAGACGCCCTGCTCGAGCATGGCGTGGAAGAAGGCCTTGTAGCGCTCGGGGTGCTGGGCGGCGGCGCCGGCGAAGTCGCGGACCCCGGTCGACGCCCTCGTCGGTGAAGAACACGCTGAACATGTTGCCGACGTGCTGCACGACGTGCGGCACGCCGGCCTCGACCAGCGCGGCGCCGGCGGCCTCGCGGACCACCTGCGCCGCGCGGTCGAGGTGGGCGTAGACCTCGTCGGTGGCCAGCCGCAGCGTGGTGAGCCCGGCGGTGGTGGCGACCGGGTTCCCCGACAGGGTGCCGGCCTGGTAGACCGGCCCCTCCGGCGACAGCATCGACATCACGTCGGCCCGGCCGCCGAACGCCGCGGCCGGGAAGCCGCCGCCCATGACCTTGCCGAAGGTGCATCAGGTCGGGCTTCCAGCCCTCGACGGCGCCGTCCAGCCCGTAGTGGCCCGAGCGGGTGACCCGGAAGCCGGTCATCACCTCGTCGCTGACGAACAGCGCGCCGTGCGCGGCGCAGGTCGCGGCCAGCATGCCGTTGAACCCGGGCTCGGGCGGGACCACCCCCATGTTGCCGGGCGCGGCCTCGGTGATGAGGCAGGCGATGTCGTCGCCGTGCTCGGCGAACGCCGCCTGCACCGCGGCCGGGTCGTTGTAGGGCAGCACGATGGTGCCGGCGGTCGGCGGCGGCCGGCACGCCGGGCGTGCCCGGGACGGCCAGCGTGGCCAGCCCGGAGCCGGCCTGGGCCAGCAGCGAGTCGACGTGGCCGTGGTAGCAGCCCGCGAACTTCACGACCAGGTCGCGGCCGGTGAAGCCGCGGGCCAGCCGGATGGCGGACATGGTGGCCTCGGTGCCCGAGGAGACCAGGCGGACCTTCTCGACGCGGGGTGCGGGCGACGATCTCCTCGGCCAGCTCGACCTCGGGCCGGGTCGGGGTGCCGTACGACGTGCCGCGCGCGACCGCCTGCGCGCACCGCCTCCAGCACCTCGGGGTGGGCGTGGCCGAGCAGCATCGGGCCCCAGCTGCCGACCAGGTCGACGTACTCGGTGCCGTCGACGTCGGTGAGCTACGGGCCCTGCGGCGCGGTCGATGAAGCGGGGGGTGCCGCCGACGGCGTTGAACGCCCGCACCGGGGAGTTCACGCCGCCCGGGGTCACGGCGTGCGCCCGCGCGAACAGCGCCGCGGACTCCGTGGTGGGGGCCGATGAGGTCGTGGACGGTGGGGAGACGGTCACCCGGCCATTCTCCCCCGCGCCCGGCGCAGACCACGAACCCGGCCGGGTCCCGGCCGGTGTGAGACGTGACGACGCCGGCTGTCAGCGACGCGGCCTCACAGGCGGCCGGCGACCTCGGCGGCCCAGTAGGTCAGGATCACGTCGGCGCCGGCGCGACGGATCGAGGTCAGCGTCTCCAGGATCGCGGCGTCCCGGTCGATCCAGCCGTTGGCGGCGGCGGCCTCGACCATGGCGTACTCGCCGGAGATGTTGTACGCCGCGACGGGCACGTCGACGGCCTCGCGGACCGCGCGCACCACGTCGAGGTAGGCCAGGGCGGGCTTGACCATGACCAGGTCGGCGCCCTCGTCGACGTCGAGCAGCGCCTCGCGGACGCCCTCGACGACGTTGCCGCCGTCCTGCTGGTAGGTCCGCCGGTCGCCCTGCAGCGAGGAGTCGACGGCCTCGCGGAAGGGGCCGTAGAAGGCGGAGGCGTACTTCGCGGAGTAGGCCAGGATCGCCACGTCCTGGTGGCCGGCCCCGTCCAGCGCGGCGCGGATCACGCCGACCTGGCCGTCCATCATGCCGCTCGGGCCGACGAGGTCGACGCCGGCCGCGGCCTGGCACGCGGGCCATCTCGGCGTACACCTCGAGGGTGGCGTCGTTGTCGACCGCGCCGGAGGGGGTCAGCACCCCGCAGTGGCCGTGGTCGGTGAACTCGTCGAGGCACAGGTCGGCCATCACCGGCAGCGCGTCGCCGACCTCGGCGACGCAGTCGGCGATCGGCCACGGTTGAGGATGCCGTCGGGGTCGACCGCCCCGCGAGCCCAGGGCGTCCTTGTGCTCCGGCACGCCGAACAGCATGATCCCGCCGAGCCCGAGCTCGGCCGCCTCGGTGGCGGCCGCCGCGCAGCGAGTCCCGGGTGTGCTGCACGACCCCGGGCATGCTGGAGATCGGCACCGGCTCGGTCGGCGCCCTCCCGGACGAACACCGGCAGCACCAGCTGACGCGCCTCCAGCGTGGTCTCGGCGACCAGCCGCGCGCAGCGCCGGCGTGCGGCGCAGCCGGCGCGGCCGGACCACGGGGAAGCGTGCGCTCACGCGTCATCTCCGGCCTGGGCGCCCGGAGGCCGGCCGGGTCGGTGAGTCAGGTGGCCCGGCGGCGGGCCGAGGGCCGCCGCTCGGAGGGCCGGGTGACCGGCTGCCCGGCCTCGACCAGGGAGGCCCGGCGGGCGGCGCCGAAGTCGGCCAGCGCGTCGACCAGCACCTCCACCGACGGCGACGGGCGCGAGCACGTCGACCCGCAGGCCGTGCTCCTCGGCCGTCTTGGCCGTGGCCGGGCCGATGACCGCGATGACCGTCGAGGCGTGCGGCTTGCCGGCGATGCCGACCAGGTTGCGCACCGTCGAGGAGGAGGTGAACACGACCGCGTCGAACTTGCCGGTCTTGATCGCCTCGCGGGTCGGCGCCGGCGGCGGGGTCGGCCCGCACCGTGCGGTAGGCGGTGACGTCGTCGACCTCCCAGCCCAGGTCGAGCAGCCCGGCCACCAGGGTCTCGGTGGCGATGTCGGCGCGCGGCAGGAACACCCGGTTGATCGGGTCGAGCAGGTCGTCGTACGGCGGCCAGTCCTCCAGCAGGCCGCGGCGGACTGCTCGCCGGAGGGCACCAGGTCGGCCCGCAGGCCCCAGGCCTCGCATGGCCGCGGCGGTCTTGTCGCCGACCGCGGCGATCTTCAGCCCGGAGAACGCGCGCGCGTCCAGGCCGTACTCGTCGAACTTCTCCCGCACCGCCCGCACCGCGTTGACCGAGGTGAACGCGATCCACTCGTAGCGGCCCTCGACCAGGCCGCGGATGGCCTTGTCCATCTGCTGCGGGTTGCGCGGCGGCTCGACCGAGATGGTCGGCACCTCCTCGGGCACCGAGCCGTAGCTGCGCAGCCGCGCCGACAGCGAGCCGGCCTGCTCCTTGGTGCGCGGCACCAGCACCCGCCAGCCGAACAGCGGCTTGGTCTCGAACCAGGACAGCGTGCTGCGCAGGTCCACCACGTCGCCGATGACGGTGACCGCCGGCGGGGACATCCGGGCGGCCCGCGGCGTCGGCGCCGATCCGGGCCAGGGTGGAGACGACGGTCTCCTGCTCGGTGGTGGTGCCGACGCGGGTCATCGCGACCGGGGTCTCCGGGCTGCGGCCGGCCGCGACCAGGGCCGCGGCGACGTCGCGTCGATGGTGCCGACCGCGGACAGCAGGACCAGGGTGCGGTCGTCGGCGTAGGCCGACCAGTCGATCTTCGCCTCGGAGCAGTTGACCACCGCGACCTCGCGGTGCGTCTTGTCGGTCAGCGGCACCCCGGCGTACGCCGGCACGGCGGTCACCGACGAGACACGCCGGGGACGATCTCGAAGCCGACGCCGGCCTTGACGCAGGCCTGCGCCTCCTCGGGGCCGGAGGCGTAGAGGAACGGGTCGCCGGCCATCAGCCGGACCACCCGCCGGCCCGTCTTGGCCTGCTCGGACGACCACCTTGGCGCGGCCGGCGTGGGTCAGCGGCTGGCCGTCCTGGCCGAAGCCGCCGTCGACGACCTCGGCCCGCGGGGCAGAACGCCGCGACCAGCGCGGCGTGGCTCGGGGGCCTCGGTGACCACGACCTCGGCCTGCCGCAGCAGGTCCGCGGCGCGCACGCGTCAGCAGGTCGGGGTCGCCGGGGCCGCTGCCCACGAACGACACGAAGCCCGACCGGCAGCGCGGACGCGCACCGGCGCCTCGGCCGTCTCGGCCGCCGCTGCTGGCGGCCGGCGGAGGTCTTCTTCGGTGGCTGCCGTGCCGGTGCTCGGCTCACAGTCGCCTTCTTGCTCTTGGTGGTGGGCTGGTGCTCAGGTCGCCTTCTCGGTGCTGCGTGTGCTGCGTCCTGGTCGTGCTGGTGCTCGTCATGAGGCCTGCTCCTCGATGAGGGCGGCGGCCCCGTCGTCCAGCATCTCCTCGCGCCAGCGCCCGGCCGACCTTCTCGGCGTCCTGCGGCGACCCGGTGGCCGACCGCCGTACGGCCAGCGCGCCGTCGAGCGACAGCGCCACCGCCCGCAGCCACAGCTCGTCGCCGTCGTCGCCCTCGGCGACCTCGGCCAGCGCCCCGACCGGGGCCGAGCAGCCGGCCTCGAGCGCGGCCAGCACCGCGCGCTCGGCGGTCACCGCGGCCCGGGTCCGCGGGTCGTCGAGCGCGCCGCGCACCTCGGTCGACCAGCGTGGTCGCTCGAGCCCGGCACTCGACCGCCAGCGCACCCTGCCCGGGGGCGGGCAGCATCTGCAGCGGGTCGAGCACCTCGGTCACCTCGTCCAGCCGGTCCGAGCCGCGCGAGCCCGGCCCGGGCCAGCACGACGGCGTCGACCTCGCCCGCGGCCACCTTGCGGATCCGGGTGTCCACGTTGCCACGGATCGCCACCACGTCGAAACCGAGACCGAGCGCGTGCAGCTGGGCGGCCCGCCGCGGCGAGCCGGTGCCGATCCGCGCAGCCGGCGGGCAGCTCGCCGAGCGTGAGCCCGTCGCGGGCGACGACCGCGTCGCGCGGGTCCTCCCGCGGCGGGTACGGCGGCCAGCGCGATCGCCCGGGTGCGGGGTCGTCGGCAGGTCCTTGAGGGAGTGCACCGCGACGTCGACGTCGCCGCGCAGCAGCGCCTCGCGCAGGGCGCTGACGAACACGCCGGTGCCGCCGATGGTGGCCAGCGGGGCGCGGGAGACGTCGCCCTCGGTGGTCACGTCGACCAGCTCGACCGTCGCGCCCGAGCGCCGCGCGCAGCAGCTGCGGCCACCTGCTCGGACTGGGTGCGGGCCAGCGCGCGAGCGCACGGGTGCCGACGCCGGATGCACGGGCCGGGTGCGTCGCTCATCGCGACGCCCTCCGCCCGGGTGACGGCCTCGACGGCGTCGGGGTCGAGGGAGAACAGCTCGGCCAGGGCCGCGGCGTAGGAGACCGCGCCGGTCTCGTTGGCCAGCTCCTTGACCCGCACGGTCGGCTGGTGCAGCAGCTTGTCGGCGACCCGGCGCACGGCGTGCTCGACCTCGGCCGCGCACCGCCGGGTCCAGGCCGGGCAGCCGGGCGTCGAGCCGCTCCATCTCGGCCTCGACGACCCCGGTGGCCATCGTGCGCAGCGCGACGACGGTCGGGGTCACGGTGGCCGAGCGCGCGGGCGGCCAGGAAGGCGGCGATCTCCTGCGCGACGATCGCCGCGGACCGCGGCGACGTCGCCGGCGCCGTCGCCTCGTCGTTGACCTCCTCGGCCAGCCGGGCCAGGCCGAACAGCGCGACGCCGGGCAGCTCGGCCACGGCCGGGTCCACGTCGTGCGGCAGCGCCAGGTCGATGACGGCCAGCGGGCGCTCGGCCTCGGCCCGGGCGGCCGCCACGACGCGCGAGCGGCAGCACCACGCCGGTGGCGCCGGTGCAGGAGACCAGCACGTCGGCGTCGGCCAGCGCGCTCCTGCACCTGCGGTCGAGCGGGACCGCGCGGCCGTCGTACTGCTCGGCGAGGCGCCGGCGCGTGCGCCTCGGTGCGGCTGGCGACGACGACGTCGGCGGCGCCGAGGCGGGAGACGGTCGCGACGGCCAGCGCGGCCATCGAGCCGGCGCCGACCACGAGCGACCCGCTTGCCCGCGATCGGGCCCGACGTGCTCGGCGGCGCGGTCCAGGGCCAGCGCGACCAGCGACGGGGCGGCGCGGTCGATGTCGGTCTCGGCGTGCACCCGCTTGCCGACGCGCAGCGCCTGCTGGAACAGCACGTTGAGCGCGGGGCCGATGGTGCCGGCCTCCTGGCCGACCCGCAGCGCCTCGCGGGCCTGGCCGAGGATCTGGCCCTCGCCGACCACCATCGAGTCGAGGCCGGCGGCGACGTGGAACAGGTGCGAGACGGCGCCGTCGTCGTAGTGCACGTAGAGGTGCGGCACGACGTCCTCGGGCTGCCTCGTCGGCCAGCTCGCACAGCAGCCGGGAGACCGCCTCGACGCTGCCGTGGAAGCGGTCGACCTCGGCGTAGATCTCCACCCGGTTGCAGGTGGCCAGCACGGTGGCCTCGAGCACGTGCTCGGCCGCCGGCGACGGCGTGCACCAGCTTGTCGACCCCGTCGGCGTCGAGCGGCGAGCCGCTCGAGCACCGAGACCGGCGCGGTCTTGTGGGAGACGCCCACGACCAGGACGCTCATGCGCCCACCGCCCCGTCCAGCGCGGTGCCGTCGGCCATGGTCCCCAGGGACCCGGCCGCCGGGTCCGCCAGGGACCTTGCGCTGCTCGTGGTAGGCGAGGATCTGCAGCTCGATGGACAGGTCGACCTTGCGGACGTCGACCCCGTCGGGCACCGAGAGCACGGCCGGGGCGAAGTTGAGGATGCTGGTGACGCCCGGCCGCGACGAGCCGGTCGCAGACGGCCTGGGCGGCCGGCGGCCGGGGTGGCGATGACGCCGATGGCGACGGCGTGCTCCTCGACGAGCGCCTCGATCTCGTCGAAGGGCCGGATGCCCAGGCCGCCGACGTCCTCGCCCTGCCGCTCGGGGTCGGCGTCGAGCAGCGCGACGATCCGGAAGCCGCGCGAGGAGAAGCCGCTGTAGTTGGCCAGCGCGTGCCCCAGGTTGCCGATCCCGACGATGACGACCGGCCAGTCCTGGGTGACCCCGATCTCGCGGGCGATCTGGTAGCGGAGGTACTCCACGTCGTACCCGACGCCGCGGGTGCCGTAGGAGCCGAGGTAGGACAGGTCCTTGCGGAGCTTGGCGCTGTTGACCCCGGCCGCGGCGGCGAGCTCCTCGCTGGAGCAGGTCGCGGTGCCCCGCTCGGAGAGGCCGATCAGGGCGCGCAGGTAGACCGGCAGCCGGGCGACGGTGGCCTCGGGGATGCCGCGCTCCGGCGCCTCCGACCGGGCGCCGGCGCGACGGGAGGCCCCCGTGGCGGGGTCCCGGTCCGAGGGCTACGTGGCGAGGTCACGCTTCTCCTGACGTGTCGCTGGGCGTGGGCGCGTCGCCGGACGCCTGTCGACCGCGGTGGCCGGCAGCGACCTCACTCTAGGAGTTTGTGAACGCGAGAACAAACTGAGCGGGCACCGGACCGCCTAGCACACGTGACCCGTCTCACCGCCACCGGGGGTTCTCACGAGCGCCTCAGCGCCCGAGGGCCGCAGCGCCCCAGGCAGCGCGGCGCAGCCGGCCGGCGTCGACCCGCCAGAAGTCGTGCTGGGCCCCGTCGACGAAGGTCACCGGGATCTCCTCGCCGTAGCGCCGCGCGTCAGCTCGGCGGCGTCCGGGCCGGCGGTGATGTCGACCTCGTCGTAGGACTCGCCGAGCTCGGCGCAGACCGTCGACGACCACCGCCCGGGCGTCGTCGCACAGGTGGCAGCCGGGCTTGGAGTAGAGCATGACCCGGGGGCCGCCGCGAGGCACCGGCGGCCCGGTCACTCGAGCAGCCCCAGCGTTGCGCCGGCGCCGGTCCGCCCGCAGCCGGCCCTTGGCCACCTTGCCGGTGACGGTGTGCGGCAGCTCGCTCGACCACGTGCACCTCGGTGGGCTGCTTGAACCGGGCCAGCCGGACGGCGCAGTGCTCGCGCACCAGCCGGCGCGAGCTCCGTCGTCGTCGGCGCGCGACGACCCGGGAGCCGCGCGGCACGTAGGCGACCACCGCCTCGCCGGTGCGCTCGTGCGGGCGTGCCGATCACCGCGGCCTCGGCCACCCCGTCGAGCTCGGTGACGCACCTCCTCGACCTCGACGCGGGTAGACGTTGAAGCCCGGAGACGATGACCAGCTCCTTGAGCCGGTCGACGAGGAACAGGTCGCCGTCGGGGTCGAGGAAGCCGACGTCGCCGGTGGCGTACCAGCCCCCCGCGTCCGGGCCGTCGGCGCCGTCGGGCCAGTAGCCGCTGAACAGGTTGGCGCCGCGGACCCAGATCTCGCCGGCGTCCCCGCCCTCGGGCGCGTGGCCGGCCTCGTCGACGAGCCGGATCTCGACGCCCGGCAGGGCGGCGCCCGACCGAGCCCGGCTTGGCGCGCGCGCCGCTGGCACAGCGTCGAGGTGACCACCGGGGCCGCCTCGGTCAGGCCGTAGCCCTGGTGCACCGTCGATGCCGGTGCGCTGCGGTGAAGCCGTCGACCAGCTCGCGGGGAGAGCGGCGCCGACCCGGACAGCACCAGCCGCACCCCGCTCAGCCGCTCGCGCAGGTCGGGGACGGCCTGCCAGTAGGCGAAGACCGGCGGCGCCACCGGCAGCACCGTGACCGCCTCGTCCTCGATGACCGCGAGCGAGTCCTCCATGTCGAAGCCGTCGACCAGCACCAGCCGGGCCCGCTGGCGCAGCACCTGGCCCAGCACGGCGTTGAGGCCGTAGACGTGGAACAGCGGCAGCACCCCGAGCACCACGTCGTCGCCGGTGAGCATCGGCGGCTCGACCGGCGCCGCCTGCTCGATGTTGGCCAGCAGCGCTCGGTGGCTGAGCATCGCGGCGCGGGGGCGTCCCGACGTGCCGCTGGTGTAGAGCAGCACCGCCAGCCGCTCGGGGTCGGCTCGCGACGGCGGGTCGTCCGGCGCCGGTCGCCGCGCAGCAGGTCGTCGTACGACGTCTCGCCCGGCAGCGTCGGCGCCCCGACGACGACGACCCGGGGCACGGCGGTGGTGCGGCGCAGCTCCTCGTCGGCGCCGACCAGCGCGTCCTCGAGGCCGGCCACCGCCTGGCGCACCGTGGTGACCGTGGCGGCGTCGGCGACCACGAGCCGGGCGCCGCAGTCGGCGAGCAGCCGGACCAGCTCGCCGGTGGCCGAGCGCGGGTTGACCGGGCACGGCGACCAGCCCCGCCCGCAGCACGCCGAGGTAGGCCGTCACGAACTCGACGCGGTTGGCCAGCGCGACCACCACCCGGTAGCCGGCGACCAGGCCCAGCGCCCGCAGCCCGCGGCGCGACGCGGTCGACCTCGGCGTCGAGCTCGGCCCAGGTGACCCGGCGCCCGGTCGCCGCCTCGACCAGCGCGACGCGGTCCGGGACCTCGGCCGCCGCCCGGGACAGCAGCTCGGCGAGGTGGGCGGTCACGCGGCCGAGTCTCGCACACGCCCAGGCGGGAGGGACCCGTCCCGGCGGCCACTAGGGTTGCCGCCGTGAGCGACCGGCGACGCCCCGACCGCGGGCCCCGGGCGGGTCCGCCCGACGCCCGGCACGGCCCCCGACCTGCGCAGCCGGTCGCCGCTGGCGGGCGAGGCCGCGGCCGCCGCCGCCGAGGTCGAGACCTCCCTGGCGACCCCGCCGGACCCGGACGGCCGCGGCCTTCTTCGACGTCGACAACACCGTCATGCAGGGCGCCTCGATCTTCCACCTGGCCCGCGGGCTGCACCGCCGCGACTTCTTCACCACCCGCGACATCCTGGGCGCCGCCTGGAAGCAGGCGTACTTCCGGGTCGTCGGGGTCGAGGACCCCGAGCACGTCGCCGAGGCCCGCGCCTCCGCGCTGGCCTTCATCGAGGGCCACCGGGTCAGCGAGCTGGAGGCAGCTCGAGCGAGGAGATCTTCGACGAGGCGATGGCGCACCGGATCTGGCCGGGCACCCGGGCGCTGGCCCAGCTGCACCTCGACCAGGGCCAGCGGGTGTGGCTGGTGACCGCCGCGCCGGTCGAGATCGCCTCGCATCATCGCCCGCCGGCTCGGGCCTGACCGGGGCGCTGGGCACGGTCTCCGAGCACGTCGACGGCGTCTACACCGGCCGGCTGGTCGGCGAGATGCTGCACGGCGCCGGCCAAGGCGGAGGCGGTCGCGGCGCTGGCCGAGCGCGAGGGCCTCGACCTGGCCCGCTGCTCGGCGTACTCCGACTCCTACAACGACCTGCCGATGCTGAGCCTGGTCGGCGACCCGTGCGTGATCAACCCCGACGCCCGGCTGCGCGACCACGCCCGCGCGCCAGGGCTGGCGGATCCGCGACTACCGCACCGGCCGCAAGGCGGCCCGCGCCGGGCTGCTCGGCGCCGGGCTGGCGGGGGCGGCGACCGGCGGCGTCGCGGCGGCGGTGGCGCTCCGCCGCCAGGTGCGCTGACCCGACCGAGTCGCCGCCCGAGGTTCCCAAGCACCGGTGCGCGGCACGCCTAACCTGGGTCGACCCGCGGGGCGGTGGGTCCGGGCGCGGAGCCCGCTCCGCCGAGCCGGGAGAGGAGTCGATGATGCCGAGCACCGACGACGTGACCCGTTCCGGGCTCGACGCGCTGCGCCGCCTGGTCGCCGCCGTCCTGGAGGCGCCGCTGGAGGTGGCCACGGGCACCGGCGTGCACGGCGGCCGGGTGGCTGCTCTCGGAGACCGGCTCGACGCGGTGCGCGCCGACGCGGTGCCGCCGGCAGCCGCGCGGCGGCCACGACGACGCCGACCGCGCCGCCTCGTCGGCCCCCGACGCGGCCGAGGCCGCGGCGCCTGATGCGCGCTGGTCGAGCTGGCCCGGGGCGGCGACGCGGAGGCGTTCGGGCAGCTCTACGACCACTACCACGCCTCGGTCTACCGGTTCGTCTACTACCGGGTCGGGTCGGTCGCGCTGGCGGAGGACCTCACCTCCGAGACGTTCTTCCGGGCGCTGCGAAGCATGGGGTCCTTCCGCTGGCAGGGCAAGGACTTCGGCGCGTGGCTGATGACCATCGCCCGCAACCTCACCACCGACCACTTCAAGGCCGGCCGGACCCGGCTGGAGTTCGCCGACCGACGACATCGGCCCGCACGACCGGTCGACGGAGGGACCGGAGTCCGCGGTGCTGGCCTCCCTGACCAACGAGACCCTGCTCCGGGCGCTGACCGAGCTGCCGCACGAGCAGCAGGAGTGCCTGATCATGCGGTTCCTGCAGGGCCTCTCGATCGCGGAGACGGCCCAGGTCCTCGGCCGCAGCGACGGAGCGGTCAAGCAGCTCCAGCTGCGCGGCGTACGCAGCCTGGCCGCGGCCGCTGCCCGAGGGGCTGCGATGACCGCCCGTAACCTGCGTGCGCCCCGGCTCGTTGAGCCTGACGAGCGGCCGCACCGATCCCGGCCTCCAGCCCACCTGCCCGCTCGACCTACCGCCCGCCGCCCGCCCCGCCCGCCTGCGAGGACCACGATGACGCCCCTGTCCGGCTCACGCCGTCGCGCCGAGGACTTCGCGCGACGGTTGGAGGCGTGGGACGGCGAAGGTGCCGACGCCACGTCCGGGGGGAGCCCCGAGGTCGTCGGCCTGCTGCAGCTGGTCGCGGCGCTGCGCGAGGAGGGCCGGCGCCCCGTGGTCCCCGACCCGGCGTTCGCCGCCGACCTGCGCGACCGCCTGCTCGAGGTGGCGGCCGAGGACGGCCGGCGCTCACCCTGCGGACGCCGGCCGCTGGTCGCTGCCGACCGCGGCACCCGCACGCAAGCGGGAGCGCCGGCCTGGTCGCCGTCGCGCCTGCCGCGGCGGTGACTGCTCGGCGGCAGCGCCGGGATGGCCTCCGCCGCGCAGGAGGCCATCCCCGGCGACGCGCTCTACCCGGTCAAGCGCGGCCTCGAGCGGGCGGCGGTCACGCTGTCGACCTCGCCCGAGGGCCGCGGCCGGGACCTGCTGACCCAGGCGGGTCGCCGGCTGGACGAGGTCCGCGAGCTGCAGGCCGGCGCGGCCGACCGCCGGGCCCAGGTGCCGCCGACCCTGCGGACCTTCGCCGACCAGGCCCGCGAGGGCGTACGGCTGCTGACCGACTCGTTCCGGCGAGGACGACGACCCGGAGGTCATCGCGACGGTGCGGGCCTTCACCGCCGACAGCGTGGACACCATGGCCGACCTGGCCCGGGGCTCGTCCTCCGAGGTGCGCACCGGGCTCAGCGACACCGCGTCGTTCATCCAGGACCTGGACGGCGAGGCGGTGCAGACCTGTCCGGCCTGCTCCGGCGACCCGGTCGTGCCGCTGCCGCCGGTGCTGTCGACGCCGTCGGGCGACCAGCCGGGTGACGACGGCCAGGTGACCGGCGGCGGCCTGCTGAGCGGCTCGTCGGGTGGCGCCGGCACGGCCGGCGGCCTGCCGGACGGTGGCGGCCTGTTCGGCGGCACCATCGGCGGACCGACCGCCTCCCCGGCCCGCTGCCCGGCTCCGCCCCGGACGCGGGCAGCGGACCCACCGAGGACGGTACGGCGGCGCCGGACGGGTCGGGCACCTCGGCCCCCACCACCCCGGCCCCCTCCTCCGAGGCGCCGGGCACGGACGCGCCCTCGCCGACGCCCAGCCCGGAGCCGACCGACACCCCCACGCCGGACCCGAGCCCCGAGCCCACGCAGACCGAGACAGCCCTCCGAGCCGTCGAGCTCCGCCGACCCGGTGGACACGAGTGACTCGGGGGACTCCGGCGGCTCGGGCGGTGGCGACTCCGCGGACGGTCGCACCACCGGGGGCGGCGTGGACGACACCACGGACCCGTCCAGCGGCGACGGGTCGGACGCCGCGGGGGACACGTCCGCGGCCGGCGACGGGCCGGTCGTCGAGCCCTGACGCCCGGTCCGGGGCCCGTCAGCCGGTCAGCCGAAGACCGACCGGCGCTGCATCAGCAGCGTGTACAGCGTCTGCTGGATGGTCTCGCGCACCTGGTCGGTGACGTTGAAGACCAGCATCGGGTCGTCGGCCGCGCCCTCGTCGTAGGCGTCGGTGCGGATCGGCTCCCCGAACTCGATGAGCCACTTCGAGGGCAGCGGCACCAGTCCGAGCGGGCCCGAGCAGGGGGAAGAACGGCGTGATCGGCAGGTAGGGCAGGCCGAGCAGCCGGGCCAGCGCCGGCACGTTGCCGACCAGGGGGTAGATCTCCTCCGCACCCACCACCGAGCACGGCACGATCGGCACCCCGGTCCGGATGGCGGCCGACACGAAGCCGCCCCGGCCGAAGCGCTGCAGCTTGTAGCGCTCGGAGAACGGCTTGCCGATGCCCTTGAAGCCCTCCGGCCAGACCCCGACCAGCTCACCGCCGCTCAGCATCCGCTGCGCGTCCTCGTTGCAGGCCAGCGTGGCCCCGCCCTTGCGCGCCAGCCCGCCCACCACGGGCAGCCGGAACACGAGGTCGGCGCCGAGCGGGCGGAGCGTGCGCCCGGTCTCGTCGTGGACGGAGACCATCGTCATCACGCCGTCGACCGGGACGGTGCCCGAGTGGTTGGACACGACCAGGGCGCCGCCCTCGGCGGGGATGTTCTCCGCGCCGCGGACCTCGATGCGGAACCACTTCTCCTTCAGCGGGCGGAACGCGGCCAGCATGAAGCGCTCGGCCACCTCGGCGTCGTAGCCGTACTCGTCGACCTCGAAGTCCCCGGTCACCCGCCGCCGCAGGAAGGCCAGCAGCTCGGCGGTGCGGCTGCTCCCAGCGGTCGCCGAACACCTCCCGGGCGGCGGAGGTCAGCGCTGCCACCCACTCCCCCGACCGGGATGCCTCCGGCGGGCTCGCGGTCGCGGACCCGGGCGCGGGGCGGGTCGGACTCGTCCGCAGCGGGCGCGGCGGTCGCGGCCGTGGGCTCGTCGTGGGGCGGGGGGGTCGGCTCGACCGCGACGGGCTCGTCGCGGGCCAGACGGGGGGCGACCGGGGGGACCGACCGCGGCGGGTCGGCGGGCGCGTCGGGAGGGGTACGCGGCGGCGGCACGGCCTTGCGGCGGGCGGCAGCCGGGGCCAGGGTGCGCGCGGCCGACGACGGCTTGGCGTTCCCCGAGCCCCGCCCGGGGCGGCCGCGGGTGCCCAGCGGGATCACCTCGGCGTCAGCCATGCTGCGCACCTCCGGCCCGGGCCTCGTGCAGACGGGTCGCGCCGATCGGCGACACGGACTCCTCGCGTCGGCGGGGCAGCAGCCCGGGGGAGATCGAGCGCCCGAAGTCGGCGAAGGCCTCCGCGGTGGTGAAACCGGGCTCGAAGCCCAGCACCTCGTGCATGCGGGTCGTGTCGATCCCCCGCCCGAAGACCAGCGAGCCGGTGAGCTCGTTCTGCAGCCGCCTCACGCCGGACCGGCGCGACAGCGTCCCCGCCGTGGCGATCGCGAAGCCGGGCACCGGCACGGTCGGCTTCCCGAGCCGGCGCAGCGCCTGCGACAGCATGAGCACCCCGTCGCCGGCGATGTTGAAGGTGCCGTGCACCCCGGCCAGGGCGGAGTGTGCGAGCACCTCGAGCAGGTCGGCCTCGTGCAGCAGCTGCAGCCGCGGGTCGTAGCCCGCGACCGTGGGGACCACGGGCAGGCGGAAGTAGTCGGTCAGCGGCGAGGACACCCCGGGGCCGACCGTGTTGGCCGCCCGCAGGGTGGTGACGGCCACGTCGGGACGACGCCGGGCGAAGCCGCGGACGTAGCCCTCGACCTCGAGCACGTCCTTGGCGTAGCCCGAGCGGGGCTGCCGCTTGGCGGCCATGTCCTCGGTGAACATCGCCGGGTCCCGGCTGGAGGAGCCGTAGACGCGCGAGGAGGACTTGACCACGAGCCGCTCGAGACCGGGTGCCTTCTGGCAGGCGGCCAGCAGCTGCATGGTGCCGATGACGTTGTGCTCCTTGGCCGACGTGCGGCTGCCCCCGCCGGGGCCGGGCGCGGACTGCACGCTCATGTGCACGACGGTGTCGACGTCCTGCCCGGCGATCACCTTGGCGATCACCGGGTTGCGGATGTCGGCCCGGACGAAGGAGACCTCACCGAGGTCGGCCCTCGGCGGGACCACGTCGACCGCTATCACGCGGTCCACCGCCGGGTCGGCGGCCATCCGGCGCACGAAACGACCCCCGAGGTCCCGTGAGACCCCGGTGACGAGCACGACCCGACCCATGCCGCCCCGCGCCGGGCTACTTGCCGGCGCGACGACGCTGGATGCGCGTCTTCTTCAGGAGCTTGCGGTGCTTCTTCTTGGCCATCCGCTTACGACGCTTCTTGACAACCGAACCCACGACTACGACCTTCCGGGCGACGAGGAGACGACACGACGACCGGGGCCGACGATGATCTGGTGAGGAGTGAAGGCGCCAGCCTAACGGGCGGCCCCCGGTGCCGCGAAACGCGCGAGGTGCGACCGGGTTCAACGATTTCGCTGAAAGGTCTCAAGTAGTGCGGCGCACCGGCCGACACTCTTCATGCAACGACCGATCGTCCCCTCCCCGCGCCCGGCGCACCTGGGGGCCGAACCGCGAGACACCACCACTGATCAGCGCAACCGGGGGTTCACGACCACCTCTGGACTGTGTTCCAGGCCTTGGGAGGGGCTTCGAAGATGAACGTTACCCATGCACTGCGCCCGGTCCGCCGGATCCTGACCGGCGGCGTCGTCGCCGTCGTCGCCACCACCTGCCTCATGTCCACCTCGGCCACGGAGTCGGCCGCCTCGCACGGCGACCACGGCACGAGCGTGTCGGCCGCCAAGGAGTGGAAGATCGGCACCGCCAAGACCAAGGAGTGGAAGGTCGGCGGCACCGGTCGCACCAAGGAGTGGAAGGTCGGCGGCACCGGTCGCACCAAGGAGTGGAAGGTCGGCGGCACCGGCCGGACCAAGGAGTGGAAGGTCGGCGGCGGCCACTGACCCCGCACGGTCCGGGGACCCGGTCTGACCCCTCAGGCTCCGGTCCCCGGACCCGCCCACCCGGTCCGGTGGGCACATGACGACGACAGCCACCCGCCTCTCGGCGGGTGGCTGTCGTCGTCGGTGGGTGGTGCCCTGCGCCTCAGCCGGTCTGGAAGAAGCTCTTGCGCAGGTACTCGTTGACGGCGTCCTCGGGGACCCGGAACGAGCGACCGACCCGGACCGCCGTCAGCTCGCCGGAGTGCACGAGCCGGTAGACGGTCATCTTGGAGACGCGCATGACGGACGCGACCTCGGCGACCGTCAGGAACCTCACCTCGGAGATGTCCCCGGAGGGACCAGAGCTCGAAGCCATGCTGCACCGCTCTTTCGCGCACATTCGCCCCCCGGCTTCCCCACCGGAGACCCTTCGCCTGTGCTGGTCGTGAGACTAGAGCCTAGTGTGACGGTTGGGATAGAGGGGACGGGAGTCCACCTTTTTACCTTCTGCTCGGCGTGTCGCCTGGACTCGCCCGCGTCTCAGTAGTGCGGATCGAGCCCGTGGGTCGGGAAGACGGCCTCCCGGGTCGCGTGCACGGCGCGGTCGAGCCACTGAGCCGGGTCGTAGCCCTGCGCCCAGTCGCGGTACGTCGGCGTCCGTCCGTCGGTCATCCGGGACGGACCGGGGACCCCCAGCAGGTCCTGCACGTGGTCGCGCCAGGCCTGCGGCGTCGCGGTGACGGGGTCGAGCGGCGACCCGCCGACGACGGCCAGCAGATGGGTCCAGGAGCGGGGCACCACGTCCACCACGGCGTACCCGCCCCCACCGGTGACCACCCACCGGCCCTCGCACAGCTCGTGGGCGAGGTCGTGCAGCGCCAGGTGGGCGGCCCGCTGGCCGTCCACGGTGAGCATGAGGTGAGCCAGGGGGTCCTCGACGTGCGAGTCGCAGCCGTGCTGGGTCACCAGCACGTCGGGGGCGAACTCCCGCAGCAGCGGCGGCACCACGGCGTGGAAGGCACGCAGCCAGCCGGCGTCCGAGGTGCCGGGGGGCAGGGCCACGTTGACCGCGGAGCCCTCCGCGCCGGGACCGCCGGTGTCCTTGGCGAAGCCCGTGCCGGGGAAGAGCATCTGCCCGGTCTCGTGCAGGCTGACGGTCAGCACCCGCGGGTCGTCGTAGAAGATGCTCTCCACGCCGTCCCCGTGGTGCACGTCGATGTCGACGTAGGCCACCCGCTGCGCGCCGTGGTCCAGCAGCCAGCGGATGCCCACGGCCACGTCGTTGTAGACGCAGAACCCGCTGGCCTTGTCCGGCATGGCGTGGTGCAGCCCGCCGGAGATGTTCGCGGCGTGCACCTGCTCACCGGTCCACACCCGCCGCGCCGCCTCGACCGTGGCCCCGACCACGTGGGCCGAGGCCTCGTGCATGCCCTCGAAGGTCGGGTTGTCGGCCGAGCCCAGCCCGCGCTCCTCGATCACGCGGTGCGGGTCCTTGCCGGCGAGCCGGACCGCGTCCATGTAGCCCGGGTCGTGCACCGAGGCCACCAGCTCGTCGGAGGCCATCGGCGCCGCCACGGTCAGCAGGCCGGACGTGCCGGCGGGGCCGGGGGCACCGCCGGGGCCGGAGACCACGCCGAGGGCGGTGGCGAGACGGATGGTGAGGTCCACCCGCACCGGCGACATCGGGTGGTCACGACCGAAGTCGTAGTCGGTCAGCGTCGGGTCGAACACGACGCAGGCGGCACCCGTCATGCGGCGAGCCTAGCGTGGCCGACGTCACCTCCGGGGGCTGCTGCGCTCAGTCCATGCCCGCGGCCAGGGCGCGGGAGCGGTCACGCGCCGCCTCGATGGCGACCAGGAAGGCCGCCCGCACCTTGTGCTCCTCCAGCTGGCGCAGGGCGGCCGCGGTGGTGCCCCCCGGGGAGGTGACCCGCTCCCGCAGCACGACCGGGTGCTCGCCGGTGTCGCGGAGCAGCTTGGCCGAGCCGACCACGGTCTGCACCACGAGCTCGGCGGCCGTCGAGCGCGGCAGCCCGAGGTGCACGCCGGCCTCGATCATCGACTCCACGACGAAGAAGATGTAGCCCGGGCCGGAGCCGCTGATGGCGGTCACCGCGTCCTGCTGCCGCTCGGGCACCCGGATGACCCGCCCGGTGGAGGCCATGAGCATCTCGGCCTCGGCCAGGTGGGACTCGTCGCAGTGCGAGCCGCGGGAGATCGCGGCCATGCCCTCGTCGACCAGGGCGGGCGTGTTGGGCATCACCCGCACCACCGCGGTGCCCTCGGGCAGCCGGGCCTCGACGAAGGCGGTGGTGATGCCGGCCGCCAGCGAGACCACCAGCTGCCCCGGGCGTACGACGGGGGCGAGCTCGTCGAGCAGCTCGCCCATGTCCTGCGGCTTCACGACCAGCACCAGCGTGCGGGCCTCGGAGGCGGCCTCGGTGTTGCCGACCACCCGGACGCCGTACCGCTCCTCCAGCTCGAGGGCGCGCTCCCGGCGCTTCTCCCCCACCAGCAGCTCGTCGGGTCGCCGTCCGGCGCGGACCAGGCCGGAGAGCAGGGTCTCCCCCATCACCCCGGCCCCGATGATGGCGACCGTCATCGCTCCTCCTACTTCTTGGAGACCAGGGAGCGTGCGAAGAAGGACAGGTTGCTCGGCCGCTCCGCGAGCCGGCGCATCAGGTAGCCGTACCACTGCGAGCCGTAGGGCAGGTAGACCCGCACCTTCTCGCCGGCCTCCGCCAGCCGCTGCTGCTCGTCGGGGCGGATGCCGAAGAGCATCTGGTACTCGTAGCTGCCCTGCGACCGGCCGTTGCGGGTGGCCAGCGCGCCGGCGATGTCGACCATGCGGGGGTCGTGGGTGGCCACCATCGGGTACCCCTGGCCGGCCATCAGCACCTTGAGGCAGCGCACGTAGGAGGTGTCGACCTCGTGCCGGTCGGTGAAGGCCACCGACTCCGGCTCGTTGTAGGCGCCCTTGCACAGCCGGACCCGCGAGCCCTCGTAGGCCAGGTCACGGCAGTCGGCCTCGGTCCGGCGCAGGTAGGACTGCAGCACCGCACCGGTCTCCGGGAAGTCCTTGCGCAGCTCGCGCAGGGTGGTCAGCGTCGCGTCGGTGGTGGTGTGGTCCTCCATGTCGAGGGTGACCGTGGTGCCGGCGTTGCGGGCCGCGTGGCAGATGGTGCGCGCGTTCTCCAGGGCGACCTTCTCGCCCTCACCGGGCAGGTACTGCCCGATGGCGGACAGCTTCACCGAGACCTCGGTGTCGCGCGCCAGCCCCTTGTCCGTCAGGGCCCGCAGCACGTCGAGGTACGCCGCGACGGTGGCGTCGGCCTGCTCGCGGTCA
>CAVVQH010000004.1:0-98933 GCA_963750345.1 uncultured Actinomycetota bacterium | reverse complement strand
CTCCCCGCCGAGGCGTCCCGTCCTGCGCCCCGTAGCCCGCCGAGGCGTCCCGTCCTGCGCCCCGAATCCCGCTGAGGCGTCCCGTCCTGCGCGCTCTTCTCAGCCGAGGCGTCCCGTCCTGCGCGCCTCTCCCTGCCGAGGCGTCCCGTCCTGCGCGTCCTCGCCGAGGCATGGCGGGGTGCCGCCGTGACCAGAACGTGACGGGCCCCACCGCCCACGGACCCCGTCCGGATGGGGACCGCTTGTTAGGCTGTGGATGCTCTGCATTCCATCTCGAGGGGTCCCCATGTCTGTCCGCAACGGTGTCGGTCCACGCCGCACCACGCGTCGTACCGCCGCCACGGTCACCGGCCTGCTGACGCTCGCCGTCGTCGCCACCGGGTGCAACGCAGGCGACGACAGCTCCGCCGACCCGGCCGGCGACTCCTCCTCGAGCAGCTCCCCCTCCGCGTCGTCGACCCCCTCCGCCACGCCGACCACCCCGCCCACCTCGCAGGCCTCCGTCGCCCTCAACGTCTCCCGTCAGGGCGTCAAGGTGGACCGGATGGTCGCGGTGAGCGCGAAGGACGGCACGCTGACGTCCGTGGAGGTGCGGGCCGGGGCCAAGAAGCTGGCCGGGGCGATGTCGGCCGACGGGACCACCTGGCGGGCCACGCAGCGCCTCGAGCCCGGCCGCACGTACCGGGTCAAGGCCTCCGCCGAGGACGCGGACGGTGTCGCGACGAGCAAGCGGGTCGCCTTCCGCACCCAGGATCTCAGTCTGGACCAGCAGACGTTCCCCAGCTTCGCACCCCTGAGCGGGTCCACGGTCGGCGTGGGGATGCCCGTGATCGTGCGTTTCGACGTGCCGGTGACCGACCGGGCCCGCATCGAGCGCCACCTGAAGGTCACCAACACCTCCGGCCAGCCCGGTGCCTGGCACTGGCTCTCCGACTCCGAGGTGCACTGGCGTCCGAAGTCGTACTGGAAGGCCGGCACGGACGTGACGGTGACGGCCGACGTCAACAGCATCCCGGCCGGTAACGGTATCTACGGTCAGCTCAGCCGGAAGTCGACCTTCCACGTGGGCGACGCGGTCATCAGCAAGGTCGACGCCCGCAGCCACCAGATGCGCACGTTCGTCAACGGCAGGCTCGTCCGCACCACCCCGATCACCACCGGCAAGCCGGGGTTCACCACCCGCTCCGGCGTCAAGGTCATCGTGGAGAAGTTCCGGCACCGCCGGATGAACTCCGAGACCGTGGGCATCGCCCGCACCAGCCCGGACGCCTACGACATCGACGACGTCGAGTACGCGATGCGGCTGACCTACTCCGGCGAGTTCCTGCACGCGGCGCCGTGGTCGGTCGGATCGCAGGGCGTGGCCAACGTGAGCCACGGCTGCACGGGCATGAGCACGTCCAACGCGGCCTGGCTGTACAACATCAGCAAGCCGGGCGACGTGGTCGAGTACGTCGGCACCGACCGCCCCATGACCCTCGACAACGGGTATGGCGACTGGAACGACTCGTTCGCGGCGTGGAAGAAGGGCTCAGCCCTCAGCTGACAGCGGCCGTCGGTCCTCCGGCGGCCCGTGAGTCATCTGCAAAGACGTAGTGGCGCTCGGACCCCTCTCCCTTCGGCGGGCCCTGCCTACGCGTCCCTTCCTGTACGGCGTCCCCTGCCGAGGCGTCCCGTCCTGGGGAGCCGCCCTGCCGAGGCGCCCCGTCCCGTACGGCAATCGTGCCCAGGCGTCCTCCTGCGCAGCCGGCCTGCCGAGGCGTCCCGTCCCGTGCAGCAGTCGTGCCTAGGCGTCCCGTCCTGCTCGGTGGGGCCTCCGGCGGTGTCCCGTCCTGTCGGGTCCTTCGTTGCGTCGCGCCCGCCTGGAAGCGCGGACCTCGACAGCTCGTCAGGACCACGACGCAGGAGGAGACGCCTCGGCGGGGTCAGCGGGCAGAACGCGGCGGCAGGTGAGATTCAGTGCGTACGACCGAATCTGGAGACGCTCAGACCCACGAGAGATCCAACAAGGGTTGGGCAGGCAGGACCGGATGCCCCCACACGCTCAGGGACGCAGGAAGGGACGCCTCGGCAGGGTTCTAAGCACAGCACGGGACGCCTCAGCAGGGTTCTAAGCACAGCACGGGACGCCTCGACAGGTCACGAGGCTACGACGGGACGCCTCGACAGGTCACGAGGCGCGGGAAGGGACGCCTCGGGGGGGTGCGGGGCGCAGGAAGGGACGCCTCGGCGTCAGTGCGCGTGCTCGCCCGTGTAGTACTCGTAGATCCAGCCGCACAGAGCCAGCGTGCCCAGCCCGAACCCGACGATGAGCAGCCACCACGCCGTGAGCGCCGTGGCGAACACGATGACGCCCAGCGTCAGCCCGGCCCACAGCGGCCACCAGCTGAACGGGGGGAAGAACCCCAGCTCGCCGGCGCCGTCGGCGATCTCGGCGTCCTGCCGGTCCTCGGGGCGCGGCTCCATCTTCGAGGCGTGGAACCCGAGGTAGAAGGTCACCAGCAGCGTCAGGAGCGCCGTCATGACCAGCGCCGAGGTCCCCGTGGGGTCCCGGGCGATGAGCCAGTACGCCGGCGCGACCAGGATGAAGAAGATGGTGCAGATCGCGAAGATCCAGGCCTCGGCCTTCATCGGTGCTCCGGCCCCTTCTCCTCGCCCAACGGGTGACCCATCTGCTCCTCGAGGTGGGCCTGGCGACCGGCCACGCTCGGGGCGTCGGCCAGGTCCTTCTCCTGACCCACGGCGTCGTTCTCCTCCATCTCGAGGGCGGCGACCTCCGGGTGGTGCAGGTCGAAGGCCGGCGACTCCGAGCGGATCCGCGGGATGGTGGTGAAGTTGTGCCGGGGCGGGGGGCTCGAGGTGGCCCACTCCAGGGAGCGGCCCCAGCCCCACGGGTCGTCGATGCCCACGTCGGGGGTCTTGGAGGACTTGTAGACGTTGAGCAGGAACGGCAGCGTCGAGGCGCCCAGCAGGAAGGCGCCGATGGTGGAGATCTGGTTCAGCGTCGTGAAGCCGTCGCTGGACAGGTAGTCGGCGTACCGGCGGGGCATGCCCTCCACGCCCAGCCAGTGCTGCACGAGGAAGGTGGTGTGGAAGCCCACGAACAGCAGCCAGAAGTGCACCTTGCCCAGGCGCTCGTCCAGCATCTTGCCGGTCATCTTCGGCCACCAGAAGTAGAACCCGGCGAACATCGCGAACACCACGGTGCCGAACACCACGTAGTGGAAGTGCGCCACCACGAAGTAGGAGTCCGAGACGTGGAAGTCCAGGGGCGGGCTGGCCAGGATGATCCCGGTCAGGCCACCGAACAGGAAGGTCACGAGGAAGCCCACGGTCCAGAGCATGGGGGTGTCGAAGGACAGGGATCCCCCCCACATCGTGCCGATCCAGTTGAAGAACTTCACCCCGGTCGGTACGGCGATCAGGAAGGTCATGCCGGAGAAGAACGGCAGGTCCACGGCGCCGGTGACGTACATGTGGTGGGCCCACACGGCCACGGACAGCACGGCGATGCTCACGGTGGCGGCCACCAGGCCGACGTACCCGAAGACCGGCTTGCGGCTGAAGACCGGCAGGATCTCGGTCACGATGCCGAAGAACGGCAGCGCGATGATGTAGACCTCCGGGTGCCCGAAGAACCAGAACAGGTGCTGCCACAGGATCGGCCCGCCGTTGGCCGCGTCGAAGATGTGCGCCCCGAGCTGTCGGTCCGCCTCGAGCGAGAGCAGCGCCCCGGCCAGGATCGGGAAGGCGATGAGCACCAGCAGGCTGGTGACCAGGGTGTTCCACACGAAGATCGGCATCCGGAACAGGGTCATGCCCGGCGCCCGCATGCAGATGATCGTGGTGATGAAGTTGACCGCGCCGAGGATGGTGCCGAGACCGGCCATCCACAGGCCCATGATCCACAGGTCACCGCCGACCCCGGGGCTGCGGATGGAGTTCGAGAGCGGCGAGTAGGCGAACCAGCCGAAGTCCGCGGCGCCCGAGGGGGTCAGGAAGCCGGAGCCCGCGATGAGGCCGCCCAGCAGGAACAGCCAGTAGCTGAACATGTTGAGCCGCGGGAACGCGACGTCCGGGGACCCGATCTGCAGCGGCATGATCACGTTGGCGAACCCGAAGAACAGCGGGGTCGCGAACAGCAGCAGCATGATCGTGCCGTGCATCGTGAACAGCTGGTTGTAGAGCTCGTCGTTGACGACCTGGGTGCCCGGGAACGCCAGCTCGGAGCGGATGACCAGGGCCATCAGGCCGGCCAGCAGGAACCACACGAACGAGGTCCCGAGGTACAGCTTGCCGATGACCTTGTGGTCGGTGGTGGTGAGCACCCGGACGATCTGCTGGCCCATGGTGCTGGCCCGCACGGGCCGGGTGCTGGTGGTGGTCGCGGTGCGGGCGGCCGCACCGTCGGCGGTGGCAGTCATTCGGACGCTCCAGTCGACTGGTCGTTGTCCTGCACTTCGTCGGCCAACCCGTTCTGCTGGTTGACCTCGGAGCCGCCCAGCGCCGGCCCGATCTGGCCGCGCTCCTGCAGCTGGCGCAGGTGGGTGGCGTAGTCCGCCTCGCTGACCACCTTGACGGTGAACAGCATCCGGGAGTGGTAGACCCCGCAGAGCTCGGCGCAGCGGCCGACGAACGTGCCCTCGCGGGTGGGGGTGAGCGAGAAGTGGTTGTCCCGGCCGGGCACGACGTCCATCTTGAACAGGAACGCCGGCACCCAGAAGGAGTGGATGACGTCGGGCGACTCGAGCTTGAACTCCACGCTCTTGTCGACCGGCAGGTAGAGGACCGGGCGGTCCGCGGTCGTCCACCGTCGTACACGGTGGTCTTGCCGTCGAGGGCCGGGTCCTTGTCGTAGTTGAAGGTCCAGGACCACTGCTGGCCGACCACGATGACGGAGTGGCTCGCGCCCTCGTCGCCCTCGGCGGCGCTGGCCTCGGCCAGGGTGTGGTTCTGCACCACGACCGTGAAGTAGAAGTAGACGAGCACCATGATGACCGGCGCGACCGTGTACAGGATCTCGATGGGCAGGTTGTAGCGGGTCTGCACCGGGATCTCGTCGTCACGGCGGCGGCGGAACTTCACGCACGCGTAGCCGATCAGCGCCCACACCACGATGCCGGTCAGGATCGCGGCCAGCCACGAGCCCATCCACAGGCCGTGGATGGCGTCGGTGCGGTCGGTCACGCCCTCGGGCTGCGCGAGGCGCTTGATCGAGTCCTGCTCCGAGCTGGAGCAGCCACCCAGCACCAGCAGGCCGGCAGAGGCGACGGCCATGACGCCGACCCTGCGCGCACGCGGGGGGAGATGCAGACGCAACGGACGGGCCTCTCTTCGACTTCTGCGGACAGGGGCAACGGTACTACCGAGCCACGGGGGTTCCGCCGGTAGGTGGGACGGTACTTTGCCGGTGTGACGAGTCCGACGGCGGCGACCCCGGCACCCGGCCCGGTCCACCTCGACGCCGTCTCCTCCGAGCCCCTGCACCCGGCTGCCCGCGCGACCCTGCTGGAGGCCCTGGACCGGGGCTGGGCCGACCCGCTGCGGCTGCACCGGGACGCCCGGGAGGCCCGTCTGCTGCTCGACCGGGCCCGCGAGGTCGTCGCCGAGGGCTTCGGGGTCCGTCCCGACGAGACCTCCTTCACCTCCTCCGGCACCGCGGCGGTGCACTCCGGCGTCCTGGGGCTGCTCGTGGGCCGTCGGCGGGTCGCCGACCGGCTCGTGCACTCGGCGGTGGAGCACTCCGCCGTGCTCTCGGCCGGGGCCTGGTGGACCCGCACGCTGGGGGGCAGCACCACCGCGGTGGGCGTGGACAGGCTGGGCCGCGTCCGGCTGCCCGAGCTGGGGACCACCCTGGCGGAGCGGCCGACCGGGGTCCTCGCGGTCCAGGTGGCCAACCCCGAGATCGGCACCCTCCAGCCCCTGGAGGAGGTGGCGGCCGTGGCCGAGCGTCACGGGGTGCCGCTCTTCAGCGACGCCTGCGCCGCCGCCGGCCGGGTGCCCCTGCCGGGCGGGTGGTCCGCCGCGGCCGCGTCGGCCCACAAGTGGGGCGGTCCGGCCGGGGTGGGCGTGCTGATGGTGCGCAAGGGCGCCCGCTGGCGACCGCCCTTCCCCACCGACGACCGGACCGACCCGCGGGTCGCGGGCTTCGAGAACGTCCCCGCGGTCCTGGCCGCGGCCGCGGCGCTGCAGGCCGTGCTCGACGACCGCGAGGTCCTGGCGACGCGGCAGCGGGCCCTGGTGGACCGGCTCCGCGCGGGGCTGGCCCTCCTGCCGGACGTCGAGGTGGTCGGCGACCCCGACGCCCGCCTCCCCCACGTCCTCAGCTTCTCCTGCCTCTACGTCGACGGCGAGGCGCTGGTCACCGCCCTGGACCGCCTCGGCTTCGCGGTGGCGTCCGGCTCGGCCTGCACCGCCAGCAGCCTGGAGCCCTCGCATGTGCTCGTCGCGATCGGGGCGCTGACCCACGGCAACGTGCGGGTGTCCCTGGGCCGTGAGACGACCGGGCCGGACGTCGACCGCCTCCTGACCGTCCTGCCCCCGCTGCTGCGCGACCTCGGGCTGCGCTGAACGGCCCCTGACTGGCACAGTGTGGCCGTGAACGCCGACGAAGAGCTCGACTGCCGGGGCATGCGCTGCCCCCTGCCGATCATCCGCCTCGCCAACGCCATCGGCGACGTGCGGCCGGGGGGCACCCTGGCCGTGGTCGCCGACGACCCGGCGGCCCGCCCCGACATCGCGGCCTGGTGCCGGATGCGCGGGCAGGAGTACCTCGGCGAGGACCTCGCCCCCGACGGCGTCCCCCGCTTCGTCGTACGGCGGGCCGGCTGATGCGGGTCGTCTACAACAGCTTCAACGGTCGCTTCTCCGACAACCCGCGCGCGCTGTACGAGCGGCTGCGCGAGCGTGACGGGATGCACTCACACCTGGGTCGTGGACCCCGGGCACGCGGCCGCCTTCCCCGACGACGTGGAGCGGGTCGAGGTGGGCACCCGCGGCGAGCGGGAGGCCCTGGAGGCGGCCGACCTGGTCGTCGCCGGCACCCACACCGAGATCGACTGGGACAAGCGCGCCGGCACGACGTACCTGCAGACCTGGCACGGGACGCCGCTCAAGCGCATCCACTACGACGTGCTGCTCGTGCCGCCGGGCCGGCTGGACTACCTCGACCAGGACATCGCCCGCTGGGACGTGCTGCTGTCCCCCAACGCCGACAGCACGCCGCGGCTGCAGAAGGCCTTCGGCTTCGACGGCCCGGTCTGGGAGACCGGCTACCCCCGCAACGACCTGCTGCTGTCCCCGGACGCGGGACGCATCCGGGGAGAGGTCCGCACCGAGCTGGGCCTGGGCCCGGAGGACGTGGCGGTCCTGTACGCGCCGACCTGGCGCGACGACGAGCACTACGAGGGCGGCACCGCGGTCCCGATGCGCCTGGACATCCCCGCCCTGGCCGCCCGGCTCAACGACACCGGCCCCGCCGGGCGCCGGCACGTCGTGCTCCCCCGGCTGCACAACATGATGACGGCGCGGTCCCGCCCGCCGCTGGGGCCGGACGTGGTCGACGTGTCCTACTACCGCGACGTGCGCGAGCTGCTGCTGGCTGGCGACGTCCTGGTCACCGACTACTCGTCGCTGATGTTCGACTTCGCGCTGACCGGGAAGCCGATCGTCTACTACGCCTACGACCTGGACCGCTACGGCTCGGAGATCCGGGGCTTCTACTTCGACCTGTTCCCGGACGCTCCCGGGCCGGTGGTCGACGACCTCGAGGCGCTGGCCGGGGCGGTGCTGGCCGAGGTGGCCAGCGACCGCAGGCACGAGCGGTACGCCGCCTTCCGCGAGCGCTACGGGCACCTGGAGGACGGGCACGCCACCGACCGGGTGCTCGAGCGCCTCGGCCTGCTCTGAGTCCCGTCCCTGCGCTGCCGTCGGCTGCCGTCGGCTGCCGCCTGCTCGGAGCCCGACCCTCAGAGGGAGACGGTGCGCACGTGGGCGGCCACCTCGGCGGCCGCCTCCTCGCCGTACGCCGCCGCGAAGCGCTCCACGAACGGGCCCTTGGACAGCGTGTACTCCTGGGTGCCGACCTTCTCCACGACGTAGACGGCGAGCAGGCAGCCGAGCTGGGCGGCCCGCTCGAGCGAGAGGTCCCACTCCAGCGCGGCCAGGAAGCCGGCGCGGAACGCGTCCCCGACCCCGGTGGGCTCGACCGCGGCGATCTCGGGCACCGCCGCCACGACGATGGGCTCCTCGCCCTGCCTCTCGACGCGTACGCCGGCGGCGCCCAGGGTGACCACCTGGGTGCCGACGCGGGACAGCACCTCCTCGGCGCTCCAGCCGGTCTTCTGGGTGATCAGCGCCGACTCGTACTCGTTGCTGAACAGGATGGTGGCGCCGTCGATGAGCTGGCGGATCATCGGCCCGTCGCCGAACGCGAGCTGCTGGCTGGGGTCGGCGATGAAGGGGTAGCCGCGCACCCGGCACTCCTCGGTGTGCCGCAGCATGCCCTCGGGGTCGTTGGGGCCGATCAGGACGTAGGTGACGCCGCCGAGCCGGTCGGCGATGGGGGCCAGCTCGATCTGCCGGGCCTCGCTCATCGCCCCGGGGTAGAACGACGCGATCTGGGCCATCGTGGAGTCGTTGGTGCACACGAAGCGGGCGGTGTGCTTGCTGTCCGAGACGTGCACGGAGTCGCAGTCCACGTTGTGCCGCACCAGCCACGACCGGTAGTCCACGAAGTCCTCGCCCACCGCGCCGACCAGCACCGGGCGCAGGCCCAGGTTGCCGAGGCCGAAGCAGATGTTGGCCGCACAGCCGCCCCGCCGGACCTCGAGGTCGTCGACCAGGAAGGACAGCGCGATCTTGTCCAGCTGGTCCACCACCAGGGAGTCGGCGAACTTCCCCGGGAAGGACATCAGGTGGTCGGTGGCGATGGAGCCGGTGACGAGCAGCGACACAGGTGGGTCCTCACGTAGGGGCTTTCAGGGGGCGTGCGGGGCGGCGTGGTCCGGGGGCGTCCAGCTGCGGCCGGGCGGACGGGCCGGAGCCGGGACGCCCGGTGAGACTACCGGGCCAGGACGTGCGACGACCCCCGGAGCCGTCGGGCTCAGGGGGTCGTCAGGCGCGGAGGCCGGTGCGGCAGGGGTGGCGGCTCAGTGGAAGGAGTCGCCGCAGGCGCAGGAGCCGCCCGCGTTCGGGTTGTCGATGGTGAAGCCCTGCTTCTCGATGGTGTCGACGAAGTCGATCGTGGCCCCGTTGAGGTAGGGCATGCTCATCCGGTCCACGACGACGGCCACGCCGTCGAAGTCCGAGACGACGTCCCCGTCGAGGGTCCGCTCGTCGAAGAAGAGCTGGTAGCGGAGGCCGGAGCAGCCACCGGGCTGCACGGCGATCCGCAGCTGCAGGTCGTCACGACCCTCCTGCTGCAGCAGCGCGCGGACCTTGCCGGCTGCGCCGTCACTGACGTTGATGCCGTCCGGACGGACCTGCGTCTGGGTGCTGGTGTCGACCTGCTCGGTCATCGTGTGTACTCCCCGGCTCGACGGTGCTGGTGATCTGGTGGTGGTGACGTGGATGGTGCTTCCACCTGTTCCCAATGGTCGCACACGGCTGGGTATTCCTCAGCGCGACCAGGAGCGGGCGGTGCGCTCGGCCAGCGCGGCCAGGCTGCCCGCCGGGTCGGCCGTGCCGGCCGGTTCGCCGACCAGGTCCACCACCGAGTAGGCGGACTCCACGCCCAGCGCGCGCATCTCGCGCGAGCCCACCAGCACCTGGCCGGCCAGCGCGATGCAGGGCTGGAGGGCGTCGGCCGCCACCGCGGCCACCGCGTAGGGCACGGTGCCGGAGCGGGACGAGAAGTCGAAGGACCCTTCGCCGGTCACCACGAGGTCGCTGCGCCGGGCCCGCTCGGGCAGCTCCAGGGCGGCGGTCACCACGTCGATCCCCGGCGCGCGCTCGGCGCCGAGCAGCAGCAGGGCGAACCCCAGACCGCCCGCGGCTCCCGCGCCCTTGGCCAGGCCGGTGCGCCGGTCGGTCGCCACGGCGAGCCGCTCCAGGGCGGCGTCGACGGCCACCAGCCGGTCAGGGTGCACGCCCCGGGAGGCGCCGTGCACGTTGGTGGTCCCGATCAGGCCGAGCAGGGGACCGTCGACGTCGGTGGCGGCCACCAGCCGGACGCCCTCCAGCCGGGCCCGGGCCGGCCCGAGGTCGACCTCCTCGAGCTCCTGCAGCCCGACGGGTCCGCGCCCCAGCGACCCGGCCGGTGCGCAGGTCGCCCCCAGCGCCGCGAGGAGCCCGGCACCGCCGTCGTTGGTGGCCGCACCGCCCAGGCCCACGTGCACGGTCGTGGCCCCCGCGTCCACGGCGACCGCGACCAGCTCCCCCACCCCGGTGGAGGTGGCCCGCTCCGGGTCACGCCCGGCCTCGGGCGTCAGGTGCAGCCCGCAGGCCTGGGCGCTCTCGACGTACGCCGTGCGGCCGGTGAGCAGCACCGAGGCGGGGACCGGCTCGCCGTAGGGCCCGGCGACGGTCGACGCCAGCAGGTCGCCCCCCAGGTGGGCGTGCAGGACGTCGACGAAGCCGGGCCCGCCGTCGGCCATCGGGGCCAGGTCCAGCCGGTCCCCCGGTGCCTGCCGGCGCCAGCCGGTCGCGATGGCCTCGGCGGCCTCGACCGCGCTCAGGGCACCGGCGAACCGGTCGGGGGCGATCAGCACGCGCATGACGCCATCCTGTCCCAGCCGTCCTCGGCCGGGACCGGCCGCCCCTGGTTGGATGGTGGCGATGTCGGACTACCTGGTCAGGCCCCTGCTGCTCGCCGACGTGGCGGCGGTGCAGCGGCTGAGCGCGCAGGCGTTCCTCGACCTGGAGACCCGCACGCACCGCACCGGACGGCCCGCCCCGGCGCTGCCGTCGCAACAGGAGGCCGAGCGGTGGCGCGACCGCATCGCCCACCTGGTCGGCACCGACCCGGCGGGCTGCTGGGTCGCGGAGAGCGACGCCGGGCTGCTCGGGGCCGCGGTCGCGGCCCGGCGCGACCTGACCTGGCTGCTGGCCTGCTTCGTGGTGGACCCCCGCTACCAGGGACGGGGCGTGGGCCGCCAGCTCCTGGAGGCCGCCCAGACCCACGGCCGCAGCGCGCTGCGGGGCATGCTCGCGGCCACCGACGACCCCGCCGCGGCCCGCCGGTACCGGTCGGCCGGCTTCACGCTGCACCCGACCATGCTGATGCGGGGCACGGTGCCGCGCTCCGCACTCCCGGTGGTGGAGCGGGTGCGGGAGGGCTCCGCGGGCGACGTCGACCTCATGGACTCCGTCGACCGGCAGGTCCGGCACGCCGCCCACGGCCCCGACCACCCGCTGCTGGTCCGCAGCCTGCGGCTCGTGGTCCTCGACCGGCCCGGCGGGTCCGGCTACGCCTACGTCGACCCCGGCGGCGGGCCGTACCTGCTGGCCGCGACCAACCGGCGCACGGCCACCGAGCTGATGTGGGAGACGCTGGCGGCCTCGTCGCCCGCGGTGCCGGTGACCCTGTCGCACCTGACCGCCGCCAACGAGTGGGCGCTGGACGTCGGCCTGGCCTGCCGGCTGCCGCTGGGCACCCGGGGGTACCTGGCCCTGAGGGGGATGCGCCCGCCCACGCCGTACGTCCACAGCGCGCACTTCCTCTGAGGCCCGACGGCGTGCGTGGAAGGATGGCGGCGTGACGACCACCGACCTCCCCCTGCTGGTGCTGGGCCGGGGCACCGACGCCCGCTCCGAGCGCGGCGTGGACTGCCCGGGCTCCCTGCCGGCCGCGTCCGACCCCGGCCTCGTGGCCCGGGCCCGCGCCGCCAAGGACGCCCTCGGGGACCGGGTCTTCGTGCTGGGCCACCACTACCAGCGCGACGAGGTCATCGCCTTCGCCGACGTGACCGGCGACTCCTTCAAGCTGGCCAAGGACGCCGCCGCGCGGCCGGACGCCGAGTACGTCGTGTTCTGCGGGGTGCACTTCATGGCGGAGTCGGCCGACATCCTGACCTCGCCGACCCAGCAGGTGGTGCTGCCCGACCTGGCCGCCGGGTGCTCGATGGCCGACATGGCCGCCCTCGGGCAGGTCGAGGACGCCTGGGACGCCCTGGACGACGCGGGGGTGGTCGACGCGGTGGTCCCGGTGACCTACATGAACTCCTCGGCCGACATCAAGGCGTTCTGCGGCCGCAACGGCGGGGCCGTGTGCACGTCCTCCAACGCCGAGGTCGCCCTGGCGTGGGCCTTCGGGCAGAAGCCCGACGCGAAGGTCCTCTTCCTCCCCGACCAGCACCTCGGCCGCAACACCGCGGTGCTGGCCCTGGGCATCCCGCTGGAGGAGTGCGTGGTCTGGGACCCGCACCGGCCCGGCGGCGGGCTGTCCCCCGAGCAGCTGCGGGCCGCCCGGGTCATCCTGTGGAAGGGCCACTGCTCGGTGCACGGCCGGTTCACCGCGCGCTGCGTGGAGGAGGTCCGCGAGCGGGTCCCCGGCGTGCAGGTGCTGGTGCACCCGGAGTGCACGCACGACGTGGTGACCCGCGCCGACCTGGTGGGCTCCACCGAGTTCATCATCTCGACCGTCGAGGCGGCACCGCCGGGCTCGTCGTGGGCGATCGGCACCGAGCTCAACCTGGTGCAGCGGCTGGCCGACGCGCACCCCGAGCAGCACATCACCTTCCTGGACAAGACCGTCTGCTACTGCTCGACGATGAACCGCATCGACCTGCCCCACCTGGTGTGGGCGCTGGAGAACCTGGTGGCCGGGACCGTGGTCAACCGGATCCAGGTCGACCCCGAGACGGCGCGGTGGGCGCAGGTGGCCCTCCAGCGGATGCTGGACCTGCCGGCCCGGGTGGCCGCCGCCGACTGACGGCGGCCCGAGCGCCCGGTCAGGGCGCGGAGCGAGGGCCTAGAGGCCCGGCGCGCCCCACAGCGGCATCCAGCGGCTGGTCTGCGGCTCGATGGGCAGGTCGTCCTTCAGCAGGTCCCGCACCTGGATCTCGAGCAGGTTGTCCCGCTGCTGCGGTCCCTGGGGCACGAACGGGTAGAACGTGCCCTGCTTGTAGAGGTAGACCAGCCCCAGCGTCCGCCCGGCGCCGTCGGTGAACCCGACCAGGGAGCACAGCAGGCTGGAGGAGAAGCCCTGCGCCTCCAGGGAGGTGTTGACCGTGTGCAGGTCGGTGACCAGGGCGGGCAGGTCGTCGGGCGACTGCCGGGCCACCAGCCAGGTGAAGCCGAAGCCGTCCGTGCTCTGCTCCACGTCGGGGTCGTCGTCGTTGTCGAGCAGCGTGACCACGTCGCGCTGGGTCTGGGCGAAGGCAGCACCCTCGGCCGCCCGGTAGCAGACCGACCCCACGCCGGTGGGCAGGAAGTCGGCCGCGGTCTGCAGGGTGACCGCAGCGGCCGGCAGCGCGAACAGCGCGTCCAGGTTGGCCGTGACCGGCTTGGTGCGCCCGGTCAGGGCGCCCCAGATGCCCACGCCCTACAGCCCGCGGCCGGGGGCCCGGAAGCCGCCGTCCATGGGCTTGCCGAGCTCGGCGGCGACCTTGGCCAGCTGCTCGAGCCGCTCCTCCAGCGAGGGGTGCGTGGAGGTGAGCGTCCGCAGGGTCATCCCCGAGACCGCGGGAGCGATGAAGAACGCGTTCATCGACTGGGTCTCGCGGAGGTCCTTGCTGGGGATGGCCGCGATCTCGCCGCTGATCTTGGTCAGCGCGCTGGCCAGGGCCGACGGCTTCTGGGTCAGGTAGGCACCCGAGCGGTCCGCGCACAGCTCGCGGTAGCGGGAGAGCAGCCGGGTGAGGAAGAAGCTGACGGCGTACACCACCAGGCTGATGACCAGGGCGATGAGCCAGAACGGCGGGCCGTTGTTCTCCCGGCGGTCCCGGCCGCCTCCCCCGAACATCGCGCCGTACTGCGCGCCGCGGGTCAGCATGCCCGCAGCGATGCCCGCCGAGGCGGCCAGCGTCATGACGAGGACGTCGCGGTGCGCCACGTGGGACAGCTCGTGAGCCAGCACGCCCTCCATCTCGTCGGCGGTGAGCTTGTCCAGGATGCCGGTGGTGACGCACACCGCGGAGTGGCTGGGCGAGCGGCCGGTGGCGAAGGCGTTGGGCATGTCGGTGTAGGCGATGGCCACGCGCGGCTTGGGCATGTCGGCCAGCGCGCAGAGCCGGTCGATGACGCCGTGCAGCTCGGGCGCCTCCTCCGGGGTGACCTCGCGGGCCCGCATGGCCTTGAGCGCCAGCTTGTCGGAGTTGTACCACTGGTACCACGCGATGCCGATGCCCGCGAGGCCGATGAGGGGGATCAGCGCGCCGTTCCCGCTGTTACCGGCCACGCCCATGAGGATGACGAAGAAGGCGACGAACAGGGCCCCGAGCAGGAACATCACCAGGGTCATCCTGGCGGTCAGCCCGCGGTCGTTGATGAAGCGTGTGCTGGCCATGTCAGCCGGGGATCAGCCCGTCGTCGCCGAGCATCACCCGCACCTCCTCCAGGGTCGCGTCGGACGGGGGCAGCACGAGGTCGGACTCCATGAGCGAGTCGTCGGGCAGGGTGTGGCCGGCGGTGCGGATGGCCGTCAGCAGCTCGGCCAGCTCGCTGGCGAACGCCGCCTCGTCACCGGCCGCGACGGCCGCCTCGACCTTGCTGTCCAGCGAGTTGAGGGCCTCGATGTGGGTCTCGGCCACGTCGAACTGACCCTCACCCAGGATGCGGACGATCACGACCGGCCCTCCTCGTGGGTCTCGACCGGGGCGGCCTCGACCTGGGCCTGGCCCGGGGTGGCGCCGCCCAGCGCGGCCGGAGCACCGCTCGAGCCGGCCTTGAGCGCCGCCAGCTCGGACTCCACGTCGGACTGGGACGACATCGCGTCGAGCTCGCGGGCGATGTCGTCGCCGCGGTTGACCGCGGTGACGTCGTCCAGCGCCCCGGAGGCGATCAGCTCGTCGATGGCACCGGAGCGGGCCTGCATCTGCGCGGTCTTGTCCTCGGCCCGCTGCACGGCCATGCCCACGTCGCCCATCTCCTCGGAGATGCCCGAGAACGCCTCGTTGATCCGGGTGGAGGCCTCGGCGGCGGTGTACTTGGCCTTGATGGTCTCCTTCTGGGTGCGGAAGGACTCCACCTTGGCCTGCAGCCGCTGCGAGGCCAGCGTGAGCTTCTCCTCCTCGCCGGCGAGCTGGGCGTGCTGCGCCTCGAGGTCGGCGAGCTGGCCGGTCAGGGCGGACTTGCGGGTCAGGGCCTCGCGGGCGAGGTCCTCGCGACCCATCGACAGGGCCTTCTGCGCCTGCTCGGTGAGCTTGTCGGCCTGCTGCTGCAGCTGCGCCGCCCTGCAGCTCGACGCGCTTGCGGCTGGTGGCGACGTCGGCCACGCCGCGGCGTACCTTCTGGAGCAGCTCGAGCTGGCGCTTGTAGCTGTAGTCCAGCGTCTCGCGCGGGTCCTCGGCGCGGTCGAGCGCCTTGTCGGCCTTGGCGCGGAAGATCAGGCTCATGCGCTTCATGAGACTCATGGAGGAGAGCCCCCTCTTCTTTCTCGGTGGTGCGGAGCGGTGGACTGCCACCCTACGGGCCAACGCTCCGAGGCGAGTAGGAGGTTCCCGGCCGGTCGGGCGGGCCCGCCGGGACGCCCGGGACCGCCCCGGGACAGCCTGGTCGGCGGGCACGACCCGGTGTCGCCGCTATCGTGGGCGCACCCGTCCCCCCGCGCGACCCCCGCCGCCCCCGCCGCCCGCACCAGAGAGTCGACCCGTTGTTCCGACGCAGCAAGACCGCCGCCGTCTCCGCCTCCCCCGACCCAGCCAAGGAGGGCGGCAAGGGCCGCGCCACCCCGAGCCCGAGGAGGCCCAGGCCGCCGCGCGGGCCCGCGCCAAGGACCGACCGACAAGAAGGAGGCCGCCCGGCTGGACCGGCAGCGGCGCGGCGCCTCCACCGCCAAGACGCGCGAGGGCCTCAAGAGCGGCGACGAGCGCTACCTGCCCAAGCGGGACAAGGGGCCGGTACGTCGCTTCGTCCGCGACTGGATCGACCACCGGGTGTGCATGGCCGAGCTGCTGCTGCCGCTCCTGCTGCTGATCATGGTCGACCAGCACCTTCGCACCGGGACTGAGCAACGGTCTGTGGTCGCGCCACCATCCTCGTGGTCGCGCTCGACACGTTCCTCGTGGTGTTCCGGCTGCGCCGCGAGCTCAGCCGCCGCTTCCCCGACGCCAGCACGAAGGGCGCCGTCGGGCTACGGCCGTGCTGCGCTCGCTGCAGCTGCGCTGGATCCGGCTGCCCAAGACCCAGGTCAAGGTCGGCGCCACGCTCCCCGAGCGCTACTGACCCCCGCCCGACCACGGCCCGACCACGGCTGGATCCGCGCTGGATCCTCGCTGGGGAGCGTTGAGCGCCCCCTCTAGGGTCGGAGCATGGAGACAGCAACCTCGGCCGCAGCGGCCTCAAGATCTCGGCCATCGCCTACGGCAACTGGCTCACCCACGGCTCGCAGGTCGAGGAGGACGCCGCGCTGGCCTGCGTGCGGCAGGCGCTGGACGAGGGCATCACGACCTTCGACACCGCCGACGTCTACGCCAACACCAAGGCGGAGACCGTCCTCGGCAAGGCGCTCAAGGGCGAGCGGCGCGAGAGCCTGGAGATCTTCACCAAGGTCTACTTCCCGACCGGCCCGCGGCAGCACAACGACCACGGCCTGTCCCGCAAGCACATCATGGAGTCCATCGACGGCTCGCTGCAGCCGCCTCGGCACCGACTACGTCGACCTCTACCAGGCCCACCGCTACGACTACGAGACGCCGCTCGAGGAGACCATGGAGGCGTTCGCCGACGTCGTGCACGCCGGCAAGGCGCACTACATCGGCGTCTCGGAGTGGCGGGCCGAGGAGATCCGGGCGGCGCACGCGCTGGCCCGCGAGCTGCACATCCCGCTGGTCTCCAACCAGCCGCAGTACAACATGCTGTGGCGCGTCATCGAGGCCGAGGTCGTGCCGACCTGCGAGGAGCTCGGCATCGGCCAGATCGTCTGGTCGCCCGATCGCCCAGGGCGTGCTGACCGGCAAGTACCAGCCCGGCCAGGAGCACCCGTCCGGGCTCGCGGGCCACCGACGACAAGGGCGGCGCCGACATGATCTCCCGCTGGCTCAACGACGACGTGCTGGGCCGGGTGCAGCAGCTGCAGCCGGTCGCGGACGAGGCCGGGCTCTCGCCTGGCCCAGCTCGCGGTCGCGTGGGTGCTGCAGAACCCGCAACGTCTCCGCGGCGATCATCGGCGCCTCCCGTCCCGAGCAGGTCACCGAGAACGTCAAGGCCGCCGGCGTGAAGCTGGACGACGACGCGCTCAAGCGCATCGACGAGGTGCTCGAGGGCGTCGTCGAGAGCGACCCGGCCCAGACCCGCTCCCCCGCGAAGCGCGGCTTCGGCTGAGCCTGCGGGTCGTCGAGCGCGTCGTCGGGGAGTCGTCCGGGGTCAGCCGGCGGTGTGCAGGCTCATCGGGCCGTAGACCTCCCGGTCGGCCTCGAACAGGCTGACCTGGTCGACCCCGTCGTCGAGCAGGTCGCGCCACACCTCGCCGATCCACGACTCGGCGTCGCTCTGCGACGGGAAGCCGGCCACCCCGTCCGCCGTACCGCGGTGGAGGCGTCCAGCTCGGTGCCTGCGGCGTCCTCCAGGCGCCACCGCCAGGCGGTGGCGCGCCCGAGGGCTCCGCGCGGCCGAAGGGCGAGGAGGGCTCGAGGGAGTTCGTCATGCGCCGAGCCTAACCGGCGTGACCGGCCCCGACCCCCTGTCCGCTTTGACGGGGGCGGGTGCGCGTGGGACCGTGGCAGACAACTGCCCCGCGCGGGAAAGCCGGTCGGACACCGGCGCTGACCCGCAACCGTGGGTCGGGACCGTCCCCGCACCGGGACGGGACCGACGAGCCGGAACACCGTGTGGGGCAGCGGCTCCACGTCATCACCGTCGAGGTCTACGGGACGGAGCCGGACCTGGTCCGCGTCCCGTCGGGCCGTGCGGGGTCCGGTGTCGTCCCGGCGACCTCCGCTCCCGGAAGGCCCCCATGTGCCACCGCTCCCCCGCCCGGCCCGTCGCCGCCCTGGCCGTGCTCCTGCTCACCACCCTCGTGCTGGTCTCTCCGCCGGCGCCGCCGCAGGCGGCCGACGGCTACAAGTACTGGAACTACTTCCACGTCAAGGCCGGGAAGTACGTCTTCGCCCAGACCGGCCCGGCCGACTACGTCCCGAGCGACGGGTCGGTCGAGGCCTACCGCTACGGCCTGTCCTCGACCGCGGCGGGCCTCGCGCCCCGCACCGCGCCACGACGTACACCGTCGACGCCATCTGCAAGGGCACCGAGGCCGGCGCCGGCGAGAAGCGGGTCGGCGTCCTCATCGACTACGGCACCGCCGCGCGACGCCGCCGGTCGGGCGAGAAGCCCGCCCGAGCCCCGCGCCGCGTGCGCGGTCGTGCCGACCCAGGCCAACGGGCAGCAGGTGCTGGACGCGGTCGCCGACGTCCGCCTGGACAAGCAGCTGCATCTGCGGCATCGACGGCTACCCGGTGCAAGGGCCTGCTCGGTGACCGTGAAGAACCCGCCGGCCGCCGGCACCGAGCAGCCGCGTCGACTTCGCGCTCCCGGCCGCCGCCACCGCCACGCCGGCGGCCGACGGCTCCGCCGCCGCCGTCGTCCGACTCCTCCGTCCGCCGCAGGACGAGGACGGCGGCGTGCCCTGGACGCTGGTCGGCGTGCTGGTCGTCGTCGCGGTCATCGGTGGCGCGCGCCCTGGTGCTCGCCCGGCGCCACCGGGACGCCTGAGCCGACCCCGATGCGCCCCCACCACCGCCTCACCTTCCCCCGGAGCCTGCACCCGGGGGCCTGGTGGCTGTGGGCGGTCGGTCCTGGCGGCCGCGGCCAGCCGGACGCAGAACCCGGTCCCGCTGCTGCTCATCGCTGGTCGTCACCGGCGTTCGTGGTCGCGGCCCGCCGCAGCACCGCGCCCTGGGCCCGCTCCTACGTCGCGTTCCTGAAGCTGTCGCTGGTGGTGATCGTGGTCCGGATCGCTCTTCCAGGCGCTGCTGTCCACCGGGGCGCAGGGGCCGACCGTGCTGTTCACGCTGCCGTCGCTGCCGATGCCGTCGGGCAGCGGCCTCAAGCTGGGCGGCCAGGTGACCCTCGAGGCCGTGCTGCGCGCCTTCTACGAGGGGCTCCAGCTGGCCACCATCCTGTGCTGCGTCGGCGCGGCCAACGCCCTGGGCAGCGCCCGCCGGCTGCTGCGCTACGTGCCCGGCGCGCTCTACGAGATCGGGGTCGCCTGCGTCATCGCGCTGACCTTCGCGCCCCAGCTCGTCACCGACGCCGCCCGGGTGCGCGCGGCGCACCGGCTGCGCGGACGCGGCGCGCGGGCTGCGGCAGCCTGCGACGGCTGGCGATGCCGGTGCTGGAGGGCGCGCTCGAGCGCTCGGTCGACCTCGCCGCCGCGATGGACTCCCGCGGCTACGGGCGCACCACCGACGACAGCCGCGTCTCGCGCCGGCTCACCGGCGTGCTCGTCTTCGGCGGGCTGCTCGGCGTGTGCGTCGGCGTCTACGGCCTCCTCGACGGCACCGCCTCGGCCTGGCTCGGGCCTGCCGATGCTGCTGGCCGGGCTGGTCGGCGGCCGGCGCCGGGCTGCACCTCGGCGGCCGCCGTCAGCGGCCGCAGCCGCTACCGCCCCGACCCGTGGGCCCTGCCGGAGTGGCTGGTCGCCGGCTGCGGGGTGCCGTCGCCGCGGCCGCGGTGTTCCTCGACGTCCACCTCGTCCCCGCCGACTTCTTCCTGGCCAGCGTCACCGCGCGTGCCGCCGGTGCCGGTGCTCGCGCTCGCTCGGCATCCTCGTCGCCGCTGCTGCCCGGCGGTCGCTGGCTCCCCCGGTCCCGGGCGCGTCCGCCCCGCCCGCCGGGCGACGCCGGCGCCGGCCCGACCCGGGCGCCCGCGACCGGATGGAGGTGGCGGCGTGATCGACGCCGAGCAGCGTGGGCGTGACCTTCACCGACGCCGCCGCACCCGTGCTGTCCGGGGTCGACCTCACCATCCCCGAGGGCGAGCTGGTGCTGGTGGTCGGCCGCACCGGCTCCGGCAAGACCACCCTGCTGCGCACGATGAACGGGCTGGTGCCGCACTTCTCCGGCGGCACCCTGCACGGCCGGGTCGTCGTCGACGGCCGCGACACCCGCACGCACCGTCCCCGCGACCTGGCCGACGTGGTCGGCTACGTCGGCCAGGACCCGCTGGCCGGCTTCGTCACCGACACGGTCGAGGACGAGCTGGCCTACGGCATGGAGTCCCTCGGGCTGCCCGCCGACGTGATGCGCAAGCCGCGTCGAGGAGACCCTCGACCTGCTCGGGCTGGCCGACGTGCGCGCCCGGCCGCTGCCACCTCGCTCTCCGGCGGCCAGCAGCAGCGCGTCGCGATCGGCTCGGTGCTCACCACCCACCCGCGGCTCCTGGTGCTCGACGAGCCGACCTCGGCCCTGGACCCGCTGGCCGCGGAGGAGGTGCTGGCCACCCTGCAGCGCCTCGTGCACGACCTCGGCCTGACCGTCGTGCTCGCCGAGCACCGCCTCGAGCGCGTCGTGCAGTACGCCGACCGGGTCGTGCTCGTGCCCGGCGACGGCACGCCCGGTGGTGTCCGGGCACGCCCCGGCGAGGTGCTGCGCGACTCCCCCGTGGCGCCGCCCGTGGTCGAGCTCGGCCGGATCGCCGGCTGGCGCCCGCTGCCGCTCTCGGTGCGCGACGCCCGCCGCCTGGCCGCCACCGCTGCGCGAGCCGCCTCGGAGGACTGCCGCGCGCCCGCCCCGTCGTACGACCGCCGGCGACGGCGGTGGCCGACCTGCACGGACCTGGTGGTCGTCCTACGGCCGGGTCCCGGCCCTGCACGGCGTCCGACCACCGTGCTCCGGCGCGGCGAGGTCGTCGCGCTGATGGGCCGCAACGGCGCCGGGAAGTCCACGCTGCTCAAGGCCCTGGTGGGGATGAAGCGCCCCAGCAGCGGCCGGGTCGTGGTCGACGGCCTGGCGCCCGCGACGCTCAAGGCGACCGGCAGCTGCTGCGGCACGTCGGGCTCGTGCCGCAGGTCCCCGGCGGACCTGCTCTACAGCGTCCTCGGTCGGCCGAGGAGTGCGACCAGGCCGACCGCGACGCCCGGGTGCCCGCCGGCACCACGCTGGCGCTCTTCGAGCGGCTCTCCCCGGGCGTGCCCCTCGACCAGCACCCGCGCGACCTCTCCGAGGGCCAGCGGCTGACCCTGGCGCTGGCGATCGTGCTGGCCGGCCGGCCGCCGCTGCTGCTGCTCGACGAGCCGACCCGCGGACTCGACTACACCGCCAAGCACCGGCTGGTGCGAGATCCTGCGCGACCTGGCCGACGAGGGCCACGCCGTGCTGCTGGCCACCCACGACGTGGAGCTCGTCGCCGAGGTCGCGACCCGGGTGCTCGTGGTCGCCGACGGCGAGCTGGTCGCCGACGGGCCGACCTCCGAGGTCGTGGTCTCCTCCCCCGCCTTCGCCCCCCAGGTGGCCAAGGTGCTCGCGCCGCAGCCCTGGCTGACCCCCACCGAGGTGGCGGTCGCGCTGACCAGCTCGCCAGCCGGTGACGCCATGACCCTGGTCCCGGTGCGGCTGCGGTCCGCCCTCGCCCTGGGCGCGGCCTTCGTGGTCGGCGTGGTGGCCTTCGGCTGGCCGTTCCTGACCCGGCCCGGCTCGGCGCTGGACACCTCGCACTCCGGGGACGCGCCGATGGTCTTCGTGCTGATCCTGCCGCTGCTGGCCGCCGTGGTGCTGGCCGAGCTGACCTCCGGCGGGATGGACGCCAAGGCGGTGGCGATGCTCGGGCATGCTCGCCGCGGTCGGCGCCGCGCTGCGGGCGCTGGGCCCGGGCACGGCCGGCCTGGAGCCGAGCTTCGCGGTGATCATCCTGGGCGGCCGGGTCTTCGGACGGGGCTTCGGGTTCGTGCTCGGCGCGGTGACGCTGTTCACCGGCGCGCTGCTCACCGGCGGCGTGGGGCCCTGGCTGCCGTTCCAGATGATCGCGGCGGGCTGGGTGGGCTTCTTCGCCGGCTGCCTGCCGGAGTCCCGCGGCCGCGTCGAGGTGGCCTGGCTCGCGGCGTACGCCTTCGTGGTCGGCCTGGTCTTCGGCATGGTGATGAACCTGTGGTTCTGGCCCTTCGCCTCCTACGGGCCCGAGACCTCGTTCGTCGCCGGCGACCCCTTCGCGGCCAACCTGGGCCGCTACCCCGTCTTCTACCTGACCACCTCGCTGCCCTGGGACCTCGGCCGCTCGGTGCTGTCCCTGCTCGTGGTGGGCCTGGCCGGGTCGGCGCTGCTGCGGGCGCTGCGGCGGGCCTCGCGCCGGGCCGCCTTCGACGCGGTCGCCACCTTCGAGCCGGTGCAGCGGTGAACCTCACGCTGCTCGGGACCGGCTCGGCCGACGGCTGGCCCAACCCGCACTGCCCCTGCGCCTCCTGCTCGACGGCCCGCCGCTCGGGACGGCTGCGCGGCCAGACCTCCGCCCTGCTCGACGGCGTGCTGCTGCTCGACTGCGGACCGGAGGCGGCGCCGGCGGCCCAGCGGCACGGCCTCGACCTGACCGGGCTGCGCCACGTGCTGCTCACCCACGCCCACCCCGACCACTGCGCGCCCGCCTTCCTGCTCTTCCGCTCGTGGGTCGGACGACACGCCCCTGGACGTCGTCGGTCCGCCCGAGGTCGTCGAGCAGGCCCGGATGTGGGTCGCGCCGGACTCGCCGGTGCGCTTCCTCGCGGTGGCGCGCCGGCGACCGGTTGAGGCTCGGCGACCACGACGTCACGGGTGCTCGCCGCGCAGCACGGTGTCGTCGGGACCTCGGTGCTCTACGACGTGGCCGGCCCCGGGGGCCGGCTGCTGTACGCCACCGACACCGGCCCGCTGCCCCAGGCCACGGTCGAGGCGACCCGCGGCGCGGCGTACGACGTGGTGCTGATGGAGGAGACCTTCGGCGACCTCCTGTCCCACGGCACCGACCACCTCGACCTGGCCACCTTCCCCGAGCAGCTGCGCCGCCTGCGGGCGGTCGGGCGCGGTCACGCCCGCCACCGACGTGGTCGCCGTGCACCTCTCCCACCGCAACCCGCCCGCCGAGGAGCTCGGCGCGGCGGCTGGCGGCCTGGGGCGCCCGCGTCGTCGACGACGGCACCACCCTCGGCCCGGCGGCCGACGCAGCGGGTGCCGGCGAGGCGGCGGGCGGACGGACGCTGGTGATCGGTGGCGCCCGCTCCGGCAAGTCCCGGGAGGCCGAGCGGCTGCTGGCCGCCGAGCCCGAGGTCGTCTACGTGGCCACCGCCTACCCGGCCGAGCCACGACGAGGAGTGGCAGCAGCGCGTCCGGACCCACCAGGAGCGTCGACCGGCGCACTGGAGCACCACCGAGACCGTCGACCTGGTGCCGCTGCTGGAGGCCGGTGGACCTCCCCTGCTGGTCGACTGCCTGACCCTGTGGCTGACCCGGGTGATGGACCGGCACGGGGCCTGGGACGACGCCACCTGGGAGGAGACCGGCCGGGCCGCCCTGGAGGACGAGGTCGACCGCCCTGGTGGAGGCCTGGCGTCGTACCACCCGGCGCGTGGTGGCGGTCAGCAACGAGGTCGGTCAGGGGGTCGTCCCCGAGACCCCGTCCGGACGGCGCTTCCGCGACGCGATGGGCGTGCTCAACGCCCGGGTCGCGGCCGAGACCGAGGACGTCGTGTGGTGCGTGGCGGGGCGGGCGACCCGGCTGTGAGGGACGCGGTCCGGCTGGCCCTGGGCACCTTGACGGTGCTCCGGGTCCCGCCCCCGTCCGGGTGGACCGGGTCACCGGGGGCCGGGCCATGATCCTGGCTCCCCTGGTGGGACTGCTGCTCGGGGCGCCCGTCGCGCTGGTCGTCGGCCTGCTGCATGCGGTTCCCCGACGCCGCCCCGACGACCGTGCTGGCCGCGCTCGCCGTCGCCGCCCTGGCCCTGCTGACCCGCGGGCCTGCACCTGGACGGGCTGGCCGACACCGCGGACGGCCTGGGCAGCGGCCGGCCGCCGGCCGGGGCGTTGGAGGTGATGCGGCGCAGCGACATCGGCCCCTTCGGTGTGGTGACCCTGCTGCTGGCCCTGCTGCTGCAGACGGCCGCCCTGGCCGCCGCGCTCGGCCGCGGGGTGGGTCCGGGGGCCCTCGTGGTGGCCCTGGTGGTGAGCCGGCTGGTGCTGCCGGTGCTGTGCTCGCGGGGGGTCCCGGCCGCCCGCGCCGACGGGCTGGGCCGCACGGTGGCCGGGACCGTCTCCCGCCCGGCCCTGCTGCTGTCGGCCGGGCTGGCGGTCCTCGCGCTGCTGGGGGCCGGGGCGGTCACCGGCCTGCTGCCCGCCGGCACCGGCCCGCTGCGAGCCGTGGCGTGGTGGGTGCTGGCGGTGCCGGTGCCCCTGCTGGTGGCCGGGCTCCTCGCGCTGCGGTGCACCCGCCGGCTGGGCGGTATCACCGGCGACGTCCTCGGCGCGTGCGTCGAGGTCGCCTGCACGGCGTCCCTGGTGCTGCCGCTGTTCGTCTGACAGGTCAAAGCGGACAAATTACCCTGGAGCCATGTCTCCAGGGGGGATCCGCACGGGCCGGACCGGCACAGCCGCACGGGCGGTGAGCACCGTCGCGATGGCGCCTGGCCGTCTCCACGGTCGTGGGCAGCACGGCCGCCCGGGCCGACCCTGGGACATCGCCGGGGGTGCTGAACATCGCCCACCGCGGCGCCTCCGACCGCGCCCCCGAGCACACCCTGGCCGCCCTCGACCTGGCCGTGGCCGACCACGCCGACCGGCTCAGCATCGACGTCCGCCTCACCCGCGACGGCGTGCCCGTGGTGCTGCACGACGACTCGCTGGAGCGCACCACCGACGTACGACGGGCGTTCCCACGGGCCCGGTCCTTCAGCGTGCGCGACTTCACCTACGCCCAGGTGCGCACCCTGGACGCCGGCGGCTGGTTCGGCGACGGCACCTTCGCCGGCTCCCGGGTGCTCACCCTCGACCAGCTGCTCACCGAGCTGGGCCCGAGCCCCGTCGGGCTCGTCGTCGAGGCCAAGAGCCCGCAGGACGCCGACGGCGTGGAGGGGATCGGCTCGGCCATCATGGCTGCGGTGGCCCGCCACCCCGCCTGGGCCCGGCGCACCGCGGACGGGTCGCCCCGCCTGGTCGTCGAGAGCTACCGCTGGACCTTCCTGGACCACCTGCACGAGGCGTACCCGCGCCAGCCGCTGGTGCTGCTGGGTGAGGACGTGACCCCCGCCGACCTGGTGGCCCACCCCTACGTCCACGAGATCGACGTCGGCCAGGCGCACCTGACCCCCGAGCTGGTGGCCGACGCCCACGGCCGCGGCGTCGCGGTGGGCGTGTTCACGGTCAACGGACGTCCCGGCATCCGAGGCGTGGTCGCGGCCGGGGCCGACGGCGTCACCAGCGACGAGCCCGCCACCGTCCGCTCCGTCCTGCGCCTGGTGGACCGGCTCTGGTCCGGGGTCCTGCGTCCCCGCCCGCCGGTGGTGCGCCGGGTCGGGGTGCGGGTGTCCGGCACCGTGCGCGCCGGTGCGCGGGTCGCGGTCCGCCTGCGGCTGCGCGACGCGTCCGGGGCCGCCGTCCCGTGGACCCGGGTGCGGCTGCAGTCCCGGGTGCGGGGCACCTGGCGGGTGGTGGCCCGTCGGGCCACCGGCGCGCACGGCACCGCCGACGTCTCGCTGCCCCCGGCCGCACGGGGCACCGGCCTGCGGCTGCGCGCGGTGTCCTCGGGGGTCACCTCCGCCGTGGCCGCCCCGGTGGTCGGGCGGCCCTGACCGGACGCTCCCTGACCCGACGCCCCGGACCGGTGGGCGGCTCAGGCGCCCCGGACGTCCCGGACGAGGAACGGCGGCCGGGTGACGGTGAAGACCTCCCGGCGCCCGCGCACGTCGACCGCGACCTCGGCCCCCTCGGAGACCTGCGCGGCGACCAGCGCCAGTCCCACCCCCGCACGCAGGGTGGGCGAGAAGGTGCCGGAGGTGACGGCACCGACCGGCACGTCGGCCGCCAGCAGGACCCGCATCCCCGGGCGGGGGATGCCGCGACCGGTGGCCACCAGCCCCCGCAGCAGCCGGGCCGGGCCCTGCTCCCGCTCGGCCAGCAGCGCGTCGCGGCCCCAGAACTGCTCCTTGCCCCAGCCCACGGCCCAGCCCAGCCGGGCCTGCACCGGGGTGACGTCGAGGGAGATGTCCTGGCCGTGCAGGGGGTAGCCCATCTCGGTGCGCAGGGTGTCTCGGGCCCCCAGCCCGCACGGCAGCAGGCCCGACGGTGCGCCGGCGGCCAGGAGCGCGTCCCACAGCGGACCCGCGGCCTCGTCGGTGCAGACCAGCTCGTAGCCCCGCTCGCCGGTGTAGCCGGTGCGGCAGACCACCACCGCGTGCCCGTCGTACGTCGCCTCCACGAAGCACATGTAGGGGTGCCCGCTGGGCAGCCCGACCCCGGCGAGGACCTCGTCGGAGCGCGGTCCCTGCACGGCGAGCACGGCGTGGGTCCGGTGCTCGTCGACGACCTCCACCCCGGCGGGGGCCTGCCCGGCCAGCCGGGCCAGGACCGCGGCGGCGTTGGCGGCGTTGGGCATGAGGAACACGTGGTCGTCGGCGTGCCGGTAGGCGATGAGGTCGTCGAGGATGCCGCCGGTGGCCGCGTCGCAGCACAGCGTGTACTGCGCCTGACCGGGCCCGATGCGGTCCAGGTCGTTGCTCAGCGTGGCGTTGACGAAGGCGGCCGCGCCGGGTCCGCGGACCACCGCCTTGCCCAGGTGGCTGACGTCGAAGAGGCCGGCCGCCTCGCGCACCGCGACGTGCTCCTTGAGCACCCCCGACCCGGCGTACTCCAGCGGCATCTCCCAGCCCCCGAACTCCGCCAGCTTGGCCCCCAGGGCCAGGTGGCGCTCGTGCAGCGGCGAGGTGAGCAGCGTGGAGCCGTGGTCGGCAGGGCCGGCGGGGCCGACGGGGGGAGCCATGGCGGCGAACCTATCGCAGGCCGGGCGCCGGCGACCGACGGCTACAGTTCGTGGCTCGCCGTGCGTCAGACCTCGAGGAGTCGGCTCCGTTGACCAGCTACACGTTGCGCAAGGGCTCGCCCGCCAAGACCCGGGCCGACGTCGTCGTCGTCGGTGTGGTCCGCACCCCCAAGGGCCTGCAGCCGGCCCCGGGCGGGGAGGACGTGGCCTCGGCGTACGGCCGGGCAGTTCGTCCCGCTGCTGTCCACCGTCGGCTTCACCGGCAAGGTCGACGAGGTGGCCAAGGTGCCCACCGGCGGGCGGATCCGCTCGCCGCTGCTGATCCTCGTCGGCATGGGCGAGACCCGGGAGCCCGACGCCGCCGCCTGCCGTCGGGCGGCGGGGGTGGCGCTGCGCAGCGTCAGCAACGCCGCCAGCGTGGCGGTGGCGCTGCCCGCGCTGGACGCCGAGCAGGTGCGCGGCGTGGTCGAGGGCTGCGTCCTGGGCGGCTACACGTTCGGCACCTACCGCACCTCGGCCCCGCGCACCGGCCCCGGCGAGGTCGTGGTGCTGACCGACACCGCGCGCACCAAGGGCACCCGGCAGGCGCTGGAGACCGCGCGGGTGGTGGCCGGTTGCACCGCCCTGGCCCGGGACTGGGTGAACACCCCCGCGGGCGACCTGACCCCGGCGCTGTTCGCCGACGCCGTCGTGGCCGAGCACCGGACCCGCAAGCCCGCCCGCGTCACCGTCGAGGTGCTCGAGGCGCCGGCCCTGGAGAGCCGGGGCTTCGGCGGCATCGTCGGCGTGGGGCAGGGCTCGGCCCACCCCCCGCGGCTGGTCACCCTCACCTACGCCCCGCGGGGCGCCCGGGCCCACGTCGCCCTGGTGGGCAAGGGCATCACCTTCGACTCCGGCGGCCTGTCGATCAAGCCCGCCGCGGGCATGACGACCATGAAGTGCGACATGGCCGGCGCGGCGGCGGTCGTCGCGGCCACCTTCGCCGTGGCCGAGCTGGGCCTGCCGGTCGCGGTGACCGCCTACGCGCCGATGGCCGAGAACATGGTCTCCGGCGCCGCGACCCGTCCCGGCGACGTCCTGACCATGTACGGCGGCCGGACGGTCGAGGTGCTCAACACCGACGCCGAGGGTCGCCTGGTCCTGGCCGACGCCCTGGTGCTGGCGGGCGAGTCCGACCCCGACGTGGTCCTCGACGTGGCCACCCTGACCGGGGCCTGCGTCACCGCCCTGGGCGACCGGGTGGCCGGCGTCCTGGGCAACGACGACGAGCTGGTGCAGGCCACCATCGCGGCCGGGGCACGGGCCGGCGAGGCGCTGTGGGAGCTGCCGATCAGCGAGGAGATGACCGAGAAGGTCCGCGGCAACAGCAAGGTCGCCGACCTCATGCAGCACAACACCGACACCTACGGCGGCGCGCTCTACGCCGCGGCGTTCCTCCAGGAGTTCGTGGGCGGGCAGCGCTGGGCGCACCTGGACATCGCCGGGCCCGCCTTCAACAACCGGGGCCCCTACGGGCACGTGCCCAGCGGGGGGACGGGCTTCGCGGTCGGCACCCTGGTCGAGCTGGTCAGCGCGCTGGCCCACCCCGAGGGCTGACCCGCGGCCGGCGGTCCTGCCGTCAGGCGCCGGCCTCCTTCTGCCGGGCGTTCCAGGCACGCATCCGCGCGGGGTACCCGACCACGGCCGCGTCGTAGGACGGGACCCCGTGGTCGTTGGCGAAGCGGTGGGCCCAGGCGACCGACGGCACCCGGCGACGGGTCCACTCGCCGTCGTGGGCCACGAGGATCATCGTCACGTCGCTGACCGCGGTGCGGGGCTCCACGAAGCCCTCCACCCCGCGGCGGGTGGTGGCGAACTCGCGCAGGTGCTCCTGGTCGGCACCGTCGGAGGCGCGCACGGTGGTCGGGCCGCCGTCGCGGCCGGGACGACGCAGGCGTGTGCGGCGACCCCGGCCCAGCCGGCTCATCCAACCCATGGGCCCTAGTGTGCCCCGCCGGTCTGAGGTTTCGCTGAACCCGGCGGACCGCGTCGCCGCGGTCGGGCCGCGGGTGGACAGCGTCACGTTTGGTGCAAGGATGCTGGTCGACAGACGAACCGACGACGGACCGGAGGACTCGGGGTGACGGTCGACTTCGACCTGGTGGTGCTCGGCGCGGGCAGCGGTGGCTACGCCTGCGCGCTGCGCGCCGCCCAGCTCGGACTGTCCGTCGCGCTCGTGGAGAAGGGCAAGCTCGGCGGCACGTGCCTGCACGTCGGGTGCATCCCCACCAAGGCCCTGCTGCACGCCGCCGAGGTCGCCGACGCGACCCGCGACGCCGAGCGCTTCGGGGTCACCGCGTCGCTGCACGGCATCGACATGGGCGGGGTCAACAAGTACAAGGACGGCGTGGTCGGCCGCCTGTACGCCGGGCTGACCGGCCTGGTCCGCAGCCGCGGCATCACCGTCCTGGAGGGCGAGGGCCGGCTCGTGGGACCGCGGACGGTCGAGGTCGCCGGCACGTCGTACGTCGGCGGCGCCGTGGTCCTGGCCTCCGGCTCCTACCCCCGCACGCTGCCCGGCCTGGAGGTCGACGGCCACCGGGTGCTCACCTCCGAGCACGCGCTCACGCTGGACCACGTGCCCGCCTCGGTGGTGGTGCTCGGCGGCGGCGTCATCGGCTGCGAGTTCGCGAGCGTGTGGCGCTCGTTCGGCGCCGAGGTGACCATCGTCGAGGCGCTCCCCCGGCTGGTCGCGGGTGAGGACCCCGAGGTGTCGGCCGCCCTGGAGCGGGCCTTCCGCAAGCGCGGCATCACCGCGCGCACCGGCGTCCCGTTCGCGTCGGTCGAGGACGTCGGTGACGGGGTCCGCGTGAGCCTGGGCGACGGGAGCACGCTGGAGGCCGAGCTGCTGCTGGTGGCCGTCGGGCGCGGGCCGTCCACCGACGGCCTGGGCTACGACGAGCAGGGCGTCGCGATGGACCGGGGCTTCGTGCTCACCGACGAGCACCTGCGCACCAACCTCGAGGGCGTCTACGCCGTCGGCGACATCGTCCCGGGCCTCCAGCTCGCGCACCGCGGCTTCGCCCAGGGCATCTTCGTGGCCGAGCACGTCGCCGGCCTCTCCCCGACCCCGATCGACGAGACCGGCATCCCGCGGGTCACCTACTGCGACCCCGAGATCGCCTCGGTCGGCCTGGACGAGGCGACGGCCCGGGCGACGTACGGCGAGGACGGCGTGGAGACGCTGACCTACGACCTGGCCGGCAACGGCAAGAGCCAGATCCTCGGCACCCAGGGCTTCGTCAAGCTGGTGCGCGCCACGGACGGGCCGGTGCGTCGGCGTGCACGTCATCGGCGCGCGGGCCGGCGAGCTCATCGGCGAGGCCCAGCTGATCGTCGGCTGGCAGGCCCACCCCGAGGACGTGGCCCCCCTGGTGCACGCCCACCCCACCCAGAACGAGGCCGTCGGCGAGGCGCACATGGCGCTGGCCGGCAAGCCCCTGCACGCCCACTCCTAGCCAGACGCCCAGCCCAGACGCAGCCCGTACGCCCAGCCCCAGACGACCACCGGCCGGACGGCCACACGAAGGAGCGAAGGAACCCCCATGGCGACCTCAGTCACCCTCCCCGCACTCGGCGAATCCGTCACCGAAGGCACCGTCACCCGGTGGCTCAAGCAGCCCGGTGACCAGGTGGCCGTCGACGAGCCGCTGCTGGAGGTGTCCACCGACAAGGTCGACACCGAGATCCCCTCCCCCGTCGCCGGCACCCTGCTCGAGATCAAGGCCGAGGAGGACGAGACCGTCGAGGTCGGCGCCGAGCTGTGCACGATCGGTGACGAGGGCGAGTCCGGCGGGCTCCGACGACAGGGCGGTCAGAGCGGCCAGGACGCGCAGGACGAGCAGTCCGCCGCCGAGGCCCCGGCCGCCGCGGCGTCCGACGACGGGGACGACGAGGGCGACCGGAAGACCGAGACGGAGACCGACCCGCCCGCCGCGCGAGACCGACGACGCGCAGCCGCCCCAGGAGACCGCGCCGCCAGCGCGGACACCGCGCCGGAGGCCCAGGCCTCCGAGGCCGGCACTCCGGCGGTAGCTCGGGCGGCACGTCGGTGAACGCTGCCCGCGCTGGGTGAGTCCGTCACCGAGGGCACCGTCACCCGCTGGCTGAAGCAGGTCGGCGACGAGGTCGCCGTCGACGAGCCGCTGCTGGAGGTGTCCACCGACAAGGTCGACACCGAGATCCCCTCCCCGGTCGCCGGCACGCTGCTGGAGATCAAGGTCGAGGAGGACGAGACCGTCGAGGTCGGCGCCGAGCTGGCGGTCGATCGGGTCCGCGGACGCCGCCCGCGAGCTCGTCCGAGCCCGCCCAGGAGCAGGCCGAGTCCGAGCCGGAGCCGGAGCCCGAGCAGAGCGAGCCGGAGCCCGAGTCGCAGCCCGGAGCCGCACCGGAGGCCGCCCCCGAGCAGCCGCCGCCCCGGCCACGCAGGAGCCGGAGCAGACCGACGAGCCGGTGCCCACGGAGGAGCCCAACCCCGGCCAGCAGCGGTCCACCACGTCCGGGTCCGGCTCGTCCGGGGCCGGGGACCTCGGCGTCGGGTCCGGCTCGGCGTCGCGGGCCGGCTCGTCCGGGTCGGGCGGGTCGGGTGACGAGCGGCCCCTACGTCACCCCCCTGGTGCGCAAGATGGCCGCCGACCAGGGCGTCGACCTCTCGACCGTCGAGGGCAGCGGGGTCGGTGGGCGCATCCGCAAGCAGGACGTGCTCGACGCCGCCGCGGCCCAGAAGAAGGCCGCCGAGCAGGCCGCCAGCCAGGACAGGCGGCCCCGGCCGCCGCCCGCGGCGCCGGCTGCCGCCGCGAGCGGTGGCGGTGCTCCGGCGCCGGTCGCGCCCAGCCCGCTGCGCGGGAAGACCGAGCCGATGACCCGGCTGCGCAAGGTGATCGCCAAGCGGATGGTCGAGTCGCTGCAGGTCTCCGCCCAGCTCACCACCGTGGTGGAGGTCGACGTCACCAACATCGCCCGGCTGCGCGACGCGGTGAAGGCCGACTTCGCGGAGCGCGAGGGCGTCAAGCTCTCGTTCCTGCCGTTCTTCGCCAAGGCGGCGGTGGACTGCCTCAAGGAGCACCCGTCGCTCAACGCCTCGATCGACTCCGAGAAGGGCGAGGTGACCTACTTCGACCACGAGAACCTCTCGGTCGCGGTGGACACCGAGAAGGGCCTGCTGACCCCGGTCATCAAGGACGCGGGCGACCTCTCGATCGCCGGGCTGGCCCGCAAGATCGCCGACGTCGCCGAGCGGACCCGCACCAACAAGATCGGGCCCGACGAGCTGGCCGGCGGCACCTTCACGCTGACCAACACCGGCAGCCGCGGGGCGCTGTTCGACACCCCGATCATCAACCAGCCGCAGGTGGCGATCCTCGGCACCGGCTCGGTGGTCAAGCGGGCGGTGGTCATCGACGACGCCAACCTCGGCGAGACGATCGCGGTGCGCCGGATGGTCTACCTGGCGCTGACCTACGACCACCGGATCGTGGACGGTGCCGACGCCGCCCGCTTCCTGTCCGCGGTCAAGGCGCGGCTGGAGTCCGGGCAGTTCGAGGTCTGACCGAAGGGGTCCGCCGGCCGGGTGGAGCGGTCGCGTAGGTTCGCGGGTATGAAGCTCGTGCTGGCCGGCGGGTCCGGCTTCCTCGGCACGGCCTGGCGCGACCACCTGGCCCAGGAGGGTCACGAGGTCGTCCGGCTCGTGCGGGGCGAGGCGCTCTCCGCGCACGAGTCGCACTGGGACCCGTACGCCGGCCAGGTCGACCGAGCGGTCATCGAGGACGCCGACGTGGTGGCCTGCCTGTCCGGGGCTCCGCTGGCGCACTGGCCGTGGACCGAGGCCTACCAGCGCACCTTCACCGACAGCCGGGTCGCCACGACCCGGACGCTGGCCGAGGCGGTCGCCGCCTCGGACCGCAAGCCGGCGCTGCTCGCGCAGAGCGGCATCGCCGGGTACGGCGACCACGGTGACGACGTCCTGACCGAGGAGCGGCCCGGTCGACGCGGACACCTTCATGGGCGGCGTCGTCCGGGTCTGGGAGGCCGCCGCCGAGCCCGCCGCCGACGGCCGGGGCCCGCGTCGTGGTGATGCGGACCGGCGTGATCCTGGACCGGCGTGGCGGGCCGGTCAAGCTGCTGCTGCCGGTGTTCAAGGCCGGTCTCGGCGGACCGGTCGGCTCGGGCACGCAGTACTTCTCGACGATCTCGCTGCTGGACTGGGTGCGCGGCCGCCACCCACCTCGCCGAGCCACGACGACGCCCGCGGCGTCTACAACCTCTCCGGTCCGGCCTCGACCACCAACGCCGACTTCGGCCGCGAGCTGGGCCGGCTGCTGCACCGGCCCGCGGTGGTGCCGGTGCCGGCCTTCGTCCTGGACACCCTGGCCGGCGACGGTCTCCTCCGAGCTGCTGAACTCCACGCGCGTGGAGCCGGCCCGGCTGCTGGCCGAGGGCTTCACCTTCGAGCACCCGACGCTCGAGGCACGGCTGGCCGCCGCGCTGGCCTGACCGGGACGTCCCGTACGGCCGCCACCCGCCACCGGTGCAGGCCGGCCCGGGCGAACGTCACCAGCCGGGTGCTGGTCGGCGTCCCGCGGCAGCACCCAGCGCCGGCCCCGGCCGCTGGCCACGGCCCCGGCGAGCCGGTCCGCCACCCGGAGCCGGAGCCGGTCGGCCGAGGCCGACCGCACGTCGAGGGCCAGCACCTGCGTGCGCAGCCCGCACCCGGAGCCCGCGCGCCCGGTAGGCCGCGCAGCACCGCACGTCGGCGGCGCCGGCCCGGAGCCGTCGGGTACAGCCGGCGGCAGCGCGGCCGGGCTCCCCCGGCGCGTACGCCGCGGCCCGCCGGACGTCCCAGGCGTGCAGCACGCGCAGCGCCGCGCTCTCCTCGACCGGGGCGGCGGCCCCACCGTGGGTGGCGAGGGCCGGGACGGCGGGTCGCGCGGCGTGCGGTCGGGCAGGGTCGAGGCCCGGTGACCCGCCGCGCGAGCCCGTCGAGCCCGGCGGCGCCCAGCCCGACCAGCAGCGCCAGCACCGCAGCGACCGCGGCCAGGCCGGCGAGGGCGGCGAGGCTGACCCGGGGCGGGAGGTGGGACGTGGACACCCCACCACCCTGGCCGCAGATCACCCCCGGCCGTCGGCCGTCGTCCACAGGCCCCGCGACCAGGCGGGCGGCGTAGGGTCGGCGGCATGGACGAGCTGACCTTCCGGACCGTCGGTCTCGGCGACGCACGCCGTCGAGTACCTCGCGGCGTGGGAGCTGCAGCGGCGAGGTGCACGCCGGCGTCGTGGCCGGCGACCCCGGGCACGGTGCTGCTGCTCGAGCACCCGCCGGTGTTCACCGCCGGCAAGCGCACCGAGCCGCACGAGCGGCCGACCGGCGACGACGTCCCGGTCATCGACGTCGACCGCGGCGGCAAGATCACCTTCCACGGCCCGGGCCAGCTGGTCGGCTACCCGATCGTGCGGCTGCCCGACCACGTGCGCGTCGTCGACTACGTACGACGCGTCGAGGAGGCGCTGATCCACGCCTGCGCCGAGCTCGGCGTGCGCCACCGCCCGGGTCCCCGGCCGCAGCGGCGTCTGGGTGGCCGCGGACGACCGCGGGCCCGGAGCGCAAGGTCGCGGCCCTCGGCATCCGGGTCAGCCGCGGCGTGACGATGCACGGCTTCGCGGTCAACTGCGACGTCGACCTGGCCTGGTACGACCGCTTCGTGCCGTGCGGCATCAGCGACGCCGGCGTCACCAGCCTGTCCGCGGAGCTGGGCCGCGACGTCACGGTGCGCCGAGGTCGCCCCGGTCGTCGAGCGGCACCTGCGCGAGCTGCTGGCGTGGGCGCCGTACGACGCCACCCCGGACTACCCGGCCAAGCCCGAGCCCGGCCGGCGCATCCCCCTGGTCACGCTCCCCGCTGAGCCGTCGCCGCCTGCCGCCGGGCGGACCCTTCCGGCCCGGCGTGTCCGGGGCCCTCGTCCTGCCCGCAGCGACGACACTCGGGGCATGTCGAGCGACGGGGGCCTGGTCATCGAGACCTCGGGGCTGCGCAAGGAGTTCCGCACCCGCCGCGGCCGGCAGGTCGTCGCGGTCGACGACCTCGACCTGGCCGTGCCCGCGGGCGGCGTGCACGGGTTCCTCGGTCCGAACGGCTCGGGCAAGACCACCACGATCCGGATGCTGCTCGGGCTGGCCCGGGCCAGCCGGGGCGAGATGCGGATCTTCGGCGAGCCGGTCCCGCGGCGGCTCCCCGAGGTGGTGGCCCGGGTGGGTGCGGTGGTCGAGCAGCCCAAGTTCGTCCCCAGCTTCAGCGGCCGCACCAACCTCGCAGCTGCTCGCCCGCTCCGTGGGCGTGCCCTCCTCCGCCGTCCGCTCGGCGCTGGCGCAGGTGGGCCTGCCGGGCCGGGAGAAGGAGCGCTTCGGCAGCTACTCGCTGGGCATGAAGCAACGGCTGGCCATCGCCGCCACCCTGCTGCGAGTCCCCGCAGCTGCTGATCCTGGACGAGCCCACCAACGGCCTGGACCCGGCCGGGATACGGGACATCCGGGAGATGATCCCCGGCTCGGGGACAGTGGCGTCACCGTCCTGCTCAGCTCGCACATCCTGGCCGAGGTGCAGCAGGTCTGTCACTCGGTCACCATCATCGGCCAGGGCCGGGTGCTGGCCTCCGGCACCGTCGACGACCTGGTCGGCGAGGGCAGCGTGGGCGCCTGCTCGGTCACCCTGGCCGACCCCGCCGCCGCGACCACGACGTTGCGACGGTCGGGCTTCACGGTGCGACCCGACGGCGAGCGGCTGGTCGTCGAGCGGCCGGCCGGTCCCGCAGGTGCCACCGGTCAGGCCGCCGCGAGCCTGGGTGAGGACGTGGCCCGTGCCCTGGCCGCCCAGGGCCTGTTCCCCCGCGAGCTGCGGGCTGTGCACCCCGACCTGGAGTCGGTGTTCCTCCGGCTCACCCAGGACACCTCGCTGCACACCGCCCCACCCGCCGGGTCCACGACGACGACCGGGAACGCCTCGTGAGGCTGGTCCGGGTCGAGCTGACCCGCTTCTTCTCCCGTCGGGCCGTGGTCCTGCTGCTGGTCGCGACCGCGCTCATCGGCGCCTTCCTGGCCGGTACGACGATCTGGAACACCCGCCCGGTCACGGCCCAGGAGCTCGCCACCGCCCAGGCCCAGGCGAAGGAGCAGGCGACCGAGCAGGACACCGCCACCGAGATCGCGACCTGCCGCCTCGACCCGGAGCAGTACTTCGGGCCCGGGTCGGTGGCCGACGACTGCGCCCAGCTGGCCCCCACGGCCGAGGCGTTCCTCGGTCGGAGCCCGCTCTCGCTCGGCGACGAGCTGACGCAGGCGGGGCTGGGGCTGCCGGTGCTCGTGGCCGTGCTCATGCTGCTGTGCGGGGCGACCTTCGCGGGTGCGGACTGGGCGACCGGGTCGATGAGCAACCAGGTGCTGTTCGTGCCCCGCCGGCTGCGGGTGTGGACGGCCAAAGGCGTGGCGGTCACCCTCGGCTCGCTGCTGGCGGCCGCGGTCGTGGTGGTCGGCTTCTGGCTGGCGCTCTACGTGGTGGCCGAGCAGCGCGGCCGCCCGACCTCCGCGGCGGTGCTCCACGACGTGGCCCTCCAGGCCGGACGCGGGGTGCTGCTGGCCGCGCTGGCCGGGCTCGGAGGCTACGCGCTGGCCATGCTGCTGCGCAGCACGGTGGCCACCGTAGGCGTCCTGTTCGTCTACGTCGCCGGGGGCGAGGCCCTGCTGGCCGTGCTCCCGCTGCACCGCTCCGCGCTGTGGAGCCCGTCGAACAACCTCTTCGCGTGGCTGCGCGACGGCGTCAGCGTCTTCGACGGGAGCGTGGTGTGCACCCCCGGGCCGGCGCCGTGCGACCAGCAGACGACCATCTCGCTGCTGCACGGGGCGGCGTACCTCGCGGTGCTGCTGCTCGTCGCGGTGATCGCCTCGGTGGCGTCGTTCCGACGTCGCGACATCGGCTGAGCGCCGCCCCCGGCGTACAGTGTCGTGGTGACCCACGCCCCCACCCCGGCCCCCGTCCAGGCCCCGACCCAGGCCCCGACGAGCGCGCCCACCAGCCCCGCGCCGGAGGGCCGCAAGCTGCTCCGTCTCGAGGTCCGCAACGCGGAGACCCCGATCGAGCGGAAGCCCGCCTGGATCAAGACCAAGGCGACGATGGGCCCGCAGTACCGCGAGCTGCAGGGCCTGGTGAAGTCCGAGGGACTGCACACGGTGTGCCAGGAGGCGGCCTGCCCCAACATCTTCGAGTGCTGGGAGGACCGGGAGGCCACGTTCCTCATCGGCGGCGACCAGTGCACGCGACGCTGCGACTTCTGCCAGATCGACACCGGCAAGCCCGAGCCGCTGGACACCGACGAGCCCCGCCGGGTGGCCGAGAGCGTGGCCACGATGGGGCTGCGCTACGCCACCATCACCGGCGTCGCCCGCGACGACCTGCCCGACGGCGGTGCGTGGCTGTACGCCGAGACGGTGCGCGCCATCCACGAGCTCAACCCCGGCACCGGCGTGGAGAACCTCATCCCCGACTTCAACGGCCGCCCCGAGCAGCTGCGCGAGGTGTTCGAGTCCCGGCCCGAGGTGCTGGCCCACAACGTCGAGACCGTGCCGCGCATCTTCAAGCGGATCCGGCCCGCCTTCCGATACGAACGCTCCCTGCAGGTCATCACCGCGGCCCGCGACTTCGGCCTGGTGACCAAGTCCAACCTCATCCTGGGCATGGGCGAGACCCGCGAGGAGGTCTCCCAGGCGCTGCGCGACCTGCACGACGCCGGCTGCGAGCTGATCACCATCACCCAGTACCTGCGCCCCTCGGCCCGCCACCACCCGGTCGAGCGCTGGGTGCGGCCCGAGGAGTTCGTCGAGCTCAAGGACGAGGCCGACCGCATCGGCTTCACCGGCGTGATGTCCGGTCCGCTGGTGCGCTCGTCGTACCGCGCCGGACGGCTCTACCAGCAGGCCATGGACGCCCGCGAGGCTCGGTCGGCCTGACCGGTCCGGCTCTGCGACAATGACCCGTCCTCGCCGGACCCCCCCGACGACGACGAAGAACAGCTGAGGCACGCACCGATGGCCCGCAAGGACAAGTCGCAGCAGAGCGAGAAGGCGCCGCAAGAAGGACGGGCGCCTCAAGCAGATGTTCCAGGTCTACACGATGACCAGGAAGTCCGACCCCTGGGTCGGGTTCATCCTGCTCGGCGTCTTCCTCCTGGCCACCGCCATCGCCTTCGGGCTGCTCGTCCTGATGATTCCGGGCAGCTGGATCTTCTCCCTCGTCACCGCTCTGCTGTTCGGCCTGCTCGCCGTGCTCATCGTCTTCGGCCGGCGCGCGCAGAAGGCGCAGTACGCCCAGATCGAGGGCCAGCCGGGCGCGGCGGCGGCGGCGCTCAACCAGCTGCGCCGCGGCTGGAAGGTCGAGCCCGGCATCGCCTTCAACCGCAACCAGGACCTGGTCCACCGCGTGGTCGGCCCGCCCGGCATCGTGCTGGTGGGCGAGGGCAGCCCGACCCGGCTGCGGACCCTGCTGGCCACCGAGCGGCGCAAGCACGAGCGGGTGGCCTCCGAGACCCCGATCTTCGAGGTCGTCAGCGGCAACGGCGAGGGTGCCGTGCCCATCCCCAAGCTGCAGAAGCACGTGACCAAGCTCGGCCGCAACATCAAGCCGGCCGACATGACCGACGTGCTGCAGCGTCTCAAGGCCCTGGACGCCAACCGGCCGGCCGTGCCCCTGCCCAAGGGGCCCATGCCGACCAGCATGCGGGGCGCCCGGCAGAACATGCGCGGGCGCTGACGGCTGGGGTGCTGGTCGGTCAGGCGGGGGTCTGGGGGCTCACGTCGTTCGCACCTCGACCAGCGGCGTTCGCACCTCGGTCGACGGAGGGGTGATGGTGCGCAGGAAGAGGGCCGTGGTGGCGCCGGCGTCCAGTTCGGTGACCACGTCGATGACCGTGGCCCGGTGCGCCGTGCCGTGCAGCTCGCTCTCCCCCGTTCGCTCCCGTACGTCGACCACGGTCTGGCCGCGCGCGGTGCCGGCGAGCTCCACGCCCACGGGGTAGCGGGTGGACCGGCCCACCGAGGGGTCGATCAGGAAGCAGGCCGCCCCGGCGTCGCCCAGGGTGGTGGCCCCGGCTCGCCCCCGTCGGCCTCGGTGCGGGCGTGGGCACCGAGCAGCCCCCCACCAGCCGGGCGCCGGCTCCTCGGACGCCGGCCAGCCGCCGATCTGCGCCGCGTCCAGCCGGGGCGTGAGAAGACGTCGAGCCCGTACATCGTGACCGGGATGGGGCTGTGCACCACGACCGAGACCGCCTCGGGGTCCTGCCAGGCGTTGAACTCCGCGACCGGGGTCGCGTTGCCCGCGCCGATCGCCCCACCCATGAACAGATGCGCCGACACCTCCCGCCAGCGCGGGGAAGGCCCGTAGGACAGGGCGACGTTGGTCAGCGGGCCCAGCGCCAGCAGCACCACGGGCTCCGCGCTGGCGGCCACCACCTCGCCGCAGGAGGTCGACCGCGGCCAGCGGCTCGACGCCGGCCGGGGGCTGCGCGGCAGGGTCGAGCCCGCCGATCCCGTTGGCGCCGTGGAACCGTGCGCCGGCGCGGCTCGTCGACCAGCGGGCGGTCGCGCCCCGCGGGCCACCGGCACGTGCCGGCGCCGACCACCGCGAGGACGTCGAGGGTGTTGCGGACCACCTGGTCGACGTCGGCGTTGCCGGCGACGCACGTCACCGCCCGCAGGTCGACCTGCGGTCGCAGCGCGCCAGGAAGGCCAGCGCCAGGGCGTCGTCGAGACCGGTGTCCACGTCAGCCATCAGGGGGATCATCGACCACCCTAGCCAGGACCGGCGCGGTCACGAGCCCCGGGCAGGTCCCGCAGAACCGGAGCAACCCGCCGGCGCACGTGGAACACTGAGCGCACCGGCGTCCGGCAGCGGCCTCGGGCACCCATCCGCCCGGCCCCCCAGGACGAACACCTGCACATGACGGACTCCTCCCGGTCCCGCCCCACCGCCGCCGTGGTCGGCGGCGGTGTCTCCGGCCTGACCGCGGCGCACCTGCTCGCGCAGACGCACCACGTCACCCTGTTCGAGGCCGACGACCGGCTCGGCGGCCACGCGCACACCCACGACGTAGCCGCTGGCCGACGGCAGCACCGCGGCCGTGGACTCCGGGTTCATCGTGCTCAACGACCGCACGTACCCGCTGCTGCGCCGGCTGCTCGCCGAGCTCGGCGTGCAGCACCCGGCCCACCGAGATGAGCATGAGCATCGCCTGCGACGGGTGCGGCCTGACCTACGTCGGCGGGCGCGGCGCGCGGGGCATCTTCGCGCAGCGCCGCCGGCTGCTGGACCCGACGTTCTGGAGGATGCTGCTCGGCATCCGCCGCTTCCAGAAGGCCGCGCTGCGGCTGCTCGACGACGACCCCGACAGCCCGCTCACCTACGGCGAGTTCCTCGACCAGCACTCCTTCGACCCGCACTTCGTCGCACGCACTACGCGCTGCCGATCGTCTCCTGCGTGTGGTCGATGGGCCACCAGGAGGCGCTCGCCTACCCCGCGGCGTACCTCTTCGCGTTCCTGCGGCACCACGGGTTCCTGGTCCTCGGCGACGCCCCGACCTGGCACACCGTGGTCGGCGGGTCCCGCGTCGTACGTCGACGCGGTGCGCGAGCGGCTCGACGTGGTCCGGGTCGGCGCCCGGGTCGTGCGCCGTGAGCCGCAAGCCCGACGGCCGTCGAGATCGACACCGCTGGCCGCCGACGGCGGGCCCGGGGAGCACCACGGCTTCGACAAGGTCGTCATCGCGACCCACGCCGACGAGGCGCTGCGGCTGCTGACCGACGCCGGCGAGGAGGAGCAGGAGGTGCTCGGCGCCTTCGGCTACTCCACGAACGTGGCCTGGCTGCACCGCGACGAGTCGGTGCTGCCGCGCCGGCGCAGCGGGCGCGCCAGCTGGAACTACCGGCTCGAGGGCTGCGACGCGCGTGGCCGACCGCAGCCGGGTCTCCTACTGGATGAACCGGCTCCAGGGCCACCCCGAGTCCGACCCGCTGGTCGTCACCCTCAACCCCGACGGCGAGCACGCCGCCGCAGCGACGTCGTCGCCACGATGACCTACCTGCACCCGACCTACACCGCCGCCTCGGTCGCGGCGCAGAAGCGGCTCGCCTCCCTGAACGACGGACCGGCTCGCCTTCGCCGGCGCCTACCACGGCTGGGGCTTCCACGAGGACGGCTGCCGCTCGGGCGTCGCCGCCGCCGAGCCGCTGGGAGCCGCCTGGTGACCGCCGCCACGCCGGCGGCGCCCGCGTTCGTCCGCGCCACGGTCGTGCACCGCCGCAGCCGCCCGTTCAGCTACGACTTCGGCACCGACCACCCCGATGTGGCTGGTCGACGTCGACGACCTCGGCGCCGCCTTCCCGCGCTGGCTGCGAGCGCTGGCCTCGATCCGCGGCGAGGACCACTTCGCGGCCGACGACGCCCGCCCGCTGCCCGGCAAGGTCCGCTCCTACCTCGACGCCCAGGAGCTCCGCTGGACCGCGCACCGGGTGCTGCATGCTGGCCAACGCCCGCTCCCTGGGCTACGTGTTCGACCCGCTGACGACGTACTTCTGCTTCGACGCGCGACGGCCGGCTCGAGGGCGTGCTGGCCGAGGTGCACAACACCTACGGCGAGCGGCACTGCTACCCGCTGGACGTCGTGCCGACGGACGCCACCGCGCCGGGTGGACAAGGAGTTCTACGTCTCGCCGTTCTTCGCCGTCGAGGGCCGCTACGACATCCGCACCCGGCTGACCGACTCGCTGGTGGCGGTCGGCGATCACCCTGACCCAGGACGACGGCAGACGGTGTTCACCGCCTCGGTGCACGGCGACCTGCAGCCGGCCACCCGCGGCCGCGTGCTGCGCGCGGTGGCCCGCACCCCGCTGCCCTCCCACCGCGTCTCGGCACTGATCCGCTGGCACGGCGTCCGGCTCTGGCTGCGCCGCCTGCCCGTCGTCCCACGACGGCCCCACCGGGCCCCGAAAGGAATGGCACGCATGACCACCACCATCGAGCCCCGGGTCGCGCGCGACCTCCGACCTGCTGCCCGACCCCCCGCCGTACGGCGTCCGCGCGCAGCGATCGCCCGCGAGGTCGTCCAGCGCATCCTGCGCGGGGTGCCCGTCACCGCCCGGCTCGTCGACGGCGAGGTGTACGGCGCCCCGCTCGGCGACGCGACGTCCCACGCTGGACGTCGACCAGCCCGCGGCGTTCTTCGCGCGACTGGCCCGCAGCCCGATGATCGGCATCGGCGAGTCCTACATGGCCCGGGAGTGGAGCGCCGCCGAGGGCACCGACCTCGCCGACGCGCTCGCCCCCTTCGCCGAGCAAGCTCACCGACCTGATCAAGCCGGTCTTCTACCGGCTGCGGCACGCGGTGCTGCCCCGCGGCCTGAACCCGGCCAACACGAAGGACGGCGCGCGCCGGAACATCGAGGCGCACTACGACCTGTCCAACGAGATGTTCCAGCTGTTCCTGGACCCGTCGATGTCCTACTCCTCGGCGCTGTTCGCGATCGCTCGGCACTCGCCCCCGTCCTGGCCGACCTCGAGGACGCCCAGCTGCGCAAGGTCGACGCGATCCTGGACTCCGCCGGGGTCGTGGCCGGGTCCCGGGTGCTCGAGATCGGCACCGGCTGGGGCACGCTCGCGATCCGCGCCGCCGAGCGCGGGCGCGCAGCGTCACCACCGTGACCCTGTCGCTCCGAGCAGGCCGTGCTGGCCCAGCAGCGGGTCGACGCCGCCGGGGTGGCCGACCTCGTCGAGGTCGCGGTGCGCGACTACCGCGACCAGGAGGGGCACCTTCGACGCGGTGGTCTCGGTCGAGATGATCGAGGCGGTCGGCGAGGAGTTCTGGCCGACGTACTTCCGCCAAGATCGAGTCCCTGCTGGCCCCGGGCGGCCGGGCCGCGCATCCAGGCCATCCTGATCGCCGACCACCGGATGGTGGCGACCCGGGACACCTACACCTGGATCCACAAGTACATCTTCCCCGGCGGGATGCTGCCCTCGACCGAGGCGATCAGCAGGGTGCTGCGCACGCACACCTCGCTGCACGTCTCGAACATCGCGCCGATGGGCCAGCACTACGCGCACACGCTGCGGCTGTGGCGCGAGCAGTTCGTCGCCAACTGGCAGCACGTCGAGGACGCTCGGCTTCGACGACCGCTTCTTCCGGATGTGGGAGTTCTACCTGGCCTACTGCGAGGCCGGCTTCCGCACCGGCTACCTCGACGTCGCCCAGATCCGCATCGAGCGCTGAGCCTCGGGCGGCAGGCGGCGGCTCAGCGGCGCGGACGGTGACGGTGCCGGCCACCAGGTCGTGCAGCCCGCGCTGGTCCCGGTTGTAGATCACCGGCGGCACCACGACGCAGATGAGCAGCGTGCGGACCAGCGCGCGACGAGCAGGCTCACCGGGGTCCGGTCGAGCCGGACCACCGCGAGCCGCAGGACGAGCTGGCCGAAGGACCCTCCGGCCAGCGCGGTGAAGAGCCGCTGCCCTCGACCCAGAACACCAGCAGCGGCACCCAGGTCTCGCAGCCCTGCGAGGTGAGCACGCCCGGTCCGGCGATCGCGCGGCCACCAGCAGCGAGGCGAACCAGTCGACGAACAGCGCCGCGATCCGGCGCGGCCAGCCGGCGACGGCCCCCCGCCCGACCGGCCGGCAGCCCCAGCCGCTGCCCGGGGTACGTCGGCCACCCCGGTGCACGGCTAGCGGGTGCCGGCACAGCGTCCCGCCGGCGCCGACGCGGCCTGCTCTCGTTCACGTACCGGCGAAACGGAGCAGATATGCCGGAGTAACGCCTGCGTGCATACGTTTACCCCGACGAAACAGACCAGACACGCCGGTGGGGCACTGCGTCCTCCATACTGTCCCGATCACCGCCGCTGCACCCAGCCGCAGCACCAGCCGCAGACCCAGCCGACAGACATGGCCCGCGTGGCCGAGGAGGATGCATGTTCGCAAACAGCGAAGAGCTGCTGAAGTACATCGCCGACGAGGGCGTCGAGATGGTCGACGTCCGGTTCTGCGACCTTCCCGGGGTGATGCAGCACTTCACGGTTCCGGTCTCCTCGTTCGACCAGTCCGTCTTCGACGACGGGCTCGGCTTCGACGGGTCCTCGATCCGCGGCTTCCAGGCCATCCACGAGTCCGACATGCAGCTGTTCCCGGACCCGACGACCGCGTGGATCGACCCGTTCCGCAAGGCGAAGACGCTCATCGTCAACTTCTTCATCCACGACCCGATCACCGGCGAGGCCTACAGCCGCGACCCGCGCAACATCGCCCGCAAGGCGCTGGCGCACCTGAAGAGCACCGGCATCGGCGACACGGCGTACTTCGCCCCCGAGGCCGAGTTCTACATCTTCGACTCGGTGAAGTTCGAGACCAAGCAGAACGTCGGGATGTACGAGATCGACTCCGATCGCCGGCGCCTGGAACACCGGCCGCGACGAGGAGGGCACCCGCGGCAACAAGGGCTACAAGGTGAAGTACAAGGGCGGGTACTTCCCGGTCGCTCCGACCGACCACTTCAGCGACATCCGCGACGAGATCGCCATCGAGCTGGAGAAGGCCGGGCTGATCGTCGAGCGCGGCCACCACGAGGTGGGCACCGCCGGCCAGGCGGAGATCAACTGGCGCTTCGACGAGCTGCTCGCCAGCGCCGACAACGTCATGAAGTTCAAGTACATCGTGCGCAACGTGGCCTGCCGCAACGGCAAGACCGCGACGTTCATGCCCAAGCCCATCTTCGGCGACAACGGCTCCGGGCATGCACTGCCACCAGTCCATCTGGAACGAGGGCGAGCCGCTGTTCTTCGACGAGTCCGGCTACGCGGGGCTCTCCGACATGGCGCGGTGGTACATCGGCGGCCTGCTCAAGCACGCTCCCTCGCTGCTGGCCTTCACCAACCCGACGGTGAACTGCTACCACCGCCTGGTGCCCGGCTTCGAGGCGCCGATCAGCCTGGTCTACAGCCAGCGCAACCGCTCGGCCTGCGTGCGGATCCCGATCACCGGCCCGAACCCCAAGGCCAAGCGCATCGAGTTCCGCTGCCCGGACCCGTCGGCCAACCCGTACCTCGCCTTCGCCGCCCTGCTGCTCGCCGGCCTCGACGGCATCAAGAACAAGATCGAGCCGCCGCAGCCGGTGGACAAGGACATCTACGAGCTGCCGCCGGACGAGATGGCCGAGATCGACCAGGTCCCGACCTCGCTCGGCGCGGTGCTGGACAACCTGGAGCGCGACCACGCGTTCCTGCTCGAGGGCGGCGTGTTCACCGCCGACCTGATCGAGACCTGGATCGAGTACAAGCGGACCATGGAGATCCTGCCGGTGCAGCTGCGGCCGCACCCGCACGAGTTCGAGCTGTACTACGACCTGTAGGTCGCAGAGACCCGTCGACGCACCGGAACGCCCCTGACCCGCACGAGCGGGCCGGGGGCGTCCTGGCGTCGTTCAGGGCTGGCGGGGACCATGCCCACCGGGTCCGCGGAGACCGACACGCTCCGCGAAAGCGTCGAGCGCGTCGATGACGTCCTGCGCGATCCACACCCGGTTGCGCCGCCCTCCGCCTGCGGGCGTGAGGATCCCCGACGCCTCGAGCTGCTCGACCGCCCGCTGGGCCGCGGACAGGGCGACCCCGGTACTGGTCTGCACGTGGGCGACGTCCACGGCCGGGTGGTTGAGCAGGTGCGGGAGCAGACGACGCGCCGCCGACCCACGTCTGGAGGTGAGTCTCTCGCTCCACGCCTCGTACACCCGCTCCAGCTCGTCGACGAGCAGACGCCCGTTGCCGATGGCACGGAACGAGGCGTCGACGAGCTGCCGGACGATCGTCTCGACGTATCCGCCGCGGTAGTCGGTCAGGGCCTGGAAGTACGCCGAGGTGTCGGTCAGCAGACCGGCGGAGACGGGGACCGTCAGCGTGCGGGTGACGCCCGAGTGGCGCAGCATCGCGTGGACGAGGGTCCGTCCGATGCGACCGTTGCCGTCGTTGAAGGGGTGGATCGTCTCGAACTGCGCGTGGGCGACCGCGACCTGCACCAGCACCGGCACATCGACGCGGCGGACGTAGGCGATGAGGTCCTCGAGGGCTGCCGGGACACGGGAGTGGTGCGGCGGCACGAACGATGCCGTGTGCGGGCTCAGCGCACTGCTGCCGATCCAGACCTGCGACTCGCGAAGCCGGCCCGGAGCCGCGTACGCGTGCCGCTCGAGCAGCGCACGGTGGGCCGCCAGCACCGTGTCGGTGCTGATGTGGTCGGCCAGGGCCACCGCGCGCTGCATGGCCGTCACGTTCGCCGTCACCAGCTCGGCGTTCGGTCCGGTCCGGGCGTCGATGGCCGCCATCGCCAGCGCTCGGGCACCAGCGGTCACACCCTCGATCTCCGACGAGGAGGCCGACTCCGTCCGCAGGAGCACCGACGCCAGGGGGGCGAGCTCGGCAGCCGCGTCGTCACCCTCGCGAACTGCCCGTCTCTCCGCGATCGCGGTCACCTCGGCGTCGAAGCGGGTGATCTCGCGCACGGCATCCTCGGCCTCGGCCTGCAGGGCCTGGCTGACGCGCACCGTGAGGTCGGCGATGGCAGCGGGGACTGCTGCACGGTACGGACCTCGAGCCTCGAGCTGCCGACGGCGCGAGGCGGACGGGAGCGCCCGGTCCCACGGGCGTACCTCCCAGCCGATCGCCAAGCCGGGGACAGGCTCCTCGTGGTGCACGTCAGAAGGCTACACCACTTTATTGTTTCAAGGTGGTGTAGCGACGCACGACGGACCTGGTTGGGAGGCTTGCTCCGCTCGCACCTCGACCAGCGGGGTCTCGAGGCTCGCTGCGCTCGCACCTCGACCAACCTGGGCGGTCAGGTGAGGTCGGAGAAGAACGCCGCCACGTCCTGCGCCAGCAGCAGGGGCTGCTCCAGCGCCGCGAAGTGGCCGCCGGCGGGCATGGTGGTCCACCGGCGCAGGTCGGCCACGGCGGCGACCCGCTCGCGGGGCTGGGTCACCCCGATCTCGTGCGGGAAGGAGGCCACCCCCACGGGCACCGTGATGCGGTCCTCGGGCGAGAGCACCAGGGGGTCGCGGGCGCCCTCGCGGTAGATCCGCATCGAGGAGGTGATGGTCTCGGTGAACCAGTAGAGGCTGATGTTGGTCAGCAGCTCGTCGAGGCCGAAGGGCATCTCCTCCCCGCCGGAGCGGTCGCTCCACGCGTGGAACTTCTCCAGGATCCACGACGCCAGCCCGGCGGGCGAGTCGTTCAGGGCGACGCCGAGGGTCTGAGGGCGCGTGCTGTGCAGGTGGGAGTAGCCGCCCTCGGAGCGCAGCCACTCCTGCCTCGCGCGGTCGGCCACGGAGCCGGGCGCGTCCGGGTCGTCCTGGGGCCCGTCGTAGACGAACGACGGGAAGTTCACGTGCGCGCCGATGACGTGCTCGGGACGGGTGTGGGCCAGCCGCAGCGAGATCCCGGCCCCCAGGTCACCGCCCTGGACGCCGTACCGGTCGTGGCCGAGGCCGAGCATCAGCTGGTGGAACGCCTCGGCGACGACGGCGGACGAGGTCCCCGGGGCGGTCGGTCGCCCGGAGGGGCCGAAGCCGGGCAGCGAGGGCACCACCACGTCGAAGGCCACCCCGGCGGCCCGGGTGACCTCGCTCGGACCGGTCAGCAGCGGCAGGACCTCGAGCATCTCCACGAAGGACCCGGGCCAGCCGTGGCTCAGCAGCAGCGGCACCACCCGCGGGCCCTCGCCCCGCACGTGCAGGAAGTGGATCCGCTGGCCGCCGACCTCCGCGACGTACTGCGGGACGGCGTTGATCCGGGCCTCCTGGGCCCGCCAGTCGAAGCCGTCGCGCCAGTACGCCAGGGCCGCGGCGAGGTAGTCGGGGTCGGTCCCCCACGTCCACGGCCCGTCGTCGACCCGGTCCGGCCGACGGGTGCGGGACAGGCGTACGCGGAGGTCGTCGAGGTCGGACTGCGGGACGTGGAGGGTGAACGGGGTGACCTGCACGGGATGCTCCTCCTGAAGGCGGGACGGGTGGCGGGACGAGTGGGGGGCGGGTGGCGGGGACGGGTGGACACGACCTGGTTTCGAGGCTCGCCCCGCTCTCTCCTCGACCAGCGGGGGCGCTCCTCAACCGGCGGGGGCGCTGGTGTCGAGCGTGCGGAGGAAGTCGCCGAACGCGCGATCGGTGCGGTCGGTGTCGCCGGTGGCGTCCAGGTCGAGCAGGAGACCGCGCACGACCGCCAGGACGAGGGTGGCGGAGCCGGGCCGACCGATGCTGCGCAGCCCCTCCCCCAGCGGCTCGAGCCAGTCGGTGGTGGCCGCGACGCGGAACCCGGGCCACGGCGGCTGGTCGGCGTCCTGCCGCCACAGGGCGAACATCCGCAGGAAGGGCTGGCCCGTCGGGCCGGTCATGGTGGTCCAGGCCCGCTGCAGGGTGACGGGGTACGGCTCGTCGGCCCGCACGCGCAGCAGGTCGCCGAAGACCGCGACCTGGCGGGCGCGCGCCCGGGCCAGCACCGCCTGACGCAGCCGGTCGCGCGTACCGAAGTGGTAGAGCAGCATCCGGGCCGAGGTGCCGGTGGCCTCGACGAAGGGCTGGAGGCGGTCGGGCAGGCCGTGGGCCAGCGCGTGGTCGGTGCAGGCGTCGAGCAGCCGCTCCCTGATCTCCGGAACCGGTCGCCTGCCCACCGGGCGATCTTTTCGCGTAACGCGCGGTACGTCTACCGTTCTGGACGTCATCACCGGACGTAGGACGACGCAGGAGGAGGAACGGCGATGAGGGTCGTGTTCGTGCACGGGGCCTGCGTGCGGGACGGGTCGTGGTGGTGGCGGCCGACCGCCGACCTGCTGGCGGAGCGGGGGGTGTCCAGCGTGACGCCGGCACTGCCGAGCTGCGGGGAGACCGAGACACCCGCCGGCGCCGACGGCCCGGGGCTGGCCGAGGACGTCGCGTCCGTACGGCGGGCGCTGCTCGCCGGGGACGGGCCGGTCGTCGTGGTCGCGCACAGCTACGGCGGCATCGTCGCGGCCCAGGCCGCCGCCGGGGTCGACGCCGTGCAGCACCTGCTGCTGGTCTCCAGCTACCTGCCCGAGGTCGGGCAGAGCCTGTCGGACTTCGGCGGCGCCACCCCGGCCCCCTTCCTGGACGTCGATCCCGCGGCCGGCACCTTCGGCGTGCGGCCCGACCTGCTCCTCGACACCTTCCTGCAGGACTGCGACGAGGCGGTGCGGGCCGGGGCCGCCGCGCACCTGGCCCGGCAGAGCCTGCGGGTCCTGGGTGAGCCGGTCGGGGCGGCCGCGTGGCAGCAGGTGGCCTCGACGTACCTGGTCTGCACCGAGGACCGCGGCACCCCGGTGGCGCGGCAGCGGGAGCTCGCCCGCCGGGCCGGCTCGGTCGTCGAGATGGACGCCGGCCACCACCCGTTCCTGTCCCGGCCCGGCGACGTCCGCGACCTGGTGCTGAGCCTGGCCTGACCCGCTCCCGGGCTGGTCCGGCACGACACCCCCGTTTGACCTTCCCGGGGCAGGGCAAGGCGAAGGAAAGTCCGTTCCCGGGCGTCGTCGTCAGCTGTCCGGGGAGGCGTCCTGCTTGCTGGAGAGCCCTGGCAAGTCGGTACCGCGGTCCTCGGGACCGCACCTGCTGCCGGTGGTTGCCCCGATGCTCGAACGAACCGTCTCCCCCTCCCTCAGGATCCCCGCCCAGGTCGCACCGGCCGTCGCCCTCGACTCCGGGCCACCCCGCGACAGCGCTCGCGACCAGCGCGACGCCCGTGGCCGCGAGCTGCTCGCCCGGGCGGCCACCGCCGACCCGGAGGAGCGCCAGCGGCTGCTGGAGAGCGTCGTGCTGCTCCACCAGGACGTAGCCCGCTCGGTGGCCCGGCGCTACCGGGCCCGGGGCGTCGCCGACGAGGACCTGGACCAGGTGGCCTACCTGGCCCTGGTCAAGGCCGCGCGCCGCTTCGACCCGTCGGCCGGCTTCGAGTTCCTGGCCTTCGCCGTCCCCACCGTGCGCGGGGAGGTGCGGCGCTACTTCCGTGACCACGGCTGGATGGTGCGTCCGACCCGGCGCATCCAGGAGCTGCAGGCCCGGGTCCGCCAGGCCGAGTCCGAGCTGGCCTTCGAGCTGGGCCGCTCGCCCCGGCCGTCCGAGATCGCCGAGCACCTGGAGGAGGGTCTCGACGAGGTGTGCGAGGCGCTGACCACCGACGGGTGCTTCACCCCCGCCTCCCTCGACCGGCCCGCCGGCCAAGACGGGGACGCGGCCAGCCTGGGCGACCTCATCGGCAGCGAGGACACTGCCGCCCGGGCGGCCGAGGCCCGGGTCGTGCTGGCGCCCGTCGTACGGCAGCTGGGTGAGCGCGACCGCCGGATCATCCTGCTGCGCTTCTTCCACGGCTGGACCCAGGAGGAGATCGGCCGAGACCTCGGCGTCACCCAGATGCAGGTGTCACGGCTGCTGACCCGGATCCTCACCACCCTGCGCGGGCAGCTGGAGGCCGAGGTCTGACGGTCCGCGGAGGCCGACGTACCTGGCCGGTCGATACCCCGAGAGGCGTTACCCGGCCGTCCTCGTGGGCGCCGCGAACGGGGGCATGACCCCGTCGCCGCGGGGGCGCAGGTGCCGTTCCTGCCGGCCACCGTGCTGGTGCCGGTCCCGTGGGACGCCAACGACCCGCCTGGCCGGACCGGGCCCTGCGCTAGGGAACCGAGGCGGCTCGCGACTTCCTGGCGGCCAACCCCGGGATCGACCGGCGACGCCGGGCGCCCAGTCCGGCGTGTACAGCTACGCGAACGGGCGGCGCGCGGCGAGACCCTCAGCGACCTCCCGGGCGGCCCGGCGGGTCCGGCAGTAGACGATGCCCGCTCCCTGCGCGGCCTGCGCCGCCTGCAGGACGCGGGTGCGCTGGTGCCTCTCGTCGTGTCGGCGCTCCACCTCCAGCACGAGGTCGTCGCGGTCCCGGCCCGCCACCACGGCGTCGGGCTCGCGCATCCGCGGGCTCTCCACGATGTCCTCGTCGACGGCGAGCTGCTCTGGCGACAGGGCCAGGTACTCCACCTCACCGGCCACGGCGCGCTCCAGCGCCTCGCGCCGCCGGCCCGGGGTCTTGGCCGAGCTGACCCGGGCGCCCCGGGTGCGAGCGTCGTCGGGGAGCCGGTGCACCTGGTCCTGCTGCAGCGCGACGAGCGGCGAGACGAGGACCGTCAGCCCCTCGAGCAGCACGCCCGCCACCTGGTAGACCAGCGACTTGCCCGAGCCGGTGGCCGAGACCAGCAGCACGTCGTGGCCGTCCAGGAAGGAACGCAGCGACGCCCGCTGGGAGGGCAGGAGATCCTCGTGGCCGAAGATGTCCCGCGCCGCCCGGCGGGCGTCGTCGAGGGTGGGGGCGTACGACGTCACGGCACCGGTCGTGCGTGCGTTTCAGTGCCGTACGTCGGTACTCAGAGGCCCGGCGTCAGACGCTTGAACACGCCCTGGTGCACCTCGGAGGCGCGCTGCTGCTCGCCGGCGAAGGAGCTGACGACCACGATGGCTCCGGTGAGGACCGGCACCGCCCACTGCAGGGCCTTGAGCTGCTTCTGGGCCTTGGCGACTTCGGGCGGCGTGCTGGACGACGGGGTGGTGCCGTCCTGGGCCGGAACGTGGGTCTGCGAGGAGACCTTGCGTCCGAGCACCCGGCTGTACGCCGTGGCGCCCAGGGCGGCGGCGGTCAGCGCGGTCTTGGTGATCGCCATCGAGCCGACGCCCTGCTGGCCGCTGAGGCGCTCGCGGTTGCCGAGGGTCTGGCCGATGCTGCCGATCACGTGGGCACCGATGGCCGCCGCGTTGACCGGCGTCCAACGGTTCCAGCCCACGTTGGCGACGGCGCCGGACGAGGTCTCGTCACCGGCGTGGGCGGACGCGGCGTTGAGGGCCACCGCGTTGGCGAGCGTGCCGCCGAACCAGGCGGACAGGCCGATGTCGTGCAGTGAACGGGACAGGGTGTCGCGAGCCACGTCGTCTCCTAGAGATAGGGGGTGCAGGAGGGGTGCGATGAGGACGCCGATCGGGGGACCGGTCGAGCCTGCGCTTCCCGGGGTGAGTGGTGCCGGTACCCACCGGCTCGCGGCGAAAACGCTGTGCTCACACGGGATCGTCGCCGGAGTGCAGCACGTGCAGGAGGGTGCGGGCGACCTGCAGCTCGGTCACCCCGGCGCGCCGGGCGGCCTCGCGCATCCGGTCGGCCGCGTCGTCGACGCTGATGGACTGGAGCTGGGCCAGCATGCCCGTGGCCAGGTCGAACTGCTCCTGGCTGCGCAGGCGGTCCGGCGTCGCGCGGGCCTCCTCGCGGGTGAGGAAGGAGAGGTCCGCGTTGGTGACCACCCCGGGGGCCCAGGCCCGGCAGATGCGGGCCAGCCGGGCGTGCTTGCCGTCGAAGGCGTCGACGGTGGAGGCGTAGAGGTTCACCCCCGCCACCACGTCCTGACCGCCCAGGATCGGCAGCGACAGCGTCGAGCGGACGCCCAGCGCGGCCTGCGCCTGCGCGAACAGGTGCCAGTGCCGCTCCTCCAGGAGGTCGCTGACGTTGGTGTCCACCACCTCGCCGTCGATCATCGCCGCGATGCACGGCCCGGCGTCGAGGTACTGCACGGCGTCGAGGCCCCCCGCCACCTCGGAGTCGCTGACCAGCGTGAAGGTGAGGCCGTCCTGGAGCAGGGCCAGGCTCACCCCGACCGTCTCGGGCACCTCCTCCCGCACCTCGCGCCCGATGCGGGAGAGCTCGGCGGAGATCCCGGTGTCGCCCCATTGCAGCAGGTGCTCCAGCGCCACCCTGGTCTCCGGCAGGGGCTCCATGCGGCCCTCCTCTCGTGCCCGCGTCGACCGACGTTGCTCGCGGGTCCACTCCGCGGGGCAGCCGGCGTACCCGGGCTGAGCACGGGCATGCCCGTGCACCGCCCGTGGCGCCGCTCACACGGTCGTGGTCAACGCGGGAAGGTCTCGTTGCGCAGCGTCACCACCAGGCTCTGCAGCACGACCTCGGGCGGCAGCGTGACCGCGGTGCGGATCAGCCCGGCCACCACGGCGGGGTCCATCATCCGCTCCGGCGGCAGCCCCCACTGGTCCATCATCGGCGTGGCCATGGCCGCGGGGTCGATGATGCTGACCCGGGCGGGCCACCCGCGCTCGCGCGACTCGGTCTGCATGACCTCGGCCAGCTTGTGGTGCGCCGCCTTGGAGGAGTTGTACGCCCCGGCCCCGGCGCCGACGGTCAGCGCGCTGATCGACACCACGCAGACGATGTCGCCGGTGCGCGAGGTCCCCAGCTCCTGAAGGTGCCGTACGAACGCCCGGCTGAGGTGCATCGGGCCGTGGACGTTCACCGCGAAGACCTGGAGCCACCGCTGGTCGTCGACGTCGACGAGGTCGTCCCCGCGGTCCGTGCCCGCGTTGTTGACCAGCAGGTCGAAGTGGTCGCCGTACGTCGTGGAGGCGTGCCGCACGACGTCGTCGACGGCCGCCGCTGTCGGTGACGTCGAGGGCCACCACCTCGGCGCTGCCCCCGCCGTCGCCCTCCACGAGCCGCACGGTCTCCTTGGCTCCGTCGAGGTCGATGTCCGCCACCAGCACGTGCGCCCCACCGGCCGCCAGCACCCGGCTGGTGGCCCGTCCGAGACCACTGCCGCCCCCGCTGACCAGGGCCACCCGCCCGCCCAGGTCGGACGGGTCGCCGGGTGCGTCCGCGGGGCCGGTCACGAGCGGCTCCTGCGGGTCTCGGCGGCGTTGGCCTTCTGGATCGCCTGCACCAGCTCGTCCTTGGTCATCTTCGACCGGCCGCTCACGTCCAGCCTCCGGGCCACGTCCATGAGATGGGCCTTGCTGGCGTTGGCGTCCACGCCCTGCGCGGTCCCGCCACCCTTGCGGGCCGAGCCTCCGCTCCTGGCCGCCTGCTGGTCCGAGGGCCCCTTCTCCTCCTTGGCCTCCCAGTGGTCGCCCACCTTCTCGAAGGAGTGCTTGAGGGACGCGAACGCCGTGCGGTGGGCGCGCTCGCCCTCGCCGTACTCCTCGACGGCGGAGTCGTGGGTCTCGACCCAGGTCCGCTGCGCCTTCTCCGGCGAGCGCTCCACCGTCGAGGGCATGTCGTCCTTGCCGGGCATGTGTGGCCTCCTTGCTCGTAGGCAGGCGGCGCGCGTACCCAGGCGCGAGGGCGTCATGCCGGGACGCCTCGGGGGTGCCGTGACGCACGACGGGACGCCTCGGCGGGTCCCCGGCACGCAGGACGGGACGCCTCGGCGGCTGCCCGGACGCAGGACGGGACGCCTCGCCCACCTAGGGTGGCCGCATGCTGAGCGTCACCGACCTGACCCGCCGGTACGGGGACCAGACGGTCCTGGACCGGGTCTCGTTCGAGGTCCGCCCGGGGGTGATGACGGGCTTCGTCGGCGCCAACGGGGCCGGCAAGACGACCACGATGCGCATCATCGTCGGCGTCCTGGCCGCCACCACGGGGACCGTGCACTGGGACGGTCGGGAGATCGACGTGGCCCGGCGCCGCTCCATCGGCTACATGCCCGAGGAGCGCGGGCTGTACCCGAAGATGTCGGCGCTGGACCAGCTGGTCTTCTTCGGCAGGCTGCACGCGATGACCACGCGCCGACGCGACCGAGCGGGCCCGCATGCTGCTCGACCGGCTCGGGCTGACCGGGCGGGAGGACGACCCGCTGGAGAAGCTGTCGCTGGGCAACCAGCAGCGGGTGCAGATCGCGGCGGCGCTGGTGCACCGGCCGGTGGCGCTGGTCCTGGACGAGCCCTTCAGCGGCCTGGACCCGCTGGCCGTCGACGCGATGGTGGGCCTGCTGCGCGACGAGGTCTCGCCCGAGATGCCGGTGCTCTTCTCCAGCCACCAGCTCGAGCTGGTGGAGCGGCTGTGCGACGACCTGGTGGTCCTGTCCCGCGGGACGCTGGTCGCGGCCGGCCCCGTGGAGCGGCTCCGCGGGGAGCAGGACACCCGCTACCGGGTCCGTCTCGCGGACGACGTCGACGCGAGCCGGCTGCGCGCGGTGCCCGGGCTCGACGTCGTGGACACCACCGGGCCCAGCGCCCTGCTGTCGCTGGGCGAGCGGCGACCCGAGGACGTCCTGGGCGAGATCGCGGCGCTGGCGCGGGTGGCCGAGTTCGCCCAGGTCGTGCGACCGCTGTCGGAGATCTACCGGGAGGTCGTGGCATGAGCGCCCACCGACGCCGCTGTGGCGCATCGTGGCCGAGCGGGAGGTCGTCACCCGGGTGCGGGACAGCACCTTCCTGGCCGCGACCGCCTTCACCCTGGCCCTGCTCGTGGTGGGCTTCGTGGTCATCGCGCTCATCGACGGGCACGGCACGACCTACGAGGTCGCGGTCACCTCCCCCGGGCGTCCGCCGCGGCCGGGGAGCGCCCGCAGGTGCTGCAGGCCACCGACGAGGACGGCGGCACCGACCTGACCACGCGCCAGGTGGGCTCGCCCGCCGCCGCGGAGCGGCTGGTGCGCGCCGGCGACGTCGACGCGGCCCTGGTGCCGGCCGGCGACGGGCTTCGAGATCGTCGGCGACGACGAGGTGGACCCGGACCTGCGCGACGCCCTGGTCGCCGGGGTGGGCCGCGGTGCTGACCCGGAACGCCTCGGCCCAGGGGGTGGACCTGCAGGCCCTGCAGTCCGGCACCGACGGCGTCGGTCCGGCTGCTCGACCCGGGCCCGGCGGACGCCGGCGTGCGCTCGGCGGTGGCCTTCGCCTTCGCGATCATCTTCCTGTTCACCGCCCTCGGCTTCGGGATGACGATCGCGCAGAGCGTGGTGCAGGAGAAGGAGAGCCGGATCGTGGAGATCCTGGCCGCCGCCGTACCGATCCGGGCCCTGCTGTGGGGCAAGGTCATCGGCAACACCGTGCTGGCCCTGGGCCAGATCCTGCTCATCGCCGTGGTGGGGATGCTGGGGCTGCTGGCCACCGGCCGCGGCGAGCTGCTCAGGGACTGGGGCCGGCGGTGGCCTGGTACGTGGCCCTGTTCGTGCTCGGGTTCGTCTCGCTGGCCAGCCTGTGGTCGGTGGCGGGATCACTGGCCGGCCGTCAGCAGGACCTGCAGTCGACCACGCTGCCGGGCCAGCTGATCCTGTTCGTGCCGTACTTCGTCTCGATCCTGGGCAGCGACGAGGTGAAGACGGTCTTCTCGATGCTGCCCATCGTCTCCACCATGACGATGCCCGCCCGGATGGCCGAGGGCAGCGTGCCCTGGTGGCAGGTCGCGGTGGCCATCCTCACCACGGTGGCGGCGGCGGTGGTGTTCATCCGGATCGGCGCCCGGGTCTACGAGCGGACGCTGCTGCGCACCTCGGGCAAGGTCGGCTACCGCGAGGCCCTGCGCGCCGACGCCTGAGCTCCCGGCCTCAGCCCCAGAACAGCCGCTCCACGACCCGGCGCGCCCGCCGGGTCACCCGCAGGTAGTCGTTGACCATGGCGTCGGACTCCCCCGGGCCGTAGCCCCGCATGTGGGCCACCGCCGCGCGCTCCCGGGCGTCGCCGTTGAGCGCGTCGGCCGGGCGGCCCCGGACCTGGGTGATCGCGTTGCGCAGGTTGCTCGAGAGCCGCCACGCGGCCGCGAGCACGTCGGCGTCCGAACGGTCCAGCAGCCCGTCCGCCACCGCCGCCTCCAGGGCGTCCAGGGTGCGGGTGGTGCGCAGGCCCACGCAGGCACCGGCGTGCTGCATCTGCAGGAGCTGGATGGTCCACTCCACGTCGGCCAGCCCCCCGCGGCCGAGCTTGAGGTGCAGCGCCCGGTCGGCCCCGCGCGGCAGCCGCTCGTCGTCGACCCGGGCCTTGATGCGCCGTACCTCCCGCACGTCGTCCTCGCTGATGCCGCCCTCGGGGAAGCGCAGGGGGTCGATCAGCTCGGTGAAGCGGCGGCACAGGTCGGGGTCGCCCACCGAGGCGCTGGCCCGCAGCAGCGCCTGCGCCTCCCACACCGCGGACCAGGTGGCGTAGTAGCGGGCGTAGGACTCCAGGGTGCGCACCAGCGGCCCCTGCTTGCCCTCGGGCCGCAGGCCGGTGTCGATGCTCAGCGCGGGGTCCGACCCGGGCAGCGACAGCATCCGCTTGAGCTCGTTGGCGACGTCGCGGGCGGCCCGGGTGGCCTCCTCCCCCGGTACGCCGTCGTAGGGCTCGTGCACGAACATGACGTCGGCGTCGCTGCCGAAGCTCATCTCGTCCCCGCCGAGGCGACCCATCGCGATGATCGCCATCCGGGTGGGCAGCGGGGCGCGGCGCTCGGCCTCGATGGCCCGCACCGCGGCGGCCAGCGCACCCTCCAGGGTGGCGTTCATGACGTCGGTCAGGGCGTAGCCCACCTGGTCCACGTCAAGGGCGTCGAACAGGTCGCCGACCGCGATCCGGAACAGCTCGCGGCGCCGGATCGCCCGCACCGCGGTGACGGCCTCCACCGGGTCGTCGATGCGGCGGGCCGCGAGGTCATCTCCTTGCGCAGCGCCGCCCGGCTCATCGGGCGCAGCTCCTCGTCCGAGGCGAGCATCCGCACGCCCTCGGGGGCCCGCTGCAGCAGGTCGGTGGCGTAGCGGCTGGTGGACAGCAGGGTGGCCAGCCGCTGCGCGACCTGGCCCTCGTCACGCAGGGTCTGCAGGTACCAGTGCGTGGAGCCCAGCGACTCCGAGATGGTCCGGAAGCCGAACAGCCCCGCGTCAGGGTTGGGCCCGTCGGCGAACCAGCCCAGCATCGCGGGCAGCAGGGTGCGCTGGATGGTCGCGGTGCGTGAGACCCCGCTGGTGAGGGCCTCCAGGTGCCGCAGCGCGGCCACCGGGTCCTCGTAGCCCAGGGCGGCCAGCCGCTGACGCGCGGAGGCCACCGAGAGCCGCGCCTCGTCGGTGGGCAGGCGTGCCACCGCGGCCAGCAGCGGCCGGTAGAACAGCTTCTCGTGCAGCCGCCGCACCTCCCGGGCGTGCTGCCGCCACGCCGCGTCCAGCTCGGCCACCGGGTGCCGGGTCAGCCCCATCGACCGGGCCAGCCGGCGCAGGGACCCCTCGTCCTCGGGCAGCAGGTGGGTGCGGGTCAGGTGCGAGAGCTGCATGCGGTGCTCGAGGGTGCGCAGGAAGCGGTAGGCGTCGTCGAGGGCGGCCCCGTCGTCGCGGCCGACGTACCCGGCGCGGGTCAGGTTGGCCAGCGCCGACAGCGTGGCCGGGGACCGTACGCCGGGGTCGGAGCGGCCGTGCACCAGCTGCAGGAGCTGGACCGCGAACTCGACGTCACGCAGGCCGCCCGCGCCGAGCTTGATCTGCCGGTCGGCCTGGGCCGCGGGGATGTGCGCGAGGACCCGCCGGCGCATCGTCTGCACCTCGGTGACGAAGCCGTCCCGCTCCGAGGCCGACCAGACCAGCGGGGCGATGCGCTCGACGTACTGCGCCCCCAGGGCCAGGTCGCCCGCCACGGGGCGGGCCTTGAGCAGCGCCTGGAACTCCCAGGTGCGCGCCCACTTCTGGTAGTACGCCTCGTGGCTGGCCAGGGTGCGCACCAGCGGTCCGGAGCGGCCCTCCGGGCGCAGGCCGGCGTCGACCGGCCAGATGGTGCCCTCGCCGGTCGGGTCCGAGCAGATCCGCATCAGGTGCGAGGCCAGCTGGGTCGCGGTCCTCAGCGAGGCCTGCTCGTCGTGGCCCTCGGCGGGCTCGGCCGGCTCGGCCACGAAGATGACGTCCACGTCGCTGACGTAGTTGAGCTCGTGCCCGCCGCACTTGCCCATGGCGACGACCGCCAGACGGGTGCCCGCCGCCGCCTCGCCGACCCGGGCCCGGGCCACGGACAGGGCGGCGTCCAGGGTGCCGGCGGCGAGGTCGGAGAGCTCGGCCGCGACGTCGTCGACGCCGAGGCCGTGGGAGAGGTCGCGGGAGGCCAGGCGCAGCAGCAGGCGGCGGTAGGTCACCCGCAGCGCGTCCACGCAGGCGGCGTCGGGGCCGGTGGCCACCGGGGCGTCCGCGTCGGGGTCGGCGCCGACCGCCGACAGCAGCTCCGCGCGCAGCCCACTGGCCGACGGCCGGGTCGAGCCCAGCAACGGGTCGGTGAGGTCCCACCACTGCTCGGGGTGGCGCAGCAGGTGGTCGCCCAGGGCCGAGCTGGCCCCCAGCACCGAGAGCAGCCGCATCGAGGTGCCCTCGTCGTCGACCAGCTCGCGCAGCAGCCGGTCGCGGTCCTCGACCCGGTCGGCGAGGTCGGCCAGGTAGGCCAGGGCCTGGTCCGGGTCGGCCGAGGCCCCGGCCAGGTGGAGCAGCGGCTCGGCCGAGGTGCCCAGCCGCTCGGCGTTGCGGCCGGCCGCCTCCGGGTCCTCGAAGCCGAGCCGGGCGAGCTGGGTGGCCCGGGCCACCAGCCGGGCGGGGCTCATCGCGCGGGCACCGAGGTCCGGCAGACGGCCGCGAACGCGCTCGGCCACCCCGGCCCAGACCTCCCGGGCCCGGGGCTCGGCGGCCGCCACGTCGGCCACGTAGCCGGACAGGTCGATCCCCCGCTCGGCGGCCAGGTCCCGGTCGTGCTCGGCCCAGGCCCCGATGATCTCCGCACCCACCTCGGGGTGCCACTGCACGCCCCAGACCGTCGGGGTCAGCCTCGCCGCCTGCAGCTCGCCCCGCTCGGCCCGGGCCAGCACGACCGTGCCCGACGGCAGGCGGGTGACGACGTCGTCGTTCCAGTGCACGGCCGGCACCTCGTCGGCGGTGCGTCCCCGGGCGGCGACGCGGGCGAAGACCGGGTCCTCGTGGGCGGCGTCCGTCCAGCCGACCCCCAGCACCCCGATCTGCTGACCGAGCGGGTTGACCCCGACCGCCCCGCCCAGGGCGACGGCGGCCAGCTGCAGCCCGAGGCACACCCCCAGCACCGGGGTACCCGCCTGCGCCGCTCCGCCCACCAGGCGCCGTACCTGCGGCAGCCACGGGTACGACGCGTCCTGCTCGGCCCCCATCTCGCCGCCCAGCACCAGCATCCCGACGTGCGCCGTGAGGTCGTCGGGCAGCACGTCGCCGGCGTACGGGCGTCGTACGTCCAGGGTCAGGCCGGCGTCGACCAGCCACCCGCCGAGGTGGCCGGGAGGGCACTGGGCCTCGTGCTCGACGACCAGGAGGGGGTGCGGGCTCACGCCCCGAACCTATCGTCCCCTCCCGGGGTCCGGCTCAGAGCAGGGGCAGCATCCGGTCGCGCTCGAAGGCGGAGACCTGCACGCGGTACTCGTCCCACTCCGCCCGCTTGTTGCGCAGGAAGAAGTCGAAGACGTGCTCGCCCAGGGTCTCGGCGAGCAGCTCGGAGCCCTCGGCGACGGTGATCGCCTCGTACAGGCGTCTTGGGCAGCGGGTCGATGCCCAGCGACTGGCGCTCCCGCTCGTTGAGCGACCACACGTCGTCCTCGGCCTCCCGCGGCAGCTCGTAGCCCTCCTCGATGCCCTTCATGCCGGCGGCCAGGATCACCGCGAAGGCCAGGTAGGGGTTGCAGGCGGAGTCGATCGTGCGCAGCTCCATCCGGGTGGACTGGCCCTTGTTCGGCTTGTACATCGGCACCCGGATCATCGCGGAGCGGTTGTTGTGGCCCCAGCAGATGTACGACGGCGCCTCGCCGCCCCACATCAGCCGCTTGTAGGAGTTGACCCACTGGTTGGTGACCACGGAGATCTCGGCCGCGTGCGTGAGGATGCCGGCGATGAACTGGCGGCCGGTCTTGGACAGCTGGTACTCCTCGCCGGCCTCGAAGAACGCGTTGCGGTCGCCCTCGAACAGCGACACGTGGGTGTGCATGCCCGAGCCGGGGTGGGTGGTGAACGGCTTGGGCATGAACGTGGCCCAGATGCCCTGGCTCAGCGCGACCTCCCGGACCACCGTGCGGAAGGTCATGATGTTGTCGGCCGTGGACAGCGCGTCGGCGTAGCGCAGGTCGATCTCCTGCTGGCCCGGGCCGCCCTCGTGGTGGGAGAACTCCACCGAGATGCCCATGGCCTCGAGCATCGTGATGGCCTCGCGGCGGAAGTCCGAGCCCATGCTCTGCGCGGTGTGGTCGAAGTAGCCGCTGCGGTCCACCGGCACCGGCTCGCCGCCCGGCGTCGGGGTGTCCTTGAACAGGTAGAACTCGATCTCGGGGTGGGTGTAGAAGGTGAAGCCGTTCTCCGCCGCCTTCGACAGGATGCGCTTGAGGACGTAGCGCGGGTCGGCGTACGACGGCGAGCCGTCCGGCATCACGATGTCGCAGAACATCCGGGCCGTGCTGGGGCCCTCGCCGCGCCACGGCAGGATCTGGAACGTCGACGGGTCCGGCTTGGCCAGCATGTCGGCCTCGTAGACCCGGGCGAACCCCTCGATGGCCGAGCCGTCGAAGCCGATGCCCTCGCGAAGGCGCCCTCGAGCTCGGCCGGCGCGATGGCCACCGACTTCAGGTAGCCCAGCACGTCGGTGAACCACAGCCGCACGAAGCGGACGTCGCGCTCCTCCAGTGCCCGGAGCACGAACTCTTCCTGCTTGCCCATCCAGGCGCCTGCCTTCCGCTGATCTGCTCACGGCCCCGGGGTCGGCGACCGCACGTCAGTCTGACTCTCGCATGTTTCGCGGGTGTGACCCGGCCCCGCCGAGGCGTCCCGTCCTGCGCGCCGTACCCCGCCGAGGCGTCCCGTCCTGCACGCCGTACCCCGCCGAGGCGTCCCGTCCTGCACGCCGTACCCCGCCGAGGCGTCCCGTCCTGCGAGGTGTGGACGCAACAAGAGACGCCTCGACGGGTCGGGGGACGCAGCAAGGGACGCCTCGGCGGGTCGGGGGACGCACGAGGGACGCCTGGGCGGGAGGGGTCGGGGACGTTGCGGTGCAGCTCGTCGAGCCATACCCGGGCGTTCCCGTCCGAGGGCGCGCGCCAGTCCCCCCGCGGCGAGAGCGAGCCGCCCGCGACGACCTTCGGCCCGTTCGGGATGGCCGAGCGCTTGAACTGGCTGAAGGCGAAGAACCGCTGCAGGAACACCTCCATCCAGTGCCGGATCGTCGGCAGGTCGTACGACGTCCGCAGGTCGTCGGCGAACCCCGGCGGCCACGTCCCCGCGTCCACGTCCGACCACGCGTGCTGGGCCAGGAACGCGATCCGGCTGGGGGCGAAGCCGTAGCGCAGCACGTGGAACAGCGTGAAGTCCTGCAGGGCGTAGGGCCCGATCTTCTCCTCCGTGCTCTGCGGCCGCTCGCCCTCGGCCACCGGCACGAGCTCCGGGGAGATCTCCTGGCGCAGGATCACCTCCAGCACCGCGTTGGTCTCCGCGTCGAACTGGTCGGTGCCGATCACCCACCGGATCAGGTGCTGGATGAGCGTCTTGGGCACCCCGGCGTTCACCGCGTAGTGCGACATCTGGTCGCCCACGCCGTAGGTGCACCAGCCCAGCGCCAGCTCGGAGAGGTCGCCGGTGCCGAGCACGATCCCCCCGCGCTGGTTGGCGAGCCGGAACAGGTAGTCGGTGCGCAGCCCGGCCTGCACGTTCTCGAAGGTGACGTCGTAGACCGGCTCACCTCCCGCGAAGGCGTGCCCGAGGTCGCCCAGGAGCTGGCGCGCCGCCGGCCGGATGTCGAGCTCCTCGAAGCTCACCCCCAGCGCCCGCGACAGCTTGGTGGCGGAGTCCTTGGTGGCCGGGCTGGTGGCGAAGCCGGGCATGGTGAAGGCCAGCACGTCGCTGCGCGGACGCCCGAGCCGGTCCATGGCCTTGGCCGCGACGATCAGCGCGTGGGTGGAGTCCAGCCCGCCCGAGACGCCGATCACGATGCGGGGCTGGCCGATCGCCCGCAGCCGCTGCTCGAGCCCCGAGACCTGGATGTTGTAGGCCTCGTAGCAGTCCAGCGCCAACCGCTCGGCGTCGTCGGGGACGAACGGGAAGCGGTCCACCGCCCGGCGCAGGCCGATGTCGCCGGTGGGCGGGTCGCAGGTCGAAGCCCACGGTCCGGAAGCGCCCGACCCGGTCCTCGTGCGTACGCCGGTTGTCGTCGAAGGTGCCCAGCCGCAGCCGTTCCTGCCGCAGCCGCACCAGGTCGACGTCGGCCACCGCCCGGCGGCCGCGTCCGGGAAGCGCTCGGTCTCCGCCAGCAGGTCGCCCATCTCGTAGACCATCGTCTGGCCGTCCCAGGAGAGGTCGGTGCTGGACTCCCCCTGCCCCGCCGCGGCGTACAGGTAGGCCGCCAGGCAGCGGGCCGAGGCGGACCGCACCAGCAGCCGGCGCTCATCGGCCCGACCCACCGTGATGGGGCTGCCGGAGAGGTTGAGCAGCACCGTGGCCCCGGCCAGCGCGGCCTCGGCGCTGGGCGGCACCGGCACCCACAGGTCCTCGCAGACCTCCACGTGCAGCACCAGGCCCGGTACGTCGCGGGCCGCGAACAGCAAGTCGGGCCCGCACGGCACGCTCGACCCCGCCCACCGTGATGGTGGTGCCGGCGCGGTCGTCACCGGGGGCGAAGTGCCGGCGCTCGTAGAACTCGCGGTAGGTCGGCAGGTACGACTTGGGCGCCACGCCCGAGGATCTCGCCGCCGGCCATGACCACGGCGCGTGTTGAGCAGCCGGTTCCCGTGCCGCAGCGGCGCCCCCACCACCAGCACCGGCGGAGGTCGGCGGTGCCGGCGGCCAGCTCGAGCAGCGAGTCCTCGACCTGGTCCAGCACGGGCTGCTGCAGGAGCAGGTCGTCGATGGCGTAGCCGGTCAGCGCCAGCTCCGGGAACAGGGCGACGCCGACGCCCTCCGCGTCGCAGGCCCGGGCCTCCTCCAGCACCGTGCGCGCGTTGGTCGCCGGGTCGGCGATGGCGGTGGGCGTGGCGCACGCGGCGACCCGCACGTAGCCCTGGGCGTACACGGAGTCGAAGTCCACGCCGCGAGTCTGCCAAACCCGCCGCACGGCGTGAGGACCGCCACACCTCCGGCCCGCGCTCCCGGGACTAGCCTGAGGTCGGTCCGGGGACTCCGGCAGGGAGCCTCGAGAACACCTTCCGGAGACGACCATGAGCGAGACCACGGCGCCGTACGGCGCAGGAGCCGCCACCCCACCGGCGGGCCCGTCGCCGACCCGGCGCGTGCGCACCCACCACCTGCGCGAGCACAAGGAGCGCGGCGAGCGGTGGGCCATGCTCACCGCCTACGACCAGTACACCGCCGCCGTCTTCGACGAGGCCGGCATCCCCGTGCTGCTGGTCGGCGACTCGGCGTCGAACAACGTCTACGGCAACGAGACCTCGCTGCCGGTCACCGTCGACGAGCTGCTCCCGCTGGTGCGCGCGGTGACCCGCTCGGCCCGCCGGGCGCTGGTGGTCGCGGACCTGCCGTTCGGGTCGTACCAGGCCTCGCCCGAGCAGGCCTTCCACACCGCGGTGCGCTTCATGAAGGAGGCCGGCGCCCACGCCGTCAAGCTCGAGGGCGGCGCCGAGATGGCCGAGCAGGTCCGGCTGCTCACCCGGGCCGGCATCCCGGTCATGGCGCACATCGGCTTCACCCCGCAGTCCGAGCACACCCTGGGCGGCTACCGCGTGCAGGGCCGCGGCGAGACCGGCGCCCGGCTGACTCGCGGACGCCCGGGCGCTGGAGGAGGCGGGGGCGTTCGCCTGCGTGATGGAGATGGTGCCCGGCGACCTCGCCGCCGAGATCACCGCGATGCTCACCATCCCGACGGTCGGCATCGGCGCCGGCGCAGACTGCGACGCCCAGGTGCTGGTCTGGCAGGACATGGCGGGCCTGCGCACCGGGCGCCTGCCCCGCTTCGTCAAGCAGTACGCCGACCTGCACGGCGCGCTGCTCGGGGCGGCCCAGGAGTACGCCGCGGACGTGGCCGCCGGGACGTTCCCCGGCCCCGAGCACACGTTCTGATGGCGCCGGGAGTGTCCGGCGGGGCAGGTCAGCGACTGGCGCGCGCCAGGGGCGTGCCGTCCAGGGCCTGCCGGAACGCCACCAGGGAGTCGAAGACCTGCAGCACCCCGGCCTCCTGCAGCTCGCCCACCGAGAAGCCGCCCGTGCGCACCGCGAGGGTGGGGATCTTGAGCTTGGCCGCCGCCTGGGCGTCGAAGACGGAGTCGCCGACCATGACGGCGCTGGCGCCGTCCACCTTGGCCAGGGCGGTCGCCACCAGGTCGGGCTCGGGCTTGCTCCGCTCCACGTCGTCGGAGCTCGTCCAGGCGTCGGCCAGCGGCTTGCCGTCGACGAGGTCGAGGAAGGTCTCGACGTGCTGGGGCTTGCCCGAGCTGGCCAGCGACCAGGCGGAAGCCCCGCTCCTTGACCTCGACCAGCAGCTCGTGGGCGCCCTCGAAGGGCTGCACCTCGCCGATCAGGCGGTCGAACTCCTCCACCCAGGCCTCGCGCAGGTCCTCCCCGTGGGCCTCCTCCACGTCGCGGCCGGCGACGGTCGGCACGAACGTGTCCCCGCCCATCCCGATGCCCCGGTGCAGCCGCCACATCGGCAGGCTGACGTCGAAGCGGAGGAAGGCCCGGGACCAGGCCAGGGCGTGGTGGTAGTTGGTGTCGACCAGGGTGCCGTCGACGTCGAAGATCGCTACGTCTGCCATCCCGGGCCCGTACCCCGGGCCGCCCCGGCGATGCAGTACGGCGGCCGCACGACCTCAGCGCGGACCCCGGCACGTGACCTGCCTCAGTCCTCCGGCGGACCCACCAGGTCGCCGTACGAGCCGCTGACCTCGGCCAGCCGCCGCTCGGCCCGCAGCACCGCCGTCTCGTGCTCCGGGTCGCCGGACATCACCGCGGCCAGCCGCAGGTGCGGCAGCGCCTCGGCGAACCGGGACTGCCGCTCCAGGGCCCGGCCCAGCGCGAAGCGGGCCCACACGTCGGTGGGCGCCTCGGCCACCAGGGCCGACAGCTCGTGCTCGGCCCGCTGCAGCTGGGCGCTCTGGAAGAACGCCCAGGCCCGCAGCGTGCGCAGGCCGGTCGAGGTCGGCTCGGCCTCGATGGCCGGGTCCAGCAGCGCGATGGCCTGGCGGGGGTCGCGCTCGGTGAGCAGGCGCCACGCCCCGTGGTAGGCGTCGGCCGGGTGGGTGCCCGGGTGCTCGGTCGAGGCCGGGCGACGCGCCTCGAAGGCGGGTGGTCGGACGTCGTCCACGGTGGCTCTGCTCCCTCGTCTCGGTCCCGGTGTCGGTCGGGTGGTGGTCGGGGGATGAGCCGGCCTGTAGGCCGGGTTCTGTCTCCGCGCGCCTCGCGGCGGTGCGGTCGGCGACCATCCATCTAGGACTGCCGTTGCCGGCAGCCTCGTGCGGTCTACCCGTGAGCTCGGGCGGGCCGCCCTCGAACGCTCACGCGAGACCCCGGTCGCCCGGGACCTCTTCTTGACCTTGCTCCAGGTGGGGTTTACCGAGCCGCTCCGGTCGCCCGGAGCGCTGGTGGTCTCTTACACCACCGTTTCACCCTTACCACCCTGCCGGAGCAGGATGGCGGTCTGTTCTCTGTGGCACTGTCCCGCGGGTCACCCCGGGTGGGTGTTGCCCACCACCTCGCCCTGTGGAGCCCGGACCTTCCTCGACGGGTCTCCCCGCCGCGGCCGCCCGGCCGGCTCATCCACGACGAGTGTAGGCGCTCCTGCTCGGATCACCCCTCTGGTCACCCCTCTGGTCGGACCTCGAAGCGCACCCTGCGGGTGGCGACGTCGGCCTCCACCAGCGTGGCGCTGACCTTCCCCCGAGCGGCAGCGGGGACGCGGAGCGCACCGGCGCCTCGATGGCGGGCTCCTGCACCACGATGGCGCCGCGGGTGTCGGGGTCGTCGACCGAGACCACCACCCCCGCGAACCGCTGCCCGACCTGGCGGGAGAGCACCGAGGCCTCGACGAGGTCCAGCACCGCGTTCTCGTAGCGGTGGGCCAGGGTGGCCGACGCCTTGAGGGTCGCCGGCAGCCCGTCGAGGCGCTCCAGCACCCAGCCCGGCACGGCCGTTCCCGCGCTGACCGCCAGGCAGACCTCGCCGGCGTACCGGTCGCCCAGCCGGCGCAGCGGGGCGGTGACGTGGGCGTACGCCGAGGCCAGCGCCGAGTGCAGCGGCTGCTCCGGGACCTCCCCGTCGAAGGCGACGTAGCCGGATCCGCGCAGCAGCCGGGTGCAGGCCACGACCATGGCCGCGTGCCGGGGCAGACGGGGGTCGAGGCCATGGATGAACGCGGGGTAGGGCTGGTCGGCGGGCCACTCGATCTCGAGCGCAGCGGCCGTACGGCGCAGCCGGTCGACGTCGCGCTGCTCCGGCGGCGGCAGCGTGCGCAGCAGGCCGACCCGGGCGCCGACCATGAGCGAGGCGGCCGCCATCCCGGTGAGCAGGGAGATCTGGGCGTTCCACTCCTCGACCGGGCTGCTGGTGCGGAACGACAGGGTCCACGTCGGTCCGGCCAGGTCGACCTCCTGCTCGGGCAGCGGCAGCGAGACCCCGCCCCGGGCCAGGTCGCGGGCCATCCGGAGCCGGCCGACCTCACCGAGCAGCGTGAGGACGGGGTCGCCCGTGCCGGCGTCCAGGTCGGCCTGCGCCCCGGCGTAGCTGAGCTTGGCCCGGCTGCGGACGAGCGCGCGGACCACCTCGACGCCGGTCGTCTCGCCGGCGGCGTCCAGCCGGATGGTCCACAGCAGCGCCGGCCGGTCCTCGCCGGGCAGCAGCGAGGCCGCGCCCTCGGAGAGCACCTTCGGGTGCAGCGGCACCTTGGAGTCCGCGCCGTACATGGTCTCGCCGCGGCGGTTCGCCTCCACGTCGACCGGGTCCCCGGGGCTGACGAAGGCCGCCACGTCGGCGATGGCGTAGTGCACGACGTACCCGTCGCCGTCCCGCTCGAGGTGCAGCGCCTGGTCGAGGTCGCGGGAGGACTCCGGGTCGATGGTGACGAACGGCAGGTCGGTGCGGTCCAGCTCGGGCAGGCGGGGATGGGCCGCGGCCTCGGCGGCGGCCCGCTCGACCTCGGCGGGGAACGCGGGCGTCAGGCCCAGCTCGTCCTGGATCTGCTGGATGCCCCCGGCCAGCGGCTGGCCCTCGGCGTGCAGCAGCCTGACCACGGGTGTCGCCACGAGCTGTCCCCCTCCGGCACCGACACCTGGGGCCGGCGCCGGGCCAGCATAGGGTGTGCCGGTGCTGATCCTCCTGCCTCCCTCGGAGGGGAAGACCATCCCCCGCCGGGGCCGGCCGTCGGACCTCGGCTCGCTCGCCTTCCCCGACCTCGCGCCCGCACGGGAGGAGGTCCTGGAGGCCCTGGTCAGGCTGTGCTCCGGCCCCGATCCGCAGGCGGCCGCCCGGGTGCTCGGCCTGGGGCCCACCCAGGAGGAGGCGGTGGCGGCCGACGCGGCGGTGCGCACGGCGCCGGCGGCGCGGGCCGACCGGGTGTACTCCGGCGTGCTGTACGAGGCGCTCGACCTGGCGGGGCTGGAGGCGGCCGGCCGGCGCCGGGCCACGTCCTGGCTCGCGGTGACCTCCGGCCTGTTCGGGCTGCTGCGGCCCGACGACCGGATCCCGGCCTACCGCCTGGCCGGAGGCGTCACGCTGCCCGGGATCGGGACGGTCTCGGCGCACTGGGCCCGCCACCTCGACGCGAGCGTGCGGCAGGCCGCCGGCCGGGGCCTGGTGGTGGACCTGCGCTCCTCGACGTACGCGTCGTTCTGGCGCCCCGACGCCGAGACCGCCCGGCGGGTGGTCGCCGTGCGGGTGCTCCACGAGGTCGACGGCCGACGCTCCGTGGTCTCGCACTTCAACAAGGCCACCAAGGGTCGGCTGGTGCGGGCGCTGCTGGTCGACGGAGCGACGCCGCGTACGCCGGCCCGCTTCGCGGAGCACCTGCGGGCGCTGGGGTGGCGGGTGGAGCCGGGCCCGGCCGGACGCCACGGCGTCGGGCTCGACGTGGTCGTCGACGCCGTCTGACCCCGTCCGACCCCGTCCGACCCCGCGCACCGTTCAGCGCGGGAGGAACGCGGCCTCGGTGGGGCGGGCGTTGAACATCCGCAGCGAGGCGTTCCCGTCGGCGTAGAACGACAGCACGGTGACCGAGGCCGGGGCCAGCTCCATCCGGTAGACCGACTCCAGCGGTGCGCCCAGGGCGTGCGCGACCAGCACCTTGATGGGCGTCACGTGGCTGACGGCGAGCACCGTGCGGCCGGCGTACGTCGCGAGCAGGTGCTGCAGGCTGGCCAGCACCCGCGCCTCCACCACCCGGAACGACTCACCGCCCCCGGGTGCGTGCTCCAGCGAGCCCAGCCACTGGTCCAGCTCGTCGGGGTGCCGCTCGCGGATCTGCGCGAAGGTCAGCCCCTCCCAGGTGCCGAACTCCATCTCGGCCAGGCCGTCCTCGACGCCCACCTCGTGCTCGAGCCGGGCGGCGAGGATCTCCGCGGACTCCCTCGTCCGTCGCACCGGCGAGCTGACCACCGCGTCGATGCCCTCGGCCAGCGGGGCCAGCCAGTCCGCGGTGGCCCGGACCTGTGCGCGCCCCTCGTCGGTGAGCCCGGGGTTGCTGCCGGCCAGGCCGCCGGAGAAGCGCTTGTCGACGGTGTGCGCCGTGACGCCGTGCCGCACCAGGACCAGCGTGGTGGCGGCGCCGTCGCCGGACCACCCCCGGGCCGGTCGCCCGACCGCCGGCCGGCCCGCGGGCTCCGGCGTGGGCCCTGCGCCGGCGTCAGGGGCGGCTCCCGGCACGGTCCCTGCCGGTGGGCGGGTGCCGTCGAGCGCCTCGTTGAGGATGCGGTCGGCGTGGCCGTTCTCCGCGCGCGGGATCCAGGTCCACCTCGTCCCCGGCGGTGCGAGCTCGGAGGCCCGCGCGTGCAGCGGCCTCATCGCGGGGTGCTTGACCCGCCACCGGCCGGCCATCTGCTCCACCACCAGCTTGGAGTCCATCCGGACCTCCAGCCCGGCCCCCGGCGCATGCCGGTGGTAGAGCTCGAGCCCGGCGATGAGCCCGCCGTACTCGGCCACGTTGTTGGTGGCCACCCCGATCCGCTCGGCCCGCTCGGCCACGACCTCGCCGGTGTCCGCGTCGAGGAGCACGGCGCCGTACGCCGCCGGGCCGGGGTTGCCGCGCGAGCCGCCGTCGGCCTCGATACGGACCGCACGGTGCGGTCCCGCCGCCGTCACGGCAGGCCCGACTCCGAGGTGCGGACCAGGATCCGGTTGCACTCCTCGCAGCGCTGGACCTCGTCGAGCGGGGCCCGGGCGAGGGCGCCGAGGTCGGAGGCCGTCAGCTCGAGGCTGCAGCCGCCGCAGCGCTTGGCCCGCAGGGCGGCCGCCCCGACGCCGCCCTTCTGGGCCCGGATCCTGTCGTAGAGGGCCAGCAGGTCCGCCGGCACCCCGGCCGCCGTGACCTCGCGCTGGGTCGCCACGGACTCCGCCTCGGCGGTCACGCTGCCGGCGCCGGCGTCACGGCTGGTCGACAGCTCGGCCGTCCGCTCGTCGATCTCGGCCAGCCGGCCTGCAGCCGGGTGTGCTCGGCCTGCGCGGTCTCCAGGCGCTCCATGACGTCGAGCTCCTGGTCCTCCAGCTCGGAGATGCGCCGGGCCAGCGAGACCAGCTCCTGGCTCATCCGCTCGAGGTCCTTGGCGCTGGTGACCAGGCCGCGGTCCATCCGGTCCTGGTCGCGGGTACGGCGGGTCTTGACCTGCTCGACGTCGGCGTCGGCCTTGCGCTGCTCGCGCCCGAGGTCGTCGACGGCGATCTTGGCGTCGCGGGCCCGGTCGTTGACCAGGGCTCGCTCGGCGGCCAGGGCGGTCAGCTCGGCGGTCTCGGGCAGGTGGCCCAGACGGTGCCGCAGCTGGTCGAGCCGGGTGTCGAGCTCCTGGACGTCGAGCAACGTGAGCTGGGAGAAAGCGTCGGCCTTCAGCGGGACTCCTGGGACGGGGGCGGGGTGGGACCGGGCGGGGTGGGACGGCCCTGGGGACCGACCCGGAAGGTCCAGGGATCGGTGACGACCTCGCTCACCCGCGTGTCCACCGTATCGCCCCGGGCGGCCACCGCCGTGCGGAGCTTCTCCTCCAGCACGGGCAGCCAGGTCCACTCCGCGGCCCAGTGGGCGACGTCGAGCAGGGCGGGGCCGTCGTGCTCGCGGAACTCGGCCGCCCGGTGGTGCCGCAGGTCGGAGGTCAGGAAGGCGTCCGCGTCGGTGGCCAGCACGGTCCCCAGCAGGGCGTCCCCGGCGCCGCTGCCGACCGCCACCCGGCTCACGAGCCGGTCCGGGTCACCGGAGACCCGCACCCCGCCGGCGGTGCGCGGCAGCACGTCGGCGACCCGGTCGGCGAACGCCGCCAGCGGAACGGGCTCGGCCAGGGACCCGATGCGGCCGTGACCACGGGTGGCCCCCGGGTCGCCCAGCACCTGCGGGTCCGCGATGCCCACGGCGCGGGCCAGGGACTCGTTCACCCCGTCGGCCGGGACGTCGGCGTTGGTGTGCGCGGTGAAGAGGGCGACGCCGGCGCGCACCAGCTCGTGCACGACGCGGCCCTTGGGGGTGGTGGCCGGCACTCCGTGCACTCCGGTCAGCAGGAGCGGGTGGTGGCACACGACGAGGTCCGCGCCCCACTCCAGCGCCTCGGCCACCACGGCGGGCGCCGGGTCGACCGCGAGCAGGATGGTCGAGACCGGCCGGTCCGGGTCGCCGCAGACGAGCCCGACGGCGTCCCAGTCCTCGGCGTGGCCCGGGTCGTACCAGGAGTCGAGCAGTGCGGTCACGTCCGACAGCAGGAGGCTCATCCCCCGGAGCCTAGCGGCGGGTGGGCAGGAGCAGCCGGCGGAGGCCGCGAGCGGGAGCACCGGCACCCCCGTCCGGGGACGGGGGTGCCGGGCGTCCAGGCCGCTCCCTGGGAAGGTGGCCGGACGGTCGCGGGGCGGCCGGTCCGCCGTACCAGGAGCATCGGCGCACCCGTCCGCCGACTTGAGCGGCCCCGAGGAGAGCCCAGCGACGGCGGAGCGACGGCGGAGCGACGGCGGAGCACCGTCAGGGCGGCGGTGTGGGCGCAGAGGGGATCGAACCCCCGACCACCTCCTTGTAAGGGAGGTGCTCTACCGCTGAGCTATACGCCCCGGTCGGCCGCGGGAGGTGGTGTCCGCGGCGAGCGCGGGTCAGCCTACGTGAGCAGGGCCCCGGACGTAGAACAACGACCGCCGGCGTCTCGGGTCACCAGCGGTCGTTGCTCCTCCATTCAACTACTGATCGGGGGTTCTTGTCGCCCCTTCCGGCCGGATTCCGCAAACCTTTACCTATCCTTGAGGTAGCGACCCCCGCGACACCCGGTCCAGCACGGCCACCTGCTCGTCGAGGTCCCGGGCCTCCCCCATGGCCCGGTGCACCGCCCACCGCACGACCCCGTCGGGACCGACGACGAAGCTGGAGCGCCGGGGGCAGCCACGGTCCGGGTCCAGGACGCCGTACGCCGCGGTCGCCTCGCCGTGCGGCCAGAAGTCGGAGAGCAGCGGGAAGGTCAGCCCGTCGCGGTCGGCGAACGCCCGCAGCGTGAAGACCGGGTCGCACGAGACGGCGAGCACCTGCACGGTCGCGGACTCCAGGACGGCCTGGCGCTCCCGCACGCCGGCGAGCTCGCCGGTGCACACGCCGCTGAACGCGTAGGGGTAGAACATCAGCAGCACGGTCCGCCGGCCGGCGTACGCCGACAGCCGCACGGTGGCGCCGTGCTGGTCGGGCAGGGCCAGGTCGGGGGCGGGGTCGCCCACCTGCGGCCCGCCGGGCGTCACCGGGATCACCCGACTCACAGGTGCCCCGTGGGCAGCTCGCGCTTGACCACCTTGCCGGTGGCGTTGCGCGGCAGCCCGTCGAGGAAGACCACGTCGCGCGGCACCTTGTAGCGGGCCAGCCGGCGCCGCACGTGGTCCTTCAGGTCCTCGGCCGTCGCCTCCGCCCCGGGCTGCAGCACCACGAAGGCCCGCAGCCGCTCGCCCCAGGCGTCGTCGGGGACGCCCACCGCGGCCGCCTCGGCCACGGCCGGGTGACGGCTCAGGGAGTCCTCGACCTCCTGCGGGAAGACGTTCTCACCCCCGGAGACGATCATCTCGTCGTCGCGGCCCTCGACCTGGAGGCGGCCGGCGGCGTCGAAGCGGCCCACGTCCCCGGTGGCCATCAGCCCGTCGACGACGTCCTTGCCACCGCCGCCGGTGTACCCCTCGAAGAGGATGCCGTTGCCGACGAAGATGCGGCCGGCCTCGCCCCGTGGCAGCTCGGAGGAGTCCTCACCCAGGATCCGCACCACCGTGGCGTACGGCGGCCGGCCCGAGGTCCCCGGCGACGCCCGCAGGTCCGTCGGGGTGGCGATGGTCGCGTAGGCCACCTCGGTCGACCCGTAGAGGTTGTAGAGGTGGTCGCCGAACTGGTCCATCCAGCGGGTGCCGAGGTCCCCCGGCAGCGCCGAGCCCGAGGACGCCACCACCTTGACCCGGCGCAGGTCGTAGGAGTCCAGGGTGCTCTGCGGCAGCGCCAGGATGCGCTGCAGCATGACCGGGATGACGACCAGGGAGTCGCAGTCCTCCTCCACCAGGGTGCGCAGCGCCCCCTCGGGGTCGAAGCGCCGTCGCAGCACGATGGTCGACCCCAGCAGCAGGGACAGCGCGAAGTGCGCCCAGCCCCAGGTGTGGAACAGCGGCGCGGCCACGTGGCAGCGCCACCCGGACCGCAGCGGGATGCGCGAGAGGAGGCTGACGGCCGCCAGCACGCCCGCGTCGCTGCGAGGGGCGCCCTTGGGGGTCCCGGTGGTGCCGGAGGTCAGGATGACCACCCGGCTCATCCGCCCGGGCGCCCGCCGGGCCCGCGGGGACCCGGCCGCGACCAGGGACTCCAGCGTCACGACGGCCGGGTCGGGCGTGTCGACCCAGGCCAGCAGGCGCTCCACCTCGGGCGCACCCGCCAGCAGGTCGGTGAACTCCTCGTCGTGGACCACCAGGGTGGGGCGCTCCCGCTCCAGCACCTCGGCCAGCTGGGGCCCGGCGAAGGCCGTGTTGAGGTAGAGGATGTCCGCGCCCAGCTTGGCCACCGCCAGGCTCGCGTCGACGAAGCCGCGGTGGTTGCGGCACATCACCGCCACCGCGTCGCCGCTCCCGACGCCGCGGGCGGACAGCGCGTCGGCCAGGGCGTTGCTGCGCCGGTCCAGCTCGCGGTAGGTCAGCGACCCCAGCTCGTCGACGAGGGCCGCCCGGCGGGGCACGAGGGTGGCCATGGCGGCGAACCCGCCGGCCGGTCCGGCGCCCCAGGCCAGCAGCAGCGCGCCCACCCGGGCGACCCGGTGCGGCGGGTAGGGCCGCAGCACGCCGGCCGCGAGCAGCACGCGCGCGACCGTCGGCGTCGCGGCGGCCGTCCCGAGGAGCCTCGCCAGGTCGGGCACAGCCCTCAGTGGGCCGACTTCGGCGCCACCAGACGGGTGGCCGACCAGTCCTGGCTCACCCCGGCGGTGGTCGTGGTGGACAGGCCCGCGATGGGGGCCGCCTCGGCGATGTCGGCCGGGTCGACCGCGGAGGGCCGTCCGACCTTGGGGGTCAGCAGCCAGATCACGCCGCCGGCGACGAGGTCGGTCAGGGAGTCCACGAGCGTGTCGACCAGGTCGCCGTCGTCGTCGCGCCACCACAGCAGGACCGAGTCGACGACGTTCCCGTAGTCGCCGTCCACCATGTCGGCGTCGATGCAGTTCTCGATCTCGACGCGGAGCGCGTCGTCGACGTCCTCGTCCCAGCCGAGCTCCTGCACGACCATGCCGGTCTTCAGCCCCAGCCGCTCACCGGCGGTCTGGGTGGCGGTGCCGTCGGGGCCACCCGAGGTCGCGCTCACGTCACTCCTCCAGATCCTCATGGACCGGTCGGACGACCGGCGTCGTGCTTGCGGGTAGTTCATCGGACATCGACCCGGTGCGCAAGGTCGGCCGACGCCTCACAGGCTAGCGGCCCGGGAGCCTCCCGCGTGCGGCACGTCGTAGGTCAGGGACACCATCTGCCCCACCCGCCGTACGTCGACCAGGCGCAGGCCCTCGATCCGGCGCGGCAGCACCGGTGCACCGTCCCCCAGGGTGACCGGGGCCAGACCGAGGACCACCTGGTCGAGCAGACCGGCGTCGTGGAACTGCCCGACGAGGTCGCCCCCACCCACCAGCCACACGTTGCGGGAGCCCGCCGCCCGACGCAGCTGCTCGTGCACCGGCCGGACGTCCCCGCGCACGAAGCGCACGTCGAGCCCCGGCACGACGGCGGGCTCCCGCCGGCTGAAGACCCAGCAGGGCCGGTCGCCGTACGCGCGCCGCCACCGCTCCGGGTGCTCGGGCAGCCGCTCGTGCTCGACCACCCACTCCCAGGTGGTCGACCCCATGGCCAGGGCACCCACAGCGTCGAGGAAGGTGTTCCAGCCCGGGTCCTCCTCCGGGCTCTCGCCGCCCGCGACGTCGAAGAGCCACTGCAGGGAGTTGTCCGCGTCGGCGATGAACCCGTCCAGGCTGGTCGCCGTGTAGTACTGCGTCAGGGTCACGTCCCGATCCTGGCACCGGCCACCCCCCGTCGTCACCGGTGTGGCTGCACGTCCGGCACCCCGCGCGCCGCGCTGCCGGGCACGGGGGCTGGCAGGCTGGGCAGGTGACCCGACTCGCCGACCTCGTGCTGCGGCACCGTCTCCTCGTCGTGCTCGTGTGGGTCCTGCTGGCCGGAGCGGGTGCGGCCACCGCGGGCCGCACGGTGGGCGCGCTGAGCTACGACTTCGGGCTGCCCGGCCAGCCCGCCTACGAGGCGAACACCGCCATCCAGCGCACGTACGGGGGCGGTGGGCTGGTCGAGCCGCTGGTGCTGAGCGCCTCCGTCGAGGGTGCAGGCGACGGCGCCGACCTGGGCTCGCGGGACGGGCTGGCCGCGTTCGGCCGCGCCGCCCGCAGCGTGGCCGACGCCGCGCCGGGGACCCGGCTGATCGCGCCCGGCACCGCGCCCGACGTGCTGGTGGCCCCCGACGGCTCCCGCGCGGTGGCGCTGCTCTACCCGCGCGTCGTCCCGGGTGGCGACCCGTACGCCGCGGCGCTGCCCCGGCTCGAGCGGGCCGCGAGCCAGGCCCGGGTGCTGGGCGCGGGGCTCGAGCTCACCGGGGTCCCGCTGCTGGCCGAGGGGCAGGGCAGCAGCCGCGGCGTGCTGCTCGAGGTCGTGCTGGGCGGGGCGGGCGCGCTGGTGGTGCTGGTCCTGGTCTTCGGCTCCCTGCTGGCCGGCGTCCCGCTGCTGGTCGCCGCCGTCTCCATCCTGTCCACGTTCCTGGCCCTGCTGGGCCTGACCCGGCTGACCGACGTGTCGTTCGTGGTGCAGTACCTCGTAGCGCTCATCGGCCTCGGCGTGGCCATCGACTACTCGCTGCTGATCGTCATGCGCTGGCGCGAGGAGCGCTTCGGTGGGGCCGACAACCAGACGGCGGTGCGGACCGCCGTCGCGACGGCGGGCCGTTCGGTGCTGTTCAGCGGGGTGACCGTGGCGGTCTCCCTGGCCGCCCTCGTCGCGGTGCCGCTGCCCTTCCTGCGCAGCATCGGGCTGGGCGGACTGCTCATCCCGCTGCTGTCCGTGGCCACCTCGCTGACCCTGGTGCCGGTGCTGCTGGCCACCGTCGGTCCCGCCCTGCAGTGGCCGCGCCGCACCGTGAGCGACCCGACGAGCCGGCGGTGGGGAGCCGTCGCCACCTGGGTCGTCGGCCACCGCTGGCTCGCCATCGCCGGCTCCGTGGTGGTGCTGGCCGCGATGGCCCTGCCCCTGCTGACCCTGCGCCTGGGGTCGCCGCTGCTGGACGCCTACGGCACCACCTCGACCGCGGGCCAGGCCGGCGGGGCGATCCGCTCCTCCGGGATCCCGGCGGGCGTGCTCCGTCCCACCGAGGTCCTCGTCCCGACGGCCGGTCGGGCGGCGGCGGTGGAGCGGCTGCGCGCGGTCGACGGCGTGGCCGGGGCGGTGGCGCCGTCCGCGTCCGACTGGCGCCGGGACGGCACCGTGCTGATCGAGGTGTGGAGCACCGAGGACCCGGCCTCCTCGGCCGGGTCGGTGACCCTGGACGCGGTCCGCGACGCCGCGGCCGCGCTGCCCGACGCCCGGGTCGGCGGCACCCCGGCGGAGGACGCCGACTTCGTGTCCGCGGTCTACGGCAGCGCACCCTGGACCCTGCTGGCCGTCGTGGTGGTGACCTTCCTGCTGCTGGCCCGCGCCCTGCGCAGCCTCTGGCTGCCGGTCAAGGCCCTGCTGCTCAACGTGCTGTCCCTCGCAGCGGCGTACGGCGTCACCACCCTGATCTGGCAGAACGGCCTCGGCACGCAGGCGGTCTTCGGCAGCGACGCCAGCGGCGCCATCACCACGTGGGTGCCGGTCGCCGTCTTCGCCTTCCTCTTCGGGCTGTCCATGGACTACGAGGTGTTCATCCTGTCCCGGATGCGGGAGGCCTACGACGAGCACGGGGACACCCCGCGCGCGGTGGTGGAGGGGATCGCGAGCACCGGGCGGCTGGTGACCTCGGCCGCGCTCATCCTGTTCCTGGCCTTCATCGCCCTGTCCACCGTGCCGTCCCTGGACACCAAGATCCTGGCCACCGCCCTGGCCCTGGGCATCGCGATCGACGCGCTGGTGGTGCGTGCCGTCCTCGCCCCGGCCCTGGTCGCGGTGCTGGGACGGGCCAACTGGACCCTGCCCCGGTGGCTCGGCCGGCTGCTCCGCGTCGAGCGGCCGGGCCGGCACCGCGCGGGGCTCCCCGCGGGTCGGGGGACGGCGGATTCCTCCGCCGGGGCGAGCGTGACACGATGAAGGACAGTCGAGAACAGAGTGGGCGCCCGCGACCCGGGCACCCCTCCGCGTGAGAGACCGAGGTGCCGAGAGGTGCCCCGAGGCATCCGAGCACGAGAGACGAGGCACCCGTGGCAACTGGACCTGAGCAGACCGCCGAGCTGGCAGCGGAGAAGTCCGCCGAGAAGGCCGCCCTCAAGGAGCCGGGCGCTCCCTCCACCCGCGCCGTGGGACGGCCGACCGTCATCCACGAGGGCCTTCCCACCCAGCTCCCCGACATCGACCCGGAGGAGACCCAGGACTGGATCGACTCCTTCGACTCGATGCTGACCGACCGGGGCCGGGACCGGGCGCGCTACGTCATGCTGCGCCTGCTCGAGCGGGCCCGGGAGAACAACGTCGGGGTGCCCGCCCTGCGCAGCACCGACTACATCAACACGATCCCGCCGGAGCGCGAGCCGTGGTTCCCCGGCGACGAGGACATCGAGCGCCGGATCCGCGCCTTCCTGCGCTGGAACGCCGCGGTCATCGTCTCCACCGCGAACCGCAAGGGCCTCGAGGTCGGCGGGCACATCGCGACGTACCAGTCCTCGGCCTCGCTGTACGAGGTCGGCTTCAACCACTTCTTCAAGGGTCACGACCACCCCGAGGGCAGCGACCAGGTCTTCATCCAGGGGCACGCCTCGCCGGGCATCTACGCCCGCGCGTTCCTCGAGGGCCGGCTGACCGAGACCCAGCTGTCCCGCTTCCGCCAGGAGGTGCAGCACGGGGTGGGCAAGGGCCTGTCCTCCTACCCGCACCCGCGGCTGATGCCGGACTTCTGGGAGTTCCCCACGGTGTCGATGGGGCTGACGGCGCTCAACTCGATCTACCAGGCCCGCTTCAACCGCTACTTGTCCAACCGCGGCATCAAGGACACCAGCGGCCAGCACGTGTGGGCGTTCCTGGGCGACGGCGAGATGGGCGAGCCCGAGTCGCTGGGCGCCATCGGCGTGGCCGCGCGCGAGGAGCTCGACAACCTGACCTTCGTCATCAACTGCAACCTGCAGCAGCTCGACGGCCCGGTGCGCGGCAACGGCAAGATCATCCAGGAGCTGGAGTCCACCTTCCGCGGCGCCGGGTGGAACGTCATCAAGGTCGTCTGGGGCCGCGAGTGGGACGACCTCCTGGCCCGCGACGTCGACGGCGTGCTGGTCAACAAGATGAACAGCACCCCCGACGGCCAGTTCCAGACCTACTCGGTGGAGTCCGGGGACTACGTCCGCAACAACTTCTTCGGCGGGGACCCGCGGCTGCGCAAGATGGTCGCGCACATGAGCGACGAGCAGATCGTCAAGCTCCCCCGCGGCGGCCACGACTACCGCAAGGTCTACTCGGCCTTCGACGCGGCCAGCAAGCACGTCGGCCAGCCGACGGTGATCCTGGCGCACACCATCAAGGGCTGGACGATCGACGCCCTGGAGGGCAAGAACGCCACCCACCAGATGAAGAAGCTGACCAACAAGGACCTCAAGGTCTTCCGGGACCGGCTGTACCTCCCGATCTCGGACAAGGAGATCGACGAGTCCGAGGTGGCCCCGTTCTTCCACCCCGGCGCCGACTCCCCCGAGATCGAGTACATGCTGCACCGCCGCCGCGAGCTCGGCGGGTCGCTGCCCAAGCGCGAGGTCCGCTCCAAGGCCCTCAAGCTGCCCGGGGACAAGGTGTACGCCGAGCTCAAGCAGGGCTCGGGCAAGCAGGCCATCGCCACCACCATGGCGCTGGTGCGGCTGCTGCGCGACCTCATGAAGGACAAGGAGATCGGCCGGCGCATCGTGCCGATCGCGCCCGACGAGTACCGCACGTTCGGCATGGACGGGATGTTCCCGACGGCCAAGGTCTACAACCCGATGGGCCAGCGCTACGAGTCGGTGGACCGCAACATGCTGCTGGCCTACAAGGAGTCCGCGCAGGGCCAGATGCTGCACGAGGGCATCTCCGAGGCGGGCGCGGTGGCCTCGGCGACGGCGGCGGGCTCGGCGTACTCCACGCACGGCGAGCACATGATCCCCTTCTACCTCTTCTACTCGATGTTCGGCTTCCAGCGCACCGGGGACTCGATCTGGGCGATGGCCGACCAGCTGGCCCGCGGCTTCCTCATCGGCGCCACCGCCGGCCGCACCACGCTGACCGGCGAGGGCCTGCAGCACGCCGACGGGCACTCGCCCCTGCTCGCGGCCACCAACCCCGCGGTCGTGCACTACGACCCGGCGATGGCCTACGAGATCAGCTACATCGTCCAGGACGGCCTGCGGCGGATGTACGGCGAGACCAGCGACGGCACGCAGGGCGAGAGCGTCATCTACTACCTGACGGTCTACAACGAGCCCACCGTGCAGCCCAAGGAGCCGGCCGACCTCGACGTCGAGGGCCTGCTCAAGGGGCTCTACCACGTGGCGACCCCGCCCGAGGTGCAGGGTGGTGGCGACGCCCCCCGGGTGCAGCTGCTGGCCTCCGGCGTCGGCTTCCCGTGGATCACCCACGCCGCGAAGCTGCTGGCCGAGGACTGGGGCGTGGCCGCCGACACCTGGTCGGTCACCTCCTGGAACGAGCTGGAGCGCGACGCGGTGGCCTGCGAGGAGTGGAACCTCATGCACCCCTCGGAGCCGGCCCGGGTGCCGTACGTGACCGACAAGCTCAAGGACGCCGAGGGCCCGTTCGTGGCCGTCAGCGACTACATGCGCGCGGTGCAGAACCAGATCGCCAAGTGGGTCCCGGGCGACTACCACGCGCTGGGGGCCGACGGCTTCGGCTTCGCCGACACCCGTCCCGCGGCGCGCCGGTTCTTCCACATCGACGCGCAGTCGGTGGTCGTGCAGGCCCTGCAGGCGCTCGCCGACCGGGGCGAGGTCAAGCCCGAGGTCGTCGCGGAGGCGTTCGCGAAGTACCGGATCGACGACCCCACCGCCGTACGCGGGGTCAAGCAGGAGGGCGGCGACGCCTGAGCGACCCGCTCAGGCCGTCTCGGCGTGCCGCTCCGGGGTGACCGGGGCGGGCGCCGGGGCGGCCGGCCCGGTGCGCAGCAGCGTGCGCCAGCGCCCGCGGTGGTACGTCGCGGCGGGGTGCGTGCGGATGAAGTCGTCGAGGATCCGCACGAAGCGCTGCGGGTGGTCCTTGTGCGGGAAGTGTCCGGCGTCGTCGATGACCTCCACCGTGGCGCCGGGGGCGAACTCCGCCGCGGTGGCCGCGTGCCGCACGGGGATGACCGCGTCGTCGGCGCCCCACACGATGCACATCGGCATGGCCTGGGTGAGGTAGGCCCGGTCGACCATGGTCACGACCTGTCCGCGCCAGTCCACCACCGAGGACACGACCCGGCGGATGGCACCGCGGGCGCGCGGGTCCTTGAAGGACTCCACGATGGCGGCGACCTCGTCGAGGTCTCGGACCTGCGGGATCCCGGTGGCCGCCAGCGTGCGCAGGCCGAGGGTGGTGGCCTGCCGCACGCCCGGCAGCGTGACCACCCCCATGAGCTGGTGGAAGCCGGGCAGGGTCACGGCCCGGATGGCCGGGGTGACCTCGGGGCCGAGACCACCCGGGGCGACCAGGACCATCCGCTCGGTGCGCTCGGGGAACTGGTAGCCGAACTGCATGGCCACGCCGCCGCCGAAGCTGTGCCCCACCACGGTCACCTTGTCGATGCCGAGCACGGTGAGCAGGTCGCGCATGCCGTTGGCGTAGCCGCCCACGCTGTAGTCGGCGCGGGGCTTGTCCGAGCAGCCGTGGCCGAGCAGGTCGGGGGCGATGACGGTGTAGCGGCGCGAGAGGGCGGCCATCACCGGCAGCCAGGTCGTGTGGTCGCAGCCCAGCCCGTGCAGCAGCAGCACCGCAGGGCCCCGGCCGGCCATGACGAAGGCCCGGCGGTGGCCGTGGATGGTGACGTAGCGGAGCTCGAGCGGCCTGGGCATGACGGTCCTCCTCAGGGGCGACCCCGGGGGGCGACACGACGATCCTGGCAGAACGGGGCGCGTCGTACGGGTGGACCCCGGGTGTCGGGGACGGAAACCGTCCGTTCGGGCAGCGTCCGCGGCCAGGTGTCCTAGGGTCGGGTCATGGGCGCGACACGCGGCGGGGCCGACCGCCAGGCCATCGCGGGGCGGCTGCAGCGCTCGGTCGGCCCGCTGGCGCTCTCCACGGTCACCCGCATGGAGCGCGAGATGCCGTGGTTCCGGCGGCTCTCGGCCGAGGACCGGTCCTGGATCGGGCTCATCGTGCAGGCCGGCATCAAGGCCTTCGTCGCCTGGTACGAGCAGCCCGGTGACGCCGTGCCGGTCACCGCCGAGGTGTTCGGCATCGCCCCGCAGGCCCTGACCGGCGTTGTCAGCCTCCACCAAACCGTGGAGATGGTGCGGCTGACCATCGACGTGGTGGAGGAGAACGTCGTGGAGTCCGTGGGCGAGGACGACGCGCCCTCGGTGCGGGAGTCGATCATCCGCTACGCCCGCGAGGTGGCCTTCGCCACGGCCGAGGTCTACGCGCGGGCGGCGGAGATGCGGGGGGCCTGGGACGCCCGCCTGGAGGCGCTGGTCGTGGACAGCGTGCTGCGCGCCGAGGCCGACGAGACCGTCCGCTCGCGGGCCAGCGCGCTGGGCTGGGGGTCGACCGGCGACGTGGTGGTCGTGCTCGGCCGGGTCCCGGAGGGCAGCGCCGACGGCCGGGCACGGGAGTCGATCATCGACGAGGTACGGCGCTCGGCCCGGCACGTGGGCCTCGACGTGCTGTGCGCGGTCCAGGGCGACCGGATGGTCGTGGTCCTGGGTGGGGTCGACGATCCGGAGAAGGCCGGGGCGGCCGTGGCGGACCACTTCGGGGAGGGGCCCGTGGTCGTGGGCCCGGTGGTCCCCGACCTGGTCCGCGCCAGCGTCTCGGCCCGGGCCGCCACGGCCGGGCTGCGGGCGGCGCCCGGGTGGCCGGACGCCCCGCGACCCGTCACGAGCGACGAGCTGCTGCCGGAGCGCGCGCTCTCCGGCGACGGCCACGCCCGCCGCCAGCTCGTGCAGGAGGTGTTCGTGCCGCTGGTCGAGGCCGGGCCGCCGACCCTGGACACGGTCTCCTCGTTCTTCGCCCACGGGGGCTCGGTCGAGGCCACCGCCCGGGCGATGTTCGTGCACGCCAACACCGTGCGCTACCGGCTGCGCCGGGCCGCCGAGGTCACCGGCCTGAGCCCCACCGACCCGCGGCACGCGTACACCTACCGGCTGGCCCTGACGCTGGGCCGGCTGGCCGCCCCCGGCCCCGGCGACACCGTCGGCCCCGTCAGCCCGGCTTTGTAGGGTTCCCACAAAACCGCCCCCCTGATCTTCGTGGCGCCCGAGCGCGCACCGAGGCCTCCGGCACGCCAGAGTAGAGGGGTGCTCGTCATCGTCGCCCCCGGACAGGGGGCCCAGTCCCCCGGTTTCCTCACGCCCTGGCTCGAGCTGCCGTCGTTCGCCGACGGGCTCGGCTGGCTGGGAGCGGTCAGCGGCCTCGACCTGGCCCACTACGGCACCGAGGCCGACGCCGACACCATCCGCGACACCGCGGTGGCCCAGCCGCTGCTGGTCGCCGCCGGCCTGCTGGCCGCCCTGGAGCTGCGCGCGCCCGGCGGGGAGACCTTCGCCGGAGCGGGAGCCGTGGCCGGCCACAGCGTCGGGGAGCTCACCGCGGCTGCCGGCTCCGGGGCGCTGAGCGCGGAGCAGGCCATGGTCCTGGTCCGCGAGCGCGGCTCGGCCATGGCCGCCGCCGCCGCGACCACCCCGACCAGCATGACCGCCGTCCTGGGCGGCGACCGGGACGAGGTCCTGGCCACCCTGGAGCGTCACGGGCTGACGCCGGCCAACGACAACGGCCCCGGCCAGATCGTGGCCGCCGGCACCGTCGAGCAGCTCGCGGCCCTGTCCGAGGACGCGCCGGCCAAGGCCCGGCTGGTGCCCTTGTCGGTGGCGGGGGCCTTCCACACCGAGCACATGGGGCCGGCTGTCGACGTGCTCTCCCGCCTGGGCCGCGCCGTTCCCACCGGGCAGGCCCGGGTGCCCGTGCTGTCGAACCGCGACGGCCGCCCGGTCCGCGACGGACGCGAGGTGCTGGACCGCATCGTCGCCCAGGTCTCCAACCCCGTGCGGTGGGACCTCTGCATGACCACGATGCTGGAGCTGGGCGTCACCGGCCTGCTCGAGCTGCCGCCCGCCGGCACGCTGACCGGCATCGCGCGCCGTGCCATGAAGGGCGTGGAGACCCTCGCCCTCAAGACGCCCGACCAGCTCGACGACGCCCGCGCCTTCGTCGAGAAGCACGCCGAGACCGCCGAGACCCCGCCCGCCGACCGTGTGCCACCGCAGGGAGACCGCCCATGACCGTCCTGACGCCGTCCATGGCGGCGGCCCCCGCCACCTCGATCCTGGGCATCGGCACCTACCGGCCGCGCCGGGTCGTCCCCAACTCCGAGCTGGTCGAGGCCATCGACTCCAGCGACGAGTGGATCCAGCAGCGCTCCGGCATCAGGACGCGCGGCTTCGCCGAGCCGGACGAGACCGTGCAGATGATGTCGGTGGCCGCCTCTCGGCAGGCCCTCGAGCGGGCCGGTCTGGACGCGGCGCAGATCGACTGCGTCATCGTCGCCACCGTCTCCCACATGCTGCAGACCCCGGCGATCGCCACCGCCATCGCCCACGAGCTCGGCACCGACAAGTCCCCCGCGTTCGACATCTCGGCCGCGTGCGCCGGCTTCTGCCACGGCATCGCGCTGGGCTCGGACATGATCCGCGCCGGCAGCGCCAAGCACGTCCTGGTCATCGGCGTCGAGCGGCTGACCGACATCACCAGCCTCAACGACCGCGGGACGGCGTTCATCTTCGCCGACGGCGCCGGCGCCGCGGTGATCGGCCCGTCGGAGGAGGTCGGCATCGGCCCGGTCGTGTGGGGCTCGGACGGCGAGCAGTTCGACCTCATCCGGCAGGACGAGGACTGGCGCGACGTGCTCGTCCAGGACGAGCCCGTCATGCCGCACCTGATCATGCAGGGCGCCACGGTGTTCCGCTGGGCGTCGTACGCCATGGCCAAGGTCGCCGAGGCCACCCTGGACCGCAGCGGCATCACCGTCGACGACCTGGACGTCTTCGTGCCGCACCAGGCCAACATGCGCATCATCGACGCGATGGCCCGCTCCATGAAGCTGCCGCCGCACGTGCAGATCGCCCGCGACATCGCCGAGCAGGGCAACACCTCGGCGGCGTCCATCCCGCTGGCCCTCGGGCGGATGATCGACGACGGCACGGCCAGGAGTGGCGACACCGCGCTGCTCATCGCCTTCGGCGCCGGGCTGGCGTACGCCGCCCAGGTCGTCAAGGTCCCCTAGTCCCCCGGCGTCCGCGCCGGGACCGCAGCACCCCATCGCTCAGCTACCGTGAAGGAGTTCCACCCATGGCTTCCACCGAGGAGATCCGCACCGACCTCGCCGACATCGTCAACGAGGTCGCGGGCGTGCCCGCCGACGACGTCCAGCTCGACAAGTCCTTCGTCGACGACCTCGACGTCGACTCGCTCTCCATGGTCGAGGTCGTCGTGGCCGCCGAGGAGAAGTTCGACGTCAAGATCCCCGACGACGAGGTGAAGAACCTCAAGACCGTCGGCGACGCCGTCGCGTTCATCGAGCGCGCCCAGAACGGCTGACCCTCCCCGCCCCACGCCGCCGCCGGCCGGGAGGTGACCTCCGGGTCCACCTCCGGCCGGCGCGGAGGGCGGGACCGGGGTCGTCGTCCGCGCGACGTCGCCCCCACCCGCACAGCAGACCAGCCAGCGGCCCGCGCGCCGCGACAACCCAGAGGTGAACAATGAGCGCCATTCGCGTCGTCGTGACCGGACTCGGCACGACCTCCCCCGTCGGCGGTGACGTGGCCAGCACGTGGGCCGCCCTGCTCGCCGGCCAGTCCGGCGTCCGCCCCCTCACCGAGGAGTGGGCCGAGCGTCTGCCGGTCAAGATCGCGGCCCGGGTCGCGGTGGAGCCCACCGAGGTGCTGGAGCGCGTCAAGGCCCGCCGCCTGGACCGCACCGCCCAGCTCGGCCTCGTCGCCGCCATGGAGGCCTGGGCCGACTGCGGGCTGGCCGACGGCGGCGTGGAGCACGAGCGGCTGGGCGTCGCGATGGCCACCGGCATCGGCGGCGTGCAGACGCTGCTCGACCAGCACACCATCCTGGAGGAGAAGGGCCCCCGACGGGTCTCCCCGCTCTCCGTCCCCATGCTCATGCCCAACGCGGCCGCCGCCAACATCAGCCTGTACGTCGGGGCGCGCGCCGCGGTGAACACGCCCGTCTCGGCCTGCGCCTCCGGCAACGAGGGCATCGCGCTGGCCGTCGACCAGATCCGTCTCGGCCGCGCCGACGTGGTCCTGGCCGGCGGCACCGAGGCCGCCATCCACCCGCTGCCGATGGCCGCCTTCGCCCAGATGATGGCGCTGTCGAAGAAGGAGGGCGACCCCACGGCCGTCTCCCGCCCCTGGGACCTCGCCCGCGACGGTTTCGTGCTCGGTGAGGGCGCCGGCTGCCTGGTGCTGGAGTCCGAGGAGCACGCCCTGGCCCGTGGTGCCCGCATCTACGCCGAGGTGCTCGGCGCCGGCATCACCGCCGACGCCCACGACATCGCCCAGCCCGACCCGTCGGGCCAGGGCGGCGCCCGGGCCATGGTCATCGCGATGCGGGAGTCGGGCATCGAGCCCGCCGACATCGTGCACATCAACGCGCACGCCACCTCGACCCCGCTGGGCGACGTCGCCGAGAGCATGATGATCAACGAGGTCATGGGCTCGGCCGCCGACCGGATCGTGGTCACCAGCACCAAGTCGATGACCGGTCACCTGCTCGGTGGCGCCGGGGCGCTGGAGTCGATCGCCACGGTGCTGGCCATCCGCGACCGGGTGGTGCCGCCGACGATCAACCTCGACGACCGCGACCCCAAGGTCCAGCTCGACATCGCCACCAAGCCCCGCGACCTGCCGCAGGGCGACATCGCGGCGATGAACAACTCCTTCGGCTTCGGCGGCGCCAACGTCGCGGTGGCCTTCGGGTCCTACTCCTAGGACGCAGGACGGGACGCCTCGGCCGGGTCGGGCGCACAGGACGGGACGCCTCGGCCGGGTCGGGCGCACAGGACGGGACGCCTCGGCCGGGTCGGGCGCACAGGACGGGACGCCTCAGCGGAGCTGGGCGCGCAGGAACGTCACGGCCCGGTGCATGAACAGCGGCCAGGCCCGGCCGAAGCGGTGCCCCTCACCGGGGTACTCGTGCAGGCTCACCCGGCCGCCGTCGGCCCGCAGCGTGGCCGCCGTGGCCCGGCTCCACGCCAGCGGGCACATGCGGTCCGCGGTCCCGTGGTGGATCTGCACCGGGACGTCGACCCTCGCGAGGTAGGTCCGCGAGCTGGCCCGGCGCCACAGCCCCGGCCGGGTCGTCGGGCTGCCGTACGCCGCGTTGACCCGCGCACGCAGTGACGGGTCCGGGGCCACCCACCGGTCGTACTCGTCACCGGCCGAGCTGCTGACCGGGGAGTACAGCACCGCCGCCCGGGCCAGGTGCGGCCGGGCGACCAGCGCGTCGAGCACCACGCCGCCGCCCATCGAGCGACCGAGCAGCCCGATGCGCGAGGTGTCGGCGAAGGACAGGTGGGCCGCACGCAGCGCCAGCACCGCGTTGACGAGGTCGGCGGCGTAACCGGTGGGGTGCGCCACGGGACGTCCCGACTCCCGGCTCGAGCCCGCGTAGTTGCGGTAGTCGATCTGCAGGGCGACGAATCCGTTGGAGGCCAGGGCGGCCTGCTCCCGCTCCAGCATCGACCCGCTCGTGTAGCGGGCGGGGTCGGCGTACCCGTGCGCGATGACCACCACCGGGTGCCGTCCGGGCCGGCTCGGCACCACCAGCACGCCCGTGACGGTGAGCCCGTCGCTCTCGTAGCGGACCGCGTAACGGGTCCAGGCCAGCTCCCGGGCCAGCACCCCCACCACGCGCAGGCCGCCGCCCTCGAAGTGGTGCCGAGCCAGGGAGGGCAGCGAGACCAGGTTGAACGGCGTGCTGGTGTCGTTGTGCGCGCCCAGCAGCACCGGTGCGGTGACCGACCGCAGCGGCGAGGAGGCCGCCGGCGCGCAGGCGGCGAGGAGCACGGCGAACGCGAGGGCGAGCAGCGCGCGCAGGACCCGGGACGTCACGCAGACATGGTGGGTCACCACGACCCCGGCCACAGCCCCTCTCGCAGAACTGTGGCCGACTCGTGTCCTGGCGGCCGGGACGGCGCGACGGGTCCGGTCAGACCACCTGGTGGAGCCAGCGCACCGGGGCACCGTCGCCCGCGTGCCGGAAGGTCTCCAGCTCGTCGTCCCACGGCTTGCCGAGCAGCTTGTCGACCTCCAGCTCGAGGGTGGTCTCGCCGAACGACGCCTTGACGACCGCCGCCCGGAGCCGGTCCTCGGGGATCATCAGGTCGCCGTGCACGCCGGTGACGGCGTGGAAGATGCCGAGGGAGGGCGTGTAGGAGAACCTGGCCCCCTCGGTGCCGCCCTGGCCCGACGCGGTGGGCTCCTCGGTGACCTCGAAGCGGAGGTGGTTCCAGCCCCGGAGGGCGGAGGCGATGGCGGCGGCGGTGCCGACCTCACCGGTCCAGGAGAACTCCGAGCGGTAGTGCCCCATCTGCGCACCCTGCGGGGTCCAGTCCAGGCTGACGGCGCTGCCCAGCACACCGCCGGCGGCCCACTCGATGTGCGGGCACAGCGCTGACGGCGTCGAGTGGACGTACAGGACGCCCCGTGTCGATGCCCGTGTCGCCTGTCGTGTGGTCACCCTGGCCTCCTAGATCCGGCGTCGAGATACGCCTTCCCCAGCGGTCTCTCGGAGCGGGAGGTCCGTGCCCTCACGTGCTGCGACGTGTGCGTGTGGAGTTGTGTGGTGCGTGTGACCCAGTGTGACGCAGTGCGACCGTGAGCGCCACAGGTGCCGTCATCCTACCCATCGGCCCCAGGGGCCGCAGGAGAACCGGTCGGCCGGGCCGACGCCTCAGCCGGCTCGGCCGCGGGGCTTGAGCCGCACGGTCGGCAGAGGGGGTGCGAGGAGCCGGTCGCCGTCGAAGGCCTCCACGGTCCCGAAGCGAAGGGGTCGGTCCGCCACGCCCGCGCCGTTCCACTCCCGTCGCTGCTCGACGACCTCCTCGTGGCTGCGGCCGATGAAGTTCCACCACATCACGATGTCCTCCTCGAACGGCTCCCCGCCCAGCAGCACCAGCACCGCCGGGCCCGGACCCGCCTCGAGGCGCAGCGAGCTGCGACCCGTGCCGAGGTAGCTCATCTCCGTGCCCGCCAGGGGGATGCCGTCCACCAGGACGCCGCCCTCGGCGACGAGGACGCCGTGCTCGTGGTCGGGGTCCAGCGGCAGGGTCACGCCCGAGCCCGGGGGCAGCGTGACCTCGACCCCCACCAGCGGTGTGTACGTCGGCGCGGGCGACGACTCGCCGCCCACCGAGCCGACCAGCACCCGCACCGTGGCCCCGCCCTCGACGAACGTCGGCAGCTCGGCCAGGTGGGTGAAGGCCGGCGGCGCCGCCTCCCGCGCCTCCTCGGGCAGGCAGGTCCACAGCTGGACGCCGTGCAGCACCGGCGGGGCCCCGGGTGGGGACACCTCGGCGTGGGCGATGCCGTGGCCGGCGGTCATCACGTTGAGCTGCCCGGGCCGGATGAGCTGGTCCGACCCCAGGCTGTCGGTGTGCCGGCCCAGGCCCTCGAAGAGCCAGGTCACGGTCTGCAGGCCGGTGTGCGGGTGCGGCGGCACCCACATGCCGCCGGTGGCGCCGACGTCGTCCGGGCCGTAGTGGTCCACGAAGCACCACGCACCGATCATCCGCCGCGTCCGGCCGGGCACGTGGCGGCGCACGTGGGTGGTGCGACCCAGCACGACGTCGCGAGCGACCAGCGGCTCGTGCACCCCTCGGAACGTGCTCACCGCCACATCCTCCCAGCGCCGTTCCGCTGCGGTTCCACCGGACGGGGTGCCAGACTTTTCTTGACCGCGAAACACGAGCGTGGCCCGCCGTTCATCGGGGCGCGCGACGCTGGTCGTGGACATTCCTGGGAGGGAGACCCGAGGCCATGACGACCTCACTGGTGAGGACGAGGTACGCCACCGAGCACGACGTCGGCGCGGTCCTCGCGCTGCACGAGCGCTGCTCGCCGCGCACGCTGGAGCAGCGGTTCCACGTGCCCGTGAGCCGGGTCTCGGAGCGGCTGGTCCGCGAGCTGGTCACCCCGCGCCGGGGATGGAGCATCGTGGCCGAGCAGGGCGACGAGGTCGTCGGGCACGGCTGCGCCGGTGAGACCTCGGCCGAGCAGGTCGAGGTCGGCCTGCTCGTCGACGACGCGTTCCAGGGCACCGGCGTCGGCACCCGGCTGATGCGCGACCTGGCCGGCACCGCGGCCGAGCGCGGCTACGGCTCGCTGCTGTGCTCCGTCGCCCCCGACAACGAGTCGGTGCTGCCGACCGTGCGGCGGGCCGGGCTGGACAGCGTCTCGACGTACGTCGACGGGGTCGTCGAGATCGAGGTGCCGCTGCTCGAGCACCCGGCCCGGCTGCAGCAACCGGCCTAGACCGCAGGCGTCCCTGCAGGAGTTTCCGCGTTCTCCTGTGCGGGGTCCGTGGCTGCGATAGACCTGCACGTGCACGGACCGACGGGGCCCGCGCACGACGACGGGGAGAGACCATGAGCCCACGACCACGCCACCCTCGACCGCGACGGGTGGCGGCCGCGGCCCTCGCCGCCTCCGCCCTGGTCGCCACCGCCGCCCTGACCGCGGCCCCCGCGCAGTCCGCCCCCGACCCGGGCTGCCCCGACGCGTTCCCCGTGGGCGACCTCAGCACGGGCGACACCGTCAACGGGCTGACCGTCACCTCGGGCACCACTCCCGGACCGTTCACCGGCACCATCGAGGGCGTCCTGGAGGACGGGATCAGTCCCGGCGTCGACATGATCCTGGCCGACCTGCACTCCACGACGATCGACGACGTCGGCATCTGGTCCGGGATCTCCGGCTCGCCGGTCTACGCCGGCGACGGCCGCCTCATCGGCTCGGTGTCCTACAGCCTGGGCCTCGGCCCCTCGACCATCGCCGGCATCACCCCGGCCACCGAGATGGCCAAGCTCCTCACCGGGGTCACGCCCCCGGTCCGCACCGCCCCCCACGTCGCGGTCCCCCGCGCCCTGCGGGCCCGGATGGTGGCCTCCGGGGCCGCCACCGCCGCGCAGGCCGCCGGAGGGCTCAGCGCCATCCGGACCCCGGTCGGGGTCTCGGGCCTGACCGCCCAGCGGCTGGCCACGCTGACCAAGGTGCTCCACCTCGGTGGCGGCCACGTGGTGGACGGCTCGGCCGGCCCGACCTCGGACGAGGCCATCCCGATCCAGGCCGGCGGCAACCTCGCCGCGTCCCTGTCCTACGGCACCGTCACCGCCGCCGCCGTCGGCACCGCCACCCTCGTGTGCGGCGACCAGGTGGTCGGCTTCGGCCACCCGTTCGCCTACTCCGGCCCGGCGTCGATGTCCCTGCACGGCGCGCGCGCCGTGCTCATCCAGGACGACCAGACCGTCTCCGGCTTCAAGGTGGCCAACCTGGGGGCGCCCATCGGCACGGTCGACCAGGACCGGCTCGTCGGCATCCACGGGGTGACCGGCGCCCTGCCTCCGAGCATCCCGGTGACCGCCACCGCCCTGCAGCACGGCGTACGGCGCCACGCCACCACCCACGTCACCCAGGCCGACCTGCTGCCCGACCTGGGGTTCAGCAACACGATCGCGGCCCAGGACCGGGTCATCGACCGGATCGGCAAGGGCACCGCCTGGGCGGAGTGGACCATCAAGGGCCTGCGCAAGGACGGCTCGCGCTTCTCCCTCAAGCGGAGCGACGTCTACACCGACAGCTACGACGTGTCGGCGGCCCCCGCCTTCGCCATGGCCGACCAGATCGCGGAGATCCAGGGCAACCCGGGTGAGGCCGTGCGCCTGACCTCGGTCGACTCCAGGACGCACTTCTACGACTACAGCGACACCTACGTCATCTCCAAGGTGCAGGCCCGTCAGGACGGCCGCTGGACCACGCTGCGCCGCAGCGCACCGGTCTTCCTGAAGGCGGGTCGCACCGCCCGGCTCAAGGTGCTGGCGACCTCCCGCGACGCCGCCACCCGCACCTTCTTCGTCAACGTGGCGATCCCGGCGCGCGCCGCCGGCCGCATCGGCTCGCTGTCGGTGGTCGGGGGCAACGACGACGGGGACTCGGAGTACTACTTCGACGAGTTCGACGGGTTCGGCGGCCCGGAGGCACCGTCCTCCTCCACGCTGCCGGCCCTGCTGCACTCGCTGCGGACGGCCCAGCAGCACAACGAGGTGCGGGCCACGGTCCGGTTCCGGCACTTCCGGAACGGCAACCCGGTCAGCACCCGCCGTGGCTCCACCACCCTGCTGCGGGTGGTGGGCGGGTCGGTGTCGGCCCCGGTGGTCGCCCTGCCGTGAACCAGCGGTGACCCAGCGGTGACCCAGCAGTGACCCTGCCGTGACGTGCCCGGCCCGCCCGACCTGGGCGGGCCGGGCACCGGTGCGTGGTCGATGATGGCCTCATGGACCCCGCACCACGGATCGGCATCTCGGGATGGCGGTACGTCAAGTGGCGCGGCGACTTCTACCCTCCCGGGCTGGTGCAGCGCCGGGAGCTGGAGTACGCCTCGCGCCGGCTGACCTCCATCGAGATCAACGGCTCCTTCTACTCCCTCCAGCGGCCCTCGTCGTACGCCGCGTGGCGCGCCGAGGTGCCCGAGGGCTTCGTCTTCGCGGTCAAGGGCCCGCGCTTCGTCACCCATCTCAAGCGGCTGCGGGGGGTCGAGACCGCGGTGGCCAACTTCTTCGCCTCCGGCGTGCTGGGACTGGGCCCCACCCTCGGTCCCGTGCTGTGGCAGCTGCCGGAGCGGCTCGAGCTGGACCTCGAGGTCCTCGAGACCTTCCTCGCCCTGCTCCCGCGCACCACGGGGCAGGCGGCCGAGCTGGCCACCCGCCACGACGACAAGGTGCCGCAGGACCGCGCCCTGGTCACGACCGAGGCCGACGTACCGCTGCGGCACGCCCTGGAGTTCCGCAGCCGCACCTTCGCCGTCCCCGCGACGTACGAGCTGCTGCGCCGCTACGGGGTGGCGTGCGTGCTGGCCGACACGGCCGGACGCTGGCCCAAGGTGGAGGAGGTCACCAGCGACCTGATGTACGTGCGGCTGCACGGCGACCAGGCCCTCTACGCCAGCGGCTACAGCGCGGAGGCCCTCGACGCCTGGGCCGAGCGCTGCCGCGGCTGGCTGCGCGACGGCCTGGACGTGCACGTCTACTTCGACAACGACGCCAAGGGGTTCGCGCCGTACGACGCGATGGCGCTGATCGACCGGCTCCGCACGTGAGCCGGCCGCTGGAGGTGGCCCACCTCGACGCGTTCACCCGGCACGGCAGGGGCGGGAACCCCTGCCCGGTGGTGCTCGACCCGGCGGCCTGCGCACCGGCGACCGGCAGCGCGTCGCCGCGCACTTCGCCCAGGAGACCTGCTTCGTGGAGGGGGTCAGGGACGGCCCCGACGGCGGCGCGGTGCGCCTGCGGTCCTTCGTCCCCCGCCACGAGATGTCGATGTGCGTGCACGCGAGGAGCGAGCTGGGCGACCTGGTGACCGTCGTGGGGTTACCGGACGGGTCGCTCGACCCCGACCTGCCGGTGCGGGCGGTGAGCGTGTCCCGGGCCCAGCTCGTGGTCCCGGTGCTCGACGCTTCCCTGGTGCAGTCCGCCCGTCCGCGGTGGGAGGCGCTGTGGGAGCTCTGCCGCCGCCACGGCACGACCGGCGCCTACCTGTTCGCGCCGCACCCGGACGGCCGGGCCGACCACGTGGTGGCCCGGCAGTTCCCGGTCGAGGCCGGCTACCCCGAGGACGCCGCCACCGGGGTGGCCGCCGGAGCCCTGGCCGCGTACCTCGTCACCGGTCCGGGCTGGCGGCAGGTGCGGGTCGACCAGGGCGACGCCATGGGACGACCGAGCCGCCTGCACGCGGCCGCGCTCGGCGGGCCGGACGGACCCACGCGCAGCATGGTCGCGGGGGTGGCGACCCTGCGGTCCTGGGAGACACTGGACCTGGCGACCGTGCTGGCATGAGGCCGACGGAAGCGGGTAAGGACACCAAGCCGGTGTACTTACGCAGGACACCAGCCTCTGGGCGCCCCTGATCGATCTCGGCAGGTGAGGGGCGCTCAGGTGCGTGACGGGAGGGACGGGCGGCGTGTACGTGCACTGCTCGTGCGGACGACGACACTGGGGCGTGCACGGCGCCGCGGGACTGCTCGTCACCGACGTCGACCGCACCGGCGTCCTGCTGCAGCGACGGTCGTCCCAGGTGCACCACGGGGGCACCTGGGCGCTGGTGGGAGGTGCCCTCGAGGCGGGCGAGTCACCGCTGCAGGCGGCGCTGCGCGAGGCCGTGGAGGAGGAGGACCTGGACCCGGCCGAGCTCACCCCGGTCCGCACCTTCGTCGGGACCCGGCACCGGGAGTGGAGCTACACCTACGTCCTGGTCGAGGCGGTGCGCCCCGAGGACCCGGTGGTCTCCCACGGCGGCGGCTGGGAGTCCGACGGCGCGCGGTGGGTCGACCTGGCCGACGTACCGGACCTGGACCTGCACCCCGCCCTGCGCTCGGACTGGCCCCGGGTGCTCGAGGAGCTCCAGGCCCCCGGGCCCGTGCGAGGATCGGGCGCGTGACGATCATCGCGGCCGCGGACGGCTCCGCCCTCGGCAACCCCGGCCCGGCCGGCTGGGGCTGGTACGTCGACGACACCTGCTGGGCCGTCGGCGGCTGGGCCCGGGGCACCAACAACATGGCCGAGCTGACGGCGGTCCTGGACCTGCTGCAGCAGACCGCCCACCTCGACGAGGACCTGCTCGTCTACTGCGACAGCACCTACGTGATCAACTCGGTCACCAAGTGGATGCCCGGCTGGAAGCGGCGCGGCTGGCGCAAGGGCGACGGCAAGCCGGTGCTGAACGTCGAGATCATGCGCGCCCTCGACGAGGCGATGACCGGTCGCCGGGTCCGCTTCTCCTGGGTCAAGGGGCACTCCGGCCACCCCCTGAACGAGGAGGCCGACCGCCTGGCCAACGGGGCCGCGACGACCTGGAAGGACGGCTCCGCTCCCCCACCCGGTCCCGGCTTCCCCGGCTCGACGACCCGGCACCCGGAGGCGCGTCCGGGTCAGGTCGTCGACGAGCCGGACCTGTTCTCCACCACCTGACACCCGCTGGTCGAGCCGTTACGGCTCCAACCATCAACTTCATTCGGTTACCTCCCCCGGTAGCGCTCTCGATCGACAGCATAAGCGGCTGGCGCACGGTCTCGGTCCAATACCCAGCGGACTAAAAGACCCAGGTGATCGTTGCCCCGATGCGCTGAGCCCTGTAGTGATCATGGTCCCCACGTATGTCGCCTCGGACCTGCCATCCGTGCCAACCGTAGTAACGGATGCCGCTCGCCGGCGGTGTGATGCTGAGACCCTTCTTGTGAGCCCCCTGCTCGCCGCGCTTCACGGCACTTGACGTGGACGGCTCTGATCTTCCGCAGATCCACACCCTCATAACGAGTTCCCGCGTACGGGTTCGAGATGGACTTGCAGTGAACCGCCGCTTCGCTCTGAGATGGAAGGCTGATCACGAGCAACGTCCCGATCGCCCCGCACAAGACGAACCCCTTGAGTCTTCCCACATGTCCCCCGTTGGTTTAGTGGCTCGACCAAGTCAGCCTAGATCTAGTGGGCTGCGTGGCCCGGAAGCGTCAATAACAAAACAGGTGAAGGTCTTTGACGACCGCTCGGGGATCGATCCCTCGCCATTGCCAATCTGATGAACCCGCCAGCGATGGTTCTTACGCACGAGGCTCGCTACGTCGCTCTGCACTTGGGACTCGTGACCCTTCGCTGGCCGAATGGATGCAGCCGCCCACCGAGGTCGCTTAGTCGAAATCTTGATGACCCTTCGGCAGGTCCCCTGCGGTAGGTGTCGCAGGTGAACTGTCCCCGGAGGGCGTTGGTGATTTGAGCCTTCTCGGTTCGGTTCGGAGCGCGAGAAGCATCAGCGACGCCGAAGGCCATGGTCACCAGCAGGGCGGTGATGGCCGTCAATGGCAGAACGCGCCAAGCGATCCACGTGAGCTTCATTATTCCCCCTCTCAAAGTCGGGTCCGCCGCTCTGGCAAGAGCTTCTTCAGTCCAGCCTCTCACGTCCTGTCGGATGCAGCAAGGCCCGCCGAACACACCGCTACCTCGCCGAGCCATCTAGGACCCGATCAGACTCCGCAGTGTCTGGAGCGGCACCGGCGACGCCGGCTCTTCCCGGAGTTGCGTGAGGGCAGCGGCGGCGGAGCTGGACCTGGCTGAGTGTCGCCATTCCCTCGGTGCTGAATTGCGCGAGCCATCTGCTCGCCGCCCTCGGGAATGTGGGGCCTTAGTCGGTCATGTATATGAACTTCAGAAAGACGGAGCCCTTCCGGCATCTGATCACAGAGCCCGAACCCACTGGGCGGCCCTGCACACAGCTATAGCCGAGGTCACTCGCAGGGGCCTTGATTGCTCGCTTGCCGTCCTTGCAGTTGATGTTCCGGGCGGCGGATCTTCCGGGCCTGGAGTGACCCCCGTCGAGCGAGACACTCCCGTGACAGCGGACCAGACCGCTCACGGCGTTGCCGTTGTCAGGGAGGACGAGTGTCAAGACCCCTACGACCAATACACACATCAGCACCGTCACAACGCGTTCCATGGTTCTAAAACCCTTCCCCCATTAGCTCTAGCGGACGGCACCCTATATACCTGTTACGCCTTGCTTCCGCCGACCGCGGGAGTAGGTTGCGCCTACATAAGTGCCCCCGCGTCGCGCAAACAACCGGGGGCGTGAGCCGAAGGGGCAACCTTCGACGCGCTCGGCACTTTAGTTGCCGACCTCGCCGGATCAGGTCCCTTCCAGATATGGAGGAAGCCCGTGATCCCGTCAACGTCGATTACCTCGCTCTAGGAGTGCTGCCTGATGGCCCGCACCCCCGGCATCGAAGTCCGCCACGCCCGCTCCTGCCGTAGTGGCGGGCGGGCCTACCGAGAGGAGCAAGTGATGGCCGGAGCAACGCAGAGAAGACGAAGACCAAGGGATATACCGTCGAGGCGATCCTATACCTTCTACTTCAGGGACAAGAGCGGCGGCAGAAGTGGAAGACCGCCCCGACATGACCGAGGCTAAGCGACTGCGGGACCGGACCAAGGCGGACATCTCTCGAGGTCGCCACGCGGAAGTCTCGGAGGCTAATTTCAGGACTACTCGGAGCTGGCTGCCGACTACCAAGGCCGGACCAACCGTGGCTTCAGGGAGTCCACACGGAAGAGCTACGCCCTGGCACCTGAAGCGGGCGATTCTCTACTTTGAGGTCGAGCGCGGCCTGCGGCTGGCGGACGTGACCCCGAAGGACGTGCGCGGCTTCGTGACCTGGCTCGTCTCGAAGAACCCGAAGATGAGCAGGGCGACGATCGAGCGCCACGTCGCCACCCTCAAGGCGATGTTCGGGGATGCCGTGGGTGACAACGACCTGACCTCCAACCCGGCCCGAGAGATTCGTGTGGCCGTGGGGCAGAAGCTGACCGAGCCGGACGAGCGCCGAGCTCTGAGCCGGGACGAGGTCAAGAGGTTGCTCGGTGCGTCTCCCGAGCAGTGGCGGACCCAGGTCGAGTTCATGATTCACACGGGGATGCGGATAGGCGAAGTGGTCGAGCTGCGCTGGCGAGATATCGAGTTCGCCAAGCGGTCGGTCGTGAAGGTCCGCCGGCAGTTCGCCAACGGCGTTGTGACGGCTCCGAAGAGTGGGCGGGGAGTGCGGGACATACCGCTATCAAAGAGCCTCGCAGCGGCCCTCTGGCGGCTCCAGGGAGCACCCGATGAACTGGTCTTCACCAACTCGGTCGGGAATCGCCTCGACAAGACCGGGTTCTTGCGGAACACCCTTCGACCAATCGCAGTCACGGCCGAGATTGACTGGGCAGTCGGCTGCCACTCGCTCCGACACACCTGCGCCTCGCTGCTCTTCGCAGATGGTCGCAACGTGGTCCAGGTTCAGCGTTGGCTCGGTCACGCCTCGCCGGACTTCACCCTCAAGACCTACGTCCACCTACTTGAGGACGGGGTGGGGGAGGCCGACTTCTTAATCGACCTATCACCCGAATCAGTGCGGGCCGCTAGCACCGACAATGGTCGCTCGGGCGGGCTAGGGCTCCGGCTGCCTCAGTAGCGCGGGCTAGCTTTCCAGCCCAGCTTGTAGCTGCCGCCGGCGCTATCCGTGAACTTGACGTCGCCTCGTCCGAGCACACCTGCAACTGGCCTGGGTCCCTTGAGAAGGTCCATCAGCTTCTTGCGCTGGGATTGACTCTTAGGCCCCAGAACGACGGTTTCTCGCTTGCCGCCAACCAGGTTAATCGTGGCCGAGCTGAGTCCAATGCGCTTGCTTCCGGCGCCGAACTTGATGAGAAGTTGAGTCGTAATTCTTACCGTCGCCGGAGCGTTCGCACCGACCGTTGCCTTGAATTCGAACGACTTCTTTGTCGGTGTGATCTTGAAATACGGGTGATCGATCGACGATTCAAGAACGAGAGTGAAGGGTTTTTCTTGGTCGCCCTCGCTTTCGATGGCAATGAAGTAGGTCGTCCCGGCGACAGCGCGGAAGCTGAGAAAAGGCTCCCTTGGCTTCGGCTGCCCGCTCGCGATCTCTGTGAGGGTGCTGACCGATGCCCCGGTGTATACGGCCAGGGCAGGGTCTCTGAGCCCGGTCCGCTTCAGTTGCAGTTGCAGCAGTCCGTCTCTTGGCGCCTGCCAGCTGAACCAGACGGACTGCAAGTCACCAGAGACACCTGCATGGATCGGTTCTCCGGGCTCTCCGGTGGCATCGACGTTCGTGCCCAACGCCTCAGCTGGCAGGCCCGACAGAACTTGAGCGTTGGCGAAGTCGTCGTTAGGAGGGGCAGCAGAAGCTGCAGCAGCGGTCGAAC
>CAVVQH010000003.1:0-172499 GCA_963750345.1 uncultured Actinomycetota bacterium | reverse complement strand
CGGCGACGTAGAGCCGGTCAGGCTCGGTCGGGTTGAACCGGCGCTCGACCAGATCGGCCGATGGTGTCGCGGCCTCGTCACGACGGGTGCACCCCCGTAGGCGGCGCCGGTGCACGCCCTGTAGCCCGGTGTGGCGCATCAACCGCTCGACCCGTCCGTGGCTGACCTGCACGCCCTTGCCCATGACGAGCTCGGCGTGCACTCGGCGGTGGCCGTAGGTGCCGTACGAGGCGGCGTGGACCTGACGGATCGACTCCATCAGATGGGCCTGCTCCCAGGCCCGGTCGCTGGCCGGTCGTGCGCGCCACTCGTAGTAGCCCGACGTCGAGACCTTCAGGACCCGGCAGGTCACCGCGACAGGCACACCGTCAGCGGCAAGTTCCTGGACCACCGGGAACATCATTTTGGGAGGACGTTCTCCCGCGCGAAGTAGGCACTCGCGCGCTTGAGGATCTCGACCTCCATCTCGAGGACTCGCTTGTCACGACGCAGTTGGACCAGCTCGGCGTGCTCGTCTGTGGTCAGGCCCTCTTGCTTGCCCTCATCGACGTCGGCCTGCTTCATCCAGCGGCGCAGACCAGACTCCGCGATGCCGAGGTCTTTGGCGATCTGAGCGATCGGCTTCTCACGAAGCCGGGCCAACTCAACTGCTCGACGACGGAACTCAGGACTCTTCGGTGCCGGCATAGGGACTCCTCTCGGGCGACCATCGTCGCCTCACTCAAGGTGTCCGGGCTACCGGGGGCACTTCAGGTGGCGAAGGAGGGGCTGCGGGCGAAGCGGCCCAAGTCGAGGGCGGGGGAGCGGTTGTTGGGCCTGCCGACGTGGTTGGTGCGCCTGCTGGTAGAGCGGCGGGCGGTGGTGGTCACGGAGGGGCCGGTGTTCCCCGACGCGTTGGGTGGCTACCGGGACACGCAGAACGTTGAGCGGGCGTTTCGCGCGGTGCGGGACGGGACGGAGTTCGCCTGGGTGGTGCCGCACACGTACCGGAAGACGGTGGCGACGTTGATGGATCGTGGGGGGCTGAGTGCTCGGACGATCGCCGACCAGCTGGGCCATTCGCGGATCTCGATGACGCAGGACGTATACCTGGGCCGTCGGGAGGTCGACTCGGCGGCGTCGTTGGCCCTGGAGCGGCTCGTCCTGGAACCGACCGAGGACCCAGAAGAGACGGCTGGTCTGTTTCCGCCGTTGAGGCGCGCGGGCAGAGATGCGTAACCGGATGGTGACCGTTGCGAGCCCGTTCCCACGTTCTGGGTGGGACAGTCAAGGCTGTGACCTGCGGTTTGGGTGCGCCATCAGGGACTCGAACCCCGAACCCGCTGATTAAGAGTCAGCTGCTCTGCCAATTGAGCTAATGGCGCGCGAAGCGACGTGAACTTTAGCAGCGCAGCCGGGGCGAGCATGAAATCGCCGGCCGCACGTCCGCGGGTGGAGCCGCCGGAGCTGGGACGTCCGCGCGACGACCGGGGCTGGGGGAGGCGCCATCACTCCGGGCGGCCGGGACGTCCGAGACGATCAACGTCGCACCCATCCGGGACGGCGGACGCGAACCACCCTCAGACGACGGTCGATCTGGGGACTCGAAGGAGGCAACGCAGATGTCCGAACCAGGACTGCGGCTGGTGCCCTGCCCAGGGGCCCTCGGACGTCGACCTGCTGGTCGGGCGGGTGGCCCGCGGGGACTCGCAGGCCTTCGAGTCGCTGTACGACGAGCTGTCGTCGGCCGTCTTCGGGCTGGCGCGCCGGGTAGTGCGGGACCCCACCCGGGCCGAGGACGTCACCCAGGAGGTGTTCCTCGAGGTGTGGCGCAAGGCGGCGCGGTTCGACAGCGCGCTCGGCAAGGCCAAGACGTGGGTGATGACCATCGCGCACCGACGGGCCGTGGACGCCGTACGACGCAGCGAGTCGCCAAGCGGCAGGACCACCAAGGCGGCGCCCGACGAGGTCATCCACGACGAGCCGGCGGACGCGGTCATCGCCGCCGAGGAGCACGGCGCGGTCCGGACTGCCTGGAGACGCTGACCGACCTGCAGCTGGAGTCGGTGCGGCTGGCCTACTTCAACGGCTACACCTACAACGAGGTGGCGACGCTGCTGGAGAAGCCGCTTCCCACCATCAAGACCCGGATGCGGGACGGTCTGATCCGGCTCCGTGACTGCCTGGAGGGACAACGATGAGCACCGACCTGCACACGCTCTCGGGTGCCTACGCGCATCGACGCGCTGAGCGCCGAGGAGGCGGCGGCCAGTTCGCACGCGCACCTCGCGGAGTGCCCGGCCTGCCGGCACGAGGTGCTCGAGCTCCAGGAGGCCGCCGCCCGGATGGGAGCCAGCGAGGCGATCCGTGCCGCCGCCGGCCCTCAAGGCCCGGGTGCTGGCCGCTGCCGACCGCACCTCGCAGCAGCCGCCGAAGGTGACCTCGATCGACGCGGCCGGCGAGCCGCGCGCTGGGCTCCCGGCTGGCGGCCGCCGCGGCCGCCGCCGTCCTCGTGGTCGGCGGTGGGCATCGGCATCGCGCAGATGCCGCGCCAGACGACCGAGGCGCCCTGGCCGCCGGCGGTCGCCCAGGTCTTCGAGGCCACGGACGCCGCACGTCCGACCGTCAACACCGAGCCGACGGCGGCGGTCCGCGTGGCCACGTCGGCCGAGCGCAGACGAGATGGCGGTCGACACCACTGACCTGCAGTCGCTGAGCAGCCGAGAGGTCTACCAGCTCTGGACCATCGCGACGGCAACGCCGCACTCGGTCGCGGTCGCTCGACGACCCGGCAGGGCGCGTCGATGCCGCTGCCGGCGGCCGGCACGCAGGTCGCGATCACGATCGAGCCGGCCGGCGGGCTCCGACCAGCCGACCACGGACGCCGATCGTCGCGGTGGACCCGGCGTCCGTCTGAGCCGCGGCCACCTGCCGGCCTGCCCGGGGCCGACCGGGCGCGGCGCCGCGCCGGGGGTGGGTTGGACTTCCGGGCAGGCAGCCGCCTCGCGAGCGGCTCGCGCGTCTCAGCACCGCCTGCGCGGCGTTGTGCCCACCGATCCCGCTGACCGCCCCGCCGCGCCGGGCGCCCGAGCCGCACAGCATCACGTTCGCGAGGTCGGTGGCGACGCCCCAGCGCTGCGCCGGGGTGTCCAGCCGGCGCCCGGTTCGGGGCCCACGGCCAGGCCAGGTCGCCGTGGAAGATGTGGCCGCCTGGCATCGCCAGCGCCTCGTCGATGTCCTGCGGAGCCTTGGCCTCCAGGCACGGCTGGCCGTCGCGGTCGCGGGCCAGCAGCGACTCGACCGGCTCCTCGAGGTGCTCGTTGATCGCGTCGAGCGCCCGGCCCACCGCCAGCGTCGCGCTGCCGCGTCCAGGTCGCCGGCTCGAACAGCCGGGCCGGGTGTGCACGCCGAAGTAGGTCAGCGTGTGCATGCCCCTGGCCGCCAGCGGCCCGAGGATGGAGGGGTCGGTCAGCGAGTGGCAGTAGAGCTCGCCGGGCTGCGTGCGTGGGCAGCTCGCCGGCCTCGGCCTCGGCGTAGGCCGTCTGCAGCTGGCTGTAGTCCTCGGCGACGTGGCAAGGTGCCCGCGAACGCCGTCTCCGGGGTCGCCCCGGACCGGAGCCGGGGCAGCCGCTCGAGCAGCAGGTTGACCTTGAGCTGGGAGCCCTCCGGGCGGCTCGCCGGGCTCGTCGCCGAGCAGCACGGCGAGCACCCACGGCGCCACGTTGGCCAGCACCCAGTCGCAGTCGACCGAGTGCCAGGTGGCGCCGTCGTGCCAGGTGACCGTGCGCGGTGCTGCCGTCGGTCTCGATCCCGCTCGACCCCGGCGCCGGTCACGATCGTGGCGCCCGCGTTGCGCGCCGCCGCGGCCAGCGCGTCGGTGACCGCGCCCATGCCGCCCACCGGCACCCGCCACTCACCGGTGCCGTTGCCGATCAGGTGGTAGAGGAAGCAGCGGTTCTGCACCAGCGACCCGGTCGTTCAGGTCGGCGAACGTGCCGATCAGCGCGTCGGTCGCGACCACGCCGCGCACCGTGTCGTCGGCGAAGCGGTCCTCGATCGACCTGCGCCCAGCGGCTGCTCGACGAGGCGTCCCAGGTCACGGCCGGTCGACCGGGTCGCGCAGCTCCTTGGCGGTCGCGCAGCGGCTCCAGCAGCGTCGGGCGCGAGCACCTCGGCGAAGTCGCGCGACCTCGCCGTAGAACGCCCGCCAGGCGTCGTACTCCGCGTCCGAGCCGGTGAGGCCGCGGAAGGAGGCAGCGGTCGCCGGCGCCCTCGGGCCGCTCGACCAGCAGCCCGGTGTCCCGGCCGTCGCGGCGCACCGGGGTGTAGGACGCGACGGCTCGCGAGCGCAGCTCGAGGCCGAGGCCGAGGTCGCTGACGATCTGGTCGCGGCATCAGGCTGACCAGGTAGGAGTAGCGCGACAGCCGAGCCGGCAGCCCGGCGAAGCGCTCGGCGCTGACGGCGGCGCCCCCGGTGTGCCCGAGCCGCTCCAGCACCAGCACCGAGAGTCCCGCCCGGGCGAGGTAGGCCGCGGCCGACAGGCCGTTGTGGCCCCCACCGACGACCATGACGTCGTAGCGTGGTCACGCGTGCGGGCGTCACGTGCGGGGCACGGTACACGGGTCGGCGCTCATCGGGCGGACGGGGAATGTTTAGCATTCAACTACTGTTGGGACAGCACGCCTGACACCGGCGCGACCCTGACCGAGGAGGCGCCATGCCCGCCGTGACCGTCGACGACCTGACCACCCTGCCCCGCCTGGCCGCGCCCGGGCTCGGCGACGTCGTGCGCCCCGTGGTGGGCGTGACCACCGCGCCGCGCGGCTACGAGGGCGAGGGCTTCCCGGTCCGCCGCGCCTTCGCCGGCGTGGACCTGCGCCGACCTCGACCCGTTCGTCCACATGGACCAGATGGGCGAGGTGGAGTACGCCCCGGGTGAGCCCAAGGGCACCCCCTGGCACCCGCACCGCGGGTTCGAGACCGTCACCTACATGATCGACGGCGTCATGGACCACCAGGACAGCCAGGGCGGCGGCGGCTCGATCACCAACGGCGACACCCAGTGGATGACCGCCGGCTCCGGGATGCTGCACATCGAGACCCCGCCGGAGTGGCTGGTGCCGTCGGGCGGCCTGTTCCACGGCATCCAGCTGTGGGTCAACCTGCCCCGCGACCAGAAGTGGGCCCAGCCGCGCTACCAGGACCTGCGCTCCAGCCAGCTCGGCCTGGTCAGCCACCTCGGACGCCGGCGCCCTGGTGCGGGTCATCGCCGGCGACGTGGCGGCGTACCGCGGACCGGGTCGACGCACACCCCGATGGCCATGGTGCACGCGATCGCTGGCGCCCGGCGCCCGGCTCGACCTGCCGTGGCGCGCGGAGTTCAACGCGCTCGTCTACGTCCTGGCCGGCTCCGGCACCGTCGGGCTCGACCAGCGGCCGATCAGGCCGGGCCAGCTCGCCGTCCTCGGCGCGGGGACTTCGTCTCGGTCGCAGCCGCCGACCGACGCCAGGACAGGCGCACCCCGACCATGGAGGTGCTGGTGCTCGGGGGCCGGCCGATCCGCGAGCCGGTCGCGTGGGGCGGGCCCGTTCGTGATGAACACCAAGGCCGAGGTCATGCAGGCGTTCGAGGACTTCCAGAAGGGCCGGATGGGGCAGGTGCCCGTCGTGCACGGGCTCTCCAACGACGTCGTCGAGGGCTGAGCGGCCGCCCCTGGTGGCTGGTACGTCGCCTCAGGCGGCGTCGACGGGACGGTCGGCGGCCCACCGCGTCATCCACTGGGTGAGCCGGGCCGCGGGCATCGGCCGGGCCAGGTGGAAGCCCTGAGCCTGGTCGCAGCCCAGTGCCTGCAGCCGCTCCAGGACGCTCTGGGACTCGACGCCCTCGGCCACGACCACGAGGCCGAGGCGGGTCGCGAGGGAGATGAGCGACTCGGCCACCGCGGAGTCGTCGTCGCTGGCCAGCATCCCGGTGACGAAGGCGCGGTCGATCTTCAGGGCCGTGACCGGCAGCCCCTGCAGCATGGCCATCGAGGTGTAGCCCGTCCCGAAGTCGTCGAGCGAGACGCGCACCCCCATGGTGCGCAGCTGCTCCAGCGCCGACTGGGCACCGCACGGGTCGAGCATCATCGCGCTCTCGGTGATCTCCAGCTCCAGGAGCCGGGCGGGCAGGCCGGCGGTGGTCAGCTCCCGGAGGACGACGCCGGGCAGGCTGCCGTCCAGGAGCGAGCGCGGGCTGATGTTCACCGCGACGGCCTGCTCGATGCCGGCCTCCCGCCACTGCGCGGCCTCGTGGCAGGCGGCACCCAGCACCCAGGCCGTGAGCGGGTGGATGAGCGCGGTGTGCTCGGCCATCGGCACGAAGTCGTCGGGCGGCAGCAGCCCGCGCGTCGGGTGGTTCCAGCGCACCAGGGCCTCGATGCCGCGCACGTCGCCGGTGCGGAGGTCCACCTTGGGCTGGTAGTGCAGGACCAGCTCACCGGCGTCGACCGCGTGCCGCAGCTCGGCCAGCAGCTGCAGCTTGGGTACGTCGTGGGGGTCCTGCGCCGCGTCGTACAGCACGGCACCGGCACCCCGGCTCTTGGCGTGGTACATCGCCACGTCGGCCCGCATCAGCAGCCCGGCGACGTCGTCGGCGTCCTCGGGCAGCAGCGCCACCCCGGCGCTGGCGTGCACGTCGAGCAGCACCCCGTCCACCGAGAAGCCGCGCTGGGCCAGTCCGTCCACGACCTGTTGGGCCGTCCGCAGCGCCGTCTCGCGGCTCTGCCTCCCACCCAGGAGCAGGGCGAACTCGTCGCCGCCCAACCGGGCCACCAGGTCGTCGGGTCGCACCAGGGTCTCCAGCGTCCGGGCCACCTGCACGAGCAGCTCGTCCCCGGCCTGGTGTCCCAGGGTGTCGTTGACGGCCTTGAAGCCGTCGAGGTCCAGCAGCACCAGGGCGGCGTGGGCCTCCGCGGCCCGGCTCAGCTCGGCCGCCCGCAACCCCAGCGCCAGGCGGTTGCCCAGGCCGGTCAGCGGGTCGTGCGTGGCCTCGTGCTCGCGCTCGGCCAGCCGCCGGTTGAAGCGCACCAGGCCGGCCCCCACCAGCAGCACCAGCAGGCCCAGGGCGACGTACAGCCTCGTGGTCACCGCCTCCAGGTGCGCCTGACCGGTGGCGGGCAGGATGACCTCGACGGTCGCGTCGCCGGAGCCGTCGCCGTCCGCGTCGTAGGGCCGGAACACCTCCCAGGTGGCCACGCCCCGCTCCTCGCGCTCGCCGGCCTGCACGAAGCCGCCCGAGCGTGCCCGCAGCCGCTCGGCGTCGGGCAGCCGGACCTCGTCGGAGCGGTGAGCCGAGTCGGCGAACGCGAGGCTGCCGTCGTTCCGCCACACCTCCAGGCCGTGCACGAGGTGCCGGGCGGTCAGCTCGGCCAGGTCGAGCCGCAGGTCCGCCACCGCGGCCGCGTCGAGCCGCGCCCCGGGACGGAGGTCGGCCGGCGAGGTGAAGTCGCGGGCCACGGTGAGCGCCGAGACGGTGTCCGCGCTCAGCTCCGCACTGGCCACGGCCCTGTCCCGGGCACCGGCGCGCAGCTGGACGCCGGCGACGACGGCGCCGGCGGCGACCACCGCGAGCGCGAGCACGAGCAGCCACGTGGCCACGGGTCGCCGCGGCGCGCGGCGGGGCGAACGCGTCGGCAGGGGCACGGGGGCAGCATCGGCCGCCCGGGCCGGTACCTGAGGAAGGCTGCGCCGCAGGTCGGAGCGGGCCCGACCTGCGGCGTCCTGGGGTGAACGACGGGACTTGAACCCGCGACATCCGCGACCACAACGCGGCGCTCTACCAGCTGAGCTACGCCCACCAGGTGGCTGTCAGACAGCCGACTCGGCCCCTCACCGTCACGCCGGGAGAAGCCGAACCAGCGACGAGTGTACCCGTTCTCAGACGGTGGTCGGGTCCGGGGCCGACGGGCCGTCGGCGGTCTCCGGCCGCACCCCGGTCAGGGCGCCCCCGTGCTCCACGGCGAAGGCCCGGGCCGTCTCCGTGTCCGGCCCGGGCGGCGCCACGAAGACCGCCGCCCGGTAGTAGCGCAGCTCCTCGATGCTCTCCTGGATGTCGGCCAGGGCCCGGTGGTTGCCGGACTTCGACGGCGCCGCGAAGTACGCCCGGGGGTACCAGCGCCGAGCGAGCTCCTTGATCGAGGACACGTCCACGATCCGGTAGTGCAGGAACGACTCCAGACCGGCCATGTCCCGGGCCAGGAAGGCCCGGTCGGTGGCCACCGTGTTCCCGGCCAGCGGCGGGCGGCTGCCCTCGGGGCACTGCGTCCTGACGTAGGCCAGCACCTGCTCCTCGGCCTCGGCCAGGCTGAGCCCGCCGGCCAGCTCCTCGAGCAGGCCGGAGGAGGTGTGCATGCTGCGCACGAAGTCGTCCATCTGCTCCAGGGCGGCGTCGGGGGGCTTGACGATGACGTCGATCCCCTCGCCGAGGACGTTGAGCTCGAAGTCGGTCACGAGCGCCGCCACCTCGATCAGCGCGTCGGCGCCCAGGTCGAGTCCGGTCATCTCGCAGTCGATCCACACCAGTCGGTCATTCACCCCTGGAGCCTACTCAGGGTGCTCTCATCCGGCGCTCCTACAGTGGGACGCATGCGCGCGACGACCTGGGTGGGCCTGCTCGCCCGGCTCGTGGTCGGCGGGGTGTGGGTGGTCGCAGGCGTCCTCAAGCTCCCGGACCCCGCGGCCAACGTCCGCTCGGTGCGGGCCTACCGGCTCCTGCCCGAGGGCGTGGTCCCGGTGGTGGGCCACGCGCTGCCCGTGCTGGAGATCCTGGTCGGCGCATGCCTGCTGCTGGGCCTGCTGACCCGGGCCGTGGCGGTGGTCTCCGGCCTGATGCTGGTGGCGTTCGTCATCGGTATCGCGGCGGCCTGGTCCCGAGGCCTCCAGATCGACTGCGGCTGCTTCGGCGGTGGACCGGACCCCTCCGCGAACGCGACCGCCGCCTACCCGTGGGACATCGCCCGCGACGTGGGCCTGCTGGCCCTCAGCGTCTGGCTGGCGGTGGGTCCCCGGACGCCGTGGTCGGCCGACCGCGTGCTGCTCCCGGCCGCCCCGTGACCCCACCGGCTCGCCCGACCCACCCGACCCGCTCGACCCGACCGTCTCCCTCCACCCTCCCGACCGCCCCCGACGAAAGCGGCCCCCGATGACCAAGAAGCGCTCCACCGCCACCCGTAGGGCCGAGGCCGAGGCCGCCTCGTCCCGGGCCGCCGCCATCCGGGCGGAGCAGGACCGCGCCGAGCGTCGGCGCCGCTCCCTGGTGGTGGCGGCGGTGGTCGTGGTCGTCCTGGTGGTCATCGGTGGGATCGGCTACGGCCTGCAGTCCCGCAGCGACACCAGCGGGTCGAGCGCCGCTGCGCCCGCCGGTGTCGTGGGCGGGTGGGCGGTGCCGGCCGGCAAGGACAGCGCCCCGGCCAAGGTGGTCGTCTACGAGGACTTCATGTGCCCGTACTGCGGTCAGCTCGAGGCCGCCGGGCGTACGGAGTTCGCCGCGGACATCGCCGCCGGCAAGGCGCAGTTCCAGTACCACGTGCTGAACTTCCTCGACGACAGCTCGAGCACCGAGTACTCGACGCGGGCCGCCAACGCGCTCGCCGTCGTGCTGGACGCCTCCGGCCAGGAGGTGGCCAAGACGTTCCACGACCTGCTCTTCGAGAACCAGCCGGCGGAGGGCAGCGCCGGGCTCAGCGACGGCCGGCTGCTCGACCTGGCCGTCCGGGCCGGGGCCACCCGCTCCGAGGTGGAGCCCGGCATCAAGGGCCGGAACTTCGAGAAGTGGGTGACCAACGTGACCGACCGGTCCTCCAAGGACGGCGTCAACGGCACGCCCACCGTGCTGGTCGACGGGAAGAAGATCGAGGCGCCGAGCATGCCCGAGCTCGCCACGGCGGTGCAGCAGGCCATCGACGCCGCGCAGTAGCCGTCCTCCCGCCGTGCAGGGTGCGCCTGCCAGGATGGCGCCCATGAGCCAGGACGTGACCCCGGAGCCCGACCGGGACGAGCCCTCGCCGTACCGCGACTTCGTGGCCGGCCTGCCGAAGGCGGAGATCCACGTGCACCACGTGGGCTCGGCCTCGCCGCGGACCGTGGCCCAGCTGGCCGCCCGGCACCCCGGCGTCGTGCCGAGCGAGCTGGCCGCGCTGCGCGAGTTCTACACCTTCCGCGACTTCGGCCACTTCATCGAGGTGTACCTCGCGGTCGTGGACCTGCTCCGGGAGCCGGACGACCTCCGGCTGCTGACCTACGAGGTGGCCACCGACATGGCCGCGCAGAACATCCGGTACGCCGAGCTGACCCTGACCCCATGGACCTCGGTGCGGGCCGGGGTGCCGATCGAGGCGTACGTCGAGGCCGTCGAGGACGCCCGCGTGGCGGCCGAGCGCGACCACGGCGTCGTGCTGCGCTGGATCTACGACATCCCGGGGGAGGCCGGTCTGGTCGCCGGCGAGGAGACCGTGGAGTACGCGCTGCGCCACGCTCCCGCCGCCCTCGTCGGCTTCGGCCTCGGCGGCCCCGAGGTGGGGGTGGGACGGCCCCAGTTCGCGGAGGTCTTCGGACGCGCCCGGGCCGCCGGGCTGCACAGCGTGCCGCACGCCGGCGAGACCACCGGTCCGCAGACGGTCTGGGACGCCCTGCGCCACCTGGGTGCGGAGCGGATCGGGCACGGCACCTCGGCCGTCCAGGACCCCGAGCTGGTGGCCCACCTGGTCGAGCGGGGGATCCCGCTGGAGGTGTGCCCCACCTCCAACGTCGCCACCCGGGCGGTGGCCCGTCTCGAGGACCACCCTCTGCGCGCGCTGCACGAGGCCGGCGTCACCGTCAGCATCAACTCCGACGATCCGCCCATGTTCGGCACCACGCTGAACCGGGAGTACGAGATCGCCGCCCGGCTGCTCGACCTTGACGAGCGGGGCATCGCCGAGCTGGCCCGCGCCACGGTCCGGTCGTCCTTCCTGCCCGAGCCCGACCGCCGCCTCCTGCTGGCGGAGATCGACTCCTACACGGACCAGGCGCTGTCCGGCCGGTGACGTCCCCACGCAGGGACGCCGCCCTGGCCGCTGCTTGAACAGGACGACGTCCACGGGGCGCCGGGAGGTCGGTCGTCGTGGGAGACCTGGTGCGGCCCACCCGGCGCCGCCGGAGCTCCGTGTCCAACGGGTACCCGCTGCCTCTCGGCGCATGCCCGCACCGCCGCGACGGGACGTGTCCCGACCGGCTTGACCGGGGCGCGCGCGGGCACCCGGGGGCGTGCAGACCTTCCTGCCCTACCCGGACTTCGAGCAGTCGGCCCGTGCGCTGGACGTGCGGAGGCTGGGCAAGCAGCGCGTGGAGACGATCCAGGTGGTCCGGGCGCTGACTCGGCCGGCGTACGGCTGGGCCCACCACCCCGCCGTGCTGATGTGGAAGGGCTACGAGGAGGCCCTGGGCTGCTACGGCCTGACCTGCTGCCGGGTGTGGACCGAGCACGGCTTCGGCGACACCTGCGCCGAGACCATCCTCGCCGACCTCGGGGAGTTCGGCGTCCGGACCGTCCGGACACAGGCCGAGCTCGCGGCCGGCGAGGCGCTGCCGCCGTGGCTGGGCCAGGAGCGGGTGCACCTCAGCCACCGCTCCGCCCTGGTGCGCAAGGACCCCGAGCGCTACCGGCCGCTGTTCCCCGACGTGGGCGACGACCTGCCGTACGACTGGCCGGTGCGCTCGCCGGCGGTGGTCGAGGCCGAGCGCCGCACGGCGGAGGCCCGGGCCCGTCGCGAGGCACGGGCCGCGGAACGGCTGCTCCTGGAGGCGGAGCGGCAGCGACGTCGACGCAGCCGGGCGGCCAAGAAGGCCTGGCGCACCCGACGGGCCAACGCGTCCCGGCAGGCCCGGGGCGAGGACACGGCACCGGGCTGATCGCCCGGCCGCTCGCGGTGGTCCGGACACGACGCGCCCCCGGCAGGACTCGAACCTGCGACCGTCGGATTAGAAGTCCGGTGCTCTGTCCAGCTGAGCTACGGGGGCCGGTGACCGCACGCCCGCTCGTACGACGGTGCTCGTGCCGTCCGCGCGGGTGCGCCGAGGCGCCAGTATGCCGGAGGTCCCGATCCGGCACGGGAGCACCACGAGAGAGGCCCGGACGCTCCGCCGTACCTGCTTCTGCTCAGGCCCCGGCGTCCTCGGCCGATGGGGGTGGGCGAGGTGTGCCCGCCGGCGGAGAAGGATCACGATGCCCACGTTCGACCAGCCCGTACCCAGCCCCGGCCCGACCGGGAGGGCCATCGCCGGCCCTGGCGCGCGGGGGCCGTTGCGTCGCCGGACCAGCATCTCGCTGCGGATGGGGGTGCTCGCCGCGGTGGGGCCCATCGTGCTGGCCGGGGTGGCCGCGCTCGGGGTCACCGGCTTCACCCAGCAGGAGAGGGCCTCCGCCGCCGTGGAGGCGCAGATGCGGCTGGCCGCGGAGGTGCAGGAGATCCGCTACGAGACCGCGGACTGGAACGGGTGGCAGACCGCCTACGCCTTCGACGCCCTGCGCGGGGTGAAGGACGCGGCCTCCGACACCGGGGAGAGCCGAGCCGCCTTCCTGGCCGCCAGCACCCGGTTGGAGGAGCACCTCACGGCGCTGCGTGAGAACCCCGCCCTGCCCGCCGCCGACCGTGACGAGGTCGCGGCCGCCGTCACCGCCTACGAAGCCTTCATGAAGGCGGACCTCACCGTCCGCGACGGTTACCGGGCCGGCACCGTCGCAGGCCGGGCCGTCGCCAACGACCTGGTCATCGGCGCCGAGATCCGGCACTTCCAGCGGCTGGCCGACCAGATGGACCGGGTCACCCGGCAGGTGGAGGGCACCGCGAGCGCCCAGGCCCACGGGGCCCGTGAGGAGGCCGCGGCCGGTCGCCGCTGGATGCTGCTGGTCTCCGGCTTCGGTGGCGCGGCCGCGGTCCTGCTCGCCCTGGTCGTCGCCCAGACCATCATCTCGCCCCTGCGGGCGCTGCAGCGGCGGATGACCTCGCTGGCCCGCGACGAGAGGGCCGACCTCACCGTCCGGCTCGCCGCCGACGGCAACGACGAGCTGGCCTCCATCGCCACCTCCTTCAACGCCTTCGTCGCCCGCATCCAACGGGCCGTGGGCACCCTGGGCGGCACCTCGACCACCCTGGCCGCGTCGTCGCAGGAGCTGTCCGCGGTCTCGGGCAGCATCTCGGCCGCGGCGACGCAGACCGCCGACCAGGCCGGCCTGGTCACCGCCTCCGCGCAGCAGGTCTCGGCCAACGTGGCCACCGTCGCGCTGGGCGCGCAGGAGATGGGCAGCGCCATCGAGGAGATCTCGCACTCCGCCGCGATGGCCGCCACGGTCGCCGCCGAGGCCGTGACCGCCGCGCAGACCACGCACGCCAGCATCGCGGCCCTCGACGACTCCTCCCGCGAGATCGGCAACGTCGTCAAGGTCATCACCGCCATCGCCGCCCAGACCAACCTGCTGGCGCTCAACGCCACGATCGAGGCCGCCCGGGCCGGGGAGGCCGGTCGCGGCTTCGCCGTCGTCGCCGGCGAGGTCAAGGACCTCGCCGCCGAGACCGCCCGCGCCACCACCGACATCGCCGCCCGCATCACCGGCATCCAGGCCGACACCGCCGTGGCGATGACCGCGGTCGCCGAGATCACCGAGATCGTCGCCCGGATCAACGACCACCAGGCCACCATCGCCTCCGCCGTGGAGGAGCAGACCGCCACCACCGGCGAGATGAACCGCAACGTCGGCGACGCCGCCGAGGGCTCCGGACAGATCGCCACCATCATCAGCGGGGTGGCCGACGCCGCCCACGCCACCACCGACGGCGTGCAGCAGTCGCAGGCCGCCGCCGAGGAGCTGGCCCAGCTCTCCGCCGAGCTGCAACGGCTCATCGCCGAGTTCATCATCGACTGACGGGGCCGTCGGGTCCCGAGAGCGCGCCGGCGCCCCGTGGTCAGCCGTGCAGCGAGGCCATCCACTCCTCCACGGCAGCGGCCTCCCTCGGGAGGGCGGCCGAGAGGTTGCGCGAGCCGGTCGGCGTGACCACCAGGTCGTCCTCGATCCGGATGCCGGTGCCCGCGCAGCTCCTCGGGCACGAGCAGGTCGTCCTCCTGGAAGTACAGGCCGGGCTCCACCGTCAGCACCATGCCGGCGGCGAGGTCGCCGTCCTTGTAGGCGTCCGGGGCGGCCGAGGCGCAGTCGTGCACGTCCAGCCCGAGCATGTGGCTGGTCGAGTGCAGGGTCCAGCGCGTGTAGACCTTGCTGTCCGGCGACAGGGCCTCCTCGGCGCTGACCGGCAGCAGGCCCAGGTCCTCCAGCCCGTGCGCGAGCACGTGCATGGCCGCGTCGTGGGGAGCCTGGAACGCCGCGCCCGGGCGCACCGCGTCGATGCCCGCCTGCTGGGCGGCGAGCACGAGCCCGTACAGGTCGCGCTGCACCGGGGAGAAGGTGCCGTCGACCGGGCAGGGTGCGGGTGACGTCGGCGGTGTAGAGCTCGCGCCCCTCCACGCCCATGTCCAGGAGCAGAAGCTGTCCCGGGGTGACGGGTCCGGAGTTCTCCGTCCAGTGCAGCGTCGTGGCGTGCGCAGCCGCCCGCCACGATCGAGTCGTAGCCGAGGTCGTTGCCCTGGGCCCGGGCGCGCCGGAAGAACGTGCCCTCCAGCCAGCGCTCGCCGTGCGCGCAGCACGCCCTCCCACTCCCGCACCCCGTCCTCGAACCCGAGGGTGGTGATGTCGCAGGCCTCCTGCAGCTGCCCGAGCTCCCAGTCGTCCTTGACCAGCCGCATCTCCGACAGCACGCGCTCGAGGTCGTGGTCGCGTCCGGCGTCGGCCGGCACCGCCCGGTCGACGAAGGGGTCGACGTCCCGCAGCACCCGGGTCTTGGCCTGGCCCCCGAGACGCTCCTCCAGCTCGGCGAGGTGCCGCACCTCCAGGCCGAGGCGGTCCGAGATCTCCCGCAGCGACGGCCGCCGTCCGGCCCACAGCTCGCCGTAGCGACGGTCCCGGAAGAACTCGTCGGTCTCGCGGGAGGAGCGCGGCCGGGCGTACAGCACGGACTCGCCGCCCTCGACCACCAGGACGGCGTCGCTGGTCTGGTTGGCGGTGAGGTGCACGTGGGCCGAGTGCCGCACGGAAGCGGTAGTCGGTGTCGTTGGCCCGCACCTGGAACCCACCGGCGGGCACCACGAGCCGCTCGCCGGGGAACGCCTCGGCCAGCCGCTCACGCCGGCGCACGACCAGCTCGGCGGCCGGGTGCCGGCGCACCTCGAGCTCACGGGTGCCCCAGCCCTGGCGCATGAACGCCGCGTAGGCCTCCGGGACGGGCTGGTCGTGCGACTCGGTCGCCGGGCTGCTGGTCAGGCGCTGGTCGGCTGCGGCTCGCCACGCCGTCACCCTACGTCGGGCGGGGGGCCGGTGGCACGGCACCGATACGCTGGGCCGATGAGCGTTCGGGGAGGGTACGACGACGCCTGGGGAGGCCGCGCGGGGCCGTCCCCGGCCCTGCCGCCGGCGCCGCCGCCCGGGCTGCTGCGCCGACCGCGCCGCCGTGGCAACACGCTGTTCACGCTGCTGGTCTCCCTGCCGATGCTGCTGGGCGCAGCGGTGATGTGCGTGGTGCTGGTCGCCTCCAACGCACCCGACTCGCTGGCCATCGGGGTCGTCCTCGCGGCGCTGCCGGTGGGCCCGGTCATCGCCGCGTTCCTGTGGCTGGACCGCTACGAGCCCGAGCCGGTGCCCTTCCTGGTGATGGCCTTCGGCTGGGGCGCGCTGGTGGCCACGGCGGCCGCCCTGCTGCTCCAGACCGTCGACCAGTTGGTCCTCGGCACGCCCGAGACGTGGCTGGGGACGGTCGTGGCGCCGGTCACGGAGGAGGCCGCCAAGGGCGTCGTTCATCCTGCTGCTGCTGTGGTTCCGGCGCCGCGTCGTCGACGGCGTCCTCGACGGCATCGTCTACGCCGGGCTGGTCGGGGTGGGCTTCGCCTTCACCGAGAACATCCTCTACCTGGGCGGCGCCTACCTCGGGCTCCGACGGGCTGGGCTCCGGAGGCCTCGGCTCGGCCACCGCCCTGTTCGTCGTACGCGGGGTGTTCAGCCCGTTCGCCCACCCGCTGTTCACGTCGTTCCTCGGGATCGGGGTCGGCCTCGCCGTCAACGCCCGCACCGCGGGCGGGCGGTTGCTGGCGCCGCTGCTGGGGTACCTGGCCGCGGTGACCGCCCACGCGACCTGGAACGCCTCCGCCTTCTTCGCCGGCGGCACCGGCTTCGTGACTCACCTACCTCTTCGCCATGGTCCCGGCGTTCCTGCTGCTGCGCCGGCTTCGCCGTGTGGGCCCGGCGCCGGGAGGGCCGGATGCTGACGCGCAGCCTGCAGGACTGCGCCGCGCGGGGGCTGCTCGGCGCCGGCTGAGGTGCCCTGGCTGGTGCGGCTGCCGGCCCGGCGGGCCGGTCGTCGCTTCGCCCGGGCCTACGGCGGCGCCGGTCGGCGAGCGGGCCGATGCGGGAGTACCAGCAGCAGGCCGTCGAGCTCGCCTTCCTGCACGACCGGCTGCTGCGGGGCACGGCGCCGGCCGACGCCGCCGCCCGCGGGTCGGCGATGGTCGCGCGGCTGCGCGCGCTGCGGCCCTACGTCGCCTTCCCGCCGGCGCGGCGGCCCGGCGGCTCGTGGCCCGGCCAGGCGCAGTGGGGCGGTGCGAGGTGAGCCCGGTCCCGCCGACGGGTCGCCGACGGCCGGCCGCCGACGACGCGACCGCCGGCGCGGTCTGCCGACGGACGGCGGCCCCGCCGACCGACGACACGGCCGAGATGGTCGCCGCGCTGGTGGCCCTGCGGGACGCGCTGCGGGAGGTCGTCGCTGCCCCTGGACGTGCCGGGCGCCGAGCAGCACCGAGCCGCGCGACGGGAGATGGTCGACCAGCTCGAGGACTACGTGCTGCCCCGGCTGCGGGCCAGATCGAGGCGCCCCTGCTCACCGTGGTCGGCGGCTCGACCGGGGCGGGCAAGTCCACCCTGGTCAACTCGCTGGTCGGCCGCCGGGTGACCGAGCCCGGGGTGCTGCGGCCCGACCACCCGCTCGCCCGGTGCTGGTGCACCACCCCGCCGACGCGCACTGGTTCGCCGACGGGCGCATCCTCCCCGGCCTGGCGCGCACGACGACCGCCACCGGCGACCCCGGCGCCCTGCAGCTGGTGGCCGACCCGGGCGTCCCCGAGGGCCTGGCCGTCCTGGACGCGCCCGACATCGACTCCGTGGAGCGCCGCAACCGGACCCTGGCCTCCGAGCTGCTGGCCGCCGCGGACCTGTGGCTGTTCGTCACCTCGGCCGCCCGCTACGCCGACCAGGTGCCGTGGGACTTCCTGCGGGCCGCCGCCGAGCGCAGCACCGCCGTCGCCGATCGTGCTGGACCGGACCGCCCCCGAGGCGGTCGCCGAGGTCAGCACCCACCTGGCCCGGATGCTCGTCGACCGCGGCCTGCGCGACTCGCCCCTGTTCACCGTGACCGAGGGCCGGTCGAGCGAGGACGGCCTGCTGCCGACGCGCACCACGTGGCGGAGATCCGGTCCTGGCTCGACCTGCTCGCCGCCGACGCGACGGCCCGCGCCGCCGTCGTGAGGCAGACCCTGGACGGAGCGGTCCGGTCGCTGGCCGCGGCGCACCCACGAGGTCGCCGACGCCGCCGCGGAGCAGGTCACCACTGCGGCCGGGCTGCGCGCGGACGTCGACCGGGCCTACGCCGAGGCGGTCGCGCGCCGTCGACGCCGCCTCCGCCGACGGCACCCTGCTGCGCGGCGAGGTGCTGGCCCGCTGGCAGGAGTTCGTCGGCACCGGCGAGCTGCTGCGCTCGCTGGAGACCCGGGTCGGCTGGCTCCGCGACCGGGTGGTCGGCTGGGCCCGCGGCAAGCCCCAGCAGGCCGAGCGGGTGACGGTCGCGGTCGAGTCGGGCCTGGAGACCCTGATCGTCGAGCACGCCGAGGACGCCGCCGAGCGGGCCGAGGCCTCCTGGCGGTCGGTCAGCGCCGGGCGAGCAGCTGGCCGACGACGCCGGGCGCGACCTGGGCCGGGCCTCGCGCGACTGCCGCGCACGGGCCGAGCGCGCTCGTGCGGGACTGGCAGCAGGCCGTGCTCGAGCTGGTGCGCGAGGAGGGCGCCGACAAGCGCACCACCGCGCGCTTCCTGGCCTTCGGCGTCAACGGGCTGTCCCTCGCCCTGATGGTCGTCGTCTTCGCCTCCACCGCGGCCATCCCCACCGGCGCCGAGGTGGGCGTGGCCGGCGGAGGCGCGGTGCTGGGGCAGAAGCTGCTCGAGGCGGTCTTCGGCGACCAGGCCGTACGCCGGCTGGCCGCGCTGGCCCGCACGGACCTGCGAGCAGCGGGTGACCGAGCTGATGGACGAGGAGCGGGCCCGCTTCCTGACCGTGCTCGACACGCTGGAGGTCGACCCGCGGTCGGTCGACCGGCTGCGCGACCGCCTCCCGCCGGGTCGACGACCTGCGTCGCACGGGGAAGGCGCCGCGTCGTCAGCACGGCAGGACCCGCCGGTGACGGCCCTGGTCGAGGGCGCCAGCGCTGGTCAGCCGGCGCGGCGACGTCGTCGACCGCGTCGACGGGCCTCGAGGACGCGCGGCCGCGGCGGCACGGGGCCGGCTGCCCGACGCGCGTCGTCGACGAGGCCGCCGCGGTGGCCGAGCGGGCCGGCGTACGGCTGCGGCTGTCCGGCGAGCACACGGTCGTCGCGCTGGCCGGGGCCACCGGCTCGGGGAAGTCCTCGACCTTCAACGCCCTCACCGGTCTGGAGCTCGCCGCGACCGGCGTACGTCGCCCCACCACCTCGTGGACGATGGCCTGCACGTGGGGCGAGAGCGCGCCGCGAGCTGCTGGAGCTGGCTCGGCGTCCCGCCCCGGCACCAGGTGCGACGCGACGGCCTGCTGGACGCCGAGCGGGGCGACCGGGCGCTCGACGGGCTGGTCCTGCTCGACCTGCCCGACCACGACTCCACCGAGGTCGCCCACCACGTCGAGGTCGACCGGCTGGTGCAGATGGCCGACCTGCTGGTGTGGGTGCTCGACCCGCAGAAGTACGCCGACGCGGCCATGCACGAGCGCTACCTGCGGCCCCTGGCCGGCCACCGCGGACATCATGCTCGTCGTGCTCAACCACATCGACGAGGTCCCGCCGCTCGCGGCGCCCGGCGATGGTCGCCGACCTGGAGCGGCTGCTCGCCGAGGACGGGCTGGGAGCGGTGCCGGTCTCTGCCACCTCCGCCCGCGACGGCGACGGGCATCGCGCGAGCTGCGGGCAGCCGTCGCCGCGCAGGTCAGGGCCAAGAAGGCGGTCCGGGCCCGGCTGCATGGCCGACGTGGCCGCGGTCGCGGGCCGCATGCAGGCGGTCAACGGGGACGCCAAGCCGGGCGACATGGCCCGGGCCCGCCAGCGGGAGCTGGTGGACGCGCTTCGCGGACGCGGCCGGGGTGCCCACCGTGGTCGACGCCGTGGAGCAGCTCCACCCGCCGACGGGCGGCCCAGGCCACCGGCTGGCCGGTGACGGCGTGGCTGAGCCGGTTCAAGCCCGACCCGCTGCGCCGGCTGCACCTCGACCTGCGGCGCCGGCCGCGGCAAGGAGCTGCACCGGCGCCGCGCGCGCCTCGGTCCCCGAGGCCACGCCTGGTGCAGCGGGCCCGGGTCGACGCCGCCGTGCGCGGCGCTGGCCGACGACGTCGGCGACGAGCTCGCACCCGCCGTGGGCGGACGCGGTACGGCGCGCGTCGACCTCCCGGCTGGCCGACCTCGACGACGCCCTGGACCGGCGGTGACCTCCACCGACCTCGGCGTCGTCCCGGACCCCGCTGTGGTGGCGGCTGGTGCGCGCGCTGCAGTGGGTGCTGGTGCTGGCCGCCCTCGCCGGCGGGCTGTGGCTGCTGGGCCTGGCGGTGCTGGGCTACCTCCAGATGCCGCGGGCCCGGCCACGCCCGAGCTTCCGCGGCCTGCCGGTGCCCGACCGCTGATGCTGCTCGGGCGGCGTCGCCGCCGGGATCGTGCTCGGGCTGCTGTGCCGGGCTGGTGGTGCGGCTCTCCGCCCGCGCGCCGGGCCCGCTCGGCGGACCGGCGGCTGCGGGCCGCGATCGCCGAGGTCGCCGAGCGGCTGGTCCTCGCAGCCCGTGCAGGCCGAGGTCGAGGCCTACCGGGCCACCCGGGCCGGCCTGGCCGCCGCCCTGCGCCGCTGACCGGCCTCGAGGCGCCCGCCGGCCAGGTCGCGTCCACAGCCCCGCCGGGCCCGCGCCCGTCCACCGGGTGGCGGTCGTCCGCCCCACCCGTCCCGCCGGCGGGCAGCCTGGGTCCACGAGACGGCCGGGCCGGCCGGCACGACCGGCGGGCCGGGAGCCGACAGCGACCGCAGACGGACCACAGACAAGGAGCAGGGCTGATGAACGAGGCATTCGTGACGTTCCAGGGCTGGGTGGGCAACGACGTCGTCCACCGGGAGACCGCACAGGGCAACGTGGCCAACTTCCGGGTGGGCTCCACCCCGCGGTCCGCAGGCGCAACGGCGACTGGGTCGACGGCCCGACGTCGTGGTTCTCGGTGACCTGCTGGCGCACCCTGGCCGACCACGTGCGCGACTCGGTCCGCAAGGGCGAGCCGGTGCTGGTGCACGGCCGGCTGCGCACCGACGTCTGGCAGCGCGAGGACGGCCAGAGCTCGGTGACCCACGTGGTGGAGGCGACCTACGTCGGGCACGACCTGACCCGGGGCACGGCGGTGTTCGTCAAGGCGGCCCGCCCGAGCGCTCGGAGGCGAGGACGACGACGCGACGCCGCCCTCAAGGAGCTGCTGCACGACCCCGGGGTGGACCTGCCGCAGCTCGACAGCCTCGGGCAGTCGCGCACGCCGGCGGCGGGAGCGCCGGCCCGACCGGCGAGACCGGGCAGCCACCGGCCAGGTCGCCTAGGGCGCGGGCGGGCCGATTTCAGCCGTCGGCCCGCCCCCCGTAGGCTTGGTCGACATGGCTGAGTATGTGTTCACGCTGCGCAATGTGCGCAAGGCCCACGGCGACAAGGTCGTCCTCGACAACGTCACCCTCTCGTTCCTGCACGGCGCCAAGATCGGCGTCGTCGGACCCAACGGCACCGGCAAGTCGACCCTGCTGAAGATCATGGCCGGCCTCGACCACGCCTCCAACGGCGACGCCACCATCGACCCCGACGCGACCGTCGGGATGCTGCAGCAGGAGCCGCCGCTGACCGAGGGCACGACCGTGCTCGAGAACGTCGAGGAGGCGGTCGGCGAGATCAAGGGCAAGCTCGACCGCTACAACGCGATCTCCGAGGAGCTCGCCGACCCGGACGCCGACTACGACACGCTGCTCGCCGAGATGGGCGACCTGCAGACCGACCTCGACCACGCCAACGCGTGGGACCTCGACAGCCGGCTCGACCAGGCCATGGACGCGCTGCGCTGCCCGCCGCCGGACGCCCTGGTCGACCACCTCTCCGGCGGTGAGCGACGCCGGGTGGCCCTGTGCAAGCTGCTGCTCCAGCAGCCCGACCTGCTGCTGCTCGACGAGCCCACCAACCACCTGGACGCCGAGTCGGTGGCCTGGCTCGAGGGACACCTGGCGAGCTACCCCGGCGCCGTGCTGGCCGTCACCCACGACCGGTACTTCCTCGACAACGTCGCCAGCTGGATCCTCGAGCTCGACCGCGGCAAGGCCCACCCCTACGAGGGCAACTACTCGACGTACCTGGAGACCAAGCAGCAGCGGCTCAAGGTCGAGGGCGCCAAGGACGCGAAGCGGGCCAAGATGCTCGAGCGCGAGCTGGAGTGGGTGCGGTCCAACCCCAAGGCCCGCCAGGCCAAGAGCAAGTCCCGGCTGGCCCGCTACGAGGAGATGGCGGCGGAGGCCGACCGCAACCGCAAGATCGACCTGTCGGAGATCAACATCCCGGCCGGCCCCCGGCTCGGGTGACGTCGTGCTGGAGGCCGAGGACCTGAGCAAGGGCTTCGACGACCGGGTCCTGATGCACGACCTGGACTTCAAGCTGCCGCGGGCCGGGATCGTCGGCGTGATCGGGCCGAACGGCGTCGGCAAGACCACGCTGTTCCGGATGATCATCGGCGAGGAGAAGCCCGACGAGGGCGAGCTCAAGGTCGGCCAGACGGTGAAGATCTCCTACGTCGACCAGAGCCGCGGCGGCATCGACACGCACAAGAACGTCTGGGAGGTCGTCTCCGACGGACTGGACTTCATCAAGGTCGCGAACTTCGAGATGCCCAGCCGGGCCTACATCGCCTCCTTCGGCTTCAAGGGTCCGGACCAGCAGAAGAAGGCCGGGGTGCTCTCCGGCGGTGAGCGCAACCGGCTCAACCTGGCGCTGACCCTGAAGATGGGCGGCAACATGCTGCTGCTCGACGAGCCCACCAACGACCTGGACGTGGAGACCCTGCAGTCGCTGGAGGACGCGCTCCTGGAGTTCCCGGGCTGCGCGGTCATCACCTCGCACGACCGGTGGTTCCTGGACCGGACCGCGACCCACATCCTGGCCTGGGAGGGCACCAGCGAGGACGAGGGCACGCTGGTTCTGGTTCGAGGGCAACTTCGCGGCCTACGAGGCCAACAAGGTCGAGCGCCTCGGGCTCGAGGCGGCCCGCCCGCACCGGGTCACCCACCGCCGGCTCACCCGCGACTGAGGCGCGGTCCGGCGGGGCGCCCGCGCACGCGATGCACAGCCGGGCCACCGGTCGGGCGGCCAGACGCGCCGGGTCGCACCGCGCCGGCCGCAGCGCCTCGCAGCGACCGTAGGTGCCGGCGTCCAGCCGGTCCAGCGGCGTGCCCGACCTCGGCGAGGTGGGCGCGGGCCTGGCTGCACGAGGGCGTCGACCTGGGAGCGCTCGAAGGCGATGGTGGCGCCCTCCGGGTCGTGCTCGTCGTCGGCGTTGGAGTCCCGCGACGCCTCGACCATGGCGGTGTGGTCCCCGGTGAGCGCGGCCAGCCGGGCGCGGCCGCGTGCGCTCGGGCCGCCGCGTCGAGGCGCAGCGTCGCGGCCGGGTCGCTCAGCGGATGTCCATGGCCGGGTTGCCGTCGATGAGCGCGTCGCTGACCGCGTCGAAGACCCGTCCGACCGCCTCGAAGTCCTCCTCGTCGACCAGGTCGACCAGCAGGCGCCGTACGCCGGCGACGTGGGTGGGTGCCGCCCCGCGCAGGGCCTCACGCCCGTGGTCGGTGAGCACCGCCTCGACCCCCCGGCCGTCGGCCAGGCAGGCGTCGCGGGCCACCAGGCCGGCCGCCTCCATCCGGCTCACGGTGTGGGTGACCCGGGAGCGCGAGTGGCTCACCGAGTCCGCGAGCCGAGCCATCCGCATCCGGCCGGACTCCGCCTCCGAGAGCCGCACGAGGATCTCGTACTCCGGCAGCGACATCCGGTGCTGCTCCCGCAGCTCCCGGTCCAGCCGGTCCATCAGCAACGTCGTCCCCACGAGGAACGCGCGCCAGGAGTGCTGCTCCTGCGCGTCGAGCCACGGCGTGTCCTGGTCCTCCTCCGTCATGACGGCAAGTTTACCCAACGGCTCGTTGAAGGTTGAACCATTCCGCCGTGGGGGACGGCCGCGCGTCCCGACGTGCGCCGGCGTGCGGGCCGGCGGCTCAGCTCATCCGCTCCAGCACCAGCGCCATGCCCTGCCCGCCGCCCACGCACATGGTGATGAGGCCGGTCTGCTTGTCGTGCCACTGCAGCGAGTTGACCATGGTGTTCTGCAGCCGTGCCCCCGTCATCCCGAAGGGGTGGCCGACCGCGATGGCGCCGCCGTTGACGTTGAGCCGGTCGAGGTCGATGCCCAGGTCGCGGTAGGACGGCACCACCTGGGCGGCGAAGGCCTCGTTGATCTCCACGAGGTCGATGTCGTCGATCGTCATCCCGGCCCGGTCCAACGCCTGCCGGCTGGCCTCGACCGGGCCCAGGCCCATGATCTCCGGCGACAGCGCGGTGACCCCGGTGGAGACGATCCGGGCCAGGGGGGTCAGGCCGAGCTCGCGGGCCCGGGTGTCGGACATGACCACCACCGCGGCCGCGCCGTCGTTGAGCGCGCAGCAGTTGCCCGCGGTGACCACGCCGTCGGGCCGGAAGACCGGCTTGAGGTCGCTGACCGCCTCCAGGGTGACCCCGGCGCGGGGGCCGTCGTCGGTGCTGACCACGGTGCCCTCGGGGGTGGTGACCGGGGTGATCTCCCGGGCCCAGAAGCCGTCCGTGAGCGCCTTCTCGGCCAGGTTCTGGCTGCGGACGCCGAACTCGTCCAGCTCGGTGCGCGAGAGGCCGCGCAGCCGGGCCACGTTCTCGGCGGTCTGGCCCATGGCGATGTAGACGTCCGGGGTCCGGCCGTCCTCGCGGGGGTCCCGCCCAGTCCTGTCCGCCCTGGCTCAGCTCGGAGGTGTGCGCGCCGGCCTCGGCGAAGCGCGGGTTCATCGTGTCGGGGTGGCTGTCGGAGCTGCCCTTGGCGAACCGCGACACGGTCTCGACGCCGGCCGAGACGAACACGTCGCCCTCGCCGGCCTTGATCGCGTGGAACGCCATCCGCGTGGTCTGCACCGAGGAGGAGCAGTACCGCGTCACGGTCGCGCCGGGCAGGTGGTCCTAGCCCAGCAGCACCGCGACGACCCGGGCCATGTTGAAGCCGCTCTCGCCGCCCGGCAGGCCGCACCCGAGATACAGGTCCTCGATCGTCGGCGGGGTCGAGCCCGGGGATCTTGTCCAGCGCGGCCTGCACGATGGTGGCGGTGAGGTCGTCGGGGCGCAACCCGGTCAGCGAGCCCTTGAACGCCCGGCCGATGGGGGAGCGGGCGACGGAGACGATGACGGCCTCGGGCATGGCGGGACTCCTAGGGTCTGCTTCGGTTACCGGTGCGTAGCCGGACGGTGCGCCCAGCCTAGGACGCGGACCTGACAGGATGCCGGGGTGGCTCGACACATCTACCTCTGCCCCCTGCGCTGGGCCGACATGGACTCGCTCGGGCACGTCAACAACGTCACCTACGTCGACTACCTCCAGGAGTCGCGGGTGGACATGCTGCGCGTGCACGCGCCGGCGACCGGTGGCGAGCAGCTGGCCGAGGGCACCGTGGTGGTCCGGCACGAGGTCGAGTTCCTGGCCCCGCTGGTGTTCCGGCCCGAGCCGGTGCGCATCGAGTCCTGGGTCACGAGGATCCGAGCCGCCTCCTTCACCATGGCGTACGAGATCCTCGACCTCCGGCCCGACGGCGAGCGGAAGGTCTACACCCGGGCACGGACCGTGCTGACGCCGTACCTCTTCACCGAGGAGCGGCCGCGCCGCATCCGTCCCGAGGAGCGCACCGTGCTGGAGGGGTTCCTCGAGCCTCCCGAGGTCGAGGCCCGACCGGAGCCCTCGGGGGCGGGCCGATGAGCGCGCAGGACGGGACGCCCCGGCACGTGTACGACTGCCACGTGCGCTTCTCCGACGTGGACGTCTACGGGCACGTCAACAACGTCAAGTACTTCGAGTACTACCAGGAGGCCCGGATCGCCTTCATCCAGGAGCTCGCCGGCGGTCTGCCGGACGCCGGCTCCTCGATGCGGCAGGTCGTGGCCAGCCTCGAGGTGGACTACAAGCGGCCGATCCTCTTCCGCCCCGAGCCGTACGCCGTGGAGACCGGGGTGACCCGGGTCGGCACCTCGTCGTACGACCTGGTCTGCCGCATCCTCGACCCGGCCGAGGAGGGCACCGTCTTCTCCACCGCGACCGTGCGGCTGGTGGCCTACGACCTGGACGCCGGCCGCTCGCGACCGCTCACCGACGAGGAGCGCTCCCGCCTCGAGCGGGTGCTCGAGGTCCTAGCCCTCCTCGAGCGTGTTGACCATGAACTGGGCGGCGTGGGTGACGTAGTCCCAGAACTGCGCGTCGAGCTCGGGGCTCAGCGCCACCGAGTCCAGGCCGGCCCGGAAGTGGGTCAGCCAGTGCTCCTTGGCCCGCGGCGTCACCGCGAAGGGCGCGTGCCGCATGCGCAGCCGCGGGTGGCCGCGCTGGTCGGAGTACGTCGTGGGGCCGCCCCAGTACTGCACCAGGAACAGCGTGAAGCGCTCCTGGGCCGGGCCGAGGTCCTCCTCGGGGTAGAGCGGGCGGAGCACCTCGTCGGTGGCCACACCCTCGTAGAACCGCCGCACCACGGCGGCGATGGTGGGGTAGCCGCCGACCGCGTCGTAGAAGGTCTGCTGGGGCTGTCCGTCGGGCGAGGTCGTCACCCCCCCATTGTCCCAGCCCCGCCGACCTCCCCCCACCTCGACCTGCGACGGCGGCGTCAGGTGGGCGAGCCCCAGGTGGCGGCCGTCGGGTGCGCGAGCTCGATGCCCTCGTGGTCGAAGCGGAACTTGATCCGCTGGCGCATCTCCCGCGCCACGGCCCACTGCTCGAGCGGCGCGGTCTTCAGCACGACCCGGACGGAGGCCCAGTTCGGCGTCAGCTCCTCCACGCCCCAGACCTCGGGCTCCTCGATGACGACCTGCTTGAAGTCCTCGTCGTCCCACAGGTCGTGGGCCACGTCACGCAGCACGTCCTGGACCCGGCGGAGGTCCTGGTCCACGGCGACCTGGATGTCCAGGACGGTGCGGGCCCAGTTCTGGCTCTGGTTGCCGACGCGGACGATCTCCCCGTTGCGGGCGTACCAGACGGTGCCCTCGACGTCGCGCAGCCGGGTCACCCGCAGGCCGACCGCCTCGACGGTGCCCCCGGCCTCGCCGAGGTCCACGACGTCGCCGACGCCGTACTGGTCCTCGAAGATCATGAACACGCCCGACAGGAAGTCCTTGACCAGGCTCTGCGCGCCGAAGCCGAGCGCGACGCCGACCACCCCGGCGCTGGCGATCAGCGGACCGATCGGGTAGCCGAGCTCCGCGATGGCGGTGATCGCCGAAGACGGTGAAGATCACGATCGAGGTGATGCTCTTGAGCAGCGAGCCCATCGTCTCCGCCCGCTGCACCCGGCGGCCGACGACCACCACCGGCGGGTGCTCGGGCCCGGTCTCGAGGTCCTTGTGCCGGCGCAGCACCGGGCTGGGCATGCCCTCGGCGGCCCGCTGCACCAGCCGGGTGATCAACCGGTGCAGGAACCAGCGGAACGCCACCGCGACCAGCAGCAGCACCAGGATGGCCAGGGGCTTGGTCACCAGCCAGGAGAGCAGCTGGTCCTGCCAGTCCTCGCCCATCAGCCGCTCCGGCAGGTCGGTCCACCCGGCGCAGCACCGTCCGGGCGGTGGCGCAGGTGCGGGACGAGGGTGGACGCGCTCATGCCCGGACGCTACGAGACGACCCCACCGCGGCCAAACCGGGTTCGGTACCCTGGGCGCGTGACGAACCACCCGCACCACCCCGCCGTACGTCGGGCCGCTCGCGTCCTCGCGCTCGTGCCCGCCCTCCTGGTGACCTTCGCCACGGCGACCGCCTTCGCCGAGCCCCCCGAGCAGTGGGAGGACAACACCAGCGTCTCCTCGCTGCACGTCCTCGCGGTCATCGTGCTCATCCCGGTCGGGCTGTTCGTGCTGATCAGCCTGCTGGTCTACCTGCCCTCGATGTCCCGCGGCACGGCCTACCACCCCAGCGAGGTGTGGCGGGGCCAGCCGGAGTGGTTCGGCGGCCCGCGCACCGGGGCGGGTGCGTCGAGACCGGCCAGCAGCCCACGCGGTCGGCAGCGGCAGCCGGCCCACCGCCGCCGGCGGCCACGCCGGTGGGGGCGACGTCGCCGTGACCGAGCACGCGGACGGACGGGGTGGCGCAAGTGGCAGCTGGTGACGCCTTCAGCCCCGCGCAGCGGCACGAGATCGACAAGGCGATCCGGGACGCCGAGACAGCTGTGCCGCATGAGTTCTCGGTCTACGTCGGCCGCGCCGAGGGCGAGACCCGGCCGTTCGCCGAGCCCTGCACGCCACCCTGGTCGCCCCGGACCGCTCGGTGCTGATGCTCGTCGACCCGGCCGCCCGCATCGCTCGAGGTGGTCACCGGCCCGCAGGCCCACCGGTCCTGGACGACCCCGAGGTCGAGCTCGCCGCGCTGACGCATGAAGTCGGCGTTCGCCGCCGGCGACCTGGTCGGCGGCATCACCCGCGGCGTGCACCAGCTCGCCGAGCACGCCCACCGGCCGCAGGTGCGGCACGCCGCCGAGCGCACCTGACCCGTCAGGCGTCGGCGCCGCCTCGCTGGGCCGCCAGCGCCCGCTCGACGTCGTCGCGGGCCTCGCGCACGTAGCGCTTGGCGACCGGGTTCGCCGTCGACGCCGCCAGCCACGCGTCCACGCCGGTCCAGGGTCTCCGCGGCTGGTGAGCGACGCGCGGGAACATGTACTCCAGCGTCGTCGATCGCGATCTGGGTGCCCTTGTCCTCCCAGATCGTCTCGGCCGTCGTCCAGGTACTCGCTCCAGGTACGGCGCCAGCACGTCCTCCTGCCCGGCCACGTCGAAGACGTAGGCGATGCTGCGCTGGGTCTCGTTGGACACGGTGTCGCTGCTCGGTGGCGTCCTGCCAGGCGGCCGCCTTGGCCTCCGCGGACGGGATGCACGGCCAGGGCGGCGGCCGCCCGCTCCTGGCCCGAGATGGTCTTGTCGCGCTCGAGCTCCTCGAGCACCCGCGCCGCGTCGGCGCGGCCGTCGGCGGCCAGCGCGGTCAGCAGCGGCCCAGCGGACGTCGCTGGTCACCTCGAGGCCCGTCGAGCTCGCACGTGCCGTCGAGCAGGCCCGCCAGGAAGGTCCAGCCCCTCGTCGCTGCGCGCCGCGCCGCCGTACGACGACGGCGGGACGCGCTTGCCGGTGGTGCCGGCGAAGGCCCGCACGAAGGTCAGCTGGTGGTCGCTGCCCGGCTCGGCCGCCGTCGATGAGCCGCGCGCAGGCCGGCCTCCCAGGCCGCGGCCAGCGCGGCCCGGTGGGCGGGGTGGGCGAACTGGTCGACGGCGAGCTGGGCGTAGATCGGCAGCTGCTTGGCGGCCGTCTCGTCGGTCTCGGCCGCCGAGCCCGCGCAGCACGATGTCGCACGAAGTCGCTCGGCGGTGACCTGGGCGTCGCGGGTCATGTCCCACAGCGCGCCCCAGCACAGCGCCCGGGCCAGCGAGTCCTCGAGCGGTGGCAGCGACTCCCGCACGGTCGCCAGCGACCGCTCGTCGAAGCGGATCTTGGCGTAGGACAGGTCGCCGTCGTTGAGCAGCAGCAGGTCGGGCTGCGTCGACGCCGACGAGCTCGTCGACGTCGGTGCGCCGCCGACGACGTCGGTCTCGACGGCGGTCGCGGCGCACCAGGCGGCCGTCCGCGTCGCGGTCGTAGAGCCCGACCCCGATGCGGTGCCGGCGCAGCGTCGGGATGCTCGGCGGTGCGCGGTCTGGGCACGCGGAAGGAGGTGTAGCGGCCGTCGTCGTCGAGCTCGAACTCGCGCGGCCAGCGTGTTGACGCCGCTGGTCTGCAGCCACTCCTCGGCCCACGGCGCCAGGTCGCGGCCGGAGGTCTCCTCCAGCGCCGCGAGCAGGTCGGCGAACTCCGAGTTGCCGAAGGCGTGCCGGGCGAAGTAGGCGCGCAGCCCGGCCAGGAACTCGCTGCTCGCCGACCCAGGCCACCAGCTGCTTGAGGGCCGAGGCGCCCTTGGCGTAGGTGATGCCGTCGAAGTTGACCTCGACCGCCGCGAGGTCGTGGTTGTCCGCGGCGATCGGGTGCGTGGTGGGCAGCTGGTCCTGGCGGTAGGCCCAGTTCTTGCGGTGGTTGGTGAAGCCGGTCCAGCGCCTCGGCGTACGCCGTCGCGCTCGACCGATCGCGTGGTGCGAGGCCCACTCGGCGAACGACTCGTTGAGCCACAGGTCGTCCCACCAGCGCATGGTGACCAGGTCGCCGAACCACATGTGCGCCATCTCGTGCAGCACGGTGTTGGCGCGCTGCTCGTAGAACCAGCGCGCCTGGCGGCCGCGGGGGAGGTACTCGTCGCGCAGCGTGATGCAGCCGGCGTTCTCCATGGCGCCGTTGTTGAACTCCGGGACGTAGAGCTGGTCGTACTTGTGGAACGGGTAGGGGTAGTCGAAGGCCTCCTCGAAGAACGCGAACCCCTGCTTGGTCACCTCGACGCAGCTCGTCGACGTCGAAGTACGGCGCCATCGACTGCCGGCAGTAGTGGCCCAGCGGGATCTCGCCGTGCTCGCCGACGTAGGTGTCGCGCACCTCGTGGTACTCACCGGCCACGACGGCGGTGACGTAGGTCGACATCCGCTCGGTGGCGGGGAAGCGCCACACCGAGCGAGCCCTCGCCGGCCGGCTCGGGCTCCGGCGTGGGGGCGTTGGAGACGACCTTCCAGTGCGACGGGGCGGTCACGGTGAAGGTGAACACCGACTTGAGGTCGGGCTGCTCGAAGGTCGTGAACACCCGGCGGGCGTCGGGCACCTCCATCTGGGAGTAGAGGTAGACCCGGTCGTCGGCGGGGTCCACGAAGCGGTGCAGGCCCTCGCCGGTGTGGCTGTAGGAGCAGTCGGCGACCACGCGCAGCTCGTTGTCGCTCGGCCAGGTCGTCGAGCCGGATCCGCTGGTCGACGTACGACCTCGCCGGGGTCCAGCGTGCGGCCGTTCAGGCGTCACCTCGTGGACGGTGGCGCCGACGAGGTCGGCGAACGTGGACGCGCCGGGTCGCCGGCTGCGGAACCCAGGACCGGTGGTGGAGCCGAAGGTCCGGTGCGTTCGGACGGGGTCGAGGTCGAGGTCGACGGTGTAGGACTCGACGTCCAGGAGCTCGGCGCGGGTGCGCGCCTCGTCCCGGGTCAGGTTGGTTCCAGGCATGTCGCCCATTGTCCCCTCCGCGCCCGGGGAGCACCCGGAGCTGCGGGCGCGACGGGGGACGCTACGGGGCCACGACGGGGAATAAGCCCCCGTGGCGGCGTGCTGCACCCAGCGACGCGCCCGTCGCCGACCCGCCCCGACCCGCCGTACCCGAGGAGCCCCCATGACCAGCACCCCCGCCACCGACGCCGAGCGCACCCCCGTCGACTTCTGGTTCGACCCGCTGTGCCCGTGGGCGTGGATGTCGTCGCGGTGGCTGCTGGAGGTCGAGAAGGTGCGCCCGATCGCCCCCTCCTTCCACGTGATGAGCCTGGCCTACCTCAACTCCGACAAGGACATCCCCGAGGACTACCGCGACGATGCTGGAGCCGGCCTGGGGCCCGGTGCGGGTGGCCATCGCCGCGGCCCAGGCCGAGGGCGAGCAGGTCCTGCTGCCGCTGTACACGGCGCATGGGCAACCGCATCCACCTCGAGGGCCGCGACATCGACCGCCAGCTGATCGAGGAGGCGCTGAGCGAGGTCGGCCTGCCGCCGCTCGCTGGCCGACGCCGCGGACTCCACGGAGTACGACGAGGCCCTGAAGAAGTCGCACCACGCCGGCATGGACCAGGTCGGCATGGACGTCGGCACCCCGGTGATCGCGCGCGGAGGGTGTGGCCTTCTTCGGCCCGGTCGTGACCCCCGCCCCCAAGGGCGAGGACGCCGGCCGGCTGTGGGACGGCGTGCTGCTGGTCGCCGGCACCCCCGGCTTCTTCGAGCTCAAGCGCACCCGCGACAAGGGACCCGACTTCTCCTGAGCACGGGGGTCGCGATCCGGGTGAAGCCGGCACCGCAGGCCACCGGGGGCCCCTAGAGTGCACGGGTGATCGTCGAGCACCCCGACATCCCCGGGGCCCTGGTGGGCGCGGCGGTGGAGCGTGAGTGGGGCGTCGAGGTCACCGCCGTCGACGTGGTGGCCGACGGCGAGGCGGCCGACGACGGCCGTCCGCGCGGCAGTGGGTGCTGGGCGACGACGGTGGTCCGCAGTGGCTGGCCACCCTCGACCCGGTGGCCAGCGCCGACGACCGCCGCTCGCTGCTCGCCGCCTACGAGTCCGCCGCCGAGCTGGCCCGTCGCCTGTCCTTCGTGGTGGCGCCCGTGCACGCCCGGGACGGGCGCATCGCCGTCGCCGTGGCTCCCGGGACGCTGCTCAGCGTCGCGCCCTTCCTGGAGGGTACGGCGGTGGACGCGGCCGCCCTCGCCGACGACCAGGAGCGGTGCGTGCTGGCCAACATGATGGGCGACCTGCACCGTCAGCGGCGCCCCCGCCCGCTGCCGCTGTGGCGCCCGGCGGTGGGCCGGACCTCGGGCGGCCCAGCGCGAGGACCTGGAGCGCCGCCTGGAGCAGGACGCGTGGTCGGGCGGGCCCGTGGTCGGTGCCGGCGTACCGCCTGGTGGCCGAGGCGCGGCCGGTGCTGCGGGCGGCCCTGCGCCGCTTCTCGCTGCTGGCCGCCGCGGTGGCCGGCCACGCCGAGCGCTGGGTCGTCACCCACGGCGACACCGACTCCGGCGACGCTGGTGCGCACGCCCGACGGCCACCGGCTGGTGGGCTGGGGCAACGCGGCCCGCGCGCCCCGCGAGCGCGACCTGGGGGAGGCGCTCGCCGGGGCCGAGGGCGGTGAGCCGTGGTTCGCCTACCTGGAGGCCGGTGGTCGTCCGGACCCGCTGTCGCCGGACACCCTGGAGCTCTTCGACCTGCAGCGCCGCCTGTCGCGGCATCGCCGAGCAGGTGGTCCGGCTCGGCGCCCCGCACGAGGACACCCCGCTGGAGCGTCGCTCGTTCGAGGCCCTGGAGCAGGACGTCGCGGCCGTGCTCGCGGGCTGGTCCTGAGCGGCGCCTGGTCCTGACCCCGGCCGACCGGCCACGCGATTGCGGCACTCACTAGGCTCGCCCCCATGAGCAGAGTGCTGTCCGCCGTCGCCTGGCCGTACGCCAACGGCCCGCGCCACATCGGCCACGTGGCCGGGTTCGGCGTGCCCTCCGACGTCTTCAGCCGCTACATGCGGATGGCGGGCCACGACGTGCTCATGGTCTCCGGCACCGACGAGCACGGCACCCCGATCCTGGTGGCCGCGGACGCCGCGGGCGTGAGCGCCCGCGAGCTGGCGGACGTCAACAACCGCATCATCGTGGAGGACCTGCACGCGCTCGGGCTCTCCTACGACCTGTTCACCCGCACCACGACGCGCAACCACTACGCCGTCGCGCAGGAGATGTTCCGCACGGTGCACCGCAACGGCTACATGGTCGAGCAGACCACCCGCGGAGCGGTCTCGCCCTCGACCGGCCGGACGCTGCCCGACCGCTACATCGAGGGCACCTGCCCGATCTGCGGCTACGACAGCGCCCGCGGGGACCAGTGCGACAACTGCGGCAACCAGCTCGACGCCACCGACCTCGATCGACCCGCGCAGCAAGATCAACGGGGAGGTGCCGGACTTCGTGGAGACCCAGCACTTCTTCCTCGACCTGCCCGCGCTGGCCGAGGCCCTGACCCAGTGGCTCGACGAGCGGGAGGCCACGGGGCTGTGGCGGCCCAACGTCATCCGCTTCAGCCAGAACATCCTCTCCGACATCCGGCCCCGGGCCATGACCCGCGACATCGACTGGGGCATCCCGGTGCCCCTGGACGGCTGGCGCGACCAGCCGGCCAAGCGGCTCTACGTGTGGTTCGACGCCGTCATCGGCTACCTCTCGGCGTCCATCGAGTGGGCCCGGCGCAGCGACGACCCGGAGGCCTGGCGGCAGTGGTGGAACGACCCCGCCGCCCTGTCGTACTACTTCATGGGCAAGGACAACATCACCTTCCACTCCCAGATCTGGCCGGCCGAGCTGCTCGCCTACGACGGCCGCGGCTCGCGCGGCGGCGAGCCGGGGGAGTACGGCGAGCTCAACCTGCCCACCGAGGTGGTCGCCAGCGAGTTCCTGACCATGGAGGGGCGCCAGTTCTCCTCCTCCCGCGGGGTGGTCATCCACGTGCGCGACGTGCTCTCGCGCTACCAGCCGGACGCGCTGCGCTACTTCATCTCCGCGGCCGGGCCGGAGAGCCAGGACAGCAACTTCACCTGGGCGGAGTTCGTCCGGCGCACCAACGACGAGCTGGTGGCCGGCTGGGGCAACCTGGTCAACCGGACCGCGACGATGGTGGCCAAGAGCTTCGGCGAGGTGCCGCCGGCCGGCGACCTGCGGGCCGAGGACCGGGCGCTGCTCGACCTCGTGGAGGCCGCCTTCGGCACGGTCGGGGAGCTCATCGGGCGGCACCGGCAGAAGGCCGCGCTGGCCGAGGCCATGCGGACCGTGGCCGAGGTCAACCGCTACGTCTCCGACCAGGCGCCCTGGCAGCTGAAGGCGGAGGAGCAGCGCGACCTGCTGGCCACGGTCCTGCACGTCACCGTGCAGGCCGTCGCGGACTGCAACCTGCTGCTGTCGCCGTTCCTGCCGCACAGCGCCAACGCCGTGGACCGGGTCCTGGGCGGGCCGGGTGACGTGGCCCCGATGCCGGAGGTGGTGGAGGTCGAGGACCTCGACGGCGGGCCGTCGTACCCGGTCATCACCGGCGACTACTCCTCGGCCCCGGCCTGGGGGCGGCGCCCGGTGGTGCCCGGGACGCCGGTGGCCAAGCCCGTCCCGGTGTTCACCAAGCTCGACCCCGGGGTGGTCGAGGACGAGCTGGCCCGGCTGGGCCAGGACGCCTGAGGCGGCGTGGTCGGCGTCTGACAGACTCGTCCCATGCGCGTGCACATCGGCTCCGACCATGCCGGCCTCGAGCTCAAGGAACACCTGCTCAACCACCTGGCCGACCAGGGCTTCGAGGTCGTCGACCACGGCCCCTTCGTGTACGACCCCGACGACGACTACCCGGTCTTCTGCCTGCGCGCGGCGCAGGGCGCGGTCACCGACCAGCAGGACGGGAACCAGGCGCTGGGCGTGGTGATCGGCGGCTCCGGCAACGGCGAGCAGATCGCGGCGAACAAGGTGCTCGGCGTCCGGGCGGCGCTGGCCTGGAGCGAGGAGACCGCCCGGCTGGCCCGCCAGCACAACGACGCCAACGTGATCTCCGTCGGCGGCCGGATGCACACGCTGGAGGACATGACCCGGTTCGTGGACGTCTTCGTCAGCACCGACTTCAGCGGCGACGAGCGGCACGCCCGGCGCATCGCGATGCTCGCCGACTACGAGAAGACCGCGAACCTGCCTCCCCTGCCGCCCTCGGCACTCGGCGCCCGGCCCGGCCCGCCCCGTCAGCCGGGACAGTAGGCGATGCCGGAGGGACACACCCTCTTCCGGCTGGCCCGCACCCTGGACGCGCACCTCGGCGGGCGCGTGGTGGCGGCCGTCGAGCCCGCAGGGCCGGTTCGCGGAGTCCGCGGCGCTGGTGGACGGCACGCTCCTGCGGGGCGCCGAGTCCTACGGCAAGCACCTGTTCCTGGACTTCGAGCAGGACCGCTGCGTGCACGTGCACCTGGGTCTCTACGGCAAGTTCGCCGTCCGTGACGGCGTGCCGGACGAGCCCCGGGGGCAGGTGCGCCTGCGGCTGGTGGCCACCGGCGAGAGCTTCGGCGACGAGCGCCCGCCGGCGTACGGCGACCTGCGCGGGGCCACCGCCTGCGAGCTGGTGACCCGCGAGGAGCAGGGGCTGCTGCTGGACCGGCTGGGTCCCGACCCCCTGCGGGCCGACGCCGACTGGACCGGGGCGTGGGCCCGGGTCAGCCGGACCCGGTCACCGATCGGCGGCCTGCTGATGGACCAGTCGGTGCTGGCCGGGGTGGGCAACGTCTACCGCGCCGAGGTGCTGTTCCGGCACCGGATCGACCCCCTGCGGGCGGGGAGCAGCCTGCGTCGCAGCACCTTCGAGCAGATGTGGAACGACCTCGTCGTGCTGCTGGCCGACGGCGTGCGCCGGGGTCGCATCGACACCGTGCACGTCCCGGGCGACCCGTCGCTGGTGGGCCGGGTGCCCACCGCGCCGACCCACGGCAGCCCCGTGTGGGTCTACCGCCGCCAGGGCGAGCCGTGCTTCGTGTGCGGCACCCGCGTGCGCACCGAGGTGCTGGCCGGACGGAACCTCTTCTGGTGCCCGCGCTGCCAGCCGCCGTTCCGCTCCCGCGCCCGGGCGGGTGCCTGAGCCGAACCGGCCCCACGCGGGGCCCGACGGCACTACAGTCCGGAGCGATGGTCGCCACCCTGCCCCCGCGGCGTCCCCCCGGCTCGGTCGCCGGCAGGATGCTGGGTCGGCGCTGGCGTCAGGTGCTGCGGCGCCTGCGCGAGGACGACCTCGTGCCGTCGCTCCTGCTGTGCTCGGTCGGCGTGCTGATCGCCGTGGCGCAGGTGTCCCTCCCGCTGTTCGTGCCGGTGACCGCCCTGCTCATCCCCATGGTGGTGGCCAACCTGGTGCTGCCGCCCCGGTCGCTGCCGTGGACGCTCGATCTTCGTGCTCGCCCTCGTGGCCGCCGTGGTCGTGACGACCCCTCGCCTGCTGGACTCGCGGCGCATCGGCGGGGTGGCGGTCATCGTGGTCGTCGGCCTGGTGATCCTGCTCTCCTCCAGCCGTCGCGGCAGGCTGGGCGTGGCCGGGGTGCGGGGCGAGTCGATGCTGGTCGACCTGCGGGACCGGATCCAGCGCCAGGCCCGCGTCCCCGACCTCCCCGAGGGCTGGTACGCCGATGCGGTGCTGCGCTCGTCGGGCGGGTCATCCTTCGCCGGCGACTTCCTGGTGGCCTCCCACGTCCCGGGCGGCTCGTCGCTGCAGGTCGCGGTGGTCGACGTCTCGGGCAAGGGGGCGCAGGCGGGGGCCCGGTCGCTGCTGCTGGCCGGTGCGTTCGGTGGGCTGCTGGGAGCGCTGCCGGCGCGACGCGTTCCTGCCCGCGGCCAACGACTACCTGCTGCGGCAGGAGCTGGTCCGAGGGCTTCGCCACGGCCGTCCACGTCGACCTCGACCTGGCGACCGGTGCCTTCGAGCTGCGCTCGGCGGGGCACCCGCCGGGCGTCCAGCTGCTGGCCGGCAGCGGTCGCTGGGCCGTGCACCAGGCCGAGGGACCGGTGCTCGGGGTGCTGCCCGACGCCGAGTTCACCGTCGTGCGCGGCACGCTGCACCGCGGCGACGCCCTGCTGCTGTTCACCGACGGTGTGGTGGAGACCCCGCACCGCGACATCTCAGCCACGGCATCGACCGGCTGCTGGGGGAGGGCGAGCAGCTGCTCCGCACCGGCTTCGAGGGCGGGGCGACCCGGCACTGCTGGACCGGCTGGAGTCGCTCGGACGACGACCGGGCCCTGCTGCTGCTGCACCGCGCTGGGTAGCACCGGAATGGCGACGGGTGACCGTGGTACCGGGGACGAGTGGAGCGGATGACGGGAATCGAACCCGCGTAGCTAGTTTGGAAGACTAGGGCTCTACCATTGAGCTACATCCGCGAGGCGGCACCATGGTGCCACGACACCGGATCGGTCCACCAATCACCGGCCTGCCCCGGCTCGGCACCACTCGGTGGTGCGCGCCGCGGGCGCTGCCCCGGCGCGAGCGATTACGGGTCGGCCGAGCCATCTCCCGTAGACTGCCGCGGGCTCGGCCACCGGCGTCCGCACGACCCCGGGGGCCGTCGGCATCCGGGGCGTAGCGTAGTGGCTAGCGCGCCTGCTTTGGGAGCAGGAGACCGCAGGTTCGAGTCCTGTCGCCCCGACCACCTGCCCCTCCGTGCCCGCACCACCACCCGCCGTAGACCGACCGAGGAGAACACCTGTGAAGAGCGCCGTCGAGACTGTGACCCCGACCCGGGCCAAGCTCACCGTCGAGGTGCCCTTCGAGGAGCTGAAGCCCAGCCTCGACGCGGCGTACAAGAAGATCGCCCAGCAGATCAACGTCCCCGGCTTCCGCCGCGGCAAGGTGCCGCCGATGGTCATCGACCGCCAGGTCGGCCGCGGCGCTGTCCTCGACGAGGCGATCAACGAGGCCCTCCCCAAGCTGTACGTCGAGGCGCTGCAGGCCAACGACCTGGAGCCGCTCGCGCAGCCGGAGATCGACATCACCCGGTTCGAGGACAACGAGACGCTCGAGTTCACCGCCGAGGTCGACGTCCGTCCCGAGATCACGCTGCCCGACTACGCCGGCCTGGAGGTATCCGTCGACGACGTCGAGGTCACCGACGCCGACGTCGAGGAGCAGGTGCAGGCGCTGCGCGAGCGGTTCGCCAGCCTGTCCGAGGTCGAGCGTGCGGCCGCCGACGGCGACTTCGTGGTGATGGACCTCGTGGCCCGCTCCGACGGCGAGGTCGTGGAGGGCGCCGAGGTGTCCGGGATGAGCTACCAGGTCGGCAAGGGCGGCATGCTCGAGGGTCTGGACGAGGCGCTGACCGGCCTGTCCGCCGGTGGGGACGCCACCTTCACCTCCCAGCTGGTCGGTGGCGACCAGGTCGGGCAGGACGTCGAGGTGTCGGTGACCGTGACGTCGGTCAAGGAGCAGGAGCTCCCCGAGCTGGACGACGACTTCGCCCAGACCGCCTCGGAGTTCGACACCCTGGAGGAGCTCACCGAGGACGTCCGCACGCGCCTGGCCCGTGGCAAGCGGCTCGAGCAGGCCGCCGCGGCCCGCGACGCGGTGCTGGAGAAGCTGCTCGACCTCACCGACGTCCCCCTGCCCGACGGCGTGGTGGAGTCCGAGCTGGCCGCTCGTCGCGAGCAGATCGAGCAGCAGCTCGGGATGGCCGGGATGACCATGGAGGCCTACCTCGACTCCGAGGAGCAGACGGTCGACGAGTTCGAGGCCGACCTGGAGAAGCGGGTCCGCGACGCGGTCGCCGCCCAGTTCGTGCTCGACCAGGTCGCCAAGGCCGAGGAGATCGGGGTGAACGAGGGCGAGCTCCAGGCGCACCTCATGCAGCGGGCGCAGCAGTCCGGGCAGAACCCGCAGGAGTTCATCTCCCACATGATCGACCACAACCACATCCCCGAGATGGTCTCCGAGGTCGTGCGGGGCAAGGCGCTGGCCACCATCGTCGAGGGTGCCGTCGTCACCGACGGGTCCGGTCGTCCGGTCGAGCTGAAGAACCTGCAGCCCGACGGCACCATCACCGAGCCCGGCGACGCCGAGACCGGGACGGACACCTCCGGCACCTCGGACACGTCGGAGGCCACGGAGGCCGCAGCCGGCACCGACGCCGAGAGCACGGGCGACACCGAGGACACCACCACCGCCTGAGCGACGGTGGCGATGTTGCAGAAACCTGCACTTGCACAAACCTGAGCCCCCCTCAGGTCCTCCAGGGGTTGTCCCGACCGTGTGACTCCCGTTGACTCCCGGGGTCCGCAACCCGCGGTCGCGGACCCCTGCGGTCCGTTCGGCATGCGACACGATCGCTGTACGTCGGAGGATCTGTGCACAAGACATCAGCCGGGCTGCTCAGCCTGGTCCTGGCCGCCGGAGTGGGGACGACGCTCGGCGTCCCGTCCGTCTCGGCCGCCCCCAGCCGCCCCGCCGTGGACGGCGCCGCGCCCCAGGCGCAGCGCTCCACCGCCGGCGACGAGCTCCCCAACCCGCTGGAGACCAAGCGCCGCGCGCTGCGGCAGGAGGCCATCACCGAGCTGCTCAACGGCACCGGCAAGGTCGAGCGACGCGGCGCCAGCACGGTGATGAAGGTGGCCTCGCCGCGGACCCCGGCGTCGGTCAACGCGCGGGGCCGGCTGACGGCCAAGGCGTCGACCGACGACCAGTACGTCGAGCTCAGCCGGGAGAAGACCGACCGGATCTTCGTGGTCCTGGCCGAGTTCGGCACCCAGCGCGACCCGCTCTACCCCGACCGCGACACCAACGTCGACGTGCCCGGACCGGTCACCTTCGAGGGCCCGCAGCACAACGCCATCCCGGCGCCGGACCGCACCAGGGACAACTCCACGGTCTGGCAGCCCAACTACAGCCCCGCCCACTACCGCGACCTGTACTTCGGCCAGGGCGGCGAGCCCGGCTCCGGTGGCGACACCGAGTCGGTGCGGCAGTACTTCGAGCGGCAGTCCTCGGGGCGCTACAGCGTCGACGGCACCGTCACCAACTGGGTGCGCGTGAAGTACAACGAGGCCCGCTACGGACGCTCCAGCGACACCCACGACACCGACCCCAACGTGTGCGCCAGCAACGTGTGCAGCAACACCTGGGCGCTCGTGCGGGACGCCGTCAACAAGTGGTACTACGAGCAGATCCTCAGTGGCCGGTCCCGGGCCAGCGTCATCGCCGAGCTCAAGACCTTCGACCAGTGGGACCGCTACGACGCCGACGGTGACGGCAACTTCAACGAGCCGGACGGCTACCTCGACCACTTCCAGATCGTGCACGCCGGTGGCGACGAGGCCGACGGCGACCCGATCCAGGGCGAGGACGCCATCTGGTCGCACCGCTGGTACGCCTACGGCACGGACGCAGGTCGCACCGGCCCGGTGCAGGCCCGGCTCGGGGGCACCCAGATCGGCGACTCCGGCCTGTGGGTGGGCGACTACACCGCCCAGCCGGAGAACGGTGGCGTGAGCGTCTTCACCCACGAGTACACCCACGACCTCGGCCTGCCGGACCTCTACGACACCAGCGGGCCCACCTCGGGCAACGAGAACGGCGTCAACTTCTGGTCGCTGATGGCCCAGAGCCGGGTCAACGCGGCCGGCGACCAGGGCCTCGGCACCCGAGCCGCGGACCTCGGCGCGTGGGAGAAGCTGCAGCTCGGCTGGCTGGACTACGACGTGGTCGGGCCCGACGAGACCGCCCGGGTCGACCTCGGCCCGCACGAGGAGAACACCGCGAAGCCGCAGGCCGTGGTGGCCGTGCTGCCCAAGAAGGACGTCACCTCGGACCTGGTCGCGCCGTACGCCGGCGAGCGCTCCTGGTGGAGCGGCACCGGTGACGACTACACCTCCTCGATGACCCGGTCCGTGGCCCTGCCGGCAGGAGCGCCGCAGCTCAGCTTCCAGACCTGGTACAACATCGAGGAGGACTACGACTTCGCCTACGTCGAGGTCAACGACGGCAGCGGCTGGCGCAGCATCCCGGGCACCGGGACCTCGTCGGCGGCCAACAACGGCATCACCGGTGACACCGGCGGGGCCTGGGTGCCCGCGAGCTACGACCTGTCCGCCTACGCCGGCAAGACCGTCGACCTGCGGCTGCGCTACACGACCGACGGAGGCGTGCAGGGCAACGACCCCACCCTCACGCCGGGCATGTTCGTCGACGACATCGCCGTCACGGGCGGGTTCACCGACGGCGCCGAGGACGCGCCGAACGGCTGGACGCTCGACGGCTTCAGCTCCGTGGGCGACACCATCACCTCGGCGTACGACAACTACTACATCGCCTCCAACCGCACCTACACGTCGTTCGACCGCTACCTGCAGACGGGCCCGTACAACTTCGGGTTCGCCAGCAAGCCGGACCTCGTGGAGCACTTCCCGTACCAGAACGGGCTGCTGGTCAGCTACTGGGACACCTCCCAGTCCGACAACAACACCAGCCAGCACCCGGGTGAGGGCCTGATCCTGCCGGTCGACGCGCACCCGCGCCCGATCGCGCGGCTCGACGGCGGCATCTGGCGCCCGCGGGTGGCCGGCTACGACGCCACCTTCGGCCTGGAGAAGGCGGACTCGTTCACGCTGCACCAGGGAGCCGGTGACGCGCCCAGCTACGTCCGTGGCCGCGCCGCCAACCCGGTGTTCCGCGACGACGTGTCGTACTGGGACCCCGCCCAGCCGACCAACAGCGTGCAGGTGCCCGACACCGGTACGTCGATCCGCGTGCTCAGCCAGCGCGGCACGTCGATGGCGGTGCGCGTCTCGAAGCGCGACTGACCCCCGCCGGGGGCGCGAGCCCCCGACCGGGACAGGACGTCCACCCGGGGGCAGGGGTCCCGGGGTGCCGTCCACGACCGTGGCCGGGAGGGTGACCTCCCGGCCACGGCTGCGTCCGGGCCACGGCCGCGTCCCGGGCACGCCGGCGTGCGCGCCGGTGCGCCCGGTGCGCTCTGGTGCGCTCTGGTGCGCTCTGGTGCGCTCTGGGCGAACACCACGGGATTGCTCATGGAACTGTCCGTGCATGCGGCTAGGGTCGGGACGTGCCCACGAACACAGAGATCCAGATGAACGGTGGCGGCTCGGCGAACGGGCTCGACGACCACATTTACCAGCGGCTCCTGCGGGAGCGGATCATCTTCCTCGGATCCGAGGTGCGCGACCAGAACGCCAACGCGATCTGCGCGCAGATGCTCCTGCTCTCCGCCGAGGACCCCGAGACCGACATCTTCCTGCACATCAACAGCCCCGGCGGCTCGGTGGACTCGGGGATGGCCATCTACGACACGATGAACTACATCCCCAACGACGTGGCCACGGTCGGCATGGGCCTGGCCGCCTCGATGGGGCAGTTCCTGCTGTGCGCCGGTGCGGCGGGCAAGCGCTACGCCCTCCCGCACGCCCGCATCATGATGCACCAGCCCTCGGGCGGCATGGGCGGCTCGGCCTCGGACATCAAGATCCAGGCCCAGCAGTCGCTGCACATCAAGAAGGTGCTCTTCGAGCTGATCAGCGAGCACACCGGCCAGCCGCTCGAGCAGGTCGAGACCGACGCCGACCGCGACCGCTGGTTCACCGCCGAGGAGGCCCGTGAGTACGGGTTCATCGACAAGGTGATCACCAGCACCCGCCAGGTGGCCGACGAGGGCCGTCCGGCCCGGAGCAAGTGAGGACCGACATGACGAGCCCCGACATCTCCCCGTTCATCTCCCCGAGCAACAACTACTACATCCCGCAGTGGGAGGAGCGCACCTCCTACGGCTTCCGGCGGATCGACCCGTACGGCAAGCTGTTCGAGGAGCGCATCATCTTCCTCGGCACGCCGATCAGCGACGACATCGCCAACGCCGTGATGGCCCAGCTGCTCTGCCTGCAGTCCATGGACCCCGACCGGGACATCAGCATCTACATCAACTCCCCGGGCGGCTCGTTCACCGCGATGACGGCCATCTACGACACGATGCAGTTCCTCAAGCCCGACATCCAGACCGTGTGCCTGGGCCAGGCGGCCTCCGCCGCGGCGGTCCTGCTGGCGGCCGGCACCCCGGGCAAGCGGCTCGCGCTGCCCAACAGCCGGATCCTGATCCACCAGCCCTACACCGAGGGCACCTACGGCCAGAGCTCGGACATCGAGATCCAGGCCAACGAGATCCTGCGGATGCGCGAGCTGCTCGAGAAGCTGATCTCCGACCACACCGGCAAGACCCCCGACGAGGTCAACTCCGACATCGAGCGGGACAAGATCCTGACCTCGCAGTCGGCGGTCGAGTACGGCCTGATCGACGGCATCCTGGAGTCGCTCAAGGGCACCCCGGCGTCCATCTGAGCCCGGGTCCGACCCCCGGGTCGGACCCGGCCCACGGGCCGCCCCGGCCCGGGGGGCAGTCGCCGTGTCCTGTCCCATTCGGGGGCGCGACGGGGTACCTTCAAGTTCGGCACAACAGCAGTCAGCACAGCCGGTGGGAGCTGGTCCCGGGGGTCCCCGGGCCGACCGGCCTGAGTCGTGAGGAGTCTCGCCTGTGGCACGCATCGGTGACGGGGGTGACCTGTTGAAGTGCTCTTTCTGCGGGAAGAGCCAGAAGCAGGTCAAGAAGCTCATCGCGGGCCCGGGTGTCTACATCTGCGACGAGTGCATCGACCTGTGCAACGAGATCATCGAGGAGGAGCTCAGCGAGGGCACCGAGGTCGGCCTCGAGGAGCTGCCCAAGCCGCGCGAGATCTTCGAGTTCCTCAACTCCTACGTGATCGGTCAGGAGAAGGCCAAGAAGGCGTTGGCCGTGGCCGTCTACAACCACTACAAGCGGGTCCAGGCGGGCGTGTCCACCGGGACCTCGCGTCACAAGGGCGACGAGGTCGTCGAGCTGGCCAAGTCCAACATCCTGGTCATCGGCCCCACGGGGTGCGGCAAGACCTACCTGGCCCAGACCATGGCCCGGATGCTCAACGTGCCCTTCGCCATCGCCGACGCCACCGCCCTGACCGAGGCCGGCTACGTCGGCGAGGACGTCGAGAACATCCTGCTCAAGCTGATCCAGGCCGCCGACTACGACGTCAAGAAGGCCGAGACCGGCATCATCTACATCGACGAGATCGACAAGGTCGCCCGCAAGGCCGAGAACCCGTCGATCACCCGGGACGTCTCGGGCGAGGGCGTGCAGCAGGCCCTGCTCAAGATCCTGGAGGGCACCACGGCCTCCGTGCCGCCCCAGGGCGGGCGCAAGCACCCGCACCAGGAGTTCATCCAGATCGACACCACCAACATCCTGTTCATCGTGGGTGGCGCGTTCTCCGGCCTCGAGCAGATCCTGGAGCAGCGCGTCGGCAAGAAGACCCTCGGCTTCTCGGCCTCGCTGCCGACCAAGGCCGAGAAGGACATGGAGAAGATCTTCTCCGAGGTCATGCCCGAGGACCTGCTCAAGTTCGGCCTCATCCCCGAGTTCATCGGGCGTCTGCCGGTCATCGCCACGGTGGACAAGCTCAGCCAGGAGGCCCTGGTGCAGATCCTCACCGAGCCCCGCAACGCGCTGGTCAAGCAGTACCAGAAGCTCTTCGACCTCGACGGCGTCGAGCTCGAGTTCACCCCCGACGCGATCGAGGCCGTGGCCGACCTCGCCATGATCCGGGGCACGGGCGCCCGGGGCCTGCGGGCGATCATCGAGGAGGTCCTGCTGCACGTCATGTACGACGTGCCCTCGCGCGAGGACATCGCCAAGGTCGTGGTGAACGCCGAGGTCGTCAACGACAACGTGAACCCGACCCTCGTGCCGCGCGAGCCCGAGGCCAAGAAGAAGAAGTCGGCCTGAGGCGCAGCCGCCGTAGGCTCTGCGGGTGACGTCTCGGGTGAACGACGGTGCCGCTGTCCGCACGGGTCCTCCTGGCCCCACGGGCCCGGCTCCGCAGCCGTTGGCGCTGCCCGCCTCCGACTGGGAGGGCTGGGTCGCCGACCGGTGCGAGGAGAGCCTGGACGAGGCCCGTCGCCTGGTCGCGCGGCTGACCGACCCGGCCGCGGCCGGGAGCGACGCCGGCACCGACGCCCTCCGGGTGCTGGCCACCTGGGACCAGGTGGGCCTCGCCCTGCGACAGGCCGCCTCCCTCGCCTCGGTGGTGGCCAACGTGCACCCCGACCTCGTCGTACGCACCCGCGCCGAGCAGGCCGAGCAGGCCGCCTCCGCCCTGGAGACCGAGATCGGTCTGGACCGGGCGCTGTTCGAGGTCCTGGAGGGGGTCGACCCCGCCGGGCTCGACGAGCAGGCCCGACGGGTGCTCGCCCTGGGCCTGCGCGACTTCCGCCGGGCGGGGGTGGACCGGGACGAGCCGGTCCGTGACCGGCTGCGGGACCTCGCGGAGCGGGAGACCGCCGTCGGTCAGGAGTTCGCCAAGAACATCCGCGACGGGGTCCGTTCGGTGCGGGTCCCGCCGGAGGCGCTCGACGGACTGCCGTCGGACTTCGTGGCCGCCCACCCCGCCGGTGAGGACGGCCTGGTCGAGGTCACCACGGACTACCCGGACTACGTGCCCTTCATGACCTTCTGCCGGGACCGGGAGGCGCGCACCCGTCTCGTCACGGAGTTCCTCAACCGTGCCTACCCGGAGAACGGGCCGCTGCTGCACGAGCTGCTGGAGCTGCGCCGCGAGCACGCCCGGCTGCTGGGGTACGACGGCTGGCCGGCCTTCGACGCCGAGGTCAAGATGATCGGCGAGGGGGACGCCATCCCGCGCTTCGTGGACCGGGTCACCGACGCGGCCGGGCCGGCCGCCCGGCGCGACGTGGAGCGGCTGCTGGCCCGGCTGCAGGTCGACCACCCGGAGGCCACCGGCGTCGACGGCCGGGACCGGATGTTCTACACCGAGGTGCTGCGCCGCGAGGACCACGACGTCGACTCCCAGGAGGTCCGGTCCTACTTCGACTTCGCCCGGGTGCGCCAGGGGCTGCTGGAGGTCACCGGCCGGCTCTTCGACCTGGAGTACGTCGAGGTGCCCGACGCTCCGTCCTGGCACGAGGACGTCACCACCTACGACGTACGACGGGGCGGGGAGGTGCTCGGCCGCATCCACCTCGACCTGCACCCCCGGCCCGGCAAGTTCGGCCACGCCGCCCAGTTCGAGCTCAGCCCGGGGCTGGCCGGCCGCCGGCTGGCCGAGGGCGTGCTGGTCTGCAACTTCTCCCGCACCCTGATGGAGCACGACCACGTCGTCACGCTGTTCCACGAGTTCGGGCACCTGGTGCACCACGTCCTGGCCGGCGACCAGCGGTGGGCGCGCTTCTCCGGCGTCGCCACCGAGTGGGACTTCGTGGAGGCACCCTCGCAGCTGCTGGAGGAGTGGGCCTGGGACGCCGACGTCCTGCGCTCCTTCGCCCGCGACGCCGAGGGCCGGGCCATCCCCACCGGGCTGGTCGAGCGGATGCGGGCCGCCAAGGACCTGGGCCGGGCCGCGTGGGTGCGCACGCAGATGTTCTACGCGGCCCTGTCCTACGAGCTGCACGAGCGCGTCCCCGACGACCTCGACCGCACCCAGCAGCAGCTGCAGGCGGCGTACGACGTCTTCGGCCACGTCCCGGACACGCACTTTCACGCGTCGTTCGGCCACCTGCAGGGCTACGGCTCGGCGTACTACACCTACATGTGGAGCCTGGTCATCGCCCAGGACCTGATGTCGGCCTTCGACCGCGACGACCTCCTCGCCCCCGAGGTGGCCCACCGCTACCGCGACCGGGTGCTGGCCCCGGGCGGCAGTCGGGACGCCGCGGACCTGGTGGCCGACTTCCTGGGCCGGCCCTACGACGTCGCCGCGTTCGAGGCCTGGCTGAGCCGGACCTGACGGGCCGGAGCCGACGGCCGCTCAGGCCGCCGGCGCGGCCGCGGCGCTCAGGCGACCGGCGCGGCCGCGATCTCCGCGTCGACCGACAGGGGAGCGCCCTCGACGGCGACGAAGCGCAGGTCACCCGTGATGCGGCCCGCAGCCTTCAGGTCGTCGGCGGCCTGCTCGGCCAGGCCCACCGCGGCGGCCGGACCGGTCACGGTGGCCCTCGTCAGCTCGGTGCGCATCGACACCTTGGCGGTGGACTTGGCGCCCCGGATGCCGCGCAGCGTCTCGGCCACCGCGGTCACCAGGGCCGGGTCGGCCTCGGGCACCCCGGACAGCGTCGCCTCGTCCGGCCAGGCGGCCAGGTGGATCGAGCCGTCCTGCCACCACGACCAGACCTCCTCGGTCACGTAGGGCAGGAACGGCGCCAGCAGCCGCAGCTGCACGTGCAGCGCCAGCGCGAGGGCCGCCTTCGCCGAGCCGGCCGCAGCCTCCCCGCGGGCGCCGTAGGCCCGCTCCTTGACCAGCTCGAGGTAGTCGTCGCAGAACTCCCAGAAGAAGCTCTCCGTGGCCTCCAGCGCGGTGGTGTAGTCGAAGGCCTCGAACGCGTCGGTGGCGCGGGCGACCACGGCGGCCAGCCCGGCCAGCATCGCGGCGTCGACCGGCTCGGTCACCCGGTCGGGGTCGGGGTCGCTGGCCCCCACGCTGCCCAGCACGAACTTCGACGCGTTGAGCACCTTCATGGCCAGCCGCCGCCCGACCTTCATCTGGGTCTCGTCGAAGGGCGAGTCCATGCCGGGCCGGGCCATCGCGGCACGCCAGCGCACCGCGTCGGTGCCGAAGCGGGACAGGATCTCGTCGGGGACGACCACGTTGCCCTTGGACTTGGACATCTTCTTGCGGTCGGGGTCGAGGATCCAGCCCGAGAGCATCGCGTGCGACCAGGGCACGACCCCGTGCTCGAAGTGCGAGCGCACCACGCGCGCGAAGAGCCAGGTGCGGATGATGTCGTGGGCCTGCGTGCACAGGTCCATCGGGAAGACCCGGGAGAACAGGTCGGGGTCGGACTCCCAGCCGCCCGCGATCTGCGGGGTCAGCGACGAGGTCGCCCAGGTGTCCATGACGTCCGGGTCGCCGATGAAGCCGCGGGGGCGGCCGCGCTGGTCCTCGGCGTAGCCCGCCGGGGCCACGGTCGACGGGTCGACCGGCAGCTCGTCCTCGCGGGGGAGCAGCGGGTGGTCGTAGTCGGGCTCGCCCTCGTCGTCGAGCGGGTACCAGACGGGGAACGGGATCCCGAAGTAGCGCTGCCGCGAGATCAGCCAGTCACCGTTGAGCCCGCCGACCCAGTTCTCGTAGCGGCTGCGCATGTGCGCCGGCACCCAGGTGATGGACGCGGCGTCCTCCACCAGCTCGTCGCGGAGCCCGGTGTCCCGCCCGCCGTTGCGGACGTACCACTGCCGGGTGGCGACGATCTCGAGCGGCTTGTCGCCGTTCTCGTAGAAGTTGGTCATCCGCCTGGTGGGCGTCGGCTCGCCGACGAGGTCGCCGCTGGCGCGCAGCAGCCCCACCATGGCCTCGCGGGCCGAGAACGCGGTCTTCCCCGCCAGCTCGGCGTACGCCGTGGCGGCCGGCTCGCCGGACAGCCAGTCCGGCGTCTCACGGGTGAGCCGACCGTCGCGGCCGATGACCGTGCGCACGGGGAGGTCGAGCTCGCGCCACCAGGTCACGTCGGTCAGGTCGCCGAACGTGCAGCACATGACCAGGCCGGAGCCCTTGTCCATCTCGGCTGCGGTGTGCGCCCGGACCGGCACCTCCACCCCGAAGACCGGGCTGGTCACGGTCGTCCCGAACAGCGACTGGTAGCGCTCGTCGTCCGGGTGGGCGATCAGCGCCACCACGCTGGCGATCAGCTCGGGACGGGTGGTCTCGATCTCCGCGGTGCCGCCGTCGGGCCGGTGGAACGCGACCCGGTGGTAGTTCCCGTCGTACTCCTGGGCCTTCAGCTCGGCCTGCGCGACCGCGGTCTGGAACGTGACGTCCCACAGGGTCGGCGCCTCCTGCAGGTAGGCCTCCCCCCGGGCGAAGTTGCGCAGGAACGCGCGCTGGGACGACGGTCTGCGCCTTGCGGCCGATGGTCGTGTAGTGCTGGCTCCAGTCCACCGAGAGGCCCAGCGTGCGCCACAGCGACTCGAAGACGACCTCGTCCTGCTCGACGAGCCGCTCGCACAGCTCGATGAAGTTGGGGCGGCTGATCGGGACCTGGCGCTTCGCGTCGGGCTTGGCGGGCGGCTCGAAGCCGGCCTCGTAGGGCAGCGACGGGTCGCACCGCACGCCGTAGTAGTTCTGCACCCGCCGCTCGGTGGGCAGGCCGTTGTCGTCCCAGCCCATCGGGTAGAAGACCGACTTGCCCCGCATCCGCTGGAAGCGGGCGACCAGGTCGGTGTGGGTGTAGGAGAACACGTGCCCGACGTGCAGCGACCCGGAGACGGTCGGGGGCGGGGTGTCGATGGAGAAGACGTCGCGCGCGCTCCCGGGAGCGGTCGAAGGCGTAGGTGTCGTCCTGCTTCCACCGCTGCGACCAGGTCGCCTCCAGGCCCTCCAGCGCGGGCTTGTCCGGTACGACGACGGCACGGCCGGGGGCCGAGGTCGTCGCGGACGCCGCAGGTGCCGGGGAGGGGGTGCTCATGGCTCGCGATCCTACGGTCCCCCTCGCACCGCCCGCGAACCCGTTGCGGGCACCGGCGACCGTAGACTCGGGCCACGATGTCGAACCCCCCTGCGCACCCCACCGTGACGACCTACGAGCAGGCCGAGCAGGCGTTGCTGGCCCGCTGGCCGGAGACCCGCCTGGAGCCGTCGCTGGACCGGATCCGCGCCCTGACCGAGCTGCTGGGCGAGCCCCAGCGCGGCTACCCGGTCATCCACCTGACCGGGACCAACGGCAAGACGAGCACGTCGCGGATGATCGACACCCTGGTGACCGCCACCGGCCTGCGCACCGGCCGCTTCACCAGCCCGCACGTCGAGTCCATGACCGAGCGGATCTCCCTGGACGGGGAGCCCCTGGCGGAGGACGCGTTCGTCGCCGCCTACCGCGACGTGGCCGGGGTCGCGGGGCTGGCCGACGAGGAGGGCGCCCACCCGCTGTCGTTCTTCGAGATGGTGGTGGGGATGGCCTACGCCGCCTTCGCCGACGCCCCGGTCGACGTCGCCGTGGTCGAGGTCGGCATGGGCGGCTCGTGGGACGCCACCAACGTCGCGGACGCCACGGTGGCCGTGATCCTGCCCATCGCGGTGGACCACGCGTCGTACCTGGGCGCGCGCCCGGTCGACATCGCCCGTGAGAAGTCCGGGATCATCAAGCCCGGCTGCACGGTGGTGTGCGCCCAGCAGGACGACGACGTGGCCGAGGTGATCGCCGAGCGGGCGGCCGAGGTGGGCGCCACCGTGCTGTGGGAGGGTCGCGACTTCGGCGTCGCGCACCGCCTGCCCGCCGTGGGGGGGCAGGTGCTCCGGCTGCAGGGCCTGCGGGCGGAGTACGACGAGGTCTTCCTGCCCCTGTACGGCGCCCACCAGGGCCAGAACGCCGCCGTGGCCCTGGCCGCCGTCGAGGCGTTCCTCGGGGGCGACCCCCTGGACGCCGACCTCGTGCGCGGGGCCTTCGAGGAGGTGAGCTCCCCGGGCCGGCTGGAGGTCGTGCGGCGCAGCCCCACCATCGTGCTGGACGCCGCCCACAACCCGCACGGCGCCGCCGCGGTCGTCGACGCCCTCGACGACTCCTTCACCTTCAGCCCGCTGGTCGGCGTCGTCGGGGTGATGGCCGACAAGGACTACGAGGGCGTGCTCGCCGCCTTCGAGCCGGTGATGGCCGCCGTGGTGTGCACGCAGAGCCGCTCCGAGCGGGCGATGCCGGCCGAGGACCTGGCCGAGGTCGCCCGGGGCATCTTCGGCATCGACCGGGTCTACGTCGCGCCCCGGCTCGAGGACGCCATCGACCGGGCCGCCACGCTGGCCGAGGAGGGCGGCGTCTTCGGCGAGGCCATCGGCTCCGGCGGGGTGCTGGTCACCGGCTCGGTGGTGACGGTCGGGGAGGCCCGGCGGATGCTGCGTCCCCGGCGGACCCCGTGAACCGCTCCACGCGGCGCTCGCTGTGCGCCGCCATGCTGACCCTGCAGGCCATCGTGCTGTTCCTCTTCGGGGTGGTCTCGATCGGGATGACCTCGCTCGGTGCCGGCCGGTCCCTGGGCGCCGGGGCCGGGCTGGCCCTGCTCTGCCTGCTGGCCGCGGGCCTGCTGCGCAGCCCGGTCGGCTACGGGCTGGGGTGGTTGGTGCAGGTGGTCTCGATCGCCCTCGGCTTCGTGGTGACGCCGATGTTCTTCCTCGGGGTGGTCTTCGCGGTGCTCTGGGGCGCCGCGTACTACCTCGGCGCCCGCATCGACGTGGAGAAGGCCGAGCGTGCCGTCCTGGAGGCCGAGCTCCGGGCCCGCCCGGGCGGCGAGGGCATGCCCTAGGCTGCCTCGCATGTCACGCACCCTGGTCCTGCTCAAGCCCGACACCGTCCGTCGTGGGCTGGTCGGCACCGTCCTGTCCCGCTTCGAGGCCAAGGGACTCTCGGTGGTCGCCCTGGAGCTGCGCCAGATCGACGCCGCCCAGGCCGACGAGCACTACGCCGAGCACGTGGACCGGGACTTCTACCCGCCGCTGCGGGACTTCGTCACCTCCGGACCCCTGGTCGCGGCCATCCTCGAGGGGGACGAGGCCGTCGAGGTCGTCCGCGCGCTCAACGGCGCCACCGACGGCCGCAAGGCCGCCCCCGGCACCATCCGCGGCGACCTCGCCCTGTCCAACCGCGAGAACCTCGTGCACGGGTCGGACTCCCCCGAGTCCGCCGAGCGGGAGATCGCGATCTGGTTCCCGGGCCGCTGACGCTGGACGGTCAGGTCATCGCCACCGCCGCGGTGGCGAGCAGCTGCACGCCCCACAGGGCCAGCAGTCCCGCGCAGGTCACGTGCAGCAGCCGGGCCAGGCGCGGCCGGGCCAGCCGTCGACCCCAGGCGGCCACCGCCGAGAGGCCGCCGGCCCACAGCAGCACGCTCGCGGCGTAGACGAGGGCGACCAGGGCGAGCTCCACGGCGGTGGGCCCGCGCCCGAGCCGGGTGTCCAGCAGGCCGGTCACCGCCGCCCAGAACACCAGGGTGAGAGGGCTGCTCAGGGCCAGCGCCGCGCCCAGGGCCAGTCCGCGCCGAGGGTCGGGCGGCCCGTCCGCGTCGCCACCGGGGGCCGGGTGCACGATCCGGAACGCCGTCCAGAGCAGGGCGCCCCCGCCGAGCAGCATGCAGGCCGGCAGCAGCGCGTCGACCTGGAGCCCGAGCAGCACCGCACCCGCCGTGAGCCCGACGTACACGGCGTCCCCCAGCAGGGCTCCGACCTGCACGACGACGGCGGCCCGGAAGCCGTGCCGGGCCCCGCGGCGCAGCGTCTCCACGTTGAGCGCACCGGGTGCGGCCGCCAGTGAGGTGCCGAGCAGGAAGAGCAGGCCCAGCGTGGCGGGCGTCATCGCCGTGTGCCTGCCCGGGTGCCTGCCCGTGTGCCTGCCCGCGGTCTGCTCGTCATGGCCGGTCCCGTCTCGGTGGTCCCCCGTGCACCCAGGAGCCGCGGACCGGGCCGGTGATACGCCACGACCTGGGAGCATGGCGCCATGCCCGCTCCCGAGCCCACCCCCGCCACCTCGCCGACCCCGCTCTCGCCCACCCCGCGCAGCACGCCGCGCCGGGAGAAGGAGCGGGCGAAGACCGACCGGGCCCGGTTGCACGAGGTGCTCGACGCCGCCGTCATCTGCCACCTGGGGGTGCTCGTCGACGGCGTGCCGATGGCCCTGCCCACGGTGTACGGCGTCGACCTCGACGGCCCCGACGCCGACGGCACCCTCTACGTGCACGGCTCGGTGGCCTCCCGCAGCCTGGTGCAGGGCCCCGGCCACGACGTCAGCGTCACGGTCACGGTGCTCGACGGCCTGGTGCTGGCCCGCTCCGGCTTCATGCACTCGATGAACTACCGCTCGGCCGTGGTGCTGGGCCGTCCGCGGGTGGTCACCGACGAGCCCGAGCGCTCGCACGCCCTGGACGTGCTGGTCGACCACGTGGTCCCGGGCCGGGCCGCGACGCTGCGACGTCCGACGCGCAAGGAGCTCGCCGCCACCACCGTGCTGGCCCTGCCGCTGCGCGAGGCCTCGGTCAAGTCCCGCACCGGCGACCCGCAGGACGACGAGGACGACGTGCGGGCCGGTGGCGTGTGGGCCGGCGTGCTGCCGCTGCGCACCGTGGCCGGTCCGGTGACCACGGGTGCGGACGTCGACGTGGACGTCGTACCCGACCACGTCACCGCCCGGGCCGCGGGACTCCTGTGACGCAGGTGCCCAGCGTGTCCAACGAGGCGTGAGGGGTCACCGCTCCTAGGCTGTCGGTCGGGGTACGGCGACGGTCCCCGGCGGCCCGCGGGTGCGGCCGCCGGTGCCCCGGCAGCACCGGACCCCACCCGAGAGCAGGGACACCCAGGCATGGCGAACAGCATCATCGGCCGCGACATGGCCGTTGACCTCGGCACCGCCAACACGCTGGTCTACGTCCGCGGCAAGGGCGTACTCCTCGACGAGCCGTCCGTGGTCGCGCTGAACGCCTCCACCGGGGAGATCCTGGCCGTGGGGCACGAGGCCAAGCGGATGATCGGCCGCACGCCGGACAACATCACCCCCATCCGTCCGCTGCAGGACGGCGTGATCGCCGACTTCGAGGCGTGCGAGCAGATGCTCCGCTTCTTCATCCAGCAGGTGCACCGCCGCCGGTACTTCGCGAAGCCCCGGCTGGTGATCTGCGTGCCCAGCGGCATCACCGCCGTGGAGCAGCGGGCCGTCAAGGAGGCCGGCTACCAGGCGGGCGCCCGACGGGTCTACATCGTCGAGGAGCCCATGGCCGCGGCGATCGGCGCGGGCCTGCCCGTGCACGAGGCCACGGGGAACATGGTCGTCGACGTGGGCGGCGGTACGACGGAGGTCGCGGTGATCTCCCTGGGCGGCATCGTCACCAGCCTGTCGGTCCGCACCGCCGGGGACGACCTCGACCAGGCCATCATCGCCTGGATGAAGAAGGAGCACTCCCTGATGCTGGGGGAGCGCACCGCCGAGGAGATCAAGATGACCCTCGGCTCGGCCTTCCCGATGGCCGAGGAGCCCGAGGCCGAGGTGCGGGGTCGCGACATGGTCTCGGGCCTGCCCAAGACCGTCGTGGTCTCCTCCGCGGAGATCCGGATGGCGCTGGAGGAGCCGCTGCACGCCATCGTCGACGCCGTCCGCACCACGCTCGACCAGACCCCGCCCGAGCTGGCCGGCGACATCATGGACCGCGGGGTCGTGCTCACCGGCGGCGGCGCCCTGCTGCGCGGCCTGGACGAGCGGCTGCGCCACGAGACCGGCATGCCCGTGCACGTGGCGGAGGACCCGTTGCTCTCGGTGGCCATGGGCGCGGGCAAGTGCGTCGAGGAGTTCGAGGCCCTCCAGCAGGTCCTCGTCTCGGAGCCCCGGCGCTAGGGGGCCCGGATGCGACCCGGCTCCGAGCGCCCCCGTCCCTCCCGGACCCTGCTGGTGCTCCTCCTGCTCGCCTGCTTCACGCTCATCACCCTGGACGCCCGCGGCGGCGAGCACTCCCCGCTGGACCCGGTGCGGGCGGCCGTCGGCTCCGTCCTCGGACCGGCCGAGGAGGGCACGGCGGCGGCGGTGCGACCGTTCACCGTGGTGCCCGAGCTGTTCCGGACCACGCACGGGCTGCGCTCGGACGTCGCCCGGCTCCGGGCCGAGAACTCCCGCCTGCGCGGCGAGCTCGTGGGGGCCACCGTGGACCGCCACCGGGTGGCCGAGCTCGACGGCCTGCTGCGGTCCGCCTCGAGCACGGGCTACGCGCTGGTGCCCGCACGGGTGGTGGCCATGGGGCCCGCCCAGTCGTTCTCCCGCACCGTGACCATCGACGCCGGCACCCGTTCCGGCGTGCACCCCGACATGACGGTCGTCGACGCCGACGGCCTGGTGGGACGGGTGCTCCGCGCCGGCCGCACCGACCGCCACCGTGCTGCTGCTGGCCGACCAGGAGTCCGTGGTCGGCGGTCGCCTGGGCTCCAGCATGGAGGTCGGCTTCGTGCGCGGGCGGGGCCAGGTCGGCGGTAGGGGACGCCTCGACCTCGAGCTGGTGGACGCCTCGGCCTCGGCCGCCGTGGGGGACCCGCTGGTGACCTGGGGCAGCCGGCACGGCACGCCGTACGTCGCCGGCATCCCCATCGGCCGGGTCTCCTCGGTCTACACCACGCCCCGGCAGCAGTCCACGCACGCCGTCATCACGCCGTACGTGGACTTCAGCTCGCTCGACCTCGTCGGGGTCGTGGCGCCCGGTGACGTGCGCAGCGACCGCGGCGTGATCCGGGCCGACGGCAGCACGGGCGGCCTGACGGGGGGCACCCGGTGACGCGCGCCGCACGGGGGCTGCTGCTGGTGGCCGTGCTGGTCGTGGCCGTGGTGCTGCAGGTGAGCGTGTTCTCCTCGCTCTCCCTCGACGGCGTGGTGCCCAACCTGGCCCTGCTCGTCGTGGTGGCCGCCGCGCTCGTGCGCGGGCCCGGGTTCGCCGCCGGGCTGGGCTTCCTGGGCGGCCTGGCCATCGACCTGGCGCCGCCCGCCGACCACGTCGCCGGCCGGTGGGCCCTCGCCCTGGTGGTCGTGGGGTACCTCGCCGGCCGGGTCCGCCCCGACGGCAGCACCTCCGCGCTCGCCGTGCTGGTCACCGTGGCCTCGTGCTCGTTCGTGGGCACGTCGGTCTACGCCCTGACCGGGATGCTGCTGGGCGACCCGGCCATCCCGGTGGCCGAGGCCCTGCGGGTCATCCCCCTGGCGGTGCTCTACGACGTGCTGGTCACCCCCTTCGCGCTGCCCCTGCTCATGCGGCTGTTCCGTCGGATCGAGCCCCCCCAGGTGGCGTACTGATGGGCTCGCCCGTCCAGGCCGGCACCGGCCGGCTCCGTGCCTCCAGCGCCACCAAGGGCCGGCTGCGGCTGTTCGTGGTGCAGGCCCTGGTGCTCTCGCTGTTCGTCACCCTCTTCGCCCGGCTCTGGTACATGCAGGTCCTCGGGGGCGAGGCCTACCAGGCGCAGGCCGCGCAGCAGTCGGTGCGCGAGCTGGTCGTGCAGCCGGCCCGGGGCCTGGTCGTGGACGACATGGGTCGCCCGCTGGTCGCGAACCGGACGTCGTGGACGGTCAGCGTGGACCGCACCCTGCTGCACCGGATGGGCGAGGGCCAGCAGCGGCACCTGCTGCGCCGGCTGTCGGCCGCGGTGCACGTCAGCGTCCGCTCGCTGCACGCCAAGACCCTGCTGTGCGGGGAGCCCGGTGCGGTCGCCGGCACCTGCTGGAACGGATCGCCCTACCAGCCCGTGCCGGTCGCCGAGGACGTGCGGCAGCAGACCGCCGTCTCGATCATGGAGCAGGGCGAGGACTACCCCTCGGTGCTGGTCGACCCCAGCAACGTGCGCTCCTACCCGGCGCCGTACGGCGTCAACGCGGCCCACCTGCTGGGCTACCTGTCCCCGATCACCTCCGACGAGCTCGACGAGGCGAGGGCCCGCGACGACTCGTCGCTGCACGGTGCCTCGGTGGTCGGCCGGGCCGGGCTGGAGAAGCAGTACGACCGGTACCTGCGCGGGCAGCCCGGCTACAAGCGGGTCGCGGTGGACTCCATGGGCCGGGTGCTCGGCGACTCCGGACAGGACGACGGCACCCCGGGCGACACCCTGGTCACCTCCATCGACGCCCGGGTGCAGGGCGTGGTCGAGCACCAGCTGCACTCCACCATCGCCACCGCGCGGAAGACCTTCGACAAGGTGACCGGTCGCACCTACGTGGCCGACTCCGGCGCGGTCGTGGTGCTCGACGCCCACGACGGCAGGGTCGTGGCCATGGCCGGCGCGCCGACGTACGACCCGAGGATCTGGACCGGGGGGATCACGTCGGCGCAGCTGTCGCGGCTCTACTCGGAGAAGGCGGACTACCCGCTGCTGTTCCGGGCCACCCAGGGCCAGTTCGCCCCGGGCTCCACCTGGAAGCCGATCATGACCGCGGGTGCGCTGGACCACGGCTACAGCCCGGACACGCGCCTGGACTGCTCCTCGAACTTCCAGGTCGGCAACCGGCTGTTCAAGAACTACGAGTCCGAGTCCTTCGGCTTCATCGGCTTCGACAAGGCGCTGCAGATCTCCTGCGACACGTTCTTCTACCGGGTGGGCTACCAGCTGTGGCAGCGCTACGGCACCGACAAGTCCGACGTGAACGCCAAGGACCCCCTGGTCCGGGCGGCCAAGCTGTTCGGCTTCGGACGGCCCACCGGGATCGACCTGCCGGGCGAGGCGTCGGGGCGGATCGCGGACCGCCGGTGGAAGAAGGAGTACTGGGAGGCCAACAAGGCCTACTACTGCAAGGTGGCCACGAAGCCCGGCACGGACTTCCTGCACCTGTTCGCGCGGGAGTTCTGCGCCGAGGGCTACCAGTACCGTGCCGGCGACGCGGTCAACTTCGTCATCGGTCAGGGCGACACCCTGGTGACGCCGCTGCAGTCCGCACGGGCCTACGCCGCGCTGGCCAACGGGGGCACGCTCTTCGCGCCGCGGGTGGCCAAGGCGGTCGTGGCCCCCGACGGTCGGGTGGTGCGACGGATCCCGCCGAAGGTGGTCGGTCACGTGAAGGTCACCGACGCCTCGCTGGAGTACGTCGACCGCGCGCTGCTGGGCACGGCCAGGACCGGCACCACGGCCTGGAAGTTCATCGACTTCCCGCTCGACCAGGTGCACATCCGCTCGAAGACCGGCTCCGCGGAGGTGCACGGCAAGCAGAGCACCTCGTGGGTGGCCTCCTACGACAAGAACTACGTGGTGATGATGATGGTGACCCAGGCGGGCACCGGCTCGGGCACCTCGGGACCGGCCGTGCGCAAGATCTGGGAGGCGCTGTACGGCGTCCGCGGGCTCGAGGTCGACCGGGCCCGGGCCGCGCTGCCGGGCGCGGAGACGCCGAAGGGGCTGCCGGTGTTCGCGCGTGACGGCGAGATCCTGCCGCCGCTGTCCACCCGCGACCGGCGCACGGGAGGCCGGCGGTGACCGCCGTCGCGATGCGGCCGCGCACGGCCCGGGTCGAGACCACCACCCGGGTCCGGGCCGCCCGCCTGGACTGGGTGCTGATGCTGGCCACCGCCGGGCTGCTGGCGGCCGGCACCCTGCTGGTGTGGTCGGCGACGTCGGCCCGCACCGACCTGACCGCCGGCGACCCGGACGCCTACGTCAAGAAGCAGCTGGTCAACATCGCCATCGGCGTGGTGCTGGGGGTGATGGTCGCCGCCACCGACCACCGCTGGGTGCGCATCCTCGCGCCCCTGGTCTACGCCGGCTCGGTCGTCGGGCTCGTGCTCGTGCTGGCGATGGGCTCGGTCGTCAACGGCTCCCGCTCCTGGATCATGGTGGGCGGCATGTCGGTGCAGCCGGCCGAGTTCGCCAAGCTCGCCGTGGTGATCGGCATGGCCCTCCTGGTGGCCGAGCGCACCGAGGGTGCGCTCAGCACGACCTCCCGCTGGGAGGTCGGCACCGTGGACGTCCTCGGCATGCTCGCCATCGCCGGGCTGCCCGCCGCCCTCATCCTGCTGCAGCCCGACCTCGGCACGATGCTCGTGCTCTCCGCCACCGTCTTCGGCGTGCTGGCCGTCTCCGGGGCCCGCCGCGGCTGGCTGCTGGGGCTCTTCCTGGGCGCGGTCGCGGCCGCCACCCTGGCCGTGCGGCTGCACGTGCTGAAGGCCTACCAGATCGACCGATTCATGGCGTTCACCAACCCCGGGCTGGACCCGCGCGGCGCGGGCTACAACACCACCCAGGCCCGGATCGCCATCGGCAACGGCGGCATCTTCGGCCAGGGCCTGTTCGGCGGGTCGCAGACCACCTCGGGCTTCGTGCCCGAGCAGCACACCGACTTCATCTTCACCGTGGCGGGGGAGGAGCTGGGCCTGGTGGGCTCGGCGGTGCTCATCGCCCTGCTCGGGGTGGTGCTGTGGCGCGCCCTGCGGATCGCCATGCGGGCCGACGACCTCTTCGGCCGGGTGGCCGCGGCCGGGATCGCCTGCTGGTTCGGCTTCCAGGCGTTCCAGAACATCGGCATGTGCCTGGGGATCATGCCGGTGACCGGCGTACCCCTGCCGCTGGTGTCGTACGGCGGCAGCTCGATGTTCGCCACGCTGATGGCCCTCGGGCTGCTGCAGAACATCCACCTGCGCAGCGGGGAGGGGATCGGGGTGGCCCGGTCCCGGGTGCACCGGTCCCGCTGAGGACCCGGCCGCCCCAGGTCGTCCCGGTGCCAGGTCGCCGGGGGCCGTCCGCCCTCCTCACGCGTACCCTGGGAGCCGTTCCCTCCCCGACCCCTCTGGAGTCCCAGCGCCGTGTCGTCGACCACCACCGCCCCGGCGGAGTCCGTGTTCCCCCGCCTGGAGCCGCTGCTGCCCTCGGTGCAGAAGCCCATCCAGTACGTCGGCGGTGAGCTGAACTCCACCCACAAGGAGTGGGACTCGCCCACCGGCGGGTCGATGGTCCGTTGGGCGCTGATGTACCCCGACGCCTACGAGGTCGGCCTGCCCAACCAGGGCGTGCAGATCCTCTACGAGGTGCTCAACGAGCGGGACTGGATCCTGGCCGAGCGGACGTACTCGGTGTGGCCGGACATGGAGGCCGTGATGCGCACGGGCGACGCGGCCGGACCGATCCCGCAGTTCACCGTGGACGAGCACCGCCCGGTGCGGGCCTTCGACGTCTTCGGCATCTCCTTCTCCACCGAGCTCGGCTACACCAACCTGCTCACCGCCCTGGACCTGGCCGGCATCCCGCTGCACGCGGTCGACCGTGGCGAGGACGACCCGGTCGTGCTGGCCGGCGGGCACGCCGCCTTCAACCCCGAGCCCGTCGCCGACTTCCTCGACGCCGCCGTCCTCGGGGACGGCGAGGAGATCGTGCTGGCCATCTCCGAGGTCGTGCGGGAGTGGAAGGACGAGGGCCGCCCGGGGCTGTCCGGCCGGACGCCCCGCGACGAGCTGCTCTACCGGCTCGCGGTCTCCGGCTCGGTCTACGTGCCGAAGTTCTACGACGTCGACCACCTGCCCGACGGCCGCATCAAGCGGGTCGTGCCCAACACCTCGGGCGTGCCGTGGCGGGTGCGCAAGCACACCCTGATGGACCTCGACGCCTGGCCGTACCCGAAGAAGCCGCTGGTGCCGCTGGCCGAGACGGTGCACGAGCGCTTCTCGGTGGAGATCTTCCGGGGCTGCACCCGGGGCTGCCGCTTCTGCCAGGCCGGGATGATCACCCGGCCGGTGCGCGAGCGCTCCATCACCACCATCGGCGACATGGTGGAGAACGGCATCCGGCAGACCGGCTTCGAGGAGGTCGGGCTGCTCTCGCTGTCCTGCGCCGACCACACCGAGATCGGCGAGGTGGCCAAGGGGCTGGCGGACCGCTACGACGGCACCAACGTGTCGCTGTCGCTGCCCTCGACCCGCGTCGACGCCTTCAACGTGACGCTGGCCAACGAGTTCTCCCGCAACGGCCGTCGCTCCGGGCTGACCTTCGCGCCCGAGGGCGGCTCGGAGCGGCTGCGCAAGGTGATCAACAAGATGGTCACCGAGGAGGACCTGATCCGCACCGTGGCCACGGCCTACTCGCACGGCTGGCGGCAGGTGAAGCTCTACTTCATGTGCGGGCTCCCCACCGAGACCGACGAGGACGTCCTGCAGATCGCCGACCCTGGCCAAGAAGGTCATCGCCAAGGGGCGCGAGGTCTCCGGCCGGAACGACATCCGCTGCACCGTGTCCATCGGCGGCTTCGTGCCCAAGCCGCACACCCCGTTCCAGTGGGCGGCGCAGCTCGACCACGAGACCACCGACGAGCGGCTGAAGAAGCTGCGCGACGACGTGCGGGCCGACAAGAAGTACGCCCGGGCCATCGGCTTCCGCTACCACGACGGACGTCCCGGGCATCATCGAGGGCCTGCTCTCGCGCGGCGACCGTCGCGTGGGTGCGGTCATCGAGGCCGCCTGGCGTGACGGGGCCCGCTTCGACGGCTGGTCCGAGCACTTCTCCTACGACCGGTGGGCCGAGGCCGCCGAGCGGGGCCTGGCCGGCACCGGTGTGGACCTGGACTGGTTCACCCTGCGCGAGCGCGAGCACGCCGAGGTCCTGCCCTGGGACCACCTGGACTCCGGCCTCGACAAGGACTGGCTCTGGGAGGACTGGCAGGACGCCATCGACCCCGACCTCGACGTCGAGGTCGAGGACTGCCGCTGGACGCCCTGCTACGACTGCGGCGTGTGCCCGCAGATGGACACCGAGATCCAGATCGGGCCCACCGGCAAGACGCTCCTGCCGCTCACCGTCGTCTGACCCGCGCCGGGCGCGGTGGGGCGTGTGCGGCGTGCCCCGGTGCCCACCGTGCGCCCCGTGCGGGTGGTGCGCCCCGTGCGGGTGGGCGCGTGCGGCGCGTGCGGCGCGCGCCAGTTTCCCAGGGGATGTCGGGTTTCTACGACTGCCCACGGTGGGCCCACCATGGTCAGTACCGGTTCCCCCTGGGCAGTGGCCCGTCGAGCCCCCCGTCGTAGGGCGCCGGCGGCCGTCGACGCACGCTGCGCCGTACTGCCCACGGATGACCCGAGCTCCCTACGGTGGCCCCACCATGGTCAGCGGCAGGAACCCGACATCCCCTGGTCATCGGTGAGGGGCCGCCGTCGAAGACCCGCCCAGCCGAGCTGCGCTCGCCGACGCAGGAGGGCACCCGGCTGTCACGGGGCTGAGGACACCTGGTCCTCGATGTACGCCGGGCGCGCGATGACGAAGCCCAGCGCCAGCTGCGGCAGCAGGAGCACGGTCAGCGCCAGCAGGGGGACCGTCCAGGCGCCGCTGAGGTCGTAGAGCAAGCCCATGCCGAAGGGGCCGACCGTGGCCAGCAGGTAGCCCACCGACTGGGTGAAGCCCGACAGCGCCGCCGTGCCCTCGCTGGTGCGGGCCCGCAGCCCGATCAGGGCCAGCGTCACCGGGAACACCGCCGAGCCGGCGCCCGACGAACACCGCCCACACCCAGGCCCCGCCGACCGGGGCCAGCAGCAGGCCGACGTAGCCGACCGGGTAGCAGGCCGACCAGCACGGCCACCAGCCACGTCTGGGTGCGCATCCGGGCCGCCCAGCGCCGGCAGCCAGAACGACAGCGGGATGCCCATCGCGGTGATCACGCCGAGCAGCAGCCCGGCGGTACCCGCCGAGAAGCCCGCGTCCCGGTAGATCTTCGCGAACCAGCCGAACACGGAGTACGCCTGCAGCGACTGCAGCCCGAAGAACAGCGCCAGGCTCCAGCCCAGCCGGGTGCGGGCGACCTGCGCCCAGCGAGAGCCCCCGGGGCTCGGACCGGCAGGGCCCGGTCGCGGCGCGACCAGCGCCAGCCAGGGCAGGGCCGCGACCACCGCGGTCAGCGCCCACGCGAAGAGCCCCCATCGCCACGAGCCGAAGTGGTCGGCCACCGGCACGGTGAGCACCGACGCCGAGGTCAGCCCGACGGCCAGGGCCGTGGTGTAGACGGAGGTCATCAGCCCGACCCGCTCGGGGAAGTGCAGCTTGACCAGCGACGGCAGCAGCACGTTGGCCGTGGCCATCCCGGACAGGGCGAGCAGCGACAGCACCAGGAACAGCGGTACGTCGGAGATGCGCGCGCGCACGCCCAGACCGACCACGACCGCGACCAGGGCCACGAGGGTCACCCGGTGCAGGCCGACGGTCCGGGCCAGCCAGGGCGCAGCGGCCCCGACGACGGCGAAGGCGACGACCGGGAGCGTGGTCAGCACGCCGGCCGTGGTCGAGGACATGCCGAGCCCCTGGGTGACCTCGTCCAGGACCGGGCCGACGCTGACGGCGGCCGGGCGCAGGTTGAAGGCCACCACCACGATCCCGAGCACCACGAGCAGCCGCTGCGCGCGCGACTCCGTCGGCGCCGTGCGGTCGGGGGAGCGGACGTCGGCCCCGCTCACGCGGGAATCACGGTCTTCACGGGGACCACGGGCATCACGCGGGTCGCAGGGCCGCGCAGCAGGGGCTCGCGGGCTGACGTCGGTCTCACCGGGTCATCCTCGCCCATGACCGGCCCCGGGGCGGGGGAGGGCCCCGCGGCGGCGTACGCCCGGGAGGGGATGTGGCGAGACGGCTAGGGTGCGCCCGTGCGTGAGCAACCCGAGCAGCAGGCCCCTCCCGTCCAGCGACTGCGCTTCCGCTACGCGAAGCGGGGCCGGCTCCGCTTCACCAGCCACCGGGACTTCTCGCGGGCGTTCGAGCGCGCCATCGTCCGGGCCCGGGTGCCGATGGCGTACTCCTCCGGCTTCAACCCGCACCCGCGGATCTCCTACGCGGGGGCGTCCCCGACGGGGGCCGCCAGCGAGGCGGAGTACCTCGAGATCGGGCTGGCGCAGGAGACCGACCCCGCCCAGGTGCTCGAGGCCCTCGACGCCGCGCTGCCGCCGGGGCTGGACGTGCTCGACGTGGTGGTCTCCGCCGGCGGCTCCCTCTCGGACCTCCTGGAGGCCAGCGTCTGGCGGACCCGCGTCCCCGACCTGACGCCGGCCGAGGCCCAGCAGGCGGTCGAGGGCTTCCTGTCCGCGGGCGAGGTGCTGGTCGAGAGGATGACCAAGAAGGGCCTGCGCACCTTCGACTGCCGCGCTGCGGTGGTGTCGCTGTCAGCGTCGACCTCACCGGCCCCAGGTGGGGAGTGTGCGATACTCGAGATGGTCTTGCGGCACGGAACCCCGTCCGTCAGACCCGACGACGTCCTCGCCGGACTCCGAAGGAACTCCGGGCTCGAGGCGGTTACCGCTCCGTTCCACGAGCGACTCGCCCAGGGCCCGCTGGACCCCACGACCGGCATGGTGGGCGACCCGTTGGCACTCAACCGCGACACGGCGTGACCCGAGGTGACAGCTCGGGTCGACAGCAGCCGCTGACCGCGGACGGTCCAGCAGGCCACCCAGCAGACGCTCAGCCGGAGGCCGTCGCCGCTGCTCGGCACCGAGCTGGTGCGGAGCGACCACCGAAGGCTTGCGCCCGACCGGTCCCGCCGGTCTGGCGACTGACACGCTCCCGCGCCGACGCTGCTCACCCAGCCTCCCGGGGGCCAAGGAGAGCAGATGCTCGACGAGAACGACACCCCGACCACCCCCACCGCGGACGAGGCGCCCACCGGCGTCCCCGACCGGTCCCCGGTCCCCGACCCGCAGGCGCCCGAGCCGCAGAGCTCGGACGAGGGCTCCACCGAGGCCGCGCCGCCCGCCAAGAAGACCGCCCGCAAGCGCACCACCAAGAAGGCCGCCGCCGCCAAGGCCGCCGCCGCAGCCCTCGAGACGCCCGACGCGGCCGGGACTCCGGACGCCGCGGGGGCCTCCGACACCGCCGAGGCGGCCCCCGACAGCGCCGCTCCGGCCGACGCCGCTCCAGCCTCCGGCGACCCGGCCCCCGGCGATGCGGCCTCCGGGGAGACGGACCCTGCGGAGACCTCGGTCGCGCCGAAGGCCCGCACCACCCGCAAGGTGGCCGCGAAGAAGGTGGCGGCCAAGAAGGCCCCCGCCAAGCGCGCGGCCCGGAAGTCCGTCACCCCGGACCCCGACGCTCCCGCCCCCGAGCAGGCCCCCGAGGCTGCCCAGAGCCAGGACACCGACCTGCCCCAGGGGCAGCTCGACGCCCCGCAGCCGGGCGCCGGCCCGGAGCAGAGAGCGCCTCGGAGCCGACGGCCCCGGCCACGTCGACGGCCCCGGCCGCCCCCACCGGCTCGGGCGCCCCGTCGGTGCTCTTCCAGGCGCCCGACCCCGAGGCCGCCGCCCCGCGTCGGCGCCGGACCCGCTCCGTCCCGGCCACCACGGTCGCCGGGCCCACGAGTGCCGTCCCGACCGCCACCGAGACGGCCGACGCCACCGAAGCGGCCGACGGCACCGGGGCGGCCGCCAGCGAGCCCAGCAGCGAGACTGCCTCTGCAGCGGGCACCGAGACCGAGCGCCCACCCGCACCACCCGCTCCCGCCGCAGCCGGGGCGCCGGCAGCGGGCGCTCCCGGGGAGGCCGTTCGTCCCAGGACGAGGTCACCGGTGACGAGGCCGTGACCGAGGGCCAGACCACCCCGGCCGTCACCGCCGAGGCGGACGAGGACGAGGACGCCACCCCGCTCGAGGGTGCCGAGGTCACCGACACCGCGACGGCGGACACCACCGACGACACCGCCGACGCGACGGCGACGCCGACACGCCCGACACCGCCGACAGCGACTCCGACGAGGACACCGACTCCGACGAGGAGCAGGGCGGCCGCCGGCGCCGTCGACGCGGTGGACGTCGTCGTCGTCGGGGCGGTGGTGGCGGTGACGACTCCACCGACTCGGGCAGCGACGACACCGGGGACGACAGCGGCACCGGGACGACGCCGACACCGAGGACCCGTCCGACGCCTCCGACTCCGGCGACGACAGCCGCCAGGGCGGTCGTCGCTCCGGTCGCGGCGGTCGTGGTGGCCAGAACGGTGCCCAGAACGGCGGTCAGAACGGCGGTCAGAGCGGCCAGAAGCCCGCCGCCCAGCGGGGCTCGGGCAGCGGCGACCAGAGCGACGCCGAAGGGTCCGAGGACGGCAACGGCTCGCGTCGTCGTCGTCGGCGCCGGCGCAGTGGTGAGGACGGCGACGGGGGTGGCGAGGACCCGCAGAACACCGTCACCCGGGTGCGCAGGCCCCGCAACGCCGAGGACGAGATCACCGCCCTGCACGGCTCGACCCGCCTGGAGGCCAAGAAGCAGCGCCGCCGCGAGGGTCGGGAGGCCGGGCGTCGCCGCGCCCCGATCGTCAGCGAGGCCGAGTTCCTGGCGCGTCGCGAGGCGGTCGACCGCGACGATGGTCATCCGCCAGCACGAGGACCTCACCCAGATCGCGGTCCTGGAGGACAAGGTCCTCGTCGAGCACTACGTCGCCCGGGAGTCCCAGACGTCGCTGATCGGCAACGTCTACCTCGGCCGCGTGCAGAACGTGCTGCCCTCGATGGAGGCCGCCTTCATCGACATCGGCAAGGGTCGCAACGCGGTCCTGTACGCCGGCGAGGTCAACTGGGACTCGCTCGGGGCCGGCAACGGCCCCCGCAAGATCGAGGCAGTGCTCAAGTCCGGCCAGCCGATCCTGGTGCAGGTCTCCAAGGACCCGATCGGCCACAAGGGCGCCCGGCTCACCAGCCAGGTCAGCCTGCCCGGACGCTTCCTGGTCTACGTGCCCGACGGCACCACGAGCGGCATCTCGCGCAAGCTGCCCGACACCGAGCGCACCCGGTTGAAGACCCTGCTGAAGGAGATCGTCCCCGACAGCGCCGGCGTCATCGTGCGCACGGCCGCGGAGGGTGCCTCGGAGGAGGAGCTGACCCTCGACGTCGAGCGGCTCACCGCTCGCTGGGCCGACATCGAGGCCAAGGCCGCCAAGGGCAACGCACCGGCGCTGCTGTACGGCGAGCCCGACCTGACCCTCAAGGTGGTCCGGGACCTGTTCACCGAGGACTTCGCCAAGCTGGTCGTCTCGGGCGAGGAGGCCTGGGCCCTGGTCGACACCTACGTCAAGCAGGTCGCCCCCGACCTCGAGGAGCGGCTCGAGCACTGGGCCGAGGACCGCGACGTGTTCGGCGCCTACCGCATCGACGAGCAGATCGCGAAGGGCCTGGACCGCAAGGTCTGGCTGCCCTCCGGCGGCTCGCTGATCATCGACCGCACCGAGGCCATGACGGTCGTCGACGTCAACACCGGCAAGTTCACCGGCTCGGGGGGCAACCTCGAGGAGACCGTCACCAAGAACAACCTGGAGGCCGCCGAGGAGATGGTCCGCCAGCTCCGGCTGCGCGACATCGGCGGCATCATCGTCGTGGACTTCATCGACATGGTGCTCGAGAGCAACCGCGACCTGGTGCTGCGCCGTCTGGTGGAGTGCCTGGGCCGCGACCGCACCCGCCACCAGGTCGCCGAGGTGACCTCGCTCGGGCTCGTGCAGATGACGCGCAAGCGCATCGGCACCGGCCTGCTGGAGGCCTTCAGCGAGAACTGCGAGCACTGCCAGGGCCGGGGCGTGGTGGTCCACCACGAGCCGGTGGAGTCCACCCACCAGGTCGACGAGGAGCCCCGCCGGGGCCGCCGCGGCCGACGCGGGCAGGACGGTGACCAGAGCGGAGCCCCCACCGGCAGTGCCGGGGTCGCGCCGCGCTCGCCCTCGCCGCGCGACATCGCGGCGATGGCCAAGCACGAGCACAAGCCCGCCCCGCCGGTGAGCGCCCCGGTCGGTGCCTCCGACGCCTCCGATGGCCGCGGCACCTCCGAGGCCGCCGGCGCCGTGCGCGAAGCGGTGCAGGAGGACGCGGTGGAGACCCCGGCCACGCCGCTGGCCTCGTCCACGCCCAGCGCAGCCGCCCCGGAGGAGAAGCACGAGACGTCCGAGGCTGAGGCGGAGGTCCAGTCCCCGGAGGTCCAGTCCCCGGTGGTCCAGGCCTCGGAGGCTGAGGCCCTGGAGGCTCGAGCCCCGGAGATCACCGAGCCCGTGACGCCGCCGGGCCCGGAGGCCGCGCCCGAGCCGGTCCCCACCGGTCCGGTCGTGGTGACCTCCAGCCGTCGACGGGTGGCACGACGTCCCGCGGGCTCCGCGGCGCCGAGCACGCCCCCGTCGTACCGGTGGTCCCGGCCGCGACCCGGCCGGCGCCCCGAGACCGCGCCGGAGGAGGCGGCCCCGGCCGCACCGGTCGTCGTCACCTCGTCGCGGCGTCGGGTGGCCCGACGGCCCGCGGGTCCGCCCGTGGGCTCGCCGGACGGCGACGCGGACGGCGGAGCGGGCGACGCGGACCAGGACGCTGACGGCCCGGCCGAGGCCTGAGCGGCGCCGGCGGCCGTTCTTGACCGGCCGCGGCGCGTTCCCTAGACTTGACCCTCGGTGCCCTGGCACCGCCGATCGTGCCGCGCGCACCCCCCTCGTCACCGACGAGCAGTGGGCGTGCCGGGAAGCGATACCGAGACTCGAAGTCCGACGAAGAGAGTGAGACCGCGGTGTACGCGATCGTGCGCAGTGGCGGCCAGCAGCAGAAGGTAGCTGTCGGTGACGTCATCGAGATCGACAAGGTGGCCCACGAGGTCGGCGACTCGGTGACCCTTCCCGTGGTCATGCTCGTCGACGGCGACAAGGTGACCACCGGCGCGGACGCCCTCGGCGGCGCCAGCGTGACCGTCGAGGTGGTCGGTGCCACCAAGGGCCCCAAGATCACCATCCTGAAGTACAAGAACAAGACCGGGTACCGCAAGCGCCAGGGTCACCGCCAGAAGTACACCCAGGTGAAGGTCACCGACATCAGCGCCTGAGCCCCGGCTCGCACTGCTGACGGACCTCCCCGCGAACGCACCGAAGGACTCGAACTCATGGCACACAAGAAGGGCGCAGCCTCGACCAAGAACGGTCGGGACTCCAACTCCCAGCGACTCGGCGTCAAGCGCTACGGCGGCCAGCTGGTCAACGCGGGCGAGATCATCGTCCGCCAGCGCGGCACCCACTTCCACCCGGGCAGCGGCGTCGGCCGTGGCGGCGACGACACGCTGTTCGCCCTGGTCGGCGGCAACGTCGAGTTCGGCACCAAGCGCGGACGCCGCGTCGTCAACATCGTCCCGACCGCCGGGTGACCTCGGCCGGGAGCTGAACCACGCCTTTCCGCGAAGGGGCGCCCTGCTGACCAGGCAGGGCGCCCCTTCGCGCTTGACCCAGCACGCACCGAGGTACCACCGGAGGGACACACCATGGCCGTGCCGACCTTCGTCGACCGGGTGACGCTGATGGTCAGCGCCGGGACGCGGCGGCAACGGCGTCGCCTCGGTGCACCGCGAGAAGTTCAAGCCGCTCGGCGGCCCCGACGGTGGCAACGGCGGACCGGGCGGCAGCGTCGATCCTGCGGGTCGACCCCGACGTCACCACGCTGGTGGACTTCCACCACAGCCCGCACCGGCGTGCCGCCCAGCGGCGGCCACGGCGCCGGCGGCAACCGCAACGGCGCGCACGGCGAGGACCTGGTGCTCGCGGTGCCCGACGGCACCGTGGTCAACGACGACCGGGGCACGGTGCTGGCCGACCTCGTCGGCCCGGGCACCGAGATGGTGCTGGCCGCAGGGCGGCCGCGGCGGTCTCGGCAACGCCGCGCTCGCCTCCTCCAAGCGCAAGGCCCCCGGCTTCGCGCTGCTCGGCGAGCCCGGCGACGAGCTGACCGTGGTCCTCGAGCTCAAGGTGGTGGCCGACGTCGGGCTGGTCGGCTTCCCCAGCGCCGGCAAGTCCAGCCTCATCGCGGCGCTGTCGCGGGCGCGGCCGAAGATCGCCGACTACCCGTTCACCACGCTGGTGCCCAACCTCGGCGTGGTCACGGCCGGCGACACCACCTTCACCGTCGCCGACGTCCCCGGCCTCATCGAGGGCGCCAGCGAGGGCCGCGGCCTCGGCCACGACTTCCTGCGCCACGTCGAGCGGTGCGCCGCGCTGGTCCACGTCATCGACACCGCCACCATGGAGCCCGGGCGCGACCCGATCTCCGACCTCGACGTGATCGAGCACGAGCTGGCGTCGTACGGCGGCCTGGCGGACCGGCCCCGGCTGGTCGCGCTCAACAAGGTCGACGTCCCCGACGGCCGCGACCTCGCCGACATCGTCCTGCCAGGACTTCGAGGCCCGCGGGCTGCAGGTCCTCACGGTCTCCGCGGCCAGCCACGAGGGGCTGCGCGAGCTGTCCTTCGCCATGGCCGAGATCGTGGCCCGCGCGCGGGCCGAGCAGCCGAGCGCGGAGGCCACCCGCATCGTGCTGCGGCCGCCGCGAGACCACGGGCGGGCCCGAGTTCACCATCAAGCAGACCGGCGAGGGCTGGCGGGTGCGCGGCATCAAGCCCGAGCGCTGGGTGCGCCAGACCGACTTCAGCAACGACGAGGCCGTCGGCTTCCTCGCCGACCGGCTCAACCGGCTCGGCGTGGAGGACCGGCTGCTCGCGCTCGGCGCCGAGGAGGGCGACGCCGTGCTCATCGGCGAGGCCGACAACGCGGTGGTCTTCGACTTCCGGCCCGATGGTCGAGACCGGGGCGGAGCTGCTCGGCCGCCGGGGCGAGGACGCACGCCTCGAGGAGTCCCGTCCCGCCGCCGCAGCGCCGCCGCGACATCGACGCCGCGATGGCCGACCGCGCGGAGGGCGAGACGCGCGCCGACGTGGCCCGACGGCTCGGGGTCGCGCCTCGACGACCCGACGACCGTGCAGCGGGCCGACCCCGACTGGGGCTGGACCGAGGACGACCCGGGCGAGGACCCGGCCGAGGACGACCGGTGACCGCGACGCGAGGGTGGCGCCAGCGGAAGCAGGTCGCCACCGCCTCCCGCGTCGTGGTCAAGGTCGGCTCGTCCTCGCTGACCACCACCGCCGGTGGCATCGACCCCGACCGGGTCCGCGCCCTGGTCGACGCCCTGGCCGGGCTGCGTGCCCGCGGGGCAGAGGTGGTCCTGGTGTCCTCCGGCGCGATCGCGGCGGGCCTCGCCCCGCTGGCTCTGGCCCGCCGGCCGCGCGACCTGGCCACCCAGCAGGCGGCCGCCTCGGTGGGCCAGGGCCTGCTGGTGCGCCGCTACAACGAGGAGTTCGCGCGGCACGGGCATCACCGTCGGGCAGGTGCTGCTCACCGTCGACGACGTCACCCGGCGCAGCCACTACCGCAACGCCTACCGCACCTTCGCCAAGCTGCTGGAGCTCGGGCGTGCTGCCGGTGGTGAACGAGAACGACACGGTCGCCACCTCGGAGATCCGCTTCGGCGACAACGACCGGCTCGCCGCGCTGGTGGCCCACCTGGTCCACGCCGACCTGCTGCTGCTGCTCTGCGACGTGGACGGCCTGTACGACGGCAACCCCGGCCAGCGGCGCGGCCACCCTGCTCGGTCGACGTCCCCTCCGACGGCCGACCTCGACGGCCGTGCGATCGGCGGCGCCGGGTCCGCCGGGCTCGGCACCGGCGGCATGGTCACCAAGGTCGAGGCCGCCCGGATCGCCACCGGCGCCGGGATCCCGGTGGTGCTGACCTCCGCGCGCCAGGCGGCCGCGGCGCTGGCCGGTGACCAGGTCGGCACGCTCTTCCACCCCACCGGCCGCCGACGCCCCACCCGGCTGCTCTGGCTGGCGCACGCCACCGAGGCGACAGGGCCGGCTCATGCTCGACGCCGGCGCGGTCCGGGCGCTGACCGAGCGGCGCGCCTCGCTGCTGCCGGCCGGCATCACCGCGCGTGCACGGCACCTTCGTCGCCGGTGACCCCGTCGACCTGGTGGACCCCGACGGCGTGCCCGTGGCGCGCGGCCTGGTCAACTACGACGCCGCCGAGCTACCGGCCCTGCTCGGCCGCTCGACCCACGACCTGGCCGCGAGCTCGGAGCCTCCTACGAGCGCGAGGTCGTGCACCGCGACGACCTGGTGCTCCTGCCCCGCGGCTGAGCGCCTCCGCCCCGGGAACGGCCGAGGCATGGCCCGAACCATTTCGGTAATCCGCACCACCGTCCGGCAAAGCCGGGCGCTGGACCCGTCGTCCGGTTGTCCGGGGCACGTGACCGGACGGCGGTGACGTGGTGGTCGACTCGACGGTCTGCGGGGCAAGGGGTGGCGTGGTTGAACGATCTGGGCAGGCTGTGGCACGTCACGGTGACGGTGGCCGGCGACGACGTCGAGCCCCTGATCGTCCGCAACGCGCTGCGCAGGCTCAGTGAGCAGCGCCCCTTCCTGCACTCCCTGAGGTACGCCGGAGGCCGGGCGGAGATCCGCTACTGGGAGGAGAGCGAGACCCTGCTCGACGCCTCCTCGCTGGCCCTGCGGGTGTGGAACGAGCACCGGGAGTCCGCCGGCCTGCCACGGTGGGAGGTCGTCGGCCTGGAGGTGGTCGAGCGGCAGCTGTTCCTCGGCCCCGGCAGGGCATGGTCCTCGACCTGCACGACGTCACGCCGCTGCCACGACGGCCGCCGCCGCTGGCCGCTCGACTGGCCGCGCAGCCGGGCACCGCACCTACGCTGGCGCCATGACCGGCCAGCCCACCGCCAGCGCCTTCGAGACGGTCGCCCTGAGGGCCCGCGCGGCCGCCCAGGACCTCGCCCTCGCCACCCGGGCCACCAAGGACGCCGCGCTGCACGCGATGGCCGACGCCCTCGTCGCCGCCACCGCGGACGTCCTGGCCGCGAACGCCGAGGACGTGTCGACCGCCCGTGACCACGGGGTGGCCGAGGCGCTGCTCGACCGGCTCCGCCTCGACGAGGGCCGGGTCGGGCCATGGCCACCGGGCTGCGACAGGTGGCCGGGCTGCCGGACCCGGTCGGTGAGGTCGTCCGGGGCTCGACGCTGGCCAACGGGCTGGAGCTGCGCCAGGTCCGGGTGCCCTTCGGGGTGGTCGGGATGATCTACGAGGGGCGGCCCAACGTCACCGCGGACGCGGCCGGCATCTGCCTGAAGGCCGGCAACGCCGTGCTGCTGCGCGGGTCCTCCAGCGCCCGCCGGTCCAACGCCGCCATCGTGGCCGTGCTGCGCGGTGCCGCCGCGTCCGCCGGCCTGCCCGAGGACGTGGTGGCCTGGTCCCCGGGGAGGGCCACGAGTCGGCCAAGGAGCTGATGCGCGCCCGCGGACTGGTCGACGTGCTGGTGCCCCGCGGCGGCGCCGGGCTGATCCGGTCGGTGGTCGAGGACTCCAGCGTCCCGGTGATCGAGACCGGGGTCGGCAACTGCCACGTGTACGTCGACCGGGCGGCCGACCTCGACCGCGCCCTGGCCATCGTGCTGGACGCCAAGACCAGCCGGCCCTCGGTGTGCAACGCGGCCGAGTCCCTGCTGGTGCACGCCGAGGTCGCGGACGTCTTCGTGCCGCGGGTGGTCGCCGCCCTGCAGGAGGCCGGCGTCACCGTGCACGGCGACGAGGTGTTCGCGGCCCACGACGGCGTGGTGCCGGTGACCGAGGAGGACCACGGCCGGGAGTACCTGTCGCTGGACATCTCGGCATCCGTCGTACCCGACCTGGACGCGGCGGTGCGGCACATCCGGACCTGGTCCTCGGGACACACCGAGGCCATCGTGACCGACTCCGAGCAGGCCGCCCGGCGCTTCGTGGCCACCGTCGACGCAGCGGCGGTGATGGTCAACGCCTCCACCCGCTTCACCGACGGAGCCGAGTTCGGCTTCGGCGCCGAGATCGGCATCTCCACCCAGAAGCTGCACGCCCGCGGCCCCATGGGGCTGCCCGAGATGACCTCCACGACGTACGTCGTCACCGGCGACGGCCACGTCCGCGGGTAGGTCGCCGGCGTGGTCAGGAGGATCGACGTCGCCGAGCGACGGGACCGGCTCGCGCGCCGGCACCTCCTGCTGGAGGACCAGCGCACCGACGACGTCTCCACGATCGCCGACGCCCTGGTGGCCCTGCACTCCAGCGACCCGGTCAGCGTCTACCTCTCCGCGATGGTGCGCATGCGGCACCCGGCGGTGTCCGCCGTCGAGCGGGCGCTGTACGACGAGCGCAGCGTGGTCCGCCACCACGCGGTGCGACGGACCCTGTGGGTGGCGACCCCGGAGGTGACCCGGGTGCTGCACGCGGCGGCGACCCGCAAGCTCGCCGGCGCCGAGCACCGCCGTACCGCCGGGCTGCTGGCCGCCAACGGCGTCGCCGACCCCGACGGCTGGCTGGAGACGGCCCGGGAGCACGTGCTGGCGGCCCTGGACGAGCACGGGCCGCTGACCGCCCGCTCGCTGGGGGTGAAGGTGCCCGCCCTGGAGCAGAAGATCGTCATGTCGCCGGGCAAGCGCTGGTCCGCGACCGTCTCGGCGCACACCCGGGTGCTGCTGGTGCTGGGCATGGAGGGGCGGATCCTGCGGGCCCGGCCCACGGGCACCTGGATCAACGGCGCCTACGCCTACGCCGCGGCCGACGCCTGGCTGCCCGGCGGCCTCGGCGACCTCGGCGAGCGGGAGGCCGCCCGCGAGCTGGCCCTGCGCTGGCTGCGGGCCTTCGGCCCGGCCACCTCGGCCGACCTGCAGTGGTGGACCGGGTGGACGGTGGCCCTGACCCGCACCGCCCTGGCCGACTGCGGCGCGGTGGAGGTCGACCTGGCGGGCGACCCCGGGTGGGTGGCTCCCGGCGACGAGGGTCCGGTGGCGCCGGCCGGTCCGTGGGTGGCGGTGCTGCCGGGGCTCGACCCCACGACCATGGGCTGGAAGGAGCGGTCGTGGTACCTGCCGCCGAGGCCGCCGACGCCTTCGACCGGATGGGGAACGCCGGGCCGACGATCTGGGTCGACGGGCAGGTGGCCGGCGCCTGGGTGCAACGTCCCGACGGTGGGATCGCCACCCGGATGTTCCTCGACCTGACCGGGGCCCAGCGCGAGGCCGTGGCCCGGCGGGTGGAGGAGGTGGCCTCGATGGTGGGGGACACCCGGTTCACCGTCCGCTTCCCCAGCCCGGCCTCCACCGCCCTGCTGGCCTGAGGCGGCCAGCGACCCGCAGGAGGAGCCGTTCCCCGCCGCGTCACACGGGCGCGCCCATCGCCCGGTCTAGGGTGGCGCCATGCCTCCGGTCTCCGACGTCGACCCCGACACCCTGGACGTGTGGACCCATCCCGAGCAGGAGCGGATCGGCACCTCGGCGACCATCATCACCTTCGTGCGCACGATCGCCTCGGTGGTGCTGGCCGGGCTGGCCGTCCGCGAGGAGAGCCTCGCGCCTGCTGGTCGCGGCGCTGGTCGTCTACTGGGCGGGGGACAGCCTGGACGGGTTCGTGGCCCGCATCCGCGGGTGCGAGACGCGCATGGGGGCCGTGCTGGACATCCTGTCCGACCGGTTCTGCGCCGCCACGTTCTACCTGGGGCTGGTGTGGCTGCACCACGAGTTCGTGCTGCCGGTGTTCCTCTACCTGGCCGAGTTCATGGTCATCGACTGCTTCCTGTCGCTGGCCTTCCTGGCCTGGCCGGTGCGCAGCCCGAACTACTTCTACGTCATCGACCGGACCATCTGGACCTGGAACTGGTCCAAGCCCGCGAAGGCCGTGAACTCCTCGCTGTTCGCCGTGCTGCTGCTGGTCACGGGCTGGGTGTGGCTGGGCGTGGTCATCGCCCTGGGCCTGCTCGCGCTCAAGACCGTCTCGCTGGTCCGCCTCGGCCGGATCGGGCTCCCGGTCCCGGCACGCTAGGATCGCCGCATGTCGCTGCCGCCCCTCCTGGTCCTCGCCGCCGCCGAGGGTGGGTCCTCCGGGATCAACCCCTACGCCGTCGGTGCGGGCGTCCTCGTGATCTTCGTGGCCCTGGTCGCCGGCCTGCTGGCCTTCGGTGCAGGACGCGACCACTCCTGACCACCGCAGGCGGGGCGACGCGTGACTGAGCACGGCCTCAGCGTCCCCGGGAGCGGGCAGCGACGGCGCATCGGCGTGATGGGCGGGACGTTCGACCCCATCCACCACGGTCACCTGGTGGCCGCCAGCGAGGTGCAGTCCTGGTTCGACCTGGACGAGGTCGTCTTCGTGCCGACGGGACCCCCTGGCAGAAGCAGAGCCGCGGGGTGTCGGCGGCGGAGGACCGCTACCTCATGACGGTCATCGCCACCGCTTCCAACCCGCGCTTCTGGGTGTCCCGCGTCGACATCGACCGGGAGGGGCCGACGTACACCATCGACACCCTGCGCGACCTGCGGGCCGAGCTCAGCGACGCCGACCTCTACTTCATCACCGGGGCGGACGCGCTGAGCAGCATCTTCACCTGGCGCGACGCCGACGAGCTGTTCGACCTGGCCCACTTCGTCGGCTGCACCCGGCCGGGGTTCGCGATGGACCCCTCCACGCTGCAGGGGATCCCGGAGAAGCGGGTCACGATCGTGGAGATCCCCGCGCTCGCGATCTCCTCCACGGACTGCCGCACCCGGCACGAGCGGGGCGAGCCGGTCTGGTACCTGGTTCCCGACGGCGTCGTGCAGTACATCAGCAAGTACTCCCTCTACACCTCCACCTCCGTCCCCACCAAGAAGCTAGGACCCACGCCATGACCGCCACCGACCGAGCCCTCGAGCTGGTGCGCACCGCCGCCCAGGCGGCCTCCGACAAGCAGGCCGAGAACATCATGGCCTTCGACGTCTCCGAACAGCTGGTGATCACCGACGCGTTCCTGCTGTGCTCGGCGCCCAACGACCGGCAGGTGAAGTCCATCGTCGACGACATCGAGGACCGGCTGCGGGCCATCGGGGCCAAGCCGGTGCGGCGCGAGGGCGAGCGGGACGGCCGCTGGGTGCTCATCGACTACGCCGAGATCGTCGTGCACGTGCAGCACGAGGAGGAGCGGTCCTTCTACGCCCTCGAGCGCCTCTGGCGGGACTGCCCGCTGATCGCTCTCCCCGACACGGTCACCTCCGGCCGCGGTCGGTGAGCGGGCGGCGCCTCGTCCTGCTGCGACACGGGCGGACCGCCTGGAACGCCGCCGGCCGGGCGCAGGGCCACCGCGACGCCGAGCTCGACGAGGTCGGGCACGCCCAGGCGGCGGCCGTCGCCCCCCACGTGGCGGCCCTGGAGCCGGTCACGCTCTGGAGCTCCGACCTGTCCCGGGCCCGGCAGACCTGCGCGTACGTCGAGCGGGCCACCGGTCTGACGGCCCGTGTCGACGCCCGGCTGCGCGAGTACGACGTGGGGGCCCGTGAGGGCATGGACGCGGCCGAGTTCGAGGCGGCCTTCCCCGCGGCGTACGCGGCTTGGCGCGAGGGTGACGACCTGGTGCACGTGCCGGGTGCGGAGTCCGCGGCCGACGTCGAGGCCCGGGTCGTGCCCGCCCTGCGCGAGGTCTGGGAAGGGTTGCCGAGCGGCCGTACGGCGGTCGTGGTGACCCACGGTGCGTGCCTCAAGGTGGCCGTGCTGGCGCTGCTGGGGTGGCCTCCCGCGCAGGCGGCCGGGCTGCAGGGCCTCGACAACTGCGGGTGGGTGGTGCTGGTCGAGGGGCCGGTGCCCGGGTCGCTGCGGCTGGAGGCGTACAACCGGCGGGCCTGATTCGCATCCGTCCGGCCGGTTGGCTAGGATTCCGGAGTTGCCCGGCCGTCAGGCGGGGTGGCGGGGCTATGGCGCAGCTGGTAGCGCACCTCCATGGCATGGAGGGGGTCGGGAGTTCGAGTCTCCCTAGCTCCACCGAGGGCACGTCGTCCAGGGTCTCCGGGACGGTCGCGCATCCGCAGGCCCGGCAGGCACCGGTGTCGGCGCAGTCGCACGAGGTGGACCGCCTCGGCCGTCCCGGTCGTTCGACCCGGCTCAGGCGAGGACGAAGTAGCGCAGGGCGACGTAGCCCCAGGCGACGGCGACCGTCACCGCCGCCACGACCAGGCCGTAACGGGTGAACTGCCAGAAGCTGATGGGGTGACCGTTGCGGGCGGCGATGCCGATCACCACCACGTTGGCGCTGGCCCCCACGGCGGTGGCGTTGCCGCCCAGGTCGGCCCCCAGCGCCAGCGACCACCACGCGGCGACGGCTCGGGGGCTGTCACCGCCGGCCTGCACGAGGTCGGCCACCAGGGGCGACATCGTGGCTACGTAGGGGATGTTGTCCACGATCCCCGACAGCACGCCGGAGCCGAGCAGGATGACCGAGGACGCCAGCAGGTAGCGGTCGCCGATGGCGTCGGTGGCCGCGCCCGCGAGCGAGGCGATGACTCCCGTCTCGACCAGCGCGCCGACCATGACGAACAGGCCCATGAAGAACACCAGCGTCGGCCACTCCACCTCGCCGAGGTACTCCGCGGGCTCCAGCCGCGAGATCGCCACCAGGGCCCCGGCACCCAGCAGGGCGACGAGCGACGGCTCGAGGTCGAGCACCGAGTGGCTCACGAAGGCCACCACCACCGCGGCCAGGACGACCAGCGCCTTGACCAGCAGGCGGGGGTCGGTGATGGCCTCGCGCTCGTCCAGCCGGGCCAGCGCCTCCGCGCTGGCGCTGCTCGCGCCGAGCTCGCGCCGGAACAGGAAGCGGCACAGGGCCACGGTGACCGCCAGCAGGACGACGACGATGGGCGCCATGTTCAGCAGGAAGTCGTTGAACGTCAGCCCGGAGCGGGAGGCGATGATGATGTTCGGGGGGTCGCCGACCAGCGTGGCGGCCCCACCGATGTTGGAGGCCATCACCTCGGCGATGAGGAACGGTGCCGGTGCGGCCTCGATCTGGTCACAGACCAGCAGCGTCACCGGGGCGACCAGCAGGACGGTGGTGACGTTGTCGAGCAGGGCGGAGGCCAGGGCGGTCAGCACCATGAGGCTGGCCATGATGACGAAGGGACGGCCGCCGGCGCGCTTGGCGGTCACGATGGCGAGGTACTCGAAGACCCCCGTCCTGCGCAGCACGCCGACGATCACCATCATCCCGAGCAGCAGGAAGATGACGTTCCAGTCGACGCCGGTCTCCTCGCTGAAGAAGGCCACATGGGCGTCGACCACCCCGAGGACCACCATCGCGGCGGCGCCGCTCAGTGCGGCCGTGACCCGGTGCACGCGCTCGGTGGCGATGAGGACGTAGGCGGCCGCGAAGGCCACCAGGACGAGCGTCTGCGTCACTCCGCGTCCGACCCGGCGGTGTCGTCCTGCTCGGGGAACAGCACCTCGAGCAGACGGCTCACCGTGACGGCCCCCAGCACCCGGTCCCCGTCGACCACCGCCACGATCGGGCTGCGCATGCGCGCCATGACCGCGGCGACCTCCAGCACGGTGGCGTCCTGGTCCACGACCGGCAGCTCGTCGCGGTCCTTGCGCTCCGGCAGCAGGTCCCGGACCGTGCGGCTCCCGAGCCTGTGCATGAGCTTCTCCGACGCCGGCTCGTCGTACACGCGAGCCAGGGCGGGGTCGTCCTGCACGTAGGCAGGGATCATGAAACGGACGACCTGGGAGCCGGGCAGGATGGTGTGCGGGCGACCGCGGTCGTCGCAGACGATGAGGCCCGGCAGCCGCCGCACGCCCATGGTGCGGGCGGCCGTGAGGGCGTCGGTGCCCAGGCCCACCGTGGGGTACGGCTCCGCGACGTCACCAGCACGCATGTCGGTCCTCTCCTCGTACGACGGGCCCCACCCTCGCACGTCGCCGACCGCCGGACGTGCAGCAGGACCCGCCGCCCGGTGGGGCGACGGGTCCTGCCCTCACCTCAGGGGGTGACCGTGAACGACTTCGTCAGCGTCGCGGTCGAGGAGTCCCCGGCGTAGAGGTCGATGCGGCCCGGCTCCACCACGAGCTTCCCGCGGTTGTCGTAGAACCCGATGTCGCTGCGGTCCACGGTGAACGACACCCGCTTGGAGGCTCCGGGTGCCAGCGTGACCCGCTCGAAGCCGCGCAGCCGGCGGACCGGCTGGGACAGGCTCGCGACCGGGTCGTTGAGGTACAGCTGGACCACGTCGTCACCGGCCACGTCGCCGGTGTTGGTGACCGTCACCGAGGCCCGCACCCGCCCGGACCGGCTGATCCGGGTGTGGTCCAGGCTGAGACCGGTGACCTCGAACGTCGTGTAGCTCAGACCGAAGCCGAACGGGAACTGCGGGGTGCAGGAGGCCAGGTCGCGGTAGCGGGATACGTACTTCTGGGTCACGTCGCAGGGCCGCCCGGTCGGCTCGTGGTTGTAGTAGATCGGCACCTGGCCGAGCACCCGCGGGAAGGTCACCGGGAGCTTGCCCCCGGGGTTGACCTTGCCGAAGAGCACGTCGGCCACGGCGTTGCCGCCCTCGGTGCCGGGGAACCACGCCTCCAGGATCGCCGGCGAGGCGTCCACGACCTTGGACAGGGTGAGCGGACGGCCGTTGAAGAGCACCACCACGAACGGCTTGCCGGTGGCCTTGACCGCGTCGATCAGCTCCTGCTGCTTGCCGGGCAGGTCGATCTCCGACCGGGCGGCGGCCTCGGCGCTCATGCCGCGGGACTCGCCGAGGGCCAGCACGACCTGGTCGGCCGACCTGGCGGCCGCGACGGCGGCCGCGAAGCCCTCGTCGGAGCCGCACTCGTCGGCCGGGGTGTTGTTCGGCGGGTCGACGTCGGCGATCGTGCAGCCCTGGACGAAGGTCGTGTCCGGGTTCTGCGCGGTGATGCCGGAGAGCACGCTGACCGCGTCCTCGTCGCGACCCTGGCCCCACCACGGGCCGAGCATGTCGTGCTGGTCGTCGCCGAGGGGGCCGATGACCACCGTGGACTTGGTCGTGCTCAGCGGCAGCGTCTGGTCGTCGTTCTTGAGCAGCACCATGGAGCGGCCGGCGGCCTTGCGGGTCGCGGCCCGGTCGGCCGGGGTCACGAAGCTGCCCTCGTCGACGGCCCGCGCCTGGTCGACGTACGGGTGCTCGAAGAGGCCGGCGCGGAACTTCACCCGCAGGATGCGGCGCACGGCGTCGTCGAGCCGGGCGCGGGTGATGCGGCCCTGGGTCAGCAGGCCCTGGCCGTAGTCGCGCAGGTTGGTGGTGACCATCTCGGAGTCGGTGCCGGCCATCAGCGAGGCGGCGCCGGCGCTCGGGCCGTCCGCCGCGACGCCGTGACCGCAGGGGCCCTCGTCCGGCTTCTTCGGCGGGCAGGCGCGGAGCTCGCCGAGGGCGGTGTAGTCGCTCTCGATGAACCCGTCGAAGCCCCACTCCTTCTTGAGGATGTCGGTCTCGGTGTACTTGTTGGCGCAGCCCGGCACGCCGTTCAGCGAGTTGAACGAGCACATCACCGTGTCGGCGCCGGCGTCGATCGCCGCCTTGAACGGCGGCAGGTACAGGTTGCGCAGGCGCTGCTCGGACATGTCGGTGGTGTTGTAGTCCCGGCCGCCCTCGGGCTGTCCGTAGCCGACGAAGTGCTTGACGCTGGCCACGACCTTGGTGCGCCCGGAGTAGCCGGCGCCCTGGCTGCCCTTGACCTGGGCGGCCGCCATGACCGAGCCCAGGTAGGGGTCCTCGCCGGCGCCCTCGACGATGCGGCCCCAGCGCGGCTCGTGGGAGACGTCGACCATGGGGGCGTAGACCTGCTTGATGCCGACCGTGGCCGACTCCCGGGCCCCGGTCGCGGCCTGCACCCGCTCGACCTCGGGGTCGAAGGAGCTGGCGGCGCCCAGCGGGGCCGGGAAGATCGTCCGGTAGCCGTGGATGGTGTCGTAGGCGAACAGGATGGGGATGTGCAGCCGTGACTGCTGCACGGCCACCCGCTGGAAGTGGTTGATCTTCACCGGGTCGGTGAGGCTGAAGACGCTGCCCACCCCGGCCTTCGCGTCCGCGTCGGTGATCTGCCCGTCCGAGAGGAGCTGCACCTGCTGCAGCTTCTCCTTGGTGCTCATCCGGGCCAGCAGCGCGCTGACCCTGCCCTCCACCGACCGGCTGGCCGGCTGCCGGGTCGGCGCCAGGGCCGCCTCGTCGCTGGACTGGCTGGAGGCGAGCACCGCCCCGCCCACCAGCGTCACCGTCATCGCCGTCGCGGCCACCATCGCCGTGCTTGCCATTCGTCGCATCTAGCCGTCCTCACCGAGAAGCATGAGCCGGTCCGACTGGTGTCGACCGGCGGGCGCCGGGGTGTGACACTGCTCACAGCACCGAAGCATGCCGAGTCTGTCCCTCCCCGGGGCGGAGGGCAAGAGCGACATACCTCTCGGGTCGGCGGCCGCTCTCGGCCGTTCCGCCGGTCCGCTGGTCTGGAGGACCGATGCGCAGGATCCGGACGTCGACCGTGGGCGTGGCGCTGCTGCTCGGGGCTCTGCTGGGCGGTCTGCTGCTGACCCCGGCCTCCTCGGCCGGAGCCGGCCCCGAGCCGGACCGGGCGCGGCTCCAGCGCTACGCCGAGACCACCTGGGCCTCCTTCACGGCCATGGTGGACACCGACAGCGGGCTGCCGACCGACCAGCTGCACGCCGACGGCAGCACCGACGTGCAGACCTCGACCACCAACATCGGTGCCTACCTGTGGAGCGCGGTGGCTGCCGAGCGGCTCGGCGTCATCGGCCACCGCCAGCTCCTGCGGCGGGTGCGGGCGACGGTGAGCACGCTCGAGGGGATGGAGCGCCACCAGCCCGACGGCCAGTTCTACAACTGGTACGACCACCGCGACGGCGCCAAGCTGACCGTGTGGCCGCCGACCGGGGAGCCGCTCGACCCGATCCTGTCCTCGGTCGACAACGCCTGGCTGGCCACCGGGCTGCGGGTGGTGCGCACGGCCGTCCCGGAGCTCGCGGACCGGGTCGGCGCGATCTACGACTCGATGGACTTCGGCTTCTACTACGACGCGTGACGGTCAACCGGATCCTGTTCCACTACTCGCCGGCGGACGGACGAGCGCCGTGCTGCTACGACACCGTGGTCTCCGAGAGCCGGATCGCGGACTACATCGGCATCGCCAAGGGCGACCTGCCCCGCCAGGAGTACTACGGCCGCTGGCGGACCTTCCCGGCGACCTGCGAGAACTCCTTCCAGGAGCAGCGCCCGACCGGCTGCGTACCGGACCTACGACGGCGTGCGGCGTCTACGACGGCGCCTACGCCTACCGCGGCACCCGGCTCACCCCCAGCTGGGGCGGCTCGATGTTCGAGGCCCTGATGCCGGCGCTCTTCGTCCCGGAGGAGGAATGGGGACCGGGGTCGTGGCGGGCCAACCACCCGTACACCGTCGACGCCCAGATCGACCACGGGCTACGCGTGGCGGGCTACGGCGCTGTGGGGCTTCTCGCCCTCGAACACCCCCGAGGGCGGGTACGGCGTCTACGGCGTGGACGCGGTGGGCATGGACCCCAACGGGATGCCCTCGGACGAGGCCGGCACCCTGGTCGACCACGGCTTCGCCGGGCTGCCCCGACCGTCCCGCGCGTCCCGGACCCGCCGCGCAGCGCGTACGTCGGTGGCGTGGTCACCCCGCACGCGTCCTTCCTCGCGCTGCGCTACCGGCCGCACCGGGCCGTGCGCAACCTGGCCAGGCTCGAGGCGCTGCCCGGCATGTACGGCCGGTGGGGGTTCCGGGACTCGGTCAACGTGACGACCGGGACGGTCTCGGACGGCTACCTGTCGCTGGACCAGGGCATGGTCATGGCCGCGCTCGGCAACGCGCTCGGCGACGACGTGGTCCGGGACGCCTTCGTCGACGCCCGACCTGCGTCGCCGGGTCCGGCCGGTGCTGGGCGTCGAGGAGTTCGCGGTCTCGCCCCGCGGCTGCACCGTGCGCGGGACCGCCGGCCCCGACGTCCTGGTCGGGCACCCGCGGGCGACGACGTCATCTGTGGCTTCGGCGGCGACGACGTGGTGCGCGCCGGGGGCGGGGACGACGTGGTCTACGGCGACGCCGGCGACGACGTGGTCCGCGGCGGCCGCGGCGACGACACCGCTGTACGGCGACACCGGTGAGGACCGGCTGCGGGGCGGACGCGGAGCCGACGTGCTGGCCGGGGGACCGGGCAGCGACCGGCTCGTCGGAGGGCGCGGCGGCGACCACCTCGACGGCCAGGCCGGTGGCGGCGACCTGCCGGGGCGACGGGGCCGACGACGCACCGGCGGGGTGCTGAGGGCCGCCGGCGACGTTGACAGGAACGTTCACAGGACCGACACACGGCCGCCACACGGGGTGCGACGCCGTCGTTAGTTTGAGGGCGTCCGGTCACCTCCCGCCGCGCCCGCCGAGGAACCCCCATGAGCAGAAGCACCATCCGTCAGCAGGCCATCCGGGACGTCGAGGCCTACACACCGCCCGCCGTGAGCTTCCAGCGGGGCGAGACGCCCGGCCAGGTCTTCGGCGACAACGTCTTCACCCGTGCGGTGATGCAGCAGCGGCTGCCCAAGTCGGTCTACCGGTCCGTGGTGGCCACCATCGAGCACTCGGCCCCGCTCGACCCGGCCGTCGCCGACGCGGTCGCCTCGGCCATGAAGGACTGGGCCCTGGACAAGGGCGCCACGCACTACGCCCACGTGTTCTACCCGCTGACCGGCTTCACGGCCGAGAAGCACGACAGCTTCCTGGAGCCGGCCGCCGACGGCTCGGCCATCGCGGAGTTCGCGGGCAAGACGCTGGTCCAGGGCGAGCCGGACGCCTCGAGCTTCCCGAGCGGGGGGCTGCGCAACACCTTCGAGGCCCGCGGCTACACCGGCTGGGACGTCACCAGCCCGGCGTACGTGCTGGAGACCCCGAACGGGAACACGCTGTGCATCCCGACCGTGTTCGTCTCCATGACGGGGGAGGCGCTGGACTACAAGACGCCGCTGCTGCGCTCGCAGCAGGCCATGGCCCAGCACGCCGAGCGCATCCTGCGGCTCTTCGGCCACGACCCCGAGCGCGTGGTGTCCTACTGCGGGGCCGAGCAGGAGTACTTCCTGGTCGACCGGCACTTCTTCCTCGCCCGGCCCGACCTGCTGAACGCCGGCCGGACGCTGTTCGGCACCAAGCCGCCCAAGGGCCAGGAGTTCGACGACCACTACTTCGGCGCGGTGCCCGAGCGGGTGCTGGGCTTCATGATGGACACCGAGCGGGAGCTGTTCAAGCTCGGCATCCCGGCCAAGACGCGGCACAACGAGGTCGCCCCCGGCCAGTTCGAGATCGCGCCCATGTTCGAGCGGGCCAACGTGGCCGCCGACCACCAGCAGCTGCTGATGACGACGTTCAAGTCGGTGGCCAAGAAGCACGGCATGGAGTGCCTGTTCCACGAGAAGCCGTTCGAGGGCGTCAACGGATCCGGCAAGCACGTCAACTTCTCCATCGGCAACGCCACCCAGGGCAACCTGCTGCTGCCGGGGGACAACCCGCACGACAACGCACAGTTCCTGGTCTTCTGCTCCGCGGTGATCCGCGCGGTCCACCAGTTCGGCGGCCTGCTGCGGGCCTCGGTCGCCTCGGCGTCCAACGACCACCGGCTCGGCGCCAACGAGGCACCGCCCGCCATCATCTCGATCTTCCTCGGCGACCAGCTCGCGGACGTGTTCGACCAGATCGCCAAGGGGGGCGCGACCTCGTCGAAGGACGGCGGCTCCCTGGTCATCGGCGCGGACACCCTGCCCGTGCTGCCCACCGACCCGGGCGACCGCAACCGGACCAGCCCGTTCGCCTTCACCGGCAACCGCTTCGAGTTCCGGGCACCGGGGTCGGGCCAGACCGTGGCCGGGCCGATGGTCACGCTGAACACGATCATGGCCGAGGCCCTGGACCACATCGCCACCGACGCTGGAGACGGCCGTCGGCCGGCGGCACCGAGTTCAACACCGCCGTGCAGGAGGTGCTCGCGACATGATCACCAGCCACGGCGCGGTGGTCTTCAACGGGGACGGCTACTCCGAGGACTGGCAGCTGGAGGCCGAGGCCCGCGGCCTGCCCAACCTGCGGACGACGCTGGACGCCCTGCCGGAGCTGATCTCGCCACGAGCCATGGAGCTCTTCGAGCACTACAAGGTCTTCAACCACCGCGAGATGCACAGCCGCTACGAGATCGGGCTCGAGCACTACGCGCTGACCGTCGGCGTGGAGGCCCGGCTGACCCTGGAGATCGGCACGACCACCGTGCTGCCGGCGGCGGTGCGCTACCAGACCGAGCTGGCCACCAACATCGGGGCCCTGAGGGCGGCCGGCGTCGAGGCCGACACCTCCGTGCTGGAGGCGGTCTCCGAGCCCGCTGGCCGAGCTGCGGGCGGGGCTGGCGTGCTGGACGCGGCGCTGCAGGCCGAGGCACGCGTCGTCGCCGCTGGCCGAGGCGCGAGCACGCCCGCGACGAGCTGCTGCCGGCGATGGCGGCGGTGCGGGCCGCCGCCGACCGGTTCGAGGCCGTCGTGGCCGACGACCTGTGGGCGCTGCCGACCTACCAGGAGATGCTCTTCATCCTGTGACGTCCCCCGTCGTACCCGTCGGGGTGCCCGTTCTCGGGGTACCGGTCGGGGTGCCGGTCAGGTGTGGACGCGCATCCCGTCGGGTACGAGACGGGACATGACCGACACCACGTCCATGACCGTCACGCGGGAGATCCCGTCCTCCGCCAAGGAGCTCTTCTCGATCCTGTCCAACCCGCACCGGCACACCGACCTGGACGGCTCCGGCTTCTTCCGCGGGCTGGCCAAGGGCGACCGGCTCACCAAGGTCGGCCAGCAGTTCACCATGAACATGACCGGCGACCACATGGGCGGGGAGTACCAGACCGACAACATCGTCAGCGCCTTCGACGAGGACAAGATGATCGGCTGGAAGACCGCCCCCGCCGGCAACGAGCCCCCCGGCTGGGAGTGGCTGTGGGAGCTCAAGTCCGAAGGGTCGGACGCCACCACGGTCTCGCTGACCTACGACTGGAGCCAGTGTCACCGACCAGGCCCTGCTGTCGAAGATCAGCTTCCCGCTCGTGCCCGAGAGCGCCCTCGAGGACTCGCTCGGCAAGCTGGCGGAGGCCACCAGCGGCTCCTGACCCCCGTCTGACCCGCTCCCATCGCGATTCCCATGGGATGTCGGAAAACTGTTGCTGCCCATGGTGGACCCACCATGGGCAGCGGCGGTTCTCCGTGGGCAGTACGCCGTCCGCCGTACGCGGAGGACGTCCGCCGTACGCGTACGACACCACCGAGCCGTGACGCCGCTGTGCGGGCTAGAAGGTCTGCTGCGAGGCGCTGTGGCCCGGCAGCTGCTGGAGCAGCTCCCGGCCCTGGGCGGCGAGCTTGTGCTCGACCAGCACCTCGTAGCGCGTGGCCACGATCCGGCTGACCGAGCTGAAGTCGCGCTGGCCGCGGGTGGCGGCGTACCCGACCAGGGCCCAGATGACCCCGAAGAGCGCCCCGAACAGGGCGTGGACACGATGGTCACGAACGCGTTCCCGGTCTCGAAGAAGGAGAACAGCAGCCCGACGAAGACGCCGAGCCAGACGCCCGACAGCATGCCGCCGATCGCGACCCGCCCGGTGGTGAGCCGGCCGGTCACCCGTTCCATCTGCTTCAGCTCGGTGCCGACGATCAGGCAGTTCTCCACCGGGAACTCGCGGTCGGACAGGAAGTCGACGGCGCTCTGGGCGTCGACGTACTTGTCGTAGACGCCGAGTGACTGCGGCCACTCCAGCGTCAGGCCGGTCTTCAGGTTGCGCAGGTTCGACTGGGTGCTCATGCCTCGATCCTCCCACCGATTCCCAAGACCAGGCTGAGGGGTGGCGCAGCGTGAGCCATGGCGTCCAGGGGCGGCACCAGGGTGTCGTCAGGCGCGGTCGGCGTCGTCGGGCGCCGCGCTCACGCGATGGTCATGCCGCCGTCCACCACGAGCGTCTGGCCGGTGACGTACCCGCCGGCGTCGCTGACCAGGAACACCAGCGCCGCCGCGAGCTCGGCGCCCTCGCCCTTGCGGCCGGCCGGCACCCGGGCCATGGCCAGCTCGAGGTAGCCCTCGGGGTAGGTGTCGGTCATCTCCGAGGCGAAGAACCCCGGCGCCAGCGCGTTCACCCGGATGCCCTTGCGGCCGGTCCACTGCGCGGCGAGGTCGCGGGTCAGCCCGATCAGCGCCGGCCTTGGTCGCGGAGTACGCCGCCTGCGGCAGCCCGCCGGTGGTGAGGCCCGAGGACGCTGCTGATGTTGACGATGCTGCTGCCCGGCTGCATGACCCGACCGCACGCCTGGGCCATCCAGTAGCACCCGTTGAGGTTGACGTCGACGACCTGCCGGAACTGCTCGGGGGTCTCCCGGGTGGCCGGTACGGCGGTGCCCGATGCCGGCGTTGTTGACCAGCACGTCGACCTGGCCGAGCTCCCGCGACCGCCGCGTCGACCAGGGCCTGGCAGGCATCGGGGTCGGCGACGTCGGTCTGCACCGTCGAGCGCGCGCCGGCCGGTGGCCTCGACGAGCGCCCGGGTCTCCTCCAGCCGGTCCACCCGGCGTGCGGCCAGCACGACGTCCGCCCCCGCCTCGGCCAGCGCCTGGGCGAAGGAGACGCCCAGGCCGGAGGACGCGCCGGTGACCACGGCCACCTTGCCGTCGAGCCGGAACAGGTCGAGCACGGTCATCGGCCGCTCACCGACGGGCGCCTGCGCGGGCCTCCCACGCGCTGCGGACCATCTCGTCGACGGTGTGCCGCATCCGCCAGTCGAGGTCGCGGGCGGCCAGCTCGCCGGACGCGACGATGCGGGCGGGGTCGCCCGGCGCGCCGCGGTCGCGACCTCGGGCTCGAAGTCGATGCCGGTGACCCGGGCCATGGCGTCCATGATCTGGCGCACCGACACGCCCTCGCCGCTGCCGAGGTTGTAGACCGGCTCGAGCGGTCGCCCGCGTCGAGGGCGCGGGCCGCGGCCACGTGCGAGTGCGGCCAGGTCGGCGACGTGCACGTAGTCGCGCACGCAGGTGCCGTCGGGCGTCGGGTAGTCGACGCCGTTGATCCGCGGGGTGCGGCCCTCGATCAGCGCCTCGATGACCAGCGGGAACAGGTTGTGCGGGCTGGTGTCGTACAGGTCGGGGCTGCCCGAGCCGACGACGTTGAAGTAGCGCAGCGACGTGTGGCGAGGCCCGGTCGCCACGCCCTGGTCGCGCAGCAGCCACTCGCCGATGAGCTTGCGACTCGCCGTACGGCGACTCCGGGCGCGTCGGCGGTCTCGCTCGGTGACCAGGTCGCACGTCGGGCGTGCCGTAGGTCGCGGCGCTGGAGGAGAACACCATGCGGCCGACGCCGGCGTCCTGCCATCGCCGCGCAGCACGCTCACCGTGCCGGTGACGTTCTGCTCGTAGGTGTGCAGCGGGCGCTGCACCGACACCCCGGCGTACTTGAAGCCGGCGAGGTGCACGACGCCCGTCGACCTCGTGCTCGCGCAGGGTGCGGGCCACCAGCCCGGTGTCGAGGATGCTGCCCTCGCACGAACGGCACGTCGTCGGGCACGAAGCCCCGGTGCCCGCTGGAGAGGTCGTCGAGCACGACGGCCCCGAGCCCCTGCTCGCCGAACGCCCGGACCACGTGCGAGCCGATGTAGCCCGCACCCCCGGTCACCAACCACGTCATGCCGGCCGCCTCCGTCGTCTCGTGCCTCGTCGTCCCACCGCCCCGACCCTAGACCGGGCCCGTGGCGCCCGCCGTGCCGACTCGTGGCGCGCCGGGCCCCGAGGCATGTCTTTGGCCGGAACGGGGGAGTAACGTGCGGCACGGTTCATTCCGGGTACCGCCAGGAGGCACGATGATTCTCGCTGCGAGCTCACAGTTGCGCCTCGACACGAACTGGGTCGACTACTCGCTGATCGCGCTGTACTTCGTCTTCGTGCTGGGCATCGGCATCATGGCCAAACGCGCGGTGTCCAGCAGCATCGACTTCTTCCTGTCGGGCCGGTCGCTGCCCGCCTGGGTGACCGGGCTGGCGTTCATCTCGGCCAACCTCGGTGCGGTCGAGATCATCGGCATGTCGGCCAACGGCGCCCAGTTCGGCATCCCCACCGTGCACTACTTCTGGATCGGCGCGGTGCCGGCGATGCTGTTCCTCGGCGTCGTGATGATGCCGTTCTACTACGGCTCGAAGGTGCGCTCGGTCCCCGAGTTCATGCGCCGCCGCTTCGGCACCGGCGCCCACCTGGTCAACGCGCTGAGCTTCGCGATCGCCCAGCTGCTCATCGCCGGCATCAACCTGTACCTGCTGGCCAAGATCGTCGAGGTCATCCTCGGCTGGAACCTCTACGTCTCCCTGGTCGCGGCGGCGATCGTCGTGCTGACCTACACCACCCTCGGCGGCCTGTCGGCGGCCATCTACAACGAGGTGCTGCAGTTCTTCGTCATCGTCGCGGCGCTGCTGCCGCTGACCCTGGTGGGGCTGCACAAGGTCGGCGGCTACGGCGGCCTGAAGGACAAGATCGCGGGCACCCCCGGCGGGGCCGACCAGCTCTCCTCGTGGCCCGGCACCAACCTCACCGCCATCGACAACCCGGTGCTGTCGGTGATCGGCCTGGTCTTCGGCCTCGGCTTCGTGCTGTCCTTCGGCTACTGGACGACGAACTTCGTCGAGGTGCAGCGCGCGATGGCCTCCAGCTCGATCACCGCGGCCAAGAAGGCCCCCATCATCGGGGCGTTCCCGAAGATGTTCATCCCGTTCATCGTCATCTTCCCCGGCATGATCGCCGGCGTCGCGGTCACCCAGGTCGCCGAGGCGAAGGCCAGCAGCAGCTCGAGCTTCGACTACAACAACACGCTGATCTACCTGATCCGCGACCTCCTCCCCAACGGCATGCTGGGCGTGGCCATCGCGGGTCTGCTGGCCTCCTTCATGGCCGGCATGGCCGCCAACATCTCGGCCTTCAACACGGTCTTCTCCTACGACCTCTGGCAGACCTACGTGAAGAAGGACAAGCCGGACGGCTACTACCTGGCGGTGGGCCGGATCGCGACGGTCGCGGCGACCGTGGTGGCGATCGGGACGGCGCTGTTCGCGGCGCAGTACTCCAACATCATGGCCTACCTGCAGACCCTCTTCGGCTTCTTCAACGCCCCACTGTTCGCCACCTTCATCCTCGGCATGTTCTGGAAGCGGATGACGGCCACCGCCGGGTGGGCCGGGCTCGTCAGCGGCACGGCGGCGGCCATCGTGGTCGCGGTGCTGGGCACCGACGTCCTCGGCGGCCTGTCGCTGGGCGTGTTCTCGCTGAGCGGCCAGGGCGCCAGCTTCGCCGCGGCCGGAGCGGCGTTCGTCGTCGACATCCTGGTCAGCATCGCGGTCACCATGGTCACCCAGCCACGCAAGGAGTCCGAGCTGCGCGGCCTGGTCTACAGCCTGACCCCCAAGGCCGACTTCCACGACGCCAACGAGAAGGCCCTGACCTGGTACGAGCAGCCGACCTACCTGGCCGGGATCGGCGCCGTCATCGTCATCGTCCTCAACATCATCTTCTGGTAAGGGAGGCCGACCATGGCAAGCAACCCCACGAGCGGGTCCACGCACGACACCGAGGCGCCGCACAAGGCCGGCGCGTTCGACATCCGGGTCTTCATCGCCTCGCTGATCGGGATCTACGGCGTGGTGCTGGTGCTCGTCGGCCTCTTCGGGACGAGCGACTCCCAGCTGGCCAAGTCCGACGGCGTGCACATCAACCTGTACGCCGGGATCGGCATGGTCGTGGTGTCGGCGGGCTTCCTGCTGTGGGCCCGGCTGCGTCCGGTCGTGGTCCCCGAGCACGTGGAGTCGGAGCCCTCGACCCCGTCCGGCCCGGCCTGACCCCCACGTACGACCCGCACGTCCTGCCCCGACTTGAGGGGTCGCTCGGTAAAGTTTTGGCCCGAAAAGTAGTAAAAAATACTACTAACTGGGTGGTGCGGGGCACACTTGTCTCGGAGCCGGGGGGCTTCGAGATGACACTCATGTCCGGGGGGACAGTGAATGAGGGACGATGCGGTTGACGGCGCCCTGCCGTCGGTGGGCGCCCTGTTGCGCCGACCGACGACGGTGGTCCGTCACGAAGTGATGACCAACCTGCGTGACGCCGGCTTCGACGACGTGCTGCCGGCGCACCTGGGGGTGTTCCAGCACCCGGGCCCGGACGGGCAGCGGCCGGGCATCCTGGCCCAGCGGACGCAGGCGTCCAAGCAGGCGATGAACCACCTGCTCCACCAGCTGGAGGCGGGCGGCTACATTCGCCGGGAGTCGCATCCCGACGACCGCCGCACCCGGGTGGTGCGGCTGACCGACCGCGGCTGGGAGGCCGCCGACGTCATCCGTCAGACCGTCGAGCGGATGGAGAAGGAGTGGTGGGCGGCCCTCGGCGACGAGACGTACGCCGCCCTGGCGCACGCGCTCGAACGGCTCTCGGAGGTGCTGGAGCAGCAGCTGACGGCCCGGCCGTGACCGGGGCGGGTGCGGGGAGCGGTGTCTCCCCGGCACCCGCACCGCCCGGTGCGCTAGTCTCCACACCATGCGCAAGCACCTGCTCCTTAGCCGGCCGCGTTGACCGGTGCCCGTCCGGGCCCACCGATGCCGACGCGGCCACCCCTCTGACCGGAGGGGTTTTTTTGTGCCCGCAGACCGTGCGACCAGGAAGCCGACCGACATGACCGAGCAGCAGCAGCACCCACCGCGACGGGACGCCCCGTCGTACGACGTGACGGCCACCCAGGACAAGTGGCGACCGGTGTGGGAGGAGCTCAACCCGTTCCAGGCCGCCGACGACGGCTCGCGCGAGCGCCGCTACGCGCTGACGATGTTCCCCTACCCCAGCGGGGACCTGCACATGGGCCACGCCGAGGTGATGGCCCTGCACGACGTCATCGCGCGGTACTGGTGGCAGCGCGGCTACGACGTGCTGAACCCGATCGGCTGGGACTCCTTCGGGCTGCCCGCCGAGAACGCCGCGATCCGGCGTGACGAGCACCCCGCGACGTACACCTACGCCAACATCGAGACCCAGGCCGAGTCGTTCCGCCGCTACGCGGTCTCCTTCGACTGGTCGCGACGGCTGCACACCAGCGACCCGGAGTACTACCGCTGGACGCAGTGGCTGTTCCTGCGCTTCCGCGAGCGTGGCCTGGCCTACCGCAAGTTCTCGCCCGTCAACTGGTGCCCCCACGACCAGACCGTGCTGGCCAACGAGCAGGTCGTCGACGGCCGCTGCGAGCGGTGCGGTGCCGAGGTCACCAAGCGCGAGCTGTCCCAGTGGTACTTCAAGGTCACCGAGTACGCCCAGCGGCTGCTGGACGACATGGTGCCGCTGCAGGAGACCTGGCCCGAGCGGGTGCTGGCCATGCAGCGCAACTGGATCGGCCGCTCGGTCGGGGCGCACGTGGTCTTCGACCTGACGCTGGCCGACGGCTCCACCCGCCCGCTGACCGTCTACACGACCCGGCCCGACACGGTGCACGGCGCGACCTTCATGGTCGTGGCCGCCGACGCCGCGCTGGCCGAGGAGATCTGCGCGCCGGATCGGATGGCCGCCTTCGAGGCCTACCGGGACGGGGTCCGCAAGGCCTCCGACATCGAGCGGCTGGCCACCGACCGACCCAAGACCGGCGTCGACCTGGGCGTCACCGCCCGCAACCCGCTGACCGGCGAGGACGTCGCGGTGTGGGCCGCCGACTACGTGCTGGCCGACTACGGCACGGGCGCGATCATGGCCGTGCCCGCGCACGACCAGCGGGACCTGGACTTCGCGAAGCAGTTCTCGCTGCCGGTGCGCCGCGTCGTGGACACCGGCGAGCCGAACCCGGAGGAGACCTACGTCGCCACCACCGGCGACGGGTCCTACGTGAGCTCGGGTGAGCTGGACGGCCTGACCGACAAGGCGGCCGGCATCGCCCGGGTCATCGAGCGGCTGGAGGCCGACGGCCGGGGCGAGGGCGCGGTCAACTTCCGGCTGCGCGACTGGCTGCTGTCCCGCCAGCGGTTCTGGGGCTGCCCGATCCCGATCATCCACTGTCCGGACTGCGGCGAGGTGGGGGTGCCCGACGACCAGCTGCCCGTGCTGCTGCCCGAGCTGAAGGGTGCCGACCTGAAGCCGCGGGGCAGCTCCCCGCTGGCCGCGGCGACGGAGTGGGTCGAGGTGGAGTGCCCGTCGTGCGGTGGCCCGGCCCGACGCGACAGCGACACCATGGACACCTTCGTGGACTCCTCGTGGTACTTCCTGCGCTACTGCTCCCCGCACGAGACCGAGGTGCCCTTCGACGTGGAGGCCGTGCGCCGGTGGATGCCGGCCGCGCAGTACGTCGGTGGCGTGGAGCACGCGATCCTGCACCTGCTGTACAGCCGCTTCTTCACCAAGGTGCTGCACGACATGGGCATGGTCGACTTCGTGGAGCCGTTCACCGCGCTGCTGAACCAGGGCCAGGTCATCAACCAGGGCAAGGGCATGAGCAAGTCCCTGGGCAACGGCGTCAACCTGGGCGAGATGATCGACCGGTACGGCGTCGACGCGGTCCGGCTGACCATGGTGTTCGCCGGGCCCCCCGAGGACGACATCGACTGGGCCGACCTGTCCCCGGGCGGGTCGCTGAAGTTCCTGCAGCGGGCCTGGCGGCTGAGCGGGGACGTGACCTCGCCCGTGGGCACCCCCGCCGAGGGCGGTGACGTCGGGCTGCGTCGTACCACCCACAAGACGGTGCACGAGGCCACCGCGCTGGTGGAGTCGCACCGTTTCAACGTCGTGGTCGCCCGCGTCATGGAGCTGGTCAACGCCACCCGCAAGGCCGTCGACGGCGCCGTGGGACCGGCCGACCCCGCCGTGCGCGAGGCCACCGAGACGGTCGCGATCATGCTGAGCCTGGTCGCCCCCTACCTGGCCGAGGAGATGTGGGAGCGCCTGGGCCACGAGCCCACGGTGGCCCGCGCCGGCTGGCCGGTGGTCGACCCGGCCCTGCTGGTCGAGGAGTCGGTCACCGCGATCGTCCAGGTCAAGGGCAAGCTGCGAGCCAAGCTGGAGGTGGCTCCCGACATCTCCGCCGAGGAGCTGGAGCGGGTCGCCCGCGCCGACCCGGCCGTGGTGCGGGCCCTGGAAGGTGCGACCGTGCGGACCGTCGTCGTACGGGAGCCCCGCCTGGTCAACTTCGTCACCGCCTGACCCCGCCGCCCGACCCCGCCTGGATTACCAGGTGATGCCGGGAACCTGCCGCTGCCCATGGTGGACCCACCATGGGCAGGGGTAGTTCTCCGTGGGCAGTGCCGGCGCGACGGGCCGCCGGACGCCGAAGGAGCGGCTCAGAGTCCGCCGAGGGCCGCCTCGACGGTCTGGTGGCCCGCGAGCAGGTCGAACGTGGAGCCGATGGTCGCGTCCGTCACCAGCGTCTCGGCCAGCACGGTGGCCACGTCGGCGCGGGGGATCTCGCCGCGCGGCAGCACCCCGACCTGCACGCGACCGCCCGCCGGGTCGTCGGTCAGCTTGCCGGGACGTACGACGGTCCAGTCGAGGTCGCGGGCGCGCAGGTCGTCGTCGGCGGCCTTCTTGGCCCGTAGGTACACCTGGAACGCGTCCTGGCTGGTGGGGTCGGCCTTCTCGGTGCCCATCGAGGAGACCATGACGTAGCGGCGGACCCCGGCCCTCTCGGCGGCGTCGGCCAGCAGCACCGCCGCCCCCTTGTCCACGGTCTCCTTGCGCTCGGGGCCGCTGTCGGGACCGCCCCCGGCCGCGAAGACGACCGCGTCCGCACCCTCGAGCACCTCGGCCACCGCGTCGACGTCGGCCTGCTCGAGGTCGAGCACCACGCTGTCGGCGCCGGCCTCGGCCAGGTCGTCGCGGTGGTCCGGGTTCCGCACGATGCCGACGGCGGTGTGCCCGCGGGAGACGAGCTCCCTCTCGAGCAGCAGGGCGATCTGTCCGTGTCCACCGGCGATGACGACGCGCATGGGTCTCCTTCTCAGGGGTTCGTGTGCCGCGAGACGGCCTGTGCAGGCAACCCCGGCGTGCGGCGCAGGATTCCCCGTGACGGCGGATAGCCTTCGGCCATGTCCCGCAGCGTCGCCCTCGTCACCGACTCCACGGCGCTGCTGCCCGCCGACGTCGTGCGCGTCCGCGACATCGTGGTGGTGCCCCTGCAGGTGGTCGTCGGCGCCCGCTCGTACGACGAGGGCGTCGACGAGGCGGCCACCTCCGACATGATCGCCGAGGCGCTGCGCGAGTGGTCACCGGTGAGCACGTCGCGACCGACACCGGCGGTGTTCGCGGACGCCTACCGCCGCGCGGCGGAGGGAGGCGCCTCCGAGGTGCTCTCGCTGCACCTCTCGGGGGAGATGAGCGGCACCTTCGAGTCGGCCCAGCTCGCAGCGCGGGAGGCGCCGCTGCCGGTCCGGGTGGTCGACACCCGCCAGCTCGGCATGGCGACCGGCTTCGCCGTGCTCGCGGCCGCCGACGTGCTGGACCGCGGGGGCTCCGGGGAGGAGGCGGCCGGGGCCGCCCTGGCCCGGGCCGACGCCACGACCTCGCTGTTCTACGTCGACACCCTGGAGTACCTGCGCCGTGGGGGCCGGATCGGTGCCGCCGCCGCGCTGCTGGGCTCGGCGCTGGCCGTCAAGCCGCTGCTGGAGATCGTCGACGGCCGCATCGGGACGCGCGAGAAGGTCCGCACCGCGGCCCGGGCGCTGAGCCGGCTGGAGGAGCTCGCCGTGGCCGCCGCCGCCGACCGACCCGTCGACGTCGCCGTGGCGCACCTGGCCAACCCCGACCGGGCCGGCACCCTGGCCGAGCACCTCGGGCGGCGCCTGGCGGACAACCTGGCGGACCGGGGGGTGCAGGTCGGCGAGGTCGGCGCGGTCATCGGCGCCCACGTCGGGCCGGGCATGGTCGCGGTCGTGGTGTCCCCTCGCTGAGGGTCCGTGGCGAGGTGAGTGCCGGTCCCGGCTGAGGTGCTGACCGGCCGGGGTGCGGACGTGCGCGCCGAGGGGCTCGAGCATGGTCGGTCGCCGGCCCGGGAACGTCCACGCTGGCGGACGACGACCGCTCGTCCACAGGCTCCGGATCGGCGCTTCCGGGGCACTCGACGCGCCCCTAGTTTCGTCGCATGCGCTCACGGAGGACCAACCAGGAGCAGGTCAGCGAGGTCGCCCGGCGACGGCTCGAGCTGCTGAGCGCCGAGCTCGCCGAGATCCGCCCGGACCTCCCGGACCGGAGGGGGTGGTCGCCGCCGCCCCCGCCGGAGCCGGGGGCGGGTGGGTCCGGTGGGCCACCCCTGGACGGTCGCCGGGCTCCGTTCGCGAGCCCGACCCCGAGTACCGATGCGGCCCCGGTCCCGCCGCCGACCCGGACAGCGCACTCAGCGCCTTCACCCGCGCCTTCACCCGCGCCTACACGCCTTCGCCCGTGCAGGCCGGGCGGCATGCCCACCGCTCGGTCGGGCTCCGCGGGCTCGTCTCCGGCTGGACGGGGGACCGGTTGCCACTCCTCCTGCAGGGCACGGGACGCATGTCGGGCGCGCACCTGGCGGTGCTCGGGCTCGTGCTGGTGCTCGGCGGTGCCGCGACCCTCTGGTGGCTGGGCCAGGCCAGAGGTGGGGACGAGGCGGTGCTGCCCCCTGCCGTCGTGCCCTCCAGCCTGGTCGGCCTGCCGTCGTCGGCCTCGTCCGTCGTTCCCACGGCGCCGGGACCACCCGGCGGCCCGGGTGGCTCCGTCGGCCCCGGCGGCTCAGCCGGCCCGGCCGGCTCGGGTACGACGGCCGCCGCGGGCGGCGTCGGCCCCGTTCCCGGAGGGCAGGGAGCGGCCGGGACCACCACCGGTGCCCCAGCCGCCGCCCAGGTGGTCGTCGACGTGGCCGGGAAGGTACGACGGCCCGGGATCGCCACCCTCCCGGCGGGGGCCCGCGTCGTCGACGCGCTGGAGGCCGCCGGCGGTGCGCGACCCGGGGTGCGGCTCGGCTCCCTCAACCTGGCCCGGGTGCTGGCCGACGGGGAGCAGATCGTGGTCGGCGTGCCGCCCGTCGCGGGGGTGGCGGCACAGGCGGCGTCGGCCGCCCCCGCGGCACCCTCCGGCTCTGCGGGCTCCGCGGGCTCCGCGGTGCCCATGGTCGACATCAACACCGCCGGCCAGGCGGAGCTGGAGGAGCTGCCCGGGGTGGGCCCGGTGACCGCGCAGTCGATCCTGGCCTTCCGCACCGAGCACGGCACGTTCACCGCCGTGGACGAGCTGCTGGAGGTCTCGGGCATCGGCGACGCGACGCTGGCCAAGATCGCGCCCTTCGTCACGCTCTGATGCCCCGGCTGCCGGAGCCGGGGGCGCCGGGGGACAGGCCCCGGGTGCTGCCGGACCTGCGCGCGATGGCCCTGGGGACCTCGGGGTGGGCCGGTGGCCTGGCCGTGCTCGGGCTGCCGGCGACGGTCTGCCTCGGGCTGCTGGCGGGGATGTGCCTCCTGGTCCTCGTGCGCAGGAGGCGTGGCCACCCGGTGGCGATGCTGGTGGGCTGCCTGCTCGCGGCCGTCGCCGTGGCCGCCGTCGGTGGCGTGCGCGCCGAGGTCAACCGCAGCGGAGCGGTCGCCTCGCTGGCCGGGCAGGGAGCCGCTGTGTCCGTGGTGGCGCGGGTCAGCACCGACCCCGTGGTGCGCACCGGCCGCTTCGGCGCGTACACGCTGACCCGGGTCGTGGTGACCGAGATCGTCGGCCGGGGTCGCCGCCACGAGACCCGCGTGCCCCTGCTCGTGATCGGCGACCGGAGCTGGGCCCGCGCCGCCCTGGGCGCCCGCGTGGCCGCGTCCGGTCGGCTGGGTCCCTCCGACGGCCCGGACCTGGCCGGTGTGCTGTCCACCTCCCGCCCGCCCCGGGTGCTGCAGCCGCCCGGCGAGCTGCTGTCGGCAGCAGCGGCGGTCCGGACCGGGTTGCGGGGCGCCGTCACCGGTCCGACGCCGGATGCCCGGGCCCTGGTCCCGGCGCTGGTGGTCGGTGACGACCAGGCCATGTCGGAGCAGGTGGTGGCCGACTTCCGGACCTGCGGCCTGACCCACCTGGCGGCCGTCTCGGGCACGAACCTCACCCTCGTGGTCGGGTTCCTGCTGGTGCTCGCGCGGTGGGGCGGCGTCCGCTCGCGTGGGCTCGCTCTGGTGGGCGCGCTCGGCGTGGTCGGGTTCGTGGCCCTGGCTCGGCCCGAGCCCAGCGTGCTGCGGGCCGCGGCGATGGGCTCGGTCGCCCTGTGGGGCCTCGGCTCGCAGGGCCGGGACCGTGGGGTGCGGGCGCTCGGGGTGGCCGTCCTCGTCCTGCTGCTGCTGGACCCCTGGCTGGTGCTCTCGGTCGGCTTCGCGCTCTCCTCCCTGGCCACGGCCGGCATCCTGTTCCTCGGGCCTCCGTTCCGCGACGCGCTGATGACCTGGCTGCCGCGACCGGCCGCCGAGGCGCTGGCGGTGCCGTTCGCCGCCCAGCTGGCGTGCACCCCGGTCATCGCCGCGCTCTCCGGCCAGGTCAGCCTCGTCGCCGTGGTGGCCAACCTCGCGGTGTCCGCGGCCGTGGCCCCCGCCACGGTGCTCGGCCTCGTGGCTGGTTTCGTCGTTCTGGTGGTACCGCCGCTGGGGAGCGCCCTGGGGTGGGCCGCGGGGGCGTGCGCCTGGTGGATCATCGCCGTCGCCACGCACCTGGCCCGGCTTCCGACCGCGGCGCTGGACTGGTCGGCCGGAGGTGTGTCGGTCCTCGTGCTGGCGCTGCTCTGCCTGCTGGTGGCCCTCGCCGCCACGTCCGTGCTGCGCAGCGCGCGGTGGTCGGTGCTGCTGAGCGGCGTGCTGGTGGTGGTGGTCATGCTTCGACCCCTGCCCACCCCGGGGTGGCCACCGCCGCACTGGGTGATGGTCGCCTGCGACGTCGGGCAGGGCGACGGTCTGGTACTGAACGCCGGGAGCGGGTCCGCGGTCGTCGTCGACACCGGCCCCGACCCGTCGGCGATGGGCCGGTGCCTGGGCCGGCTCGGCGTGCGGGCCCTCCCCGTCGTGGTCCTCACCCACTTCCACGCCGACCACGTCGACGGGCTGACCGGGGTGCTGGAGCACCACCGGGCGGGGGAGGTGGACGTCTCGCCGGTGAACGACCCGGTCCACGGCGCCCGCGAGGTCCGTCGGTGGGCCGCTCGGGCGGGCGTGCCGGTGCGGGTGCCGGCGTACGGCGAGGTCCGCCGCGTCGGCCGGCTGACCTGGCAGGTGCTGGGCCCGCGGCCGGGTGGGGCCTCCGAGCCGCTGGGGGAGGAAGGGTCGCAGGCCAACAACGCCAGCCTGGTGCTGCTGGTGCAGGTCGAGGGCGTGCGCCTGCTGCTGTCCGGGGACATGGAGCCCGAGGCGCAGGAGGCGCTGCACCGGGCGGTCCCCGACCTGCGGGTGGACGTCCTGAAGGTGCCTCACCACGGCAGCCGCTACCAGGACCCCGCGCTGCTGTCCTCCCTCGGCGCCCGGCTGGCGGTCGTGTCGGTCGGGCTCGACAACGACTACGGGCACCCGGCCGCGTCCACGCTCGCACTGCTCGGCCGGGACGGCATGCGCGTGGCGCGCACCGACATCGGCGGTGACGTCGCGGTCACGGTGGACCGTGGACGGCTGGGGACGCGGAGCCGGTCCGGGTGACGCCCGGAGGACGCCGGGTGACGCCCGGAGGACGCCGGGAGGACGCTTGCACGAGGCCGGATCGCGCCCGCGGCTGTCGGTGGCGTGTGACAGGCTGGCGCCATCATGGGAACACCGAAGGCCGCCGACGTCCTCGGCCACGTCACCCTGGTCACCGGGCCGGAGGAGCTGCTCAACCAGCGCACCGTGAGCGCCGCCATCGGTGCGGTCCGTGCCGCCGACCCGGAGTCCGAGGTCAGCGAGACCACCGCCGACCAGCTGACGATGGCCGCCCTGGGCGACCTCGCCGCCCCCTCCCTGTTCTCCTCCGTGCGCTGCGTCGTGGTCCGGGGGCTGGAGGACCTGCCCGACGACGTCCACGAGGGCCTGCTCGGCTACGCCGCCGCGCCGGCCGAGGAGATCGGGCTGGTGCTGGTGCACTCAGGAGGGCAGAAGGGCAGCGGACTGCTCACCCGGCTGCGCAAGGTGGCGACGGTCACCGAGGTCCGGTCGGCTTCGCTCAAGCCCTCGGAGTTCTCGCGGTTCGTGCACGCCGAGGTGCGCGGGCACGGCGGGCGCATCGACGACGAGGCCGCCGACCTGCTGGTGCAGGCGGTCGGGCAGGACCTCCGTGCCCTCTCGGGTGCCGCCCACCAGCTGACCAGCGACTTCCCGGGGGAGCCCTTGAGCGAGCCACGCGTGCGCGCCTACTTCGGTGGGCGGGCCGAGGTGAAGTCCTTCGGGATCGCCGACGCCGCGCTGGCCGGTCGCACCGAGGCGGCCCTGGAGGAGCTGCGCTGGGCCCTGGACAACGGCACCGCCGCGGTGCTCGTCACCAGCGCCTTCGCCAACGGGCTCCGGGGCCTGGCCAAGGTGGCCTCGGCGCCACGGGGTCTGCGCGACGCCGACCTGGCCCGGGAGGCGGGGGTGCCCCCGTGGAAGCTGCGGATGATCCGCGACCAGGCGCGGGGGTGGGACGAGCGCGGCCTCGGTGTGGCCATCGTGGCGGTGGCCCAGGCCGACGCTGACGTGAAGGGCGCGGCCAGCGACGCGGCGTACTCCCTGGAGCGGATGGTGCTCACGGTCTCCGAGGCCCGCGGCGGCCGCTGACACGACGAAGCGCCGCCCCCGAGGGGACGGCGCTCCGTGGACGTGCGGTGGGGGCCGGAGCCCTCAGCGGTGGCTCAGAGGGACTGCGCGCGCCGGCTGATGGCGGACTTCTTGTTCGCGGCCTGGTTCTTGTGGATGACGCCGGCCGAGGCGGCCTTGTCCAGCTTGCGGCTCGCCGCGGCGGCCAGGGTCTTGGCCTGGTCGGCGTCGCCGGACTCGGCGGCCTCGCGGAAGCGTCGAACGGCAGACTTGAGCGCCGACTTCACGGACTTGTTGCGCTCGTGCGCAGCAGCGCTCTGTCGGTTGCGCTTGATCTGGGACTTGATGTTCGCCACGGGGCAGGCCTCGATCGTTCGTTTCGGAGATGGTGCCGGGTCGGAGGTGCGGAGGTCCGTCCGACCTGTCGGTCGTGGGCAGGCAGACGCCCGGACACGCAGGTTCGAGGGTAGCAGCGGGGCCGGGACGCCCCCAAATCGTGCATGCCGTCCCCAGCGCCGCACGGAGGGCCGCCCCGGAGCGGGGTCATTCCCAGCCCCGGCGCCGGGCCAGCCAGGCCCAGCAGACCTCCGCGCACCAGTCCTGGTGACGGCGCAGGTACGGCGAGGAGTACGGCGCGGGCCGGTCGCGGCGCTCGAGGAAGTAGCCGCACAGCAGGGCCAGCAGCACGTCGACGTCACCGGGGTCCACCTCGCGGGTCAGCGCCGCCGGGCGAGCAGGGCATCCGCGTCGACCCCGTCGCCGTGCGCAGACGATCAGCAGGCACACGGTGTCGATCCAGGCCGCCCCGACGACCGGGAAGTTCCAGTCGCACAGCAGGGCCGCCCCGTCGACGAGCAGGAAGTTGTCGTCCCGCGCATCGGTGTGCACCAGCGTGCTGCCGGCGGTGGCTCGCACGTAGTCCGCGGCCAGCGCCGCGGCCTCCTCCAGGTGCGGCCACCCCGGTTGCGTCCGACGGACGTGGTCCCAGCCCGCGGGGAAGGCGGCGAACTCGTCGGCGAAGGTGGGCAGCGGCATGGGCGGCGGGCGTGAGGTCGTGGGCGAGCACCTCCAGCGCGTCCAGGCAGGCACCGAGCTCGTCGGCGGCCCAGGGCCGCACCGGGTTGTGACCCGCCACGTGCTCCTGGGCGAGCACCACCCACAGGTCGTCCTCGTGGGACCACAGCAGCCGCGGGGTCGACGTACCGGCGGGCAGCGCGGCCGCTGACGGGCCTCGGCGGCGTAGGCCGCGGCGAACGGCCGCTGGGCCCGCTTGCTGGCGGCCTTGAGGAAGACGGTGCGTCCGTCCGCGCCGGTAGCACGCTGGCCAGCCCGGGGGTGTAGCCGGCCTCGGCCGACCGGCGATTCGACGACCTGCGCGCCGAGGCGCTGCTCGACCAGCCGCCGGGTGGCCGGCGGCAGGAGCAGCCAGTCCAGCCGACGGGCGGTGCGACCGTGCGGCACCGGTGTCAGGGCGTGCACGCCCCGGGCCCGGTGGTCGAGAGGGGCATGGCGCACATTGTACGTATCGGGGCCGCCCCGGCGTGGAGGCGGGCCACGACGCTCCGTGCGACGCCCCGCGCGCCCGCCGCGCGCCCGCCTCACGACGGGCCGCCGGGTCGGGCCGGGCGCCCCGCGAGGGGCCGGTGACCGGGGGCGATCGAGGCGGTGCGGCTGCGCCCGGTGTGGGAATGAACCCGTCCCCCTGCACGCCAACGAGAGTCGCCTGTGCCCATCTCGACGTCCGCGCCCACGCCGGGCAAGACCGACCCCGCGATCATCCGCAACTTCTGCATCATCGCGCACATCGACCACGGCAAGTCGACGCTCGCCGACCGGATGCTGCAGCTCACCGGTGTCGTCGACGCGCGGAGCCGCCCGCGCGCAGTACCTCGACCGGATGGACATCGAGCGCGAGCGCGGCATCACGATCAAGAGCCAGGCGGTGCGGATGCCGTGGACGGTGCCGCCGACAACGAGGCCGGCGCCAGCGCCGGGCAGCTACGTGCTCAACATGATCGACACCCCGGGTCACGTCGACTTCACCTACGAGGTGTCCCGCTCGCTGGAGGCCTGCGAGGCCGCCGTGCTGCTGGTCGACGCCGCTCAGGGCATCGAGGCGCAGACGCTGGCCAACCTCTACCTGGCGCTGGGCGCCGACCTGCACGTCATCCCGGTGCTCAACAAGATCGACCTGCCCTCGGCGCAGCCGGAGAAGTACGCCGCCGAGCTGGCCCACATCATCGGCTGCGACCCCTCCGACGTGCTGCAGGTCTCGGCCAAGACCGGCTTCGGCGTCGAGGAGCTGCTCAACGAGATCGTCGCCCAGACCCCGGCCCCGGTCGGGCGACGCCGACGCCCCGCCGCGGGCCCTGATCTTCGACTCGGTCTACGACACCTACCGCGGCGTGGTCACCTACGTCCGGGTCGTCGACGGCAAGCTCACCCACCGCGACAGGATCAAGATGATGAGCACCGGCGCGACCCACGAGATGCTCGAGGTCGGGGTGATCTCGCCCGAGCCGGTGAAGGCCGGGGACCTGGGCGTCGGCGAGGTCGGCTACCTGATCACCGGGGTCAAGGACGTCCGCCAGTCCCGGGTCGGCGACACGGTCACCTCCCAGCACCACGGCGCCACCGAGCCGCTCGGCGGCTACAAGCACCCCAACCCGATGGTCTACTCCGGGCTCTACCCGATCGACGGCGACGACTACCCCACGCTGCGCGACGCCCTGGAGCGGCTCCAGCTCAACGACGCGGCCCTGGCCTACGAGCCGGAGACCTCCGGCGCGCTGGGGTTCGGCTTCCGCTGCGGCTTCCTCGGCCTGCTGCACATGGAGATCGTCCGCGAGCGGCTCGAGCGCGAGTTCGACCTCGACCTCATCTCCACCGCGCCCAACGTCGTCTACTCCGTGCTGATGGAGGACGGCAGCGAGATCGTGGTGACCAACCCGAGCGAGTACCCCGGCGGCGGCAAGATCGCCGAGGTCCGCGAGCCGGTCGTCAAGGCCACGATCCTGTCCCCGAGCGACTACATCGGCGTGATCATGGAGCTCTGCCAGTCCAAGCGCGGACAGCTGGAGGGCATGGACTACCTGTCGGCCGACCGGGTCGAGATGCGCTACACGCTGCCGCTGGCCGAGATCGTCTTCGACTTCTTCGACCAGCTGAAGTCCCGGACCAAGGGCTACGCGTCGCTGGACTACGAGCCCACCGGCGAGCAGGCCGCCGACCTGGTCAAGGTCGACATCCTGCTGCAGGGCGAGACCGTCGACGCCTTCAGCGCGATCGTGCACCGCGACCAGGCCTACTCCTACGGCGTGATGCTGGCCGGCAAGCTGCGCGAGCTGATCCCGCGCCAGCAGTTCGAGGTGCCGATCCAGGCGGCCATCGGCGCCCGGGTGATCGCCCGCGAGACCATCCGCGCGATCCGCAAGGACGTGCTGGCCAAGTGCTACGGCGGTGACATCACCCGCAAGCGCAAGCTGCTGGAGAAGCAGAAGGAGGGCAAGAAGCGGATGAAGATGGTCGGCCGCGTCGAGGTCCCGCAGGAGGCGTTCATCGCCGCGCTGTCCTCCGACTCAGCGCCCGGGGACAAGGCGAAGGCCAAGAAGTGAGCCGCCCCCGCCGCTCCCGTGACCGGGCTCGAGCTGCCGGGGGCGTGCTGGCGTTCGCCGGTCGGGGGCCCGCGTGGGCCGCCTACGTCGACGCCCTGCCGCGGACCGCCTCGGCCCTGCTGGAGGAGTGGCAGCTGACCGTCGACGGGCGCCGAGTCACGGCCACAGCGCGCTGGTCGTCCCCGTGCGCGGACCGGCGCGGGCGCCCGGCCGTGCTCAAGGTGGGCTTCCCGCACGACGAGGCCGAGCACGAGCACCTCGCCCTGCAGCACTGGCACGGGCGCGGGGCGGTGCGGCTGCTGCGGGCCGACCCGCGCCGCGCCGCCCTGCTGCTGGAGCGGCTGCACCCCGAGGACCTCGGCGGACCTGTGGGACCTCGAGGCCTGCGAGGTGGTCGCGGGGCTCTACGGCCGCCTGCACGTGCCGGCGCCGCCGCAGCTGCGCACCGCTGACGTCGTACGTCGAGAGGTGGTCGACCGAGCTGGCCGCGCTGCCGCGCGGCGGACCGCTGCCGCGCCGGATGGTCGAGCAGGCGCTGTCCCTGGGCCGGGACCTGTGCGCCGACCCGGCGAGCGTCGGGCACGATGCTCCACGGCGACCTGCACTACGCCAACGTGCTGGCCGGCCGACCGCGAGCCGTGGCTGGCCATCGACCCCAAGCCGATGAGCGGGGACCCGCACTACGAGCCGGCCCCGATGCTGTGGAACCGGTGGGAGGAGCTGCGCCGGCGACGTGCGGGGCGGCGTACGGCGCCGCTTCCACGCCCTCGTCGACGCCGCGGGCCTCGACGAGGACCGGGCCCGCGACTGGGTGGTGGTGCGGATGCTGCACGTGGCGAGCTCCGGAGCTGGCCGAGCCGAGGACCGCGGCCACCGAGGAGCGGCTCACCCGGTGCGTGACGGTCGCCAAGGCCGTCCAGGACTGAGAGGGTGGCCCGATGCAGGCACAGGTGGTCTCGGTCAACGTCGGACGCGTCCGCAGCGCACCGTGGGCCGGTCGCCCCCGGGCGACCGCGATCGACAAGCTGCCGGTGCCCGGCCCGGTCCGGGTGCACCGGCTCGGCCTGGAGGGCGACGAGATCGGGGACCCCCGGCACCACGGGGGAGTCCACCAGGCCGTCTACGCCTTCGCGCGCGAGGAGCTCGACCGGTGGGGCCGTGAGCTGGGGCGAGCCGCTGCGGTCCGGCTTCTTCGGGGAGAACCTGACCACGACCGGGATCGACCTGGAGTCCGCCGTGCTGGGCGAGCACTGGCGGGTCGGCACGGCGCTGCTGTCCCCGATCGAGGTGCGCACGCCCTGCGGCACCTTCAAGACGTGGCTGGAGCGGGCCGGCTTCGACACCACCGGCTGGGGCAGGAGGTTCGTCCGGGCCGGGCGTCCCGGGGCCTACCTGCAGGTGCTCGAGGAGGGGGTGGTGGAGGCCGGCGACCCCATCGTGGTGGAGAGCCGGCCCGACCACGGGGTCACGGTGGCCACCATGTTCGCGGCGATCACCACCGAGCCGTCGCGGCTGCCCGAGCTGCTCGTCGTGGAGGGGCTGCCCGAGCCGGTGTACGAGGCGGCACGCCGGCAGCGGGATCGGTAACCTACCCGGAGGTAGGGGGGTTGCTCTACCTTGTCCTGCACCCCGGCGCCGCCGCCGGGCCCGCCCGTCCCCAGGAGTCCCATGTCCGCCAGCACCGCCGCCCGGTTCGACCTGTCCGTGATCGAGCGGCGCGCACCGAGCGTGGCCCGGCAGTTCCTGGACCGGGTGGCCGCCTCCACCGACCGTGAGGCCTACCGCTACCCGCAGGGCGAGAGCTGGGTGTCCCTGACCTGGGGCGAGACGGGCGAGCAGGTGACGGCGCTGGCGGCGGGGCTGCTGTCCCTGGGCCTGGAGCCGGAGCAGCGGGTGGGCATCGCGTCCGGCACGCGGGTCGAGTGGATCCTGGCTGACCTGGCCGTGATGTGCGCCGGGGGCGCCACCACCACCGTCTACCCCTCGACCATGGGCGACGACGTGCAGTACATCCTGTCCGACTCCGAGAGCGTGGTGGTCTTCGCCGAGGACGACGCCCAGCTGGCCAAGCTGCGCGAGCACCGTTCCGAGCTGCCCCACGTCACCACGGTCGTCACCTTCGACGGCACGCCGGACACGCCCGGCGACAGCGGAGACAGCGGAGACAGCGGAGACGGCGGAGACGGCGAGGACGGCGGAGCCTGGGTGATCTCGATGGCCGAGCTCGCCCGGCGCGGCCGCGGCCTGCTGGCCGAGCAGCCCTCGGTGGTCGAGGACCGGGTGGCCGGCATCGGCCCGGACGCCCTGGCCACCTTGATCTACACCTCGGGGACCACGGGCCGGCCCAAGGGCGTCCGGCTCGCGCAGCGCTCCTGGACCTACGAGGGCGCCGCCATCCTGGCCCAGCACATCCTGGACGAGGACGACCTGCAGTTCCTGTGGCTGCCCATGGCGCACTCCTTCGGCAAGGTGCTGCTCTCCACCCAGCTGGCCTGCGGCTTCGCCACCGCCGTCGACGGACGCGTCGAGAGGATCATCGACAACCTCGCCGTCGTACGACCGACGTTCATGGGCGCCGCGCCGCGCATCTTCGAGAAGGCCTACTCCCGCATCGTGACGATGCAGGCGGCCGAGGGCGGGCTCAAGGAGCGCATCTTCCAGCGCGCCTTCGCGGTCGGCCTGCAGGTGGAGGCGCTCCGGCGGGAGGGTCGGCCGGTCCCGTTCCTGCTGGCCCGCCAGCACGCGGTGCTGGACAAGCTGGTGCTGTCCAAGGTGCGCGAGCGCTTCGGGGGCCGGGTGCGCTTCTTCATCTCCGGGGCGGCCGCGCTCAACCAGGAGATCGCGGAGTGGTTCGGTGCGGCGGGGATCCTCATCCTCGAGGGCTACGGCCTGACCGAGACCTCGGCCGGCTCGTTCGTGAACCACCCCGAGGACAACCGCTTCGGCACGGTGGGCCCGGTCGTCCCGGGCAGCGAGGTCCGCATCGCCGAGGACGGGGAGGTGCTGGTCCGGGGCCCCGGGGTGATGCAGGGCTACCACCACCTGCCGGAGCAGACCGCCGAGGCGCTGGACGCCGACGGCTGGCTGCACACCGGGGACATCGGCGAGCTCGACCCGGACGGCTACCTGCGCATCACCGACCGCAAGAAGGACCTGTTCAAGACCTCGGGCGGCAAGTACATCGCCCCGTCGGCCATCGAGACCCAGTTCAAGGCCATCTGCCCCTACGCCGGACAGTTCGTGGTGCACGGCAGCGAGCGCAACTTCGTGGTCGCGCTGGTCACCCTCGACCCGGAGGCCCTGGAGGGCTGGGCCGCCGAGAACGACCTGGCCGGCCGTCCGTACGCCGAGGTGGTGGCGGCACCGCAGACCCAGGCGATGGTCGCGGGCTACATCGAGACCCTCAACGCCCGCCTCAACCGGTGGGAGACGATCAAGAAGTGGATCCTGCTGGACCACGACCTGACCGTGGAGTCCGGTGAGCTGACGCCGTCGATGAAGGTGAAGCGCAAGGTGGTCGAGGCCACCTACGCCGACGACCTCGCCGCGCTCTACCGCTAGGCGGCTGGGAGGCGCCGGGAGCCGGGCGCAGGCGCTGCGGGGTCAGCCTTCGTCGGTGACCGGCGCGGCGTGCTTGCCGCCGCCCGCACCGGCCGCACCGCCGCGCTCGCACCCGGCTCGACCGGTCCGGTGAGGGCCGGTACGTCGGCCCGGTGCACGCCGCCCCCGGAGGGCGCCCGGTCCGGGGCCACCTGGTCTGGGGTCGCCTGGTCGGAGGCCACCTCGTCGGGGGCCACCTGGACCGGTGCCGCGGACGGGCCGGACCCTCCGGCGTCGCGCTCGGCCCGGGCCGCGGCCCCCGCGGAGGTGGCCCGCAGCTCGACGTCCGGCATGAGCAGCAGCACCGCGAAGGCCAGCAGCATCACGCAGCCGCCGCACAGCAGCACCAGGCTCATGGAGTCGGAGAAGCCCACCTTGAACGGGTGCGAGACGACGGAGGACATCCGGTTGATCACCGAGGAGTCGTTCTGCACGGAGGCGAACACGCCGCCGCCCGCGCCGGGGTCGGCCAGCCCGGCCAGCACCTGCTTGTCCACCGGGGTCTGCGGGATCTGACCGGCCTGTGCGGCCTGCCGCAGCGCGGGTGCGGCGCTCCTGAAGGCCTGGGCGATGTTGTCGCCCAGCGTGCTGAACAGCAGGGAGAGGAACACCGCCACCCCGAGCGTGCCGCCCAGCTGACGGAAGAAGGTGGCCGAGGCGGTGGCCACGCCGATCTCCCGGGGCGGCACGGCGTTCTGCACGATGATGGTCAGCGGCTGCATGCACTGGCCGAGGCCGAGGCCGAGGAACAGCATCCCGGCCATGACCCACAGCAGGCTGGTGTCGGCGCCGACGCGGGAGAGCGCCAGCATGGACACGCCGGCCAGGGCCGACCCGACGATCGGGAAGATCCGGATCTTCCCGGTGCGGGAGGTGATCTGGCCGACCGCGATGCCGGCGCTCATCATGCCGATGACCATCGGCACCATCATCAGCCCGGCCTCGGTGGGGGAGGCCCCGTGCACGATCTGCATGTACTGCGGGAGGATCGTGATCGCGCCGAACATCCCGGCGCCCACCACGACCCCGGCGGCGATGACCACGGCGGCCGCGCGCAACCGGAAGATCCGCAGGGGGATGAGGGCGTCGTCGCCCATGGCCCGCTCGACGAGCACCCAGGCCAGCACGCCGGCAGCGCCCACGACGTAGCAGGCCAGCGACCTTCCCGAGCCCCAGCCCCACTCGCGGCCCTGCTCGGCCACGGTCAGCAGCGGCACCAGCGCCACGACCAGCGACACCGCGCCCCACCAGTCGATACGGGACTCCCGGCGCTCGTGCACCAGGTGCAGGTTGCGGGTGACGACGTACAGGGCGGCGATGCCGATGGGCACGTTGACCAGGAACACCCAGCGCCAGCCGGTGATGCCGAGGATGGAGGACTGACCGGCGAAGAGGCCGCCGGCCACCGGGCCGAGCACGCTGGAGGTGGCGAAGACGCCCATGAAGTAGCCGGTGTACTTGGCCCGCTCCCGGGGCGAGACGATGTCGCCGATGATGGCGAGCACCAGCGTGAACAGGCCGCCCGCGCCGAGCCCCTGCACCGCCCGCAGCGCCGCCAGCATGTACATCGAGGTGGCGAACGAGCAGGCCGCCGACCCCAGGATGAACAGCGTGATCGCGAACAGGAACAGCTTCTTGCGCCCGTAGAGGTCGCCGAGCTTGCCGTAGATCGGCGTGGTGATCGTGGAGGTGATGAGGTACGCCGTGGTCACCCAGGCCTGGATCGAGAGGCCGTTCAGGTCGTCGGAGATCGTGCGGATCGCCGTACCCACGATGGACTGGTCCAGGGCGGCCAGGAACATGCCGAGCAGCAGGCCGGACAGGATGGTGAGGATCTGGGCGTGCGTGTACTCGTCGGAGGCGCCGCCCCGGTCGGAGAGCGCCGCGGCCGGCGCCGCCGGGGGCTGCCCGGGGCTCGCGGCCGGGGTCTCGGTGGCGGGCCTGCTGCCGGGGGTGGTGGTCGTCAACGGTCCGCCTTCACTCAGGGCTCGGTCACCAGGTCGTGCCCGACCAGACTAGTTGCTCACGGCAACGATGCGCAGCCGAGTCGTGAGCCGCAGGGGAGTGGCCGCCCGTCCCGCCCGGTCCCTAGGATGCCGGGATGCAGACGGCGGTGCTCCCGGACTGGACCATCTGGGTGGTGAGCCTCGCGACACCGCTGGCGGCGCTCGTGGGGGTGCTGGTCGGTCAGTGGGTGACCCGCCGGGGCGCCACGGAGCTGGAAACCCGCTCCAAGCGGGAGGAGACGTTGCGCAACCTGCGGTGGGCGGCCGAGCTGGCGGTGCACGACAACGCCCGGATCGCCGACCTCGGGGTGGCCCAGCTCGAGGCGCTGCTGGACTCGGAGCTGCTCGACGACCGCGAGAAGGTGTTCGTCGAGGCCGCCCTCAACACCGTCTACGAGGACGTGGAGCTCGAGCTGGAGGAGCTGGGGGCCGACGCGGAGGCGGTCCAGGCGCCCACCCGTGGTGTGTCGCCGGGGCTTACCGGCGGGGCCCGCTCCGACGTATCCTGGCCACCGGACCACGACCATGACGGGAGCACCAGCTGATGCCCAAGCAGGTAGTCGTCTCCAGTGCCCAGAAGTCCGCGGCTCGCGCGATGCTCAAGCGCAGCGCGGTCACCGGCCGGCAGGTCTCGGAGTCGGTGCGCAAGATCGCCGACGCCCGCGCCACCGGGCGCCCGGACGCCCCCTCGGGGTCCTGACCCCGCCCCGGCCTCGCCGGACGTCTCCGGGCGCCGTTCCGGTGACCGGCCCCGTGGCACCATGGCGGCCATGCCGTCCGTGCTGCCCGAGGGCGACCCCGCCCCCGAGGACGGCGCTCTCCCGGACTCGGCCCTGACCGGTCTCGGCCGCCGTCCCTTCGGGTTCTACGTGCACGTGCCGTTCTGCACCGTGCGGTGCGGCTACTGCGACTTCAACACCTACACCGCCACCGAGCTCGGCAGCGTCCCGGGTGCCTCGCGCGGCTCCTACGCCGACGCGGCGATCGAGGAGGTCCGGCTGGCCCGGCGGGTGCTGGGGGACGTCGAGGTGCCGGTCAGCACGGTGTTCTTCGGCGGCGGCACCCCCACCCTGCTGCCGCCCGAGGACCTGGCCCGCATCGTGGCCGCGGTCGACGCGGAGTTCGGCCTGGTCCCCGGGGCCGAGGTGACCACCGAGTCCAACCCCGACAGCGTCGACGCCGCCGCGCTGGCCCGGCTGCGTGAGGGCGGGGTGGACCGGGTGTCGTTCGGGATGCAGTCGGCGGCCCGCCACGTGCTGGCCGTGCTGGACCGGACCCACGACCCCGAGCGGGTGCCCCGGGTCGTGCAGTGGGCGCGCGAGGCCGGGTTCGACCAGGTCAGCCTCGATCTCATCTACGGCACGCCGGGGGAGACCCTGGCCGACTGGTCGCGCTCCCTGGAGGCGGCCCTGGCCTGCGAGCCCGACCACCTCTCGGCGTACGCGCTGATCGTCGAGGAGGGCACCGCCCTGGCCCGTCAGGTCCGGCGCGGCGAGGTGCCGATGACCGACGACGACGACCTGGCCGACAAGTACCTCCTCGCCGACGAGGCGCTGGAGGCGGCCGGGCTGGGCTGGTACGAGGTCTCGAACTGGGCCCGCACCCCGCAGGCCGCGTGCCGCCACAACCTCCTGTACTGGACCGGTGGCGACTGGTGGGGGGTCGGCCCCGGGGCGCACTCCCACGTCGGCGGGGTGCGGTGGTGGAACGTCAAGCACCCGACGCCGTACGCCGTGCGGGTCGGCGCCGCGCAGAGCCCCGCCCACGGTCGAGAGGTGCTCGACGAGGAGACCCGACGGGTCGAGCGGGTGCTGCTCGAGACCCGCCTGCGCAGCGGGCTGCCGCTCGGCGTGCTGGACGCGGCCGGTCGGGCCGCCGCCCCGGAGCAGGTCGAGCGCGGGCTGGTCGAGCCAGGCCCCCTGCGGGACGGGGACGGCCGGGTCGTGCTCACCACCCGCGGCCGGCTGCTGGCCGACGCGGTCGTCCGGGACCTGCTCGGCTGACGACGCCGGCCACCTCCGGGGGAGGCCGCCCTCAGGCCGGGGCGGTCACGAAGTCGATGAGCTCCTCCACCCGACCCAGCAGGCTGGGCTCCAGGTCGGCGTAGGAGCGCACCCCGCCCAGGATGTGCTTCCAGGCCCGGGCGATGTCGGCCTGGTCCCGGTGCGGCCAGCCGAGCCTCTGGCAGACGCCCTTCTTCCACTCGACGTCGCGGGGGATGGTCGGCCAGGCCTCCATCCCCAGACGCTGGGGCCGGACCGCCTGCCAGATGTCCACGAACGGGTGGCCGACGACCAGGACGTGCCGGCCCACCGGGCTGCGGGCCACCGAGGCGGCGATGCGGGACTCCTTCGAGCCGGCCACCAGGTGGTCGACCAGCACGCCCACCCGTCGCTCCGGGCCGGGCCGGAAGTCGCGCAGGTGCTCGGCCAGGTCGTCGACGCCCTCGAGGTACTCCACCACCACGCCCTCGACCCGCAGGTCGTCCCCCCAGACCTTCTCCACCAGCTCGGCGTCGTGCCGGCCCTCGACGAAGATCCGGCTGGCCCGGGCCACCCGCGCCCGGGTGCCGGGCACGGCGACCGACCCGGAGGCCGTGCGGGTGGCGGCGGTCGGCCCCGTGCGGCTGGGGGCGAGCAGGATCACCGGCACGCCCTCGAGCAGGAAGCCGGCGCCGAGCGGGAACGTACGACGCTTGCCCCGCCGGTCCTCCAGCGTCAGCGTGTGCAGGTCACGCTCGACGGCCACGATCTCGCCGCACCAGTCGGTGGTGACCTCCTCGACCACGAGCCCGAGGTCGGCGTCGATCTCGACCGCGCGGCCCCGGCGGGGGGCCTGCCAGTCCGTGCCGAGGACGTCGGAGCCGTAGCGGTCGTGGGAGGGCACGCAGCGACGGTAGGGGTGGGGCGCCGTCCGTCCGCGCCCGACACGCGGCGCGGAAGGAAGGGGGTTGTGTCGCGAACACTCGCGATATATCGTTGACCTATCACGAACACTCGTGACTGACGAAAGGCATCATCATGGAGAACACCAACAGTCCGTGGGACCAGCCCTGGGGCGGCGCACGACGGCGCGGGGGCCCGGCTCCCGCGGACAGCGCGGAGCCCGAGGCGGCTCGTGGAGCGGAGGTCCGCCCCCCTGGGTGCAGGGCCTCATCGACATGGCGCAGAGCGGTGGTCAGCCCGACTTCGGGCGAGGTCACTTCGGCGGCGGCCACCGGGGCCCGAAGGTCCGGCGCGGCGACGTCCGCTCGGCCATCCTGGACGTCCTGTCGGTCGAGCCGATGAACGGCTACCAGATCATCCAGCAGATCGCCGAGCGCAGCGGCGGGGCGTGGAAGCCCAGCCCCGGCTCGGTCTACCCCACCGTCCAGCAGCTCGAGGACGAGGGCCTGGTGGAGGGCAGCGAGGGGTCCGGACGCCGGCTCCTGCAGCTGTCCGCCGAGGGCCGCACCTACGTCGCCGAGCACCCCGAGGAGCTCGCGGCCACCTGGCGCCCGTTCGACCAGCCGGAGGCCCAGGACGGCCCCGGTGACCTCAAGCCGGTCATCGGCCAGGTCATGGGAGCGGTCTGGCAGGTCGTGGTCTCGGGCACCAAGCAGCAGCAGGCCGAGGCCGCGGAGATCCTCGCCGACACCCGTCGCCGGCTGTACGGCATCCTGGCCGAGGGGGACGAGACCGAGGAGGCCGACCCGTCATGAACGGCGAGGGGTCGCCCGAGGTCCGGATCGGCGACGCCGACCGGGAGGCCGCGGTCAGCGCGCTCGGCGAGCACTTCGCCGCCGGGCGCCTGACCAAGGACGAGTACGACGAGCGGTCGGACCGGGCGTGGCAGGCCCGGACCGCCTCGGGGCTGCGCCCGCTGTTCGCCGACCTGCCGCCGCTGCGGGCCGCGCAGCCGGCGTCCCACCAGCCGGTGCCCGCCGGACCGCTGCAGCCGCCGAGGTACTCCGGCTGGCTGTTCGGCATGACGGTCGTGCCGGTGCTGCTGGTCTTCGTCGGCCTGGTCGTGCTGACCCACCTGCCGGTGTTCCTGGTCCTGCTCGTGGTGTGGCTGTTCCTGGCCCGCTCGGGTCACCGCCGCTGGCACGACCGGCGCGGTTACCCCCGGCGATGACCCGGCGCCGACCGGCGAGACTCAGACGAGGGGCAGCGTCCGCACGGGCCGGGGCAGCTGGGCGTACGCCCGGCGCACGGCCTGGACGAGCTGCTCGCGCGGGTAGGGCCAGTCCGCCGAGGCCAGGGCGTCCTGCTCCGGCACGTGGCGCGAGACCAGGTCCCGGACGGTCTCGGCGACCACCCCGATGGCGGTCCGCTGCTCCTCCGCGAAGTCCCGGTCCACCGGCTGCCCGTGCCCGGGCACGACCACGGTGGCGGAGGTCATCAGGCTGATGAGCAGGTCGAGGGTGGCCGGCCACTCGACCGGGAAGCAGTCCGCGCCGAACCCCGGCACCCCGCCCCGTACGACGGACTCCTCGACGAGGTCGCCGGCCCACAGCACGTCGGCGTCCGGCACCCTCACCACCACGTCGCCGGCGGTGTGCCCGCGCCCGGGGTGCACCAGCTCGACCTGGCGGTCGCCGAGGTCCACGGCACGGGCCGAGGAGACGGTCTGCGACGGCACCAGGGACGGGTCGGTCCCCGCCAGTGCGGCGGCGGCCACGTCGTGGGCGATGACGGGCAGGCCGGGGTGGGCCGCGGCGAACACGGCGTTGCCGGAGGTGTGGCCCAGGTGCTGGTGGGTGTTGACCACCGCCACGACCTCGCCGACCCCGAGCCGGCGGACCTGCTCGAGCACGGCCCGGGCGGCCCCCTCCGAGGCGTGGGTGTCGACGACCAGCACCCCGGCCTCGCCGGCCACCACGCCGACGTTCACGTCCATCAGCTCGTGCCGGGCGACCCAGCACCGGTCGGCCACCTCCACGAACCCGGCGTCGGGGGCGATGGACGGTGTCGGAGGCATGGGGCAACGCTAGCCACCGGACGGTAGGCTTGGCACTCGAAACACGCGAGTGCCAGCACGGGGTCGAGACGGGACCCGGGGGTCACCAGGGGAGAGGAGCCGACGATGGGCGAGGACCGCAAGCTCGCCGTGCTCCGGGCGATCGTCCAGGACTACGTCGCCACCCAGGAGCCGGTCGGCTCCAAGTCCCTGGTGGACCGCCACCAGCTCGGTGTCTCGCCGGCCACGGTGCGCAACGACATGGCGGCGCTGGAGGAGGAGGGCTTCATCACCCAGCCCCACACCAGCGCCGGTCGCATCCCGACCGACAAGGGCTACCGGATGTTCGTGGACCGGCTGGGCCAGGTCAAGCCCCTGACCGTGGCGGAGAAGCGGGCGATCAGCACCCTGCTGGAGGGCGCCGTCGACCTCGACGACGTCGTCCAGCGCAGCGTGCGGCTGCTGGCCCAGCTCACCCGCCAGGTCGCTATCGTGCAGTACCCGACGCTGTCCCGCTCGACCGTGCGGCACGTCGAGGTCGTCCCCCTGGGGGCGGCCCGCGTCCTGGTCGTGCTCATCCTCTCGACCGGCCGCGTCGAGCAGCGCGTGGTGGAGCTGCCCGCCGAGCTCGACGACGACCGCGTGGCCGACCTGCGCACCCGGCTCAACCGGACCATCGTGGGCGAGCGGCTGGCGGACGCCTCGGCCCGGCTGGTGCTGCTCCCCGAGGAGTTCGAGCCGGCCCACCGCGGACCGGTGGCCGTGCTGGTGGCCGCGCTGGTGGAGGCCATGAGCGACCAGCGCTCCGACGAGCGGGTCGCCGTGGGCGGCACGGCCAACCTGGCCCGCTTCGGCGACGGCTTCGACCTCGCGATCCGCCCCATGCTGGAGGCGCTGGAGGAGCACGTGGTGCTGCTCAAGCTGCTCGGCGAGGCCTCCTCGCCGGCCACCGTCACGGTGCGCATCGGCCACGAGGGCCCCTACCAGGAGCTGGCCTCGACCTCGGTGGTGGCCACGGGCTACGGCCCGGGCGAGGAGGCGCTGGCGACCCTGGGGATCGTGGGCCCCACCCGGATGGACTACCCAGGAACCATGGCGGCGGTGCGTGCGGTCGCGCGCTACGTCTCCCGGATCCTCGACGAAGGATGATCAGCCTGTGAGCAACGACCTGTACGCGACCCTCGGGGTGGACCGGGAGGCCGACGACAACACCATCAAGAAGGCCTACCGCAAGCTGGCCCGCCAGCTGCACCCCGACGTGAACCCCGACCCCTCCTCCCAGGAGCGGTTCAAGGAGGTCACCCGCGCCTACGAGGTGCTCTCCGACGCCGAGAAGCGCCGCATGTACGACCTGGGCGGCGACCCGTTCGGCCAGGCGGGCTTCGGGGGTGGCGCCGGTGCCGGGGCCGGCTTCTCCTTCACCGACATCATGGACGCCTTCTTCGGCGGCAACGGTGCGGGTGCGGCCCAGGGCGCCGGTGGCCGCGGTCCGCGCCCGCGCGTGCGCCGGGGGCAGGACGCCCTCATCCGGCTGGACGTCGACCTGGCCGAGGCGGCCTTCGGAACCACCCGCGAGCTCAAGGTCGACACCGCCGTGCTGTGCAGCACCTGCCACGGCGAGGGGGCGGCGCCGGGCACGCGGCCCAAGACCTGCGAGACCTGCGGCGGCCGCGGCGAGACGATGGCCGTGCAGCGCTCGTTCCTCGGCGAGATCCGCACCATGCGCCCGTGCGCGGCCTGCCGTGGCTTCGGCACGATCATCCCCGAGCCCTGCCGCGAGTGCTCCGGCGACGGCCGCGTCCGGTCGCGCCGGACCCTGACGGTGAAGATCCCCGCCGGCGTCGACACCGGCACCCGGGTGCAGCTCTCGGCCGAGGGCGAGGTCGGCCCCGGCGGTGGGCCGGCCGGCGACCTGTACGTCGAGATCCACGTGGGCGACCACCCCGTCTTCACCCGGCACGGCGCCGACCTGCTGTGCAGCGTCACCCTGCCGATGACGGCAGCGGCGCTGGGCACCACCATCGCCCTGCCCACCCTGGAGGCGGACGTGGTGACCAGCGCCGACTCCGAGGTGGAGACGACGGTGCCGCTGGAGATCCGCCCCGGCACCCAGTCCGGCACCGAGACGGTGCTCAACGGCCGCGGCATCCCCTCGCTGCGCGGCACCGGACGCGGCGACATGGTGGTCCGCATCGTGGTGGAGACGCCGACCCGGCTCGACCACCGGCAGGAGGAGCTGCTGACCGAGCTGGCGGCCCTGCGGGACGAGGCGTCGCCCGACGGGCGGATGCACGCCCCGGCCAAGTCCGTGTTCAACCGGCTGCGCGACGCCTTCAAGTGACCCTGCCGTGACGCTGCCCGTCTTCGTCCACCCCGACCTGGCCGGGACGCCCGTGGGTGCCCCGGTCGAGCTGGGCGGCGAGGAGGCCCGGCACGCGGTCGTCGTCCGGCGCACCCGGGTGGGGGAGCAGGTCGTGCTCACCGACGGGGCCGGTACGACGGCCACGGTGCGGGTCACCGCCACCACGAAGCAGTCGCTGACCGGCACCGTCGAGGACACCGCCGTCACCGCCCCGGAGCTGCCCCGGGTGGTGGTCGTGCAGGCCATCCCCAAGGGCGACCGGGGCGAGCTCGCGGTGGAGATGCTCACCGAGGTCGGGGTCGACGTCATCGTGCCGTGGGCCGCGGCCCGCTCGGTGGCCCGCTGGCGCGGTGACAAGGAGGCCAAGGCGCTGGCCCGCTGGCGCAGCACCGCCCACGAGGCGGCCAAGCAGGCCCGTCGTACGTGGTTCCCGACCGTGTCCGAGGTCGTGGGCACCGAGCAGGTCGTCGACCTGCTGCGCGCGGCGTCGGTCCCCGTGGTGCTGCACGAGGCCGCCTCCGGACCGCTGGCCGACCTGCCCGTGCCGGGCCGCGGCGAGATCGTCATCGTCGTCGGCCCCGAGGGCGGCATCAGCGACGAGGAGCTGGCGGCCTTCGCCACGGTCGGGGCCGAGCCCGTCCGCATGGGCTCCTCGGTGCTGCGGACCTCCACGGCCGGGGTGGCCGCCACCGCGGCGCTGCTGGCCCGCACGCGCTGGCGCTAGGCCTTCGGCCCGACGGGGTCACTCCAGCGGGCTCGCGCGCAGCAGGCGCACCTCGTCGTTGTCCAGGCGCGCCTGCACCTGGCGCAGCACGATGTCGTCGATGCGCTGCTCGTCGCGCAGCTCCAGCAGGGCCTCCCGCCGACGGCCGATGAGGGCCAGGGACAGGCTCGTGTACTGGTCGTGGTGCCGCACCACCGGGTCGCCGTCCTCACCGGCGGCGGCGGTCAGCGCGCGCTGCTTGTCCAGCTCGTGGCGCACCCGCGCCACCACCCGCTCGTCGCTGCCGAGCTCCTGGGCGGTGACCTCCAGCGCGTCGATCGCCGCGTCGAGGGTCTGCACCTCGGCGACGTGCTGCTCCTCGGCCACCGAGGTGTCGACCGGCAGGCGCGCGTACCGCACCACCGACGGCAGCACCAGCGCCTGGAGCAGCGTCAGCACGATCACGCCGCAGGTGATGAGCACGATGAGGTCGCGGTCCGGGAAGGGCGCGCCCGAGCTCAGGGTCTCCGGCACCGCGAGCACCGCGGCCAGGGAGACCGCCCCGCGGAACCCGGCCACCGCGGTGACCGTGCGCTGACGGGCCGGGACCCGGCGGGCCCGCTGGGCGGGGCGCCGGTCCAGCGCCCGGATGACGTACGGCGTGGTGTAGAGCCACATCCAGCGCACGGCGATCACCACGGCGGTGACCACGAGCACGTCGAGGAGCGCCCGCAGCAGGGACGCGCTGGCCAGGTCGCGGAAGGCCCCCTGGGCCGACAGGCCGACCAGCACGAACAGCGCGCTGCTGAGCACGGTCGTGGACAGCACCCAGAACGGCACGACGATCTGCCGGGTCACCGCACCGGTGATCCGCGACGTCACCTGGCTCATGAACAGCCCGCACACCACCACCGCCAGCACCCCGGAGGCGTCGACGAGGTCGGCCAGCAGGAACGCGGCGAACGGGGTGACCAGCATGGCGATGCTCTCGAGCATCGGGTCGTCCATCCGTCGGCGCAGCTGCCAGCTGACCAGGCCGACGAGCGCCCCGGCCAGCACGCCCCCGCCGTAGGCCAGCACCAGCAGCCAGGTCACGTGCCACCCGGTGAGGTCCTCCTCGCCCACGGTCACGCCCACCGCCAGGCCGTAGAGCACCAGCGCGGTGCCGTCGTTGACCAGGCTCTCGGCGCGCAGCACCGTGACGGTGCGCCGGGGAAGCCCGCGGGCCAGGACGCCGACGGCGGTGGCGTCGGTCGGCGCCAGGGCCGCGCCCAGCACCCACGCCGGACCCCACGCCAGGCCGAGGGCGTGGGCCGCGACCGCCACGGCGCCGGCCGTGGCCGCGACCAGCGCGGTGCTGCTCAGGACCACCACCCGCAGGTTGTTGCGGATCTCCCGCAGCGAGGTGGTCAGGCTCTCCCAGTAGAGCAGCGCGGGCAGGAAGACCAGGAGCACCACCTCCGGTGGCAGCCGGGCCGAGCGGAAGTGCGGCACGAACCCCACCAGCACGCCGACGAGCACGAGCAGGATGGCGGGTGCGATGGGGTACCGGCGCGCCAGCGCGCCGCACGCCACCAGGGCCACACCGAGGACGACGACCATCTCGAGTCCGAGCACGGGGACATCCTGGCGATCCCCGGGCCGCAGGACCACCTCGGACCGACAGGTGGATCGTGGTGACCTCGGCGCTCGCAGGTGGTCTGCTGTACGTCCTTCCCGTCATCCCCCACGGAGGTCCTGCATGACCCGGTACGGCGGCCAGTACGGCCCCGACATCACCTTCCTCGGCGTCGAGCACTGCGACCTGGAGGACACCGCGACGTACCGCGACGCCGACGTCGTCATCGTCGGGGCACCCTTCGACGGCGGGACCTCCTACCGGTCGGGCGCACGCTTCGGCCCCCAGGCGATCCGGATGGCCGACTACCTGCCGCACGACGGCTCGCGGCCCTCGCTGGCGCTGCGCGTGGACGGCCTCGCCGACCTGCGGGTCCTGGACGGCGGCGACGTCGAGATGTACAGCGGCGACGCCGCCACGTCGTGCGCCGCGCTGGAGGCGGTCGTCGAGCGGATCACGGCCGCGGGTGCCATCCCGCTGGTGCTCGGCGGGGACCACACGGTCACCTGGCCCAACGCCACCGGGCTCGCGCGGGCGCTGGGCTGGGGCCGCACCAGCGTCATCCACTTCGACGCCCACGCCGACACCGGCGACATCACCTTCGGCTCGCTCATCGGGCACGGCCACCCGATGCGCCAGCTCATCGAGTCCGGGGCGGTCCGGGCGACCGCTTCCTGCAGGTCGGGCTGCGTGGCTACTGGCCCGAGCCCGCGACCCTGGACTGGATGGCGGGGGAGGGCATGCGGTCGTACGAGATGACCGAGATCGTGCACCGTGGCCTGGACACGTGTCTGACCGAGGCGTTCGGGATCGCCACCGACGACTGCGACGGCGTCTTCCTGTCCGTCGACATCGACGTCTGCGACCCGGGCCACGCACCGGGCACGGGCACCCCGGAGGCCGGAGGTCTCTCGGCGCGCCAGCTGCTGGACGCGGTCCGCCGGATCGCCTGCAGCTGCCCGTGGTGGGCATGGACGTCGTCGAGGTCTCTCCGCCCTACGACCACGCCGACATCACGGCCGCCCTGGCCAACCGGGTCGTGCTCGAGGCGCTCTCCGGCATCGCACGCCGACGACACGACGCTGCCCACGGCACCACGTGGGACCCGTCCCAGCCGCTGCTGGCCGGCCGTCGACCGCCTGCGGCACCCACCGCCTGAGCTTGGACCAGCTCGTCCGCGCGACCGGTTTCCGTGCCGAGCGGAGTGTCGGGGCGCTTCCGGGCTAGGACAGTCGGTCCGGCGCGCCGCGTCCGCTCGGGGGTTCGGGGCGAGGGCCCATGAGATCACGTGCGACGTTGCGCCGCAGGTCGGTGAGCCGCTGGGAGAGGGCCGCCGCCTCCGCCTCGCGCGGGCCATCGACGCGTGCGGACTCGCGCTGCCCGTCTCGTTTGAGGGCGCCGTAGTCGGCGCTCTGGTCGTACTGGAACGCTGCGCGCTGACGCGGGTTCATGAACGTGACCACAGCAGCGAGCGCCGCCCCGAGGCCCCCGGCCAGGGTCGCCCAGGCAGTCCCTCCCTCCACGTTCGCCAGGTAGCCGGCCAACGTGGCGGAGACGGCCGCCCCCAGCCCGGCCGAGTAGTGGGTCACGTGTGCGGTGCGGGCGCGAGCCCGCGAGCGCTTCTCCTCGACTGCGGCTTCGTCCACGATGGCGTCCAGCAAAGAGCTGTCCACGTCAGCACCTCTCTGCGACCGATCCGCTCGCCGTCGGCGAACGGGTCGGCGACGTGATGTGTGCCTCATCCTGCCAGCGCGGCTGAACGGGGTCGAGCGATCTGTTGCGGCCCGGTCCTCACCCGTCCGTCAGGGGGACGGACCAGCCCTCGAGGATGGCGGCGATGGCCTCCAGGGTCGGCCAGCGTCCCGTCCGCCACGGAGTTCACGACGTCGTACGTCTCGTCGTCGGGCGCCTCCACCTGCCAGCCGTTGACGTGGCAGAACGCCACGGTCCCCCACCAGGCCAGTCGCTCGTTGCCGCCGACGAGGCAGTGGTTGCTCACCAGGGAGTGCAGGAGGGCCGCGGCCTTGAGGTGGGGGGTGGGGTAGGCGTCACCGGCCGAGGCGGTCCAGCAGGTCGGCGTAGCGCGGGGTGAGCCCGTCCAACGCCCGCTCGACCCGGGCGCGCAGGGCCTCAGTCTCGTCGTCGGTGAGTCGCAGGGTCATGGCCACGGGACATGGTGCCACCGTGGTGTCAGACCCGGGGGCGCAGCGGTCCGCCGTCAGCCGTCGTCGCCCAGCAGGGCGGTCATCGCCTCGACCTCCTCACCCAGCTCGGCGGCCTGGGTGCGGGTGGGGTCCCGCAGCAGCTCGGTCACCACCCGGCCCTCCCGCCACCACCACAGCCCGGCCACGACCCCGTCGATGAGCACCACGCTGCCCGCGGCCCCGTTGGGAGCCGACCAGAGGGCGCGCCCGTCGGGGGGCAGGACGTGCTCGCGGTCGGCGTGCGAGAGCCACAGGTTGTCGTAGGTGCCCAGCAGCCGCACCGGTGCGGGCTCGTCGGCGGAGGCGTACGGCGCACCCGGTACGTCGTACCGGGTGCGGCCGTCCTCGCAGGCGACCTCGACGAGCTCCTCACGCAGGGCGGTGAACACCGGCCCCAGCCGGGTGACCCGCGACCAGGCCGTCATGTCGGCGGCGGTGGCGGGCCCGAAGGCGCGCAGGTAGCGACGGACCAGGCCAGGCACGTCGGGCACGTCGGGCACGTCGTTCTCGGCCCCCGGCGGCGCCTCGGTGCCGAGGTGGTGCTCGAGGGTCCGGTAGACCACGCCGCCGGAGCGTCGCCACAGACCTCGCGGCGGCACCTGCACCAGCGGCACCCGCTCGCGGGCGGCCTGAACGAGTGCCACGGGCGGAGCGTCGGGGAAGCGCAGCGCGAGCCGTTCACCGAGCTCGGCCACCGGCAGCGGACCGTCCGCCAACGCCTGACGGGTGGCGCTCACCAGGGCGTCCACGGGGAGGTGCCGGGCGGCTCTGCTCTGCTGGTTGACCCCCGCGTTGCGGTCCAGGGCGGGCTGCACCCAGCGCCGCAGCGCCACCGCGTCCTCGGGCAGGTGCACGTGCAGGGTCCCTCGGAGGGTGACCAGACGGACGACCTCGCTCCGCTCGAGCGCCCCCGAGAGCGCCCACGGGCCGACGTCCTGCAGCCGTGCGGCCACCGAGAGGTAGGGCGGCAGGTTCTCCTGAGCCTGCAGGCCCAGCAGCTCCCCGACCAGGTCGGTCACCGGGAGGTCGACCCGTCGCAGCAGGTGCTGACGCAGCAGCAGCGTGCGGTTGAGGTCTCGCGGGCCCATCGCCTCGGTCACGGCGTGCGACCCCCTCCCGGCCCTCGGCTCCGGGTCAGTCCCGGCTGGCCTGGTCCAGGGCCGCCCGCATGCCCTCGGCGTCCAGACGCGGGCCGTAGCCGGGCGTGTCGGGCTGGATGCGCCAGGACTCCGCCAGGGACCCGGCGTCGACGACGTCGAAGCCGAGCTCGTCGATCAGCGCGGTGACCGTCGCCTTGGCGCCCTCGTCGTCACCGGCGACGACCAGCGCGCGACGTCCGGCCGTGCCGGCGGGCAGGGCGTGCTCGGTCAGGTGGGCGGCCATGATGTGGTTGAAGGCCTTGACGACGTGCGAGTCGGGCAGGTGCGCCTGCAGCAGCCCGGCCGAGGTGGCGCTGCCGTCGTCGAGCTCGGCGATGTGGCCGTCGCGCTGCGGGTAGTAGTTGTTCGTGTCGATCACGACCTTGCCGGCCAGCGGTGCGACCGGGACGTCCCGGTAGGCCTTGAGCGGGATCGTCACCACGACGAGGTCGCCGCGCGGTCGCGGCCCCCTCGGCGGTGTCGGCCGAGGCCCGCTCGCCCAGCTCGGCGACCAGGTCGGCGAGCGTCTCCGGCCCGCGCGAGTTGCTGAGCACGACGTCGTACCCGTGGTCGACGGCGAGCCGTGCGACGGCCTGCCCGATGTTGCCTGCTCCGATGAGCCCGATGGTGGTCATGCCGGGTGCAACCGGGAGGGCCCGCGCGATGTTCCGCCCGGTCCCTCAGCGCAGCGTGATCGTCTTGGTGTCCTGCGAGGTGGTGGCGGCGCCGTCGGCGCCCTCGCCGTCGGAGACGTCCTCGTCGTGCACCACCAGCGTGTAGGTCCCGGCGGGGGCGGACAGCGTGAAGGAGTACGGCGAGAGGGTGCAGCAGACCTTCGTCGTGGCGAACCCGCGCTTGACGACACGAGCCCCGTCCATGAGCTCCCACTGCACGTTGCCCTCGAACGCGGAGGCCTGCCCGGTGACCGTGACCGGCCCCTCCACGGTGGCGCCGTCCAGGGGTGAGGTCACCTGCACCGGCGCCAGCACGCTGTCGGCCGAGGCCGCCGTCACGGGGCGCTGCGTGGCGACGCCCAGCAGGGTCGACGTACGCCGTCCGTCGTGCAGGAAGGTGACCGGCAGCGTGCTGCCCGCCGCCGCCTGCGCCGTGCGGACGAGCTGCTGCAGCGCGAGGTCGGCCTGCGTGGTGCTCATGCCCGAGGGCCGGTCCACGACCGGTCCGCCGAGGTCGACCGAGAGCACGCCGTCCGCCAGCTGGGCACGCTGCAGGATGGTGCCGCTCGGCCACGGGCTGCGGTAGTCGGGGTCGGTGGCCGAGCCGCCGGACCGCCGCGTCGACCGACGCGTCCAGCGACGAGGACGGGGTGCCGGAGGCGCGGGTCTCCGCGAACAGGCGCGGGCCCTGGCCCGTGCGTCCGACGAACCAGACCTGCGACGTCGCGGAGCCGGCGGCCTGCCTGTCGCCCCGGTTGTCCTGTCCCGCCGCCGGGCCGTCACCGCGTCCCGCCGGCGTCGTGCCGGGCAGGTGGCCGAGGCCGGCCACGCTGACCACCGTCGCGGCGGTGGCCAGGGCCGCGGCCCCGACCAGGCCCCAGGTGCGCCGACGGGCGGCCCGGCGCCCGGCCTGCGCGGTGCGGGCGCGGATCGTGTCCAGGGCGTAGCGCGGCTCCACGTCGGCCACGGCCGCGTCCAGCAGCTCGCGCACGGTCTCGTCCTCGGTGCGGCTCATGACGGGTCCTCCATCTCCTGGCGCAGGGCGGCCACACCGCGGGAGGCGTGGCTCTTGACCGCCCCGCGGCTGATGCCCAGGGTCTCGGCGATCTCGGCCTCGGAGAGGTCGAGGTAGTAGCGCAGCGCGAGCACCTCGCGCTGCCGTTCGGGCAGGGACCGCATCGCCTCGAGCACGGTGCGGCGACGGTCGGCGACCAGGGCGTGCTCGTCGGCTCCCGGCAGGTCGCCGGGGGCGTACGCCGGGGTGCGGGCCTCGACCCCGCGGTGCCGCAGGACCGAGCGCGAGCGGTTGACCACCGTCTGCCGGAGGTAGGCCAGGCCGTGCTCGGGCTCCCGCAGCGACCGCCACCGGCCGTGCATGGCCACGAAGGAGTCCTGAACGACCTCCTCGGCGGTCTCCGGGTCGCGGACCAGCAGCACCGAGAGCCGCACCAGACGGCGGTAGTGCGTCGCGTACAGGCTCTCCACCGCGGCGTCGGCGTCCCAGCGGTCGCTGGCCGGCATGGCACTCCTCGGGCGGGGTCGGGGGAGCGAGGTCGTAGTCACGGTAGTTGCACGCACGGGGGCGCCCAGAGGTTTACACGCCCTAGAGTGGCGGCATGGCGAACGACGCTGCGTGCCTGTTCTGCCGGATCGTCTCCGGGGAGGTCCCGGCCGACGTCGTGCACCGCACCGACACCACGGTGGCCTTCCGCGACCTCGACCCGCAGGCCCCCACGCACGTGCTGGTGGTGCCCCGCCGGCACGAGCCCGACGCCGTGGCGCTGGCGGCCGCCGACCCGTCCTCGCTGGTCGACCTGGTCTCCGCAGCCGGCGAGGTGGCCGCGGCCGAGGGCCTGGGGAGCGGGTACCGCCTGGTGCTCAACACCGGCACCGACGCCCACCAGACGGTCTTCCACGTGCACCTGCACCTGCTGGGCGGCCGCTCCCTGGGCTGGCCGCCGGGATGAGGCCGCCGCGGGTGCGAACCTCGTCCGGGCCGGTCGCACGTGCCGTCCTGCGCACGACCCTCGCCGGGCTGGCGCTCGTGCTCCTCGTGGCGGGGTGCAGCAGTGAGCGACCCGGGGCCGCACCCTCGTCGCCGTCGGCCGGTGCCCCGGCCTCGGCGGCCGCAGCAGGGTCGTCGTCCCACGGCTCGCACGGGTCGTCGCAGGGCTCCGACGCACCGGACGCCCCCGCGGTCGAGCCCGCCACCCCGCTGCGGGCCGGGGAGCGGCTGACCAGGCTGGCCATGCCCGCGGCGTACACGCCCTCGGCGCCGTACGGTCGCGGCACGGACGACTACCGGTGCTTCGTGCTCGACCCGCACCTGGACGCGGACGCGTTCATCACCGGCCTGGACATCCTGCCCGGGACGCGTGCCGAGGTGCACCACGTCATCCTCTTCCGCGTGCCGCCCGACGCCGTCGCCGCGGTGCAGGCCCGCGACGACGCCGAGCCGGGGGAGGGGTGGACCTGCTTCGGCGGCACGGGCACCGAGACCCCCGGTGCCCTGGACAGCGCCCCGTGGCTGGGGGCGTGGGCGCCGGGCGGCTCCGAGCAGGTGATGGCCGACGACGTGGGCGTACCGCTGGCGAAGGGCTCCCGGGTGGTCATGCAGGTGCACTACAACCTGCTCGCCGGCCCCCGGCCCGACACCACCTCCGCCCAGCTGCGGCTGGCGCCGGGCACCCGGGACCTGGCTCCGCTGGAGACCATGCTGCTGCCGGCCCCCGTCGAGCTGCCCTGCCGGCCGGGCCACGCCACCGGGCGGCTGTGCGACCGGTCGGCCTCGGTGGTCTCGGCGCAGCGCCGCTTCGGCTCGCAGGTCGGCCAGGTCGCCGACTACCTGCACCTGCTGTGCGGGCCGGTGCGCCCGGGTCCGGTGCAGACCTGCGACCGCACCGTGCGGGCGCCCGTCACCGTGCGGGCCGCCGCGGGCCACATGCACCTGCTGGGCCGCTCCATCCGCATCGAGACCAACCCCGGCACCCCGCGGGCGCGGACCGTGCTGGACGTCCCGGTGTGGGACTTCGACGACCAGGGGGCCCGGACCGTGCGACCCGTGCCGCTGCGGCGCGGCGACACGGTGCGGGTGACGTGCCGGCACAGCCAGCGGCTGCGCGACCTGCTGCCGTCGTTCCGCGGCCAGCCCGAGAAGTACGTCGTGTGGGGCGAGGGCACCACCGACGAGATGTGCCTCGGCCTGCTGATGGTCACCCCGGGCTGAGGCTCAGGTCAGCTCGAACCACAGCTGGGCCACCAGCCACGAGGTCAGGCACACCAGCATCACCCACGCCACGATGCGGTGCGAGCGCTTGCGCGAGTCCAGCGAGGAGGCGATCGCGATCATCCCGGCGTCGTCGCTCCAGCGGTCGATGCCCATCCGCTGCGCGTCCACCGGGAAGGGGTTGCGCGCCAGGAAGTCCTCGGGCCGGATCAGCTCCATGGCCCCGGTGTCCCCTGTGTCCCCGGGGTCCCCGTCACCGTCGCCGGCGGCGTCCTCGGGGTCGTCGTGCGCCTGCATCCCCGCACTCTAGCCACCGCCGCCCAGCCGGCAGGAGAGCCGGCAGGACAGAACGCGCTGGCGCCGGATGCCCGCCCCTCACGTAAACTCGGCTACTGCACGCCAGCCGCACGACACCTGCACGAGAACCGCACGCCACACGACCACACCACGGGAGGTCGGCCCCAGCGCCGCCCATGACGCAGAAGAGCACCGGCCCCGCACCCGAGGCCCGCAGCGAGTTCCCCCCTCACACCATCGTCGTGCCGAGCAGCGTGCCCATGGTGGCCCTGCTCGGCCCCCAGGACGAGCACCTCACCCTCATCGAGAAGGCCTTCGACGCGGACGTCCACGTGCGCGGCAACCAGGTCACGGTCCGCGGCGAGCCCGCCGAGGTCGCGCTGCTGGAGCGCCTGCTCGACGAGCTGGTGACCATCATCCGCACCGGTCAGGGCGTCACGCCCGAGACCGTGGAGCGGGCGATCGGCATCCTGCGCACGGAGACCACCGAGCGTCCCGCCGACGTGCTCTCGCTCAACATCCTGTCCAACCGCGGTCGCACCATCCGCCCCAAGACGCTGAACCAGAAGAAGTACGTCGAGTCGATCGACCAGCACACGATCACCTTCGGCATCGGTCCGGCCGGTACCGGGAAGACGTACCTGGCCATGGCCAAGGCGGTCCAGGCGCTGCAGTCCAAGAGCGTCAACCGGATCATCCTGACCCGTCCGGCGGTGGAGGCCGGGGAGCGGCTCGGGTTCCTGCCCGGCACGCTCAGCGAGAAGATCGACCCCTACCTGCGCCCCCTGTACGACGCGCTGCACGACATGCTCGACCCGGAGTCGGTGCCCAAGCTGCTCGCGGCCAACACCATCGAGGTCGCCCCGCTGGCCTACATGCGCGGCCGCACCCTCAACGACGCGTTCATCATCCTCGACGAGGCGCAGAACACCTCGCCGGAGCAGATGAAGATGTTCCTGACCCGTCTGGGCTTCGGCTCGAAGATGGTGGTCACCGGGGACGTCACCCAGGTCGACCTGCCCAGCGGGACCCGCTCGGGGCTGCGCATCGTGGAGGACATCCTCACCGGCATCGAGGACGTGTCGTTCAACCGGCTCACCTCCCAGGACGTCGTGCGTCACCGGCTGGTCGGCCACATCGTCGCGGCCTACGACGACTACGAGGCCCGGGAGCAGGTCGACGGCCCCTCGCCGGACGCCCAGCGACGCCGGCCGCGGAGCACGCACGCGTGAGCATCGAGATCCTCGACGAGTCCGGTGACGACCTCGACGTCACCGGACTGGCGCGCCTGTCGCGCTTCGTGCTCGACCAGATGCGGGTGCACCCGCTGGCCGAGCTGTGCATCAAGCTGGTGGACGAGGCGACCATCGCGCAGCTCAACGAGCAGTGGATGGACGCGACCGGCCCCACCGACGTGCTGGCCTTCCCGATGGACGAGCTGCGCCCCGGCCTGGTCAACGACGAGCTGGAGGAGGGCGTGCTCGGCGACCTCGTGCTGTGCGCCTCGGTCGCGGCGGCGCAGGCGGCCGAGGCCGGCCACCCCGTCCGTGACGAGGTCCAGCTGCTGACCGTGCACGGCATCCTGCACCTGCTGGGCTACGACCACGCCGAGCCCGAGGAGCACCGCGAGATGTTCGACCTGCAGGCCCGGCTGCTGGCCGAGTGGCGGGCCGGACGGCTGTGAGCCTCGTCGACGTCTGGATGCTGGTCGTGGCCGCCCTCCTGGTGGTGCTGGCCGGCCTGTTCAGCAGCGTCGACGCCGCGCTGTCGTCGTTCTCCAAGGCCCGCGCCGAGGAGATCGCCCACGAGGGCCGGGGCGGTGCGGCCCGGCTGCTGGTCATCGTCGGCGACCCCCCGCGCTACCTCAACACCGCGCTGTTCCTGCGGATGCTGACCGAGACGGCCGCGATCATCCTGGTCACCGTGGTCACCCTCGACCTGGTCGTGCCGCGCGGCGGGGCGGCCTCGGGCCCGGACCGGGACGCCGGCCGCTGGTGGGCGATGCTCATCGCGCTGGCCGTCATGGTGGTGGTCTCCTTCGTGGTCATCGGCGTGTCCCCCCGCACGGTGGGGCGCCGGCACTCCGAGCGCATCGCCCTGCTCACGGCCGGGCCGCTCATCGCCGCCACACGGGTGCTGGGACCGCTTCCCCAGCTGCTCATCCTCATCGGCAACGCCATCACCCCGGGGCGCGGCTTCAGCGAGGGACCGTTCGCCTCCGAGGCCGAGCTGCGCGAGCTGGTCGACCTGGCCGAGGCCAGCAGCGTCATCGAGTCCGGCGAGCGGCAGATGATCCACTCGGTCTTCGAGCTCGGTGACACCCTGGTCCGCGAGGTGATGGTGCCGCGGACCGACGTGGTGTTCATCGAGCGCAGCAAGACCCTGCGCCAGGCCATGTCGCTGGCCCTGCGCAGCGGCTACTCCCGGATCCCGGTGGTGGGGGAGAACCTCGACGACATCATCGGCTTCGCCTACCTCAAGGACCTCAGCAAGCGGGTCTTCGACCGCCACGAGGCCGAGACCACCGAGCGCGTGGAGACCGTGATGCGCCCGGTGCTCTACGTCCCCGACTCCAAGCCCATCGACGCGCTGCTGCGGGAGATGCAGGCCGAGCGCAAGCACGTCGGCGTGGTCGTCGACGAGTACGGCGGCACGGCCGGCCTGGTCACCATCGAGGACGTGCTGGAGGAGATCGTCGGCGAGATCACCGACGAGTACGACGTCGCCCGGGTCGACGTGGAGCACCTCGAGGACGGCCGGGCCCGGATCAGCTCGCGCTACCCGGTCGACGACCTGCAGGAGGTCTGCGGCGTCGCGGTCGAGGACGACGACGTGGACACCGTGGGCGGGCTGATGGCCAAGCACCTGGGCCGGGTGCCCATCGCGGGCTCGGTGGTCGAGGTCCACGGGCTGCGCTTCGAGGCCGAGACTCCGGCCGGTCGTCGCAACCGGATCGGCTCGGTGCTGGTCTCCCGCGTCGAGGACGACAGCCGGGACGAGACGGGCACCGAGCCCGAGGTCGGCGAGCTCGCCGCCTACCCTGAGCACCATGCCGGCTGAGCCCTCCCCCGACGCCCCGTCGGACCACGTGACCGACCCCCTGTCCGACCCGGAGGACGCCAAGCTGCTGACGCTGGCCCGCTCGACCCGGGCCCGCACCCGTGCCGAGCAGGGTGCCTGCGTGCGCGACCTGGACGGCCGGACCTACGCGGCGGCCACCGTGGCGCTGCCCTCGCTGCGGCTGAGCGCGGTGCAGGTGGCGGTGGCCATGGCCGTCACGAGCGGGGCCCGCGGCCTGGAGGCCGTGCTGGTCACCGGCGGCGAGGAGGTCCCCGAGGGCGACCTCCTGGTGGTGCGGGAGCTGGCGGGCCCCGGGGTGCCGGTGCACCTGGCCGCCGCGGACGGCACCGTCCTCGCCACCGTCACCAGCTGACGCCGGCGGACGCTCGGCGATCGCCCGGCGATCGCCCGGCGAACGCTTCGCGGCTCCGGTGAGGAACGTGGTCTCACCAACCAAGCCGATGCCGGACCAGGGCTCGACGCGCGGTATCTTCCTCCCCGTGGACGACTTGGTGGGGTGGGACGAGCACGCCCGGGCGGTGGCCCGGCTGCGGGCGTCGTACGACGCGATCCCGGCCGGTGCCCCGGTCCGGCTGGCCAAGCGGACCTCGAACCTCTTCCGGGCCCGCTCCGCGGTCCGGACCCCCGGCCTCGACGTCTCCGGGCTCGACGGGGTGGTCTCCTTCGACCTCGACCGGGCCACCGGCGAGGCCACCGCCGACGTCCAGGGCATGTGCACCTACGAGGACCTGGTCGACGTCACCCTGCCACGCGGCTACATCCCGCTCGTCGTCCCGCAGCTGCGCAGCATCACCCTCGGCGGGGCGGTCTCCGGGCTCGGCATCGAGTCCACGTCGTTCCGCAACGGGCTGCCGCACGAGTCCGTGCTGGAGATGGACGTGCTCACCGGCGACGGCCAGGTCCGCACCGTGCGGCCCGGGGACGAGCTCTTCGACGCCTTCCCGAACTCCTACGGCTCGCTCGGCTACACCACGCGCATCCGGATCCGCCTCGAGAAGGTGCCGGCCTACGTCGACCTGCGGCACCTGCGCTTCGACGACCTCGACGACCTGGCCAAGACGCTGGCTCTGGTGGTGGAGCGCGGCGAGCACGACGGCGTCCGCGTGGACGGCCTGGACGGCGTGGCCTTCTCGCCGCAGGAGGCCTACCTGACCCTGGCCACCTGGCGCGAGGACGGCACCGAGCGCTCCGGTGGGCCGGAGGGTGGCGGCGCCAGCGACTACACCGGTCAGGAGATCTACTACCGCTCCGTGCAGCAGCGGGAGACCGACACCCTGAGCACCTACGACTACCTGTGGCGCTGGGACACCGACTGGTTCTGGTGCTCGGGGGCGTTCGGGCTGCACGACCCCCGGGTCCGGCGGCTCTGGCCCCGGCGCTGGCGGCGCAGCGACGTCTACCACCGGCTGGTGGGTCTCGACACCCGCTTCGGCATCGTCCGTCGTCTCGACGCGCGGCGCGGGCTGCCGCCGCGGGAGCGGGTGATCCAGGACATCGAGGTGCCGGTGGACCGCACCGCGGAGTTCCTGCGCTGGTTCGACGAGGAGGTCGGCATGCGCCCGGTGTGGCTCTGCCCGCTGCGCGCGACCCGGTCCTGGCCGTCGTACCCGCTCGAGCGGGGGGCGACGTACGTCAACGTCGGCTTCTGGGGAACGGTGCCGATCGCGCCCGGCCACGTCGACGGTGACCGGAACCGCGCCGTCGAGGCCGAGGTCACGTCCCTGGGCGGGCACAAATCGCTGTACTCCGACGCTTACTACGACCGGGCGACCTTCGACCGGATCTACGGCGTGGACAACCTCAGCCGGGTCAAGCAGGTGACCGACCCGCAGAACAGGCTCACGGGCCTCTACGAGAAGGTGGTGGATCGTCGATGACGAGCACGCTCAACCGTCCTGACAGCCTCACCATCGGCGAGGCCATCTCGCGCCTGATGCCCGCCGGGGTGCCGTTCCGCTTCACCGCGTACGACGGCAGCTCGGCCGGCCCGGAGGACTCGGACATCCACGTGCACCTGGAGAACGAGCGCGGCCTGTCCTACCTGCTGACCGCCCCCGGCGACCTCGGCATGGCGCGGGCCTACGTCCAGGGCGACCTGACCCTGGAGGGCGTGCACCCCGGCGACCCGTACCGCGCGATGCTGCTGCTCCAGCGTGAGTCCGGCTTCAAGATCCCGCCGCCCGCCGAGGCGCTGGCCATCGTGCGCGGGCTGGGCTGGGGCTACCTCAAGCCGCCGCCGCCGCCGCCGCAGGAGGCGCTGCCGCGCTGGCGTCGGCTGCTGGAGGGCTTCCGGCACTCCAAGGTGCGCGACGCCGACGCGATCCACCGGCACTACGACGTGTCCAACCGGTTCTACGAGCTGGTGCTGGGCGAGTCGATGACCTACACCTGCGCGGTCTTCCCGCACGAGGACGCGACGCTGGAGGAGGCGCAGTTCGCCAAGTACGACCTCGTCTGCCGCAAGCTCGGCCTCCGGCCGGGCATGCGTCTGCTGGACGTCGGCTCCGGGTGGGGCGGCATGGTCCGGCACGCGGCCCGGCACTACGGCGTGACCGTCGTGGGCGTCACGCTCTCGCGGGAGCAGGCCGCCTGGGCGCAGGAGGAGATCGCGCGGCAGGGCCTGCAGGACGTGGCCGAGGTCCGGTTCGGCGACTACCGCGACGTCCGCGACACCGGCTTCGACGCGGTCAGCTCGATCGGGCTCACCGAGCACATCGGCATCAAGAACTACGCGTCGTACTTCGCCTTCCTGCGCGACAAGCTCGTGCCGGGCGGCCGTCTGCTCAACCACTGCATCACCCGTCCCGACAACTCGGTCACCGACACCGGCCTGTTCATCGACCGGTACGTCTTCCCCGACGGGGAGCTCACCGGGTCCGGTCGGATCATCACCGAGATGCAGAACCTCGGCCTGGAGGTCCGTCACGAGGAGAACCTGCGCGAGCACTACGCCCTGACCCTCAAGGGCTGGTCGCAGAACCTCGCCGACCACTGGGACGAGTGCGTGGCCGAGGTCGGGATCGGTACGGCGAAGGTGTGGGGCCTCTACATGGCCGGCTCGCGGATGTCCTTCGAGCGCAACGAGATCCAGCTGCACCAGGTGCTGGCCGTCAAGCCGGACGCCGACGGCCGGGCCGGCTTCCCGCTGCGCCCGGACTGGCTGGGCTGACGCGTGGGGAGGGCCCCTCGCGGGGTGGCATGATCCGGGGGTGACTGACTTCCGCAGCGGCTTCGCGTCCTTCGTCGGTCGGCCCAACGCCGGCAAGTCGACGCTGACCAACGCGCTGGTCGGGACCAAGGTGGCCATCACCTCCTCCAAGCCGCAGACCACCCGCACCGTGGTCCGGGGCATCGTGCACCGCCCGGACGCCCAGCTGGTGCTGATGGACACCCCCGGGCTGCACCGACCCCGCACCCTGCTGGGCGAGCGGCTCAACGACCTGGTGACCACCACGTGGGCCGAGGTCGACGTGGTGGCGGTGTGCTTCCCGGCCGACGAGAAGGTCGGTCCCGGCGACCGCTTCCTGGTGAAGGAGCTGGCCAAGGTGAAGAGGACCACCAAGGTCGCCGTGGCCACCAAGACCGACCTGGTCGGCCCCGGCCAGCTCGCCGAGCACCTGCTGTCGATCGCGCGGCTCGGCGAGGAGACCGGCACGGTCTGGCAGGAGATCGTCCCGGTCTCGGCCAAGGCCGGTGACCAGGTGGGTCTGCTCACCGACCTGCTGGTGGCCCAGCTGCCGCCCGGGCCACCGCTCTACCCCGACGGCGACCTCACCGACACCCCGGAGGAGACGATCGTCGCCGAGCTGATCCGGGAGGCCGCGCTGGAGGGGGTCCGTGACGAGCTGCCGCACTCCATCGCGGTGCTGGTCGAGGAGATGGGCCTGCGCGAGGGGCGACCCGTCGAGAAGCCCCTGCTGGAGATCCACGCGAACCTGTTCGTGGAGCGCTCGTCCCAGAAGGGCATCGTCATCGGCCACCAGGGGAGCCGGCTGCGCGAGGTGGGTCGGGCGGCCCGTCTGCAGATCGAGGCCATGCTGGGCACCCCGGTCTACCTGGACCTGCACGTGAAGATCGCCAAGGAGTGGCAGCGCGACCCCAAGCAGCTGCGGCGGCTGGGTTTCTGAAGACCCCCTCAGCCCCCCGGGGACCCGCTGGTCCGGGTCAGGCGGGCACCCAGCAGTAGCCGAAGCGCTGACCGGAGCGCCACTGCTCCCGGGTGGGCCACTCCCAGCCCCAGCGGAAGGTCAGCGCGTCGTCGGCCTGCGCCGCGGCCCGCGCCTTGCAGGTGCCGTCGCCGGCGCTGCGCACCGCGCGCAGGCCCGGGTAGGCGCGACCGCCGCGGATGCGCCACGGTCGCGATCGCCCGCCAGGCGTGCGGGCGCCCGCAGGCCACCCGCCGGAAGCCACGCGTGCCGGGCGCGGCGCTGCCGCACAGCCCGTAGGTGTCCAGAGCCCCCGGCCGGTCGAGCACCCCGCGCAGGCCCGGCGAGCGGCGGGGCAGGGGCAGCAGGGAGGCGGTCCCGGCGAAGGCCACCACGTCGCAGCGGAACCAGTCCGCGCCCCGGTCGGACTCCGTCGCGGTCGGGGAGTACCAGACCACGGCCAGCCGCGACAGGTCACGGTCCTGCTGCGACCCGCCGAGGAAGGCGGCCAGGCGCCGGCCACAGACCTGGGCCAGCCGGCGCTGCACGGCGGCCGAGTCGGCCCGCGCCGCCCGCCGCGGCAGCACGGTCGCGAGGTCGCCCACCGCGATGGTCCGGGCTGTGTGCGGCGAGGTGCAGGCCACGGGCCGGTCGCTGTTGCTGGGCCGGGTCAGCTCGCCGCCGGTGACCCGGTAGCAGGCGTCCCGCGGCGGGGCCGGGGGCACCTCGACCACGGGCGTGGCGGAGGCCGACGGGGAGGGGGCGGCACCGGATGTCTCGGGGGTGGCGTCCGAGCCGGCGTCGCCCTCCGAGCCGGTGCAGCCGGCGAGCAGCAGGACGAGGGCGAGCAGGGCGCCCAGGGCGACGCTCGGACGGGACACCGCCACCTCACCTCACCCTCGTTCCGGACCGGGACCCCGCGATGGTAGCCGGGGTCCCCGCGGTCCTCACCTGGGCGCGGGTCGACGGTTGACCAGGTACACGCCGAGGATCACCAGGGCGGCGCCGACGAGCAGCGACGGGCCGAGCGACTCCCCGAGGAACAGCGCACCGATCGCGAGCGAGACCAGCGGGACGAAGAAGATGTACGACGCGGCGCGACCGGCCTCGCCGGAGGCCACCAGGGTGAACCACAGCGACCACGACAGCGCGGTGCCGACCAGGGACGAGTACAGGAAGGCCGCCACGAACCCGCTCGACCAGCTGATGTCGACGCCCTCGACCGCGGCCCCCGCCCCGGAGAGCACCAGCCCGCCCACCAGGAACGGGACCGCCACCGCCCACCACGGGTCCAGCCCGCCGGCGTACCTCTTGAAGGCCAGGGTGCCGAGCGCCCACACCAGGGCGCCGGCCACCGCGTAGAGCACCCCCAGGGCGGAGACGTGGCCCGCGAAGGCGCCGGCGCTGACCACGACGATGCCGGCGAAGCCGAGCAGGAGGCCCGCCACCTTCCACCGGTTCAGCGACTCCCCGAGCAGCGGGGCGGCCAGCACGCCGACCAGCACGGGCTGCAGGTAGATGAGCACCGCGGCCAGGCCGGAGGGCAGCTCCAGGATGGCCAGCGTCTGCAGCGAGAAGAACAGCACCACGTTGAGCAGGGTCAGCACCGCGTACGCCGGCCACCGCTGCCGCAGCGAGGGCGGGCCGGAGCGGGCCGTGGCGAGCACGGCCACCACCGCCCCCCCGAGCACCGAGCGCAGCCCGCCGAACAGGATGGGCGGGGCGTGGTCCAGGCCGACCTTGACCGCGGCGAAGGTCGTGCCCCAGGCCACGACCAGCGCGACGATCGAGGCGACCCGCAGGCGTGCGGGCGAGGTCACCGGGGGTCGGCCACGGGCGTCCGCAGCCGCTCCAGGCGGGCGCGCAGCAGGGCCTCCCGGTGCGCGTTGCCGTGCAGCAGCAGGTACCGCTCCCCGAAGATCGCCAGCAGCGCGTCGTCGAGCCGGCGCACGGCCCCCGGTGGGTAGCGGTAGCCCATCCGTGCGTTGATGACCTCGCTGTCGACCGAGGTCAGCAGGCCGGCGAGCTCGTCGAGGGAGACCACGCCCAGCTCGAGCAGCAGGCCCGAGACCCAGGTGTAGTGGTCGGAGCGCGACCAGCCGGCGTCGGCGTACTCGCCGGCCAGGAAGGTGGCGAGGTCCTGCCCGGCGATGCGGGGGTCGGTGACGTCCGCATCCGGCCGGCGGTCGACGACGGCGGCCTGCAACCGGTCCCGGATCAGGGTGAACTCGCGGTCGGCCAGCTCCAGCAGCCCCGCCGCGAGCGTGAAGCGGCGGTCGAGGTCGGGGGCGTGCTCGGCCGGGATCGTCCCCTTGTAGCGGGTCGCGTGCTCGAACTCGGCCCAGGCGTGCTGCAGCACCGTGCGGACCTGCACCTGCGCCCGCCGCAGCAGGGGCTCGTGCGTGCTGCCGTCGGCCTGCTCGTGCCGGGTGTCGGGGGAGGTGTCGAAGGCGACCAGGAGGTGCCGGCTGGCGTAGCCGAACCGGCCCTCGTCGGCGGTCTCCTGACCCATGTCGCGGTCGTCGAGCACGGCGAGCTGGTCGCTGAGCAGGTCGGCCACGGCCGTGACGTCGCTGTGCAGGTAGGTGATGACCCGCACGCCGATCTGGTCGGTGATCTCCTCCAGCGGGTCGGCGTACAGCGGCAGCCCGTCCCGGGTGCGGTCGGCCTTGGCCGCGAACGACGCCACGCTCTTGGCCCGGCCGTTCACGCTCAGGTAGTTGATGCCGGCGTCGTCCAGGAGCGTGGTGACCAGCGCGACGAACCGGTCGGTGGCGCGGCGCAGGTCCGGCTGAAGCGTCGCGAAGCGCTGCACGGCGAGGCGGACGGGGTCGGTCTCGACGGGCTCGACCGGGGAGGGGGCTCGACCGGGCGAGGGGCTCGACCGGCGTGGGGGGCTCGACCGGGGTCTCGACGGGCTCGAGCGGCGGGGAGGGCTGGACCGGGGTCTCACGGGCTCGACCGGGGGGCGGCGGCGGCGCGGGGTGGGCACGTGGTCGTCGGGCAGGGTGGGCGTCAGGATGTAGCCGGTGACCCCGTCGCCGTACGTGGTGACCTGGCGGGGGCGCCGGACCGCGAACAGCGCGACGTAGGCGCACACCACCGCGTCGACCTGGTCCTCGACCACGCGGAGCTCGCTCTTGCGCTCGGCGCCCTCCACCTGGGCCACCAGCGAGCGCCAGGCCGGGTCGTCGGCGACGTGCAGGGCGGGGTCGGCGCTCGCCAGGCCCTCGAGCAGGCGGATCAGCTCCAGCAGCTCGGAGCGCAGCTGGGTGAGCGGCCGGCCGGGCTTGTTCTTGTACTTCAGGGTGCGGCCCAGCCGGAACAGCGCGACCGTGGCGGCGTGCGGGTAGACCTCGACCGCCCGGCGCCGGGCCCGGGAGCCGGGGTCGATGTCGAGCCCGAGCCGCTCGGCCAGCCGGGCGCCGCGCGGGCGGTCGGCGAACTCGGGCTTGCCGGTGTTGGAGGGGTGCGCCCCGGCGTCGAAGCGGGCGAAGTCGCGGTTGAGCGCGGCCTCGCCGGGACGGTTGCCGGTCGCGTTGGTGACCACCAGCGGAGCGTCGACGGCCACCAGGCAGGCGCCGGCGACGTACGGCGCGAGGGCGGCCTCGATCGAGTCGTCGTCGGTGGCGGCCGAGACGTGCAGCAGGCGGCCGGTGTCGTCCAGGACGGCCAGCCCGGTCGGCTTCACCTCGCCCCACGCGAGGTCGACGCCGACGAAGTGCATGGCTCACCCTCCCACGCGGGCGCGTCCGTGCCGGGGCGGGTGCGGCCCCCGACCCGTCGGGGCTAAGGTGGAGCGGTCATGACGACAGCCAGCCTCCTCCTTCGCTGCCGCAACGAGGTCCCGTAACCCGACCCCCCTCGCTGCGGAGTTCCGTGCATGGCCGGACCAGGACCGACAGACAGCGAGAGCACCATGACCCTGCACCGTGGGACGCACACCCAGCAGCCCAGCCCGATGCCCTACCACCGGTACCGGGCGTTCCCCCCGATCGACCTGCCCGACCGCACCTGGCCCTCGGCCGTCCATCACCCAGGCTCCGCGGTGGCTGTCCACCGACCTGCGTGACGGCAACCAGGCGCTGATCGACCCGATGTCGCCGGCCCGCAAGATGCGCGATGTTCGAGCTGCTGGTCGGCATGGGCTACAAGGAGATCGAGGTCGGCTTCCCCTCGGCCAGCGAGACCGACTTCGCCTTCGTGCGGCAGCTCGTCGAGGGCGACCGCATCCCCGACGACGTCACCATCTCGGTGCTCACGCAGGCCCGCGAGGACCTCATCGAGCGCAGCGTGCAGTCGCTGGTCGGGCGTGCCCCGGGCGAACGTGCACCTCTACAACGCGATCGCGCCGCTGTTCCGCCGGGTGGTCTTCCACGCCGGCAAGGACGAGATCAAGGCCATCGCCACCCGCGGCACCGAGCTGTTCATGAAGTACGCCGAGAGCTACCTGGACACCACCGTGATCGGCTACGAGTACTCCCCGGAGATCTTCACCGGCTCGGAGATGCCCTTCGCGGTGGAGGTGTGCGAGGCGGTCTCCGACGTGTGGCAGCCCGACGACGGCCGCGAGATCATCCTCAACCTGCCCGCCACCGTGGAGATGGCCACCCCCAACGTCTACGCCGACCAGATCGAGTGGTTCTCCCGCCAGCTCACGCGCCGCGAGAACACCACGATCTCGCTGCACCCGCACAACGACCGCGGCACGGCCGTCGCGGCCACCGAGCTGGCCATGATGGCCGGCGCCGACCGGGTCGAGGGCTGCCTGTTCGGGCACGGCGAGCGCACCGGCAACGTCGACCTGGTGACGCTGGGGATGAACCTGTTCAGCCAGGGCATCGACCCGACAGTCGACTTCTCCGACATCGACGAGATCCGTCGCACGGTGGAGTACTGCACCCAGCTGCCCGTGCACCCGCGCCACCCCTACGCCGGCGACCTGGTCTACACGGCGTTCAGCGGCTCGCACCAGGACGCCATCAAGAAGGGCCTCGAGGCGCTCGAGGTCAGCGCCGCCGAGGCCGGCACGCCGGTGGCCGAGATGCCCTGGGAGGCGCCGTACCTGCCCATCGACCCGCACGACGTCGGCCGCACCTACGAGGCGGTCATCCGGGTCAACAGCCAGTCCGGCAAGGGCGGCGTGGCCTACATCCTCAAGTCCGAGCACAAGCTCGACCTGCCGCGGCGGCTGCAGATCGAGTTCAGCCGGGCCGTGCAGCGGCACACCGACGACGAGGGCGGCGAGATGTCGCCGGCCGACATCTGGGCGGCGTTCCGCGCCGAGTACCTCGACCGCGAGACCCCGCTGAAGCTGAACTCCGTGCACACCTCCTCCGCGGCGGGCGAGAAGGACGCGCTCGAGGTCAACGTGTACGTCGACGGCGAGCTGCGCTCGCTGCAGCGGCACCGGCAACGGCCCGATCGCGGCGTTCGTCGCGCCATCGGCGAGCTCGCCGACGACGAGGTCTCCCGGGGCAGCGTCGCTCTTCGAGAACCGCCACGACATCCGGGTGCTCGACTACCACGAGCACGCGCTGTCCTCCGGCGGCGACGCGCTCGCCGCGGCGTACGTCGAGTGCGCCGTCGGCGACCAGATCCTCTGGGGCGTCGGCGTGGACGCCAACATCGTGACCGCCTCGCTGAAGGCCGTCATCAGCGCGGTCAACCGCGCCTGAGGGCCGGGCTCAGCCCGACTGCAGCACCCGTCGCAGGAACTGCTGGGTCCGCTCATGCTTCGGGTCCGTGATGACCTCCGCGCCACCGCTCTCCACCACGACGCCGCCGTCCAGGAACAGCACCTGGTCGGCGACGTCGCGGGCGAAGCGGATCTCGTGGGTGACCACGACCAGCGTCCAGCCCTGCCGGGCCAGGTCGCGGATGACGGCCAGCACCTCGCCGACCAGCTCCGGGTCCAGGGCCGAGGTGGGCTCGTCGAAGAGCACCACCTTGGGGCGCAGGGCCAGCGCCCGGGCGATGCCCACCCGCTGCTGCTGGCCGCCCGAGAGCTGCGCGGGATAGGCGTCGGCCCGCTCGCCCAGGCCGACCTGGTCCAGCAGGGAGCGGGCGTCGCGGGCCGCCTCGTCGGCGTCGCGGCGCTGCACCTGGACGGGTCCCTCCAGGAGGTTCTCCAGCACCGTCTTGTGCGGGAACAGGTTGTGGGACTGGAAGACCATGCCGCTCTGGGCGCGCAGGGCGGCGACCTCCCGCCGACGACGACCTCGGTCGGTGACGGGGCTGCCGAAGTCCACGGAGGCGTCGCCGATGCGCACGGTGCCGGCATCGGGCGTCTCCAGGACGTTGAGCGAGCGCAGCACGGTGGTCTTGCCGGAGCCGGAGGGACCCAGGACGACGGTAGCGGTGCCCTCCTGCGCGGTGAAGGTCACCCCGCGCAGCACCTGCTGGTCCCCGAAGGACTTGGTGACCCCGGTGGCCTCGATGAGCGTGCTCATACCGCGAACCTCTCCAGACGTCGCTCGAGCCGTCGTTGCGCCAACGACAGGATGAAGCAGATGACCCAGAAGTAGAGCGCCGCGAAGGCGTAGAACGCCAGGAAGGCGCCGCTGCGCGAGGCCGCGTTCTGGGCCTCCCGGAGCAGCTCGGTGACCAGCACGACGCTGACCAGCGAGGTGTCCTTCACCAGCGACAGCAGGGTGTTCGACAGCGGCGGCACCGCGATCCGCAGCGCCTGCGGCAGCACGACGCGACGCAGGCTCTGGGCGTAGCCCATGCCGATGGTGGTCGCCGCCTCGAACTGGCCGCGGGGCACCGAGAGGATCGAGGCCCGGATGATCTCCGCCGCGTAGCCGCCCACGTTCAGGCTCAGCGCCAGGCAGGCGGCCACGAAGCCGGGCAGCTTGATGCCGACCTGCGGCAGCCCGTAGAAGACGATGAAGAGCTGCACCAGCAGGGGAGTGCCACGGATGACGGAGATGTAGATCCTCGAGGGCACCACGAGCCACCGGGTGCGGGACAGCTGGGCCAGGGCAGCGGCCAGGGCGATGACGAGCCCGACCGCGAAGCTGATGGCGGTCAGGGGGATCGTGCCCCGGATGACGCCCAGCAGCATCGGTCCGGCGGTGTGGCCGAGCTCGGAGAGCGTGCTGCGACCACCGCCGGACGCCGCCACGTCCAGCTTCTCGGTCGACCCGGCGACGGAGACGTCGGCGCCGAAGTACTTCTTGCTGATCCGGGCCAGCGTGCCGTCGGCCTTCAGCGCGGCGAGCGCCCGGTCGGCCTGCCGGCGCAGCGCGGGGTCGGACTTCCGGAAGGCGAGCGCCTGCCGGCTGACCTCGTCGCCGGCCGTCCCCGCGATCTTGACCTGGGTGGACTTCGTGGTGGCCAGGTAGTCCAGCACCGCGATGTTGTCGTTGACGATGGCGTCCACCCGGCCTTGCTGCACCAGCGCGGCCGCCTGCGCGAAGCCCTCGACCGACTGCACCTTCGCGCCGGCGTCCCGCGCGACCCCGGCCCAGTTGCTGGTCTCGGACTGCGCGGTCGTCTTGCCCTTGAGGTCGGCCAGCGTGGTGATCGAGTCGTCGTCGGCCGCGGTGACGATGACGCCGCGGGAGTAGGTGTACGGCGTCGAGAAGAGGTAGCGGGCCGTGCGCTCGGGGTTGATCGTGACCTGGTTGGCGATCACGTCGATGCGACGGGCGTCCAGGGCCGGGAAGATGGAGTCGAACGTCGTCTGCACGAACTGCAGCCGCCACCCGGCCTGCCGGGCCACCGCCTTGATGACCTCGACGTCGTAGCCGGTCGGCTGGTTGGTGTCCGGGTCCTTGAACGTGAACGGCGGGTAGGTCTCCTCGCTGCCCACGCGGACGAGCGGGGCGGCCCGGCGGGCGGGCTCGTCGGCCTGGGCCGGTGCGCTCGGGCCCACGGTGGCGAGCAGAGAGAGCAGGGCGAGGAGCAGCAGCGCCAGCAGGGCCGGCATCCGCGTCGACCGCCGGGTGGACCAGGGGAGCATGTGTCCGCCTCTCGTGGGGTGCGAGCCCTGCGATCGTAGGGCCGCAGCCCCAGTGCCCCGTTGGCGGGTGAGGACGCGTCGTAGGCTGACGGTCATGACCGACCCCCATGACTTCCTCGCCGTCGACGGGCTGCTGGACCAGGACGAGCGCGACATCCGTGACACGGTCCGGGACTTCGCACAGTCCGAGCTCGCCCCGCACGTCGCCGAGTGGTACGAGCAGGGCACGCTGCCCGAGGACCTGGGGCCACGGCTGGGCCGGCTCGGCCTGCTCGGGATGCACCTGGAGGGCTACGGCTGCGCGGGCACCTCGGCCACGGCGTACGGCGTCGCCTGCCGGGAGCTCGAGGCGGTCGACTCCGGGCTGCGCAGCTTCGTCTCGGTGCAGGGGTCGCTGGCCATGTTCGCGATCCACCGCTGGGGCACCGATGAGCAGAAGGACGAGTGGCTGCCGCGGATGGCCACCGGGGAGGCACTGGGCTGCTTCGGGCTGACCGAGGCGGACGCCGGCAGCGACCCGGCCTCGATGCGCACGCGGGCCAAGCAGGACGGCGAGGACTGGGTCCTCAACGGCGGCAAGATGTGGATCACCAACGGCACGCTGGCCGACGTCGCCGTGGTCTGGGCGCAGACCGACGACGGCATCCGAGGGTTCGTGGTGCCGACCTCGACGCCCGGGTTCACCGCCACCAAGATCGGCCGCAAGCTGTCGCTGCGGGCCTCGGTCACCGCCGAGCTGTCCTTCGACGACCTGCGGCTGCCCGCCGAGGCGGCCTTCCCGGAGGTGCGCGGCCTCAAGGGACCGCTCACCTGCCTCAACGAGGCCCGCTACGGCATCCTGTGGGGCGTCGTCGGTGCCGCCCGCGCCTGCTACGAGGAGGCGCTGGCCTACTCGCTGGAGCGCAGCACCTTCGGCCGGCCGCTGGCGGCCTTCCAGCTGACGCAGAAGAAGCTGGCCGAGATGGTCGTCGCGGTCAACAACGCCTCGCTGGCCGCCGTCCAGATCGGCCGGCTCAAGGACGCCGGCGAGCTGGTCCCGGCCCAGGTCTCCTACGGCAAGATGGCCAACGTACGGGCGGCGCTGGACGTCGCGCGGTCGGCCCGCTCGGTGCTCGGTGGCGCCGGGATCACCCTGGACCACTCGGTGATGCGGCACATGAGCAACCTCGAGACGGTGCTGACCTACGAGGGCACCGAGGAGATGCACATGCTCAGCATCGGCGCCGAGGTCACCGGCATCCGCGCCTTCCGCTGAGCACCATGCGGGCGGTGAGCTCCGGGGACCCGTCCCGCAGCGGGTGGGTGGCACCGGTGGCCACGAAGCCGTACCGCTCGTAGCAGCGGCGGGCGCCCGGGTTGTCGACGGCCACGTCGAGGTGCAGGGCGCGACCGCGCGTGGCGGACCATGCCTGCAGCGCGTCCAGCAGCAGGTGCGCGACCCCCTCGCCCCGGGCGGAGGGAGCCACCCACATCGCCACCACGTGCAGCATCCCGGGCTCGTCCGGGAAGCCCCCGGCGATGCCGACCGGGTCGTCCTGGCGGCCTGCCTCGTGGTCCTGGCCGCCGGTCGCGACCACCGCGACGCCGTCCGGGTCGTCCAGGCGGGCCCGCCAGTCTGGCTCGGTGAAGGCCTCCTCCCGCTCGTACGTCGACCCGAACGCCTGCGGGCTCTCCAGCAGCGAGCGCAGCCGGACCCCCCGCCACAGGGCCCAGTCGTCCCCGCCCAGCAGGCGCACGCGGTGCCCGGCCCCCGGCGTCACTGCGTGTAGTTGACCCGGACGGCGTTGACGGCCTCCTCCACGACCTCCTCCAGCGGCGGGGTGACGTCGACGACCGCGCCGGCCTCGTCGTCCCCGAGGTCCTCCAGGGTGTCGAACTGGGAGCGCAGCAGGGTCGTGGGCATGAAGTGCTTGGTGCGGTGCTGCATCCGCTCCTCCAGCACCTCGAAGGGCGCGTGCAGGTGCACGAAGAAGGTGGGCGCCGCGTCGCGCAGCACGTCGCGGTAGGAACGCTTGAGGGCCGAGCAGGTCACGACGGTGGAGACGCCCTCGTGGTCGCGCACCGCCACCAGCTCGGCGATGGCCTGCAGCCAGGGCCAGCGGTCCTCGTCGGTCAGCGGGACGCCGTGCTCCATCTTCTCGATGTTCTGGCGGGGGTGCAGCTCGTCGCCCTCGATGAACTCGCACCCGAGCTCCTCGGCCAGGTCGCGGCCCACCGTGGTCTTGCCGGTGGCCGAGACCCCCATGACCACGATGTGCATGAGCGGGTGACGTCGTCGCGGCATGGCCCCACCCAACCACGTATCGTCGGGGGCATCCCAGCGGAAGGAACCCCGTGGTCACGCTCGTGTCGGAACGCGTCGGGCAGCTCTTCGTGGACGGGGACCGCCTGGAGTACACCGAGTACGGCGCGGGGGAGCGCTGGGTGGTGCTGCTGCACGGCCAGCTGATGCCGCGGCGCATGCACGCACCCCTGGCCCGGGCCGTGGCCGGCGAGGGCTTCCACGTGGTCACCCTCGACCTGCTGGGGCACGGCCGCTCCGACCGGCCGCTCGACCCGCAGGGCTACTCCATGGCAGCCTTCGGCGAGCAGGTCGTGGCGCTGCTGGACCACCTCGGCGCCGAGCAGGCCGTCATCGGAGGCACCTCGCTGGGTGCGAACGTGTCGCTGGAGGTGGCCGACGTGGCCCCCGGACGGGTGCGGGGGCTGCTGCTGGAGATGCCGGTCCTCGACAACGCCCTGGAGGCCGGGCTGATCGCCTTCGGGCCGCTGATGTTCCTGGCCCGCTTCGCTCCGCTGACCGTGTCGCTGACCCGGCGGCTCTCGCGGGCCGTCCCGCGGGGCGTCGTACCCTTCTGGACCGGGATCGCCCTGGACACCCTCGACCAGCGGCCGGCGGCCATGGCCGCCACCATCCACGGCATCTTCTTCGGCCGGATCGCGCCGTCGAGCCGGCGGCGCCGGCAGATCACCGCGCCGGCCCTGGTGGTGGGGCACCCCCGCGACCCGATCCACCCCGCCGCGGACGCCGCGATGCTGGCCGAGGAGATGCCGCAGGCGCGCTTCCTGGAGGCCGACAGCATCGTGGAGTGGCGGGCGCGGCCCCAGCGGCTGACCGCCGCCGCGGTGGACTTCGTCGCGCGGTGCTGGGCCGAGCCCGCGACCCGGCGCCGCAAGGCTCGCTGACCCCGGTCCCCGCGCCGGCGCCGGTCCTCGACGGGTCCGCGCCGCGCCGTCGGATCTCACCGCCGGTGGGGGAGGATGGGGCGTGTGGCGCTCTACCGGGACGAGGCGATCGTGCTGCGCACCCACAAGCTGGGTGAGGCGGACCGCATCATCACCCTGCTCACCCGCGGGTCGGGGCGGGTGCGCGCCGTGGCCAAGGGCGTACGACGGACCTCCTCGAAGTTCGGGTCACGGCTGGAGCCGTTCACCCACGTGGACCTGCAGATCGCCGAGGGCCGGTCGCTGGACGTCATCACCCAGGCCGTCACCCTGGACCCCTTCGCCTCGGCCATGGGCGCGGACTACCAGCGCTACACCTCCGGCACCGTGATGCTGGAGACGGCCGAGCGGCTGGTGGTGGAGGACAAGGAGCCGGCCCTGCAGCAGTTCCTGCTCCTGGTGGGGGCGTTGCGGGCGATCTGCGTGGTGGGACGGCCGCCCGGCGCCGTCCTGGACTCGTTCCTGCTGCGCTCGCTGTCGGTGGCCGGCTACGCACCCACCTTCGAGGCGTGCGCGCGCTGCGGCACCGAGGGCCCGCACCGGGCCTTCAGCCCGTCCGCCGGGGGCATGCTCTGCTCGTCCTGCCGGGTGCCGGGCACGGCGAGCCCCGCGGTGGAGACCGTCGAGGTCCTCGGTGCGCTGCTGGCCGGCGACTGGGCGGTGGTCGAGGCCAGCGACCCGCGGCACCGGCGGGAGGCCACGACGCTGGTCTCGGCGTACCTGCAGTGGCACCTCGAGCGCGGGCTCAAGTCCCTGGAGCACGTGCCCCGGTAGGGCTCAGTCCTCGCCGAGCAGGTGGTCGAGGGAGACGTTGAAGCCGGTGAGCAGGCGGGCGAAGTCCTTCAGGTCGGCCTCCGGCCAGTCCGCCAGCGCCCGTTGCAGCCGCGCCCGCCGGTGCGTGCGGGTCTGCTCCAGGGCGGTCCGGCCGGCGGCGCTGAGGTCGAGGATCGAGGCCCGGCGGTCGGTGGGGTCGTTGCGCCGCTCCGCCAGCCCGAGCTCCTCCAGGGCCTGCACCTGGCGGGTGATCGTGGAGGGGTCCAGCCCGAAGGCCGCCGCCAGGGCGCCGAGCCGCTGCGGGCCCTCGTCGGCCAGCTTGGCCATGATGCCGTAGGCCGACCGCTCGAGGTTGACCTCGCCGTCGCTGGTGGACAGGTGGATGCGCTGCACCCGGCGCAGCAGCACGGTCATCTGCTGCTCTATCTGCCTGTTGGCCGCTTCCATCCTGCCTGCCCTCTCCGAGAACCGTCCGCGGTCGTGTTGGATGCAGTGTAGGTGAGCAGCGGCGCTGGGCCGGTGCGGGCGAGGAGCGGGGGTCCTGGTGGCGAGCCGAGCGTCGCGAGCCGTGCGCAGCCCCACCCCGCACCCCTCGGGAGCCCGCCCGCCCGGGGTGCCGAAGGAGCTGGTGCCCCGCCACGTCGCGATCGTCATGGACGGCAACGGCCGCTGGGCCAAGCAGCGGGGGCTCCCGCGCACCACGGGACACGCCCAGGGGGAGAGCTCGCTGTTCGACGTGGTCGAGGGCGCCATCGAGATCGGGGTGCGGGCCATCTCGGCGTACGCCTTCTCCACCGAGAACTGGACCCGCTCGCCGGACGAGGTCCGCTTCCTCATGGGCTTCAACCGGGACGTGATCCGGCGTCGCCGCGACGAGATGCACGAGCTCGGCGTGCGGGTGCGGTGGGCGGGTCGCGCCCCGCGGCTGTGGCGCTCGGTGGTCAAGGAGCTGCAGGTGGCCGAGGAGCTGACCCGCGACAACGACGTGCTGACCCTGACCATGTGCGTCAACTACGGCGGTCGCTCGGAGCTCGCGGACGCGGCGCGCTCCATCGCCCGCGAGGTCGCCGCCGGCCGGCTCGACCCGGAGAAGGTCGACGAGAGGACCTTCGCGCGGCACCTCTACGTGCCCGAGCTGGCGGACGCGGACCTGGTGTGGCGCACCTCGGGGGAGCAGCGGCTCTCCAACTTCATGCTGTGGCAGGCGGCGTACTCCGAGCTCGTGTTCACCGACGTGCTGTGGCCCGACGTGGACCGGCGCACCCTCTGGAGCGCGATCGAGACCTACGCCGCGCGCGACCGTCGCTACGGCCGCGCCTGACGCCGAGGCGTCCCGTCGTGCGTGCCGGACCACGCCGAGGCGTCCCGTCCTGCGGGCAGACCCCGCCGAGGCGTCCCGTCCTGCGCGGTCGATGCCTCAGCCGGTCGCGTGGTGGGTGTCGGCCTCGATGCGGAGCAGCACGCGGACCTGGTCCCGGCCGCCCCACCACGGGTACGGCGCGCCGGTGTAGCGCTGGGACAGGGCCTCGATGTGGTCCACCGCGCCGTCGGTGGTCGCGGAGACCACCCGCCCGCGCACCGCGTGGTACCGGCTCGGGTTCGCCGGGTCGGAGACGGTCAGCGCCACCCGGGGGTCGCGCCGCAGGTTGCGCTCCTTCTGGTGGCCCTGCACGGTGTTGACCAGCACGTGCTCGCCGTCGGTGTCGACCCACACCTGGGTGAGCTGCGGCGAGCCGTCCGGCATCGTGGTGGCCAGGTAGCAGGTGCTCGGACGGTGCAGCAGCGTCAGCAGGCTCTCGGGCAGGTCCATCCCGCGAGCCTAGGTCGAGGCGTCCCGTCCCGCCGGGCCGGGCCGGGCCGGCCTAGTGGTCCGGACAGGTGCCGAAGATCTCCAGCGTGTGGCTGACGTCGGTGAAGCCGTGCTCGCCGGCCACCCCGTCGGCCCAGCGCTCCACGGTGGGGCCCTCGACCTCCACGGTGCGCCCGCACACCCGGCACACGAGATGGTGGTGGTGCGTGGCGGAGCAGCGCCGGTACACCGCCTCGCCGTCCTCGGTCCGCAGCATGTCGACCTCGCCGCCGTCGGCCAGCGCCTGCAGGGTGCGGTAGACGGTGGACAGTCCGACGGGGTCACCGCTGCGCCGGAGCAGGTCGTGGATGTCCTGCGCGCTGCGGAAGTCCTCGACGCTGCGCAGCGCCGACGCCACGGCCCGGCGCTGGCGGGTCGGCCTCGTGCCCTGCGGCAGGTCGGGCTCAGTGCTCGTCATAGTGGCTCCCGTGCGGCGCGTGCCGGTGTCCGTCGTGCACGTAGTCCAGGTGGTCGCCGTGCGCGACCGCCGGGTGGCCGCAGGTCTCGCCGTGCTCGTGCCCGTGGTCCTCGGTCACCTCGGTGTGCGCCGGCCCCGCGCCCGCGAGCCCCATGGCCGAAGGGTCCTCGGGGGGGTCCGCGAACGGCTCGGCCAGGCGTTGGCGGCGTCGCAGCAGGACGCCCACCGGGTACGCCGCCGCGAACCCGGCCAGCGCGATCAGCACGATCGTGGCCCCGGGGGCGGCGTCGACGTACGCCGAGACCGCGACCCCGCCGAGCGAGGCCAGCATGCCCAGCCCCATGGCCGCGAACAGGGTGGCGCGGAAGCCGCGGGTGAGCTGCTGCGAGGTCGCCACCGGCACCACCATCAGCGCGCTGACCAGGAGCAGGCCGACCGTGCGCATCGCCACCGTGACGGTCACCGCGGCCATCACCGAGACCAGCAGGTTGTAGACGCGGACGTCGAGCCCCGCCACCTGGGCGAACTCCTGGTCCTGCGCGACCGCGAACAGCTGCGGTGCCAGCCCCACGGCCACCACGACCACGACGCTGGCCAGGGCCAGGGTGACCCACACGTCACCCCAGGAGATGGTGGTGATCGACCCGAAGAGGTAGACGTTCAGGGTGGCCGCGGTCTGGCCGGCGAGCCCGGTCAGCAGCACGCCGCCCGCGATGCCGCCGTAGAACAGCAGGGCCAGGGCGACGTCGCCGCTGGTGCGCCCGCTCGCCCGGATCACCTCGATGACGACGGCACCCAGCACCGCCACGACGACCGCGGTCAGGGTGGGGGAGGTCCCGGTCAGCAGGCCCAGCGCGACCCCGGTGACCGCGATGTGCCCGATGCCGTCGCCGAGCAGGCCGAGCCGTCGTTGCACGAGGTAGGTGCCGACGGCCGGGGCGGCCAGCCCGGTGAACAGGGCGCCCAGCAGGGCCCGCACCATGAAGTCGTAGGTCAGCAGGCTCATCGTCGCTCCACCCCGTCCCACGGCGAGGAGACGACGGGTCCGTGCCCCCGCAGGTGCCGGACCGGATGGTCGTCGTGGACGTCGTGGTCGTGGTGCCCGTCGTGGCCGCTGCGGTGCGGCAGGTCGACGTCGGTGAAGGCGTGGATCGGTGGTCCGTCGTACGCCACCCGTCCGTCGCGCATCACCAGCGCCCGGTCCACCAGCGGTCCCATCGGGCCGAGGTCGTGGGCGACCAGGATGATGGTGGCGCCGCGACGTACCAGGGTGGTCAGGGCCTCGGCGAAGACCTGCTGGCTGGACACGTCGACGCCCGCGGTGGGCTCGTCGAGGACGAGCAGGTCGGGTACGCCGGCCAGGGCGCGGGCGATGAGGACCCGCTGCTGCTGGCCCCCCGAGAGGGTGGAGACGCCGTCCCGGGCCCGGTCGGCGAGACCGACGGCGGCGATCGCGTCCTCCACCGCCTGACGGTCCTCGCGTCGCGCCGGCCAGAAGACGCGCCGGCGCGAGAGGCGGCCGGAGGACACGACCTCGCGCACGGACGCCGGTACGCCGGAGGCGGCGCTGACGCGCTGGGGCACGAAGCCGATGCGCTGCCAGTCGCGGAAGTCGCGCCGGGGGGTGCCGAAGAGCCGGACCTCGCCGCGGGACAGCGGCACCAGCCCCATCATGGCGCGCACCAGCGTGGACTTGCCGGAGCCGTTCGCGCCCAGGACGGCCAGCACCTCCCCGGGGTGCACCGCGACCTCGATCCCGCGCAGCACCGGGCGTCCGCCCAGCTCGACGACACCGTCGTGGACCGCCACCACCGTCTCCTCGTTCACGTGCACTGGTTCGCCCTCTCCAGGGTGCGCAGGTTGGACCGCATCAGCGAAAGGTAGTCCTGGTCGGCGGTCGCGGGGGCCAGTCCCTCGATCGGGTCGAGGACCGCGGTGCGGATGCCGAGGTCGCCGGCCAGGCTGTCCGCGAACGCCTTGCTGCCGAGCTCCTCGGAGAAGACGGTGGTGATGCCGTCGGTCGTGATCAGCTCCTGAAGGGCGCGGATGTGCGACGGCGAGGGCTCGGCGTCGGGGGAGAGGCCGTTGATGCCGACGACCTCGAGGCCGTAGCGCCGCCCGAGGTAGCCGAAGGCGTCGTGGCTGACCACGATCGTCGTCGTCGCGCAGTCGGAGAGTCCCGCTCGGTAGGACCGGTCGAGCCCGGAGAGGTCGCGGCGCAGCGTCCGCAGGTGGGCCGCGTACTGGTCCGCGTGGTCGGGGTCGACCTCGGCCAGCTGCTTCTCCACGGCGACGGCCACCTCGGCCAGCTTGGTCGGGTCGAGCCAGAAGTGCGGGTCGTCCCCGGACAGGCCGGCCGCCTTCGCGGCGTCGACGACGTGGGCGGGACCGTTCTCGTCCACGGCCTGGTCGACCCCGGCCTGGAAGCCTCGCTCGTAGACCAGGAGGTCGGCGTCGACCACGTCGCCGGTCTGACGGGGGGAGAGCTCGATGTCGTGCGGCTCCTTGCCGGGCTGGGTCAGGTTGACGACGTCGGCGCGGTCCCCGGCGATGCGCTGGGCGACGTACTGCAGGGGGTAGAAGGACGTCACCACGTCGAGCCGGCCGTCGGCGCTGCCGCCGGGGCCGCCGCAGCCCGCGAGCAGGAGCGGCGCCGTGACGGCGAGGACCGCGCCCAGCACGAGGGAGCGGGGGGCGGGTGGCTTCATGACAATGATTGTCAGTCCTGTTGAGAACGATTGTCAAACGTGCTGGTCGAGGTGCGGACGGAGTGAGCCTCGAAACCAGCTCCACTGGTCGGGTCGCGGGTCTCGAGGCTCGCCGGCTCGCGCCTCGACCAGCGCCGTAGGCTCGGCTGCGTGATCGTGGTGAACCGCTTCGAGGTGCCGCAGGACCCCGCCGCGTCCGCGGAGTTCCGCGAGGCCGTGCAGGTGGCCCTGGGCGCCCTCGCCGTCCGGCCCGGGTACGTCGAGGGCCACGTCGGCCGCAACCTCGACGACCCGGGGCTGTGGCTGCTCACCACGACCTGGGCCGACGTCGGCAGCTACCGCCGCGCCCTGTCGGCGTACGACGTGAAGGTGACCGCCGTACCGCTGCTGTCGCGGGCGGTCGACGAGCCCTCGGCCTACGAGGTCGTCGAGCCCGGGACGCCCACCAACGAGCAGCAGGTGCGTGAGCGGGGCTGACCCGCGCGCCCGATACGCTGGAGCTTCGCCGTCAGCCAGCCGGCGCACCCGACCAGGAAGTCCCCTCCGTGGCGAACAAGCCCGTCTCGACCCTCGACAACGTCGTCTCCCTCTCCAAGCGCCGGGGGTTCGTCTACCCCTCCGGCGAGATCTACGGCGGGACGAAGTCGGCCTGGGACTACGGTCCGCTCGGGGTCGAGCTCAAGGAGAACATCAAGCGCCAGTGGTGGCGCTCGCTGGTCATCGGCCGCGACGACGTCGTGGGCCTGGACTCCTCGGTGATCCTGCCCCGGCGGACCTGGGAGGCCTCGGGCCACGTCGGGACGTTCACCGACCCGCTGACCGAGTGCCAGTCCTGCCACAAGCGCTTCCGGGCCGACCACATGCAGGAGGCGTACGCCGAGAAGGAGTCCCGCAAGGGCAAGGAGGTCGACCCCGACAGCGTCGACCTGGCCCTGCTGGCCTGCCCGAACTGCGGCACCCGCGGCGCCTGGACCGAGCCCCGCCAGTTCAACATGATGCTCAAGACCCACCTCGGCGTCATCGAGGACGACTCGGGCCTGCACTACCTGCGGCCCGAGACCGCGCAGGGCATCTTCCTCAACTTCGTCAACGTCATGAACTCCTCGCGCAAGAAGCCGCCGTTCGGGATCGCCCAGCAGGGCAAGAGCTTCCGCAACGAGATCACCCCCGGCAACTTCATCTTCCGCACCCGCGAGTTCGAGCAGATGGAGATGGAGTTCTTCGTCAAGCCCGGCGAGGACGAGGAGTGGCACCAGTACTGGATCGACGAGCGCACCCGCTGGTACGTCGACCTGGGCATCGACCCGGAGAACCTGCGGCACTTCGAGCACCCGGCCGACAAGCTCTCGCACTACTCCAAGCGCACCGTCGACATCGAGTACCGCTTCCGGTTCGCGGGCAGCGAGTGGGGCGAGCTCGAGGGCATCGCCAACCGCACCGACTACGACCTCAAGCAGCACAGCGAGTTCTCCGGGCAGGACCTCAGCTACTTCGACCAGGCCACCGACGAGCGGTACACGCCCTACGTCATCGAGCCGGCCGGCGGCCCCAACCGCGCCATGATGGCCTTCCTGGCCGACGCCTACACCGAGGACGAGGCCCCCAACACCAAGGGCGGGGTCGACAAGCGCACGGTGCTGCGCCTGGACCCGCGGCTGGCGCCGGTGAAGGTCGCGGTGCTGCCGCTGTCCCGCAACGCCGACCTGTCCCCGAAGGCCAAGGCCCTCTCGGCCGAGCTGCGGGGCGCGGGGTGGAACGTGGACTTCGACGACGCCGGCGCCATCGGCCGTCGCTACCGCCGGCAGGACGAGATCGGTACGCCGTACTGCGTCACCGTCGACTTCGACACCCTCGAGGACGACGCCGTCACGGTCCGTGAGCGCGACACCATGCAGCAGGAGCGCATCGGCCTCGCCCAGGTCCGGTCCTACTTCGCCGAGCGCCTGCTCGGCTGCTGAGACCCGTGCGCACGACCCGACCCCGCCGACCCGCGACGGCCCTCGTCGCGCTGTCCTCGACCCTGCTGCTGCTCGCCGGCTGCAGCGGTCGGGGACGACTCCGCCGGCGACGCCTCGCCGTCGGCCACCGCGACGCCGACGCCCTCCTCGACCGTGGCGGTGCCCGACGAGGTCCGTCTCACCGCTCAGGGCAGCGACCTGGCCTTCGGCGACCCGGCACAGGTGATCTTCGAGTCCACGCAGAACAAGGGCACCGTCCTGCGGCTCACCGTGCGATCGGTGCGCCAGGGCCGGCTGGCCGACTTCCGGGGGTTCATGCTCGACGACGCCTACAAGCAGAAGGCGGCCTACTACTACGCCCGGGTGACGGTCCGCAACGTCGGCGAGGGCGACGTCGGAGGCGTCACGGTCCCGCTGTGGGGGGTCAACCAGGCCGACACGCTGCTGCCCGCGGTCACCTTCACCACGACCTTCCCACCCTGCCCCTCCCGGCCCCTGCCGGCGCGGTTCCGACCGGGCGCGCGCCTGACCACCTGCCTGGTGTTCCTCGCCCCGGACCGCGGCCGTCTGCGCGCGGTGAGCTACCGCCCCAGCCAGCAGTTCGACCCGGTGACCTGGAGCGGCACGGTGCTGCCGCCGGCCCCGACGGCCCGCCCCTCGGCGCCCGCCCCCAAGAAGCCCGCTCCGTCAGGCGAAGCGGGGAAGGCCGGGAACGGTGGCAGCGGGGACGGCACCGCCGTGAGCCTGCCCACCGAGCTGGTGCTCGGCCCGCTGCGGGTGGCCACCCCGGTGGTCCTCGCGCCGATGGCCGGGATCACCGACGCGGCGTACCGCCGGCTGTGCCGTGAGCAGGGCGCGGGGCTGTACGTCAGCGAGATGATCACCTCGCGCGGCATCGTGGAGCGCGACGAGACCTCGCTGCGGATGCTGACCTTCGACGAGACCGAGGACGTCCGCTCGGTGCAGCTCTACGGCACCGACCCGGTGTACGTCGGCAAGGCGGCCGAGATCCTCTGCGCGGAGTACGGCGTCGCGCACATCGACCTGAACTTCGGCTGCCCGGTGCCCAAGGTGACCCGCAAGGGCGGCGGTGGCGCGCTGCCCTGGAAGCGCCGGCTGCTCGCGGAGATCCTCGAGCACGCGGTCCGCGCCGCCACGCCCTACGACGTACCGGTGACCATGAAGACGCGGAAGGGCATCGACGCGCGAGCACCTGACCTACCTCGACGCCGGCCGGATCGCGCAGGAGTCCGGCTGCGCCGCCATCGCGCTGCACGGGCGCACCGTGGACCAGGCCTACTCCGGCACGCGCCGACTGGTCGGCCATCGGCGAGCTGGTCGCGCACGTCGACATCCCCGTGCTCGGCAACGGCGACGTGTGGGAGGCCGCCGACGCGGTCCGGATGGTCGAGGAGACCGGGGCCGCCGGGGTGGTCGTCGGCCGCGGGTGCCTCGGCCGGCCGTGGCTGTTCCGCGACCTGGCCGCCGCCTTCGCCGGGCAGGCAGGTGGCGACGCTGCCGACCCTGGGCGAGGTCAGCGCGATGATGCGCCGGCACGCGGAGCTGCTGTGCCACCACCTCGGCGAGGTCCAGGGCTGCAAGGAGTTCCGCAAGCACGTCGCGTGGTACCTCAAGGGCTTCGTCGCCGGCGGCGAGCTGCGCAACGCCCTGGCCCTGGTCACCTCGCTGGCGGCGCTCGACGAGCTGCTCGCCCGGCTGGACCCGGCCGAGCCGTTCCCGGTCTCGGTGCTGGGCACCCCCCGCGGCCGCCAGGGCAGCCCCCGGCGGGTCGTGCTCCCGCAGGGCTGGCTGGAGGACACCGACGGCACCGGGTGCGCGGTCGAGGAGGACCTGCACTCCGGCGGCTGACCCCCCGCCGGAGCATGAGGCCGGGGAGCCTGGGGCAGGGTGGGGACATGCGCCCCTCCGTGATCGTGTTCGACGTCAACGAGACCCTCTCCGACCTCTCGCCGCTGGGCGCCCGCTTCCTCGACGTCGGCGCCTCGGCCAGCGCGGCGCCGCTCTGGTTCGCCTCCGTGCTGCGCGACGGCTTCGCGCTGACCGCGGCCGGGGACAACCCGCCCTTCGCCGGCGTGGCCCGCGAGCTGCTGCTGCACCATGCTCTCGGAGGTCCACCTGAACCGGTCGGTCGAGGACGCCGCGCAGCACGTGATGGAGGGCTTCGGCGCCCTCGAGCTGCACGCCGACGTGGTCAACGGCGTGCACCGGCTGCAGGAGGACGGGTTCCGCCTGGTGACGCTGAGCAACGGGGCGACCTCGGTCGCGGACCGGCTGCTCACCGCCGGCGGGATCCGGGACCGCTTCGAGCAGCTGCTCTCGGTCGAGCAGGCCGGGGCGTGGAAGCCGGCCCCGGCGGCCTACGCCTACGCCGTGGAGGCGTGCGGGGTGCCCGCCGAGGAGATGGTCCTGGTCGCCTGCCACCCCTGGGACGTCGACGGCGCCCGCCGCGCCGGGCTGGCAGTCGGCCTGGGTGAACCGCTCCGCGTGCCCGTTCCCCGCGACGTTCCTCGACCCGACGTACACGGTGAGCGGCATCGACGGCCTGGCCGACCTCTGGGGCTGAGCGCCCGCACCAGCGCGGGGCTCGGCGGCGTGAGGCCGCGTCACCCGACCCCGCTAGACCATGTCCGGTATGCCTGTTCTCGATGTGACGGTCCACGGGCCGTGTGCTTCGATCGGTGCTTTGTGCCCGACGACCCCGACCCCGTGGTGGTGAAATCGCAGTGGCAGAAGCGCGTCATCGGCAGGAGCAGCAGCGTCCCTCGGGCCGCCGTACCCGTCGTCTCGTCCTTCCCGTCCTGGCCGCAGGTGTCCTCACCGCGTCCGTCGTCGGCGTCGCCGTCGCCCGTGACACCCCCACCTCCGCCGCGTCCCGGATGAGCGCCCCGGCGGCTGCGAGCAAGCCCCTGAGCGTGACCTACCGCCCGGGCGAGTCGCCCTACCTCGACCGTCGCGACCGCACCTTCTCGCGTTCCGCCAAGCGCGTGACCCTGAAGCGGCTGCCCGCGGTGGAGGGGCGCGAGTACCGCACCGCCAACCTCAACGTGTGGCCCTCCCCGCAGGAGAAGGGCCGTGCCCTGCGGGTGCTGCCCGAGGGTGGCTGGGTCGCGGTGACCGGCGCCCGTCGCGCCGGCTTCGCCCAGGTCGTCCTCGACCGCCAGGTCCGCTGGGTCAACGCCCGCTACCTGGCCGCCAAGAAGCCCGTGGCGCCCCGCCCGGACGAGACCGCTGCGAGCTCGGGCGGCTCGGGCAGCACCGCTGCGACGACCTCGGCCGGCCTCTCGTCGGCGGCCTGCCCGGACGGCTCGGGCACCGAGTCCGGCCTGACGTCCTCGGCCGTACGGCTGTTCCGGTCGGCCTGCAACGCCTTCCCGGCGCTGAGCAGCTACGGCGGGTACGACGGGCACGGCGAGCACAGCTCGGGCAAGGCCATCGACTTCATGGTCACCGACCCGGGTCTCGGCCAGGCGCTCGCCGACTGGGCCCGGGCGCACGCCTCCGAGCTCGACCTCTACGACGTCATCTGGTCCCAGCACATCTGGACCCCGGTGAGGTCCGCGGAGGGGTGGCGCTCGATGCCCGACCGGGGCTCCTCGACCGCGAACCACTACGACCACGTGCACATCTCGGTGAACTGACCCCCTCCCACCGCGCTGCCGGCCCGTCCTGACATCTGTCACCGTCGGGTCGTGACGGAGCCCAGGGGCGCGGAACGCCCCCGGCTCGCAGAGTGGGGGCATGGACCAGACCTCCTCGACGCCCCGGCCGTCATCCAGCCCGGCACCACGCCAGCCCACGCCGCCGCCACCGCCCTGCCGGCCATCCGCCTGAGCGGGGTGACCAAGGACTTCGGCACCGTGCACGCCGTGCGCGGCGTCGACCTGGAGATCCAGCAGGGCGAGATCGTCGCGTTCCTGGGGCCCAACGGGGCCGGCAAGACCACCAGCATCGACATGATGCTGGGGTTGTCCAGGCCCACCTCCGGCGAGGTGGAGGTGCTGGGGCTCAGCCCCCGCAGAGGCCATCGCCCGCGGGCTCGTCTCCGCGGTCATGCAGACCGGGGGGCTGCTCAAGGACCTCACGGTGCGCGAGACGGTGGCCTACACGGCCAGCCTGTTCGCCGACACCCAGCCCATCGACGAGGTGCTCGCCCACGCGGGGATCAGCGAGCTGGCGGGGCGACGGGTCGGCAAGTGCTCCGGCGGCGAGCAGCAGCGCCTGCGGTTCGCGATGGCGCTGCTGCCCGACCCGGCGCTCCTGCTGCTCGACGAGCCCACCACCGGCATGGACGTCGAGGGCCGCCGGGCGTTCTGGTCGGCCATCCGGGCCGACGCGAGCAAGGGCCGGACCGTGCTGTTCGCGACGCACTACCTGGAGGAGGCGGACCAGTACGCCGACCGCATCGTGCTGATGCGCCAGGGCCGGATCGTCGCCGACGGCAGCGGGGCCGAGATCAAGGCCCTCGCCGCGGGACGGACCGTGCGCGCCACGATGAGCCACCCGGACCACGACGCCCTGTCCCGCCTGGAGGGGGTGGAGTCGGTGGAGGTCCGCGGCGAGTCCGTGCTGCTGCACGCCAAGGACACCGACGCGGTGGCCCGGCACCTGCTGACCAGCACCGACGCCCGTGACCTCGAGATCACCTCCCGCAGCATCGAGGACGCGTTCCTCTCCCTCACCGGCGACGACGCCACGGACGGCCCACCCGGTCCCGGCGCGTCGGAGGCCCCCCTCACCGTCCCCGCCCAGACCGCCCGAGAAGGAGCCCACCGATGAGCGCGACCGCCATCGACCCGAGCAGCCGCAGGGTCCCGCCCCTGGGCGGCTTCAACAGCACCGTGCTGCGCATCGAGCTGCGCCGGATGCTGCGCAACCGCCGCACGCTCTTCTTCTCCATGGTGTTCCCCGGCGCCCTGTTCCTGGCCATCGGCTCGGGAGCCGGCTGGGACGACCGGGCCGGGAACGGCAACGTGGCCGCGTACATCCTGGTCTCGATGGCGCTCTACGGCGCGGCCCTCACCGCCGCGTCCGGTGGGGCGATGGTCGCCACCGAGCGTGCCCTGGGCTGGTCGCGGCAGCTGCGGCTCACCCCGCTCAACCCCGGCGTCTACATCGCCATGAAGGGCCTGCTGGCGCTGGTGCTCGGCGCGGTGGCCATCTCGGTGGTCAACGCGGTCGGCATCGTGCAGGGCCGCGCGTCGATGCCCGTGCACGTGTGGGTCGGGTGCGCGGTCCTGACGCTGCTGTGCACGATGGTCTTCGCGGCCCTCGGCGTGTTCGTGGGGTACCTCGTGCCGGGGGAGAACGCCATGCAGATCCTCGGCCCCGGCCTGGCCCTGCTGTCCTTCCTGGGCAACGTCTTCATCCCCATCGACGAGGGCACGGTGCTGTGGCACGTCGCCTCCTGGACGCCGATGTTCGGGGTCGCCGAGGTCAGCCGCGCGCCGCTGACCGGGGACCTGCCCTGGTACGCCGTGGTCAACGCGGTGGTCTGGCTGGGGCTGTTCGTGGCGGGCGCGGCCTGGCGCATGAGCAAGGACACCGCACGGGTGTGAGGCCGGCAGTAGCGTGAGCCCCGTGAGCCCCGTGAACGCAGCGTCCGGGAACCAGGCCGGCCCCTGGACCCGCGCCGACGGACGGCCCGGGCGCCTCGGCGTGGTGTTCGCCGGCGTGTGGCTGGTGTTCCTCGTGCCCGCGGTGCAGGAGGGCTGGCAGCGCCGCGACGCCTGGCAGGGGTGGCTGGGGCTGGCCGACCTGGCGGCGTTCGTGGCGACCTACCTGGCCGCGTTCACCGTGACCCGCGCGCGTCGGATCCGGGGCGACCCCGTCCACCCCCCGAGGCCGGCCGCGGGTCTGCTCGCCCTCCTCACGGTGCTGGCGGTCGCGGTGTGCGTGCTGGTCGGGCAGGCCGGCACGGCGACCTTCGTCTACGTCGCGGTCACCGCCGTCATGTGGCTGCCCGGGCGGGCCGCCCTGGGCGTGGTCACCGTGCTCGCGGTCGTCTCCGACGCCGCCGGCCGGGTGGTCCCCGGGTGGGACCACGACTCCAGCCTGACCTTCGCCGTCTGCGCGGCGTCGTTCGCCATGTGGGGCGTCAACCAGCTGATGCTGCGCAACCTCGACCTCACCCGGGCCCGGGACGAGAACGCCCGGCTGGCCGTGACCGCGGAGCGCAGCCGCTTCGCCCGCGACCTGCACGACATCCTGGGGCACTCCCTCACGGTCATCACCGTCAAGGCCGAGCTGGCCGACCGGCTGATGGACGTGGACCCCGTGCGCGCCCGGGCCGAGATCAACGACGTGGAGCGGTTGAGCCGCGACGCCCTGGCCGACGTACGACGCGCGGTGCACGGCTACCGCGACCTGACGCTGCCCGGCGAGCTGGCCCGGGCCCGCGAGGCGCTGCGGGCCGCCGACATCGTCGCCGACCTGCCCAACAGCACCGACGAGGTGCCCACCGAGCTGCGCGAGCTCTTCGCCTGGACGGTCCGCGAGGGCGTGACCAACGTGATCCGGCACAGCGGGGCGTCGCGGTGCGTGGTCCGCCTGGCCCCCTCGCGGGTCGAGGTGCGCGACGACGGGCCCGGCTGCGCCGGTGACCGTGGGACCGGCCCGGGGCCCGGCGACCACGCCACGGCCGGCCACGGCCTGGACGGCCTGCGGGAGCGGGCCGCCTCGGTGGGGGCCGTGCTGGTGACCCGCACCCTCGAGCCGCACGGGTTCGCCCTCTCGGTGCTGGCGCCGTGAGCATCCGGCTGCTGCTGGCCGACGACCAGGCCCTGGTGCGGGGCGCCCTGGCCGCCCTGCTGGACCTCGAGCCGGACCTCACCGTGGTGGCCGAGGTCGGCGACGGCGACGCCGTGCTGCCCGCCGCGGCCGAGCACCGCCCGGACGTCGCGCTGCTCGACGTGGAGATGCCCGGCATGGACGGGATCGAGGCCACCCGGGCGCTGAAGGCGGCGCTCCCGACGGTCCGGGTGCTGATCGTGACCACCTTCGGCCGCCCCGGCTTCCTGCGCCGGGCGCTGCAGGCCGGCGCGGACGGGTTCGTGGTCAAGGACACCCCGGCGCGGCAGCTGGCCGACGCCGTGCGCCGGGTGCACAGCGGTCTGCGGGTGGTCGACCCCGGTCTGGCGGCCGACAGCCTGGTCGCCGGGGACTCGCCCCTGACCGCGCGGGAGTCGGAGGTGCTGCGCGCGGCCCGGGACGGCTCGGTCGTCGCGGTCATCGCGGGCCGGCTCTTCCTGTCCGAGGGCACGGTGCGCAACCACCTGTCCTCGGCCATCGGCAAGACGGGCACCGCCAACCGGGCCGAGGCCGTGCGGGTGGCCGACCAGAACGGCTGGCTCTGAGGGCACCTCGCTAGCCTGGTGCGGTGACGCGCTACGCCTTCGCCTTCGCCCCGTCGTACCGGCTGCCCGCGCTGGCGTTCGGCATCACCCCGGCCACGGCCGCGGTGGAGCTGACCGACCAGGACGTCTCCGTGCGCTTCGGCCTGTGGCGGCTGCGGTCCGCCCTGAGCAACGTGCAGTCCGTGCACCGCACGGGGGGCTTCTCGTTCCTCAAGACGGCCGGCCCGCCGCACCTCTCCTTCGCCGACCGCGGGGTCAGCTTCGCCACCAACGGGGACGCGGGGGTGTGCCTGGCCTTCGTGCAGCCCGTGGCCGGCATCGACCCCACCCGCCGCGTCCTGCACCCGGGGGCCACCCTCACCCTGGCCGAGCCCGAGGTGTTCCTGGCCGACCTGCAGGCCCGCACCGGGCTCACCGCCGCCTGAGCGGACGCCCCGGACGTCGTGCCCGCCCTCCTGTCCGGTGCCCGGCAGTAGGGTCCCTCGGGTGGGGTCGAGCGACGGGTACGACGAGCACGCACGCGAACGCTGGGTGGACGAGCCCCCCAAGCGGGTGGAGCGCACCTCCTTCGAGCGCGACCGGGCCCGGCTCGTGCACTCGGCCGCCCTGCGTCGGCTGGCCGCCAAGACGCAGGTGGTGGGGCCGCAGACCGACGACTTCGTCCGCAACCGGCTCACCCATACCCTCGAGGTCGCCCAGGTGGCCCGCGACCTCGGCCGGACGCTGGGGTGCGACGCCGACCTGGTGGAGACCGCCGCGCTGGCCCACGACCTGGGCCACCCCCCGTTCGGGCACAACGGCGAGCGGGCGCTCGACGAGGTCAGCGCGGCCTGCGGCGGCTTCGAGGGCAACGCCCAGACCCTTCGGCTCCTGACCCGCCTCGAGGCCAAGACCCTCGACGCCGAGGGACGCTCGGTGGGACTCAACCTCACCCGGGCCACCCTGGACGCCAGCACGAAGTACCCGTGGCGGCGGGCCGACGCCCCGGTCCCGGTGGTCAGCGCGGACGACTCCGGCGGCGGGGGGCGCAAGTTCGGCGTCTACGACGACGACCTGCCGGTCTTCACCTGGATGCGGGACGGCCAGGACGGCCAGGACGGGGAGGTCGGGAGGCGCCGGTGCGTCGAGGCCCAGGTGATGGACCTGGCCGACGACGTCGCCTACTCCGTGCACGACCTCGAGGACGGCGTCGTGGCCGGCAAGGTGGAGCTCGCCTGGCTCGACGACCCCGCGGCGCGAGCGGAGGTCTGGCAGACCGTGCGCGAGTGGTACCTGCCCGAGGTCGAGGACGGTGCGCTGGACGAGGCCCTGGCTCTGCTGCGCCGCGTCGGGTCGTGGCCCGAGCGGCCCTACGACGGCAGCCGGCGGGCCATGGCCTCGTTGAAGGACCTGACCAGCGACCTCATCGGGGGGTTCTGCACCCAGGTCCGCGACGCCACCCGCGAGGCCCACGGCGACCGGCCGTTCGTGCGCTACACCGCCGACCTGGTGGTGCCCGAGCCGACGAGCCTCGCGCTGGCCGCGCTCAAGGGCGTGGCCGCGCACTACGTGATGCGGGCCGACGACCGGGTCGCGGTGCTGGAGCGCCAGCGGGAGGTGGTCACCGAGCTGGTCTCCCTGCTGCGGCTGCGGGGGCCGGCCGTGCTGATGCCGGCGCTGCGGGCCGACCACGAGGCCGCGGGCACCGACGCCGAGCGGCTGCGCGTGGTCGTGGACCAGGTGGCCTCCCTCACCGACGCCTCCGCCACCGCGTGGCACGCCCGGCTGCGGTGACCGGTCCCCGCCGGGCGTGGTCGCCATGAGCCCCTCGCACGTCGTCGGCGACGTGGTCGTCGGACCGTACGCCTTCCACCTGGCCCGTGACGAGCAGGGCGTCGTGCACGTCGGGGCCCACGGCGAGGACGAGGCCTGGTGCGGCCTGGGCTGGGCCGCCGCGGAGGACCGGCTCTGGCAGATGGAGTACGACCGGCGCCGGGCCGCCGGGACCTGGGCCGCGGTGGTGGGCGAGGACGCGCTGGCCGCGGACCGGCTGGCCCGGCGGCTGCGGATGGTGGACGCGGCCCGGGTCGACGTCGCGGCCATGGACCCCGCGACGGCGGCGGCCTTCACGGCGTACGCCGCCGGGGTCAACGCGTGCGTGCAGCGGCTCGGGCTGCCGCTCGAGCACGAGACGGCCGGGCTGGCCTGGGAGCCCTGGACGCCGGTGGACTCGGTCGCGGCCTTCAAGGTGCGCCACGTGGTGATGGGCGTCTGGCAGTACAAGATCGCCCGCGGCGCCGTGCTCGCCGAGGGTGGGCTGGCCGCGTTCGACGAGCTCGACCCCGTGCCCCGGCCGGGGATGCGCACCACCGTGCCGCCCGACGGCCGGCTGCCCGACGACGGCGACCGGGCGGCCCTGCTGGCGCAGGCGCGCCAGGACGTGGAGCGCACGGCGCGGCACCTCGGGTTCCTGGCCGAGGCCGAGGCCGGCTCCAACGCCTGGGTGGTGGGCCCGGGCCGCTCGGCCACCGGCGCACCCCTGCTGGGCAACGACTCCCACCGGGCGCTGGACGCCCCCACCGTCTACTGGCAGGCCCACCTGCGCTGCGACGCGTTCACGGTCAGCGGGGCCACGTTCCCCGGGCTGCCCGGCTTCCCGCACTTCGGGCACAACGGCCGGGTCGGCTGGGCCATCACGCACGCCTCGGCGGACGCGCAGGACCTGTACGTCGAGCAGTTCCGGGCGGCCGGGGACACCCTCGAGGTCCGTACGCCGCAGGGCTGGGAGCCTCTGCCGTCGCGCCGCGAGACCATCCGCGTCCGGGGCGGGCGAGACGTCGAGGACCGCTCGTGGGCGACGTCGAACGGCCCGGTGGTGCACGGCGACCCCGGCGACGGGATCGGCGCTGTCGCTGCGCTGGTCGGCCACCGACCGGGCGTGCCGGCAGTTCGGGGTGCTGTCCGCCATGCTGCGTGCCACCACGGCCGAGGACCTGCTGGCGGCCCAGGAGTCGTGGGTGGACCCCGTCAACAACCTGGTGGTGGCCGACGTCGATGGTCACATCGGCTACCTGCTGCGCGGGGAGCTGCCCGTGCGCAGCAGCCCCGCCGGGGCCCAGCTGCCGGTGCCGGCCTGGGACCCGGCGCACCGCTGGACCGGCCGGGTCCCGTTCACGGACATGCCACGGTCCTTCGACCCGCCCGAGCAGCTCATCGTGACCGCCAACAACGCGGTCACCGCGCGGCCGCTGCCCTACGTCTCGCACTCCGGCAACGACGCCTACCGCGTGGAGCGCATCCACGAGCTGGCCCGCGGCGGCGGGCACACCGCCGCCGACCTGGTGCGGTGGCAGGGCGACACCGTGTCCGTGGCCGCGCGGCGCTGGGCCCGGCTGTTCGCCGGGCGCGGCCCGTACGAGGGCGACGCCGAGGCCGCCCGGGCGGCGGTGGCCGACGGCGACGGCGACCTGCACGGCGGCAGCGCCTCGGCGCTGGTGCACGCCTGCCTGCGCCGCGAGGTCATGGCCGCCGTGCTGGCCGACCGGCTCGGCCCGGGGCTGGCCCGCTCCGTCCTCGGCTCCGACCTGCCCGGCATGCCCGGGATGCTGCGCATGTGGTTCGCCCAGCTGACCTGGCCGAGGACTCCCGGCGCGGACCTGCCCGCCGACGCCATCGGGGACGACGTGCTCGCCGGGTGCCTGGGCCGGGCCTGGTCGGGGGCGCAGGGGCGGGGGACGGCACGTGGGCCTCGGTGCACCGGACGGAAGCCCTGCACCCGCTGCACCCGCTGGTGGGCGACCGCTTCGACCCCGTGGGCGTCGGGGTCGGCGGCGACAACGAGACCGTCCAGGCCTCGGCGTACGACTGGACCGTGGGCGCGCCGTTCACCGTCACCCACCTGTCGGTCTACCGGCAGGTGCTCGACCTCGCCGACCTCGGGTCCTCGCGCTGGATCGTCCCGGGCGGGGTGTGCGGCGTCCCGGGCGATCCGCACGCCGGCGACCAGCTCGACGCCTGGAGCCGTCACGAGCTGCTGGCCGATGCACCCGACCCTCCCGCGTCGAGGCCGGCCTAGTCGTGCGGGGTCAGCGGCGTGCCGCCTGCGCGACCGCGCGGGCCAGGAGGCGGTGGCCCTCGGCGGTGGGGTGCACGTTGCAGCCACCGTCGGGCAGAGCGATGGTCAGCCCGGCGTCACAGGTGTCGCCACCGGCCGCCTGCGCGACCGCCTCGAAGGCCGTGAAGCCGTCGGCCACCCGTGCGTGGTGGGCTGCGGCCGCCTGCGCCAGGCCGGCGTTCAGCGCCGTGATGGCACCGGTGCCGATCGGGTCGCCGTAGTCCAGGGAGTAGTAGGTCAGCACCACGAGACGGTGGTGGTAGTGCGCCCGGTGCCGCAGCGCGCCGAGGATGCGGGACACGTTGGCCTGCACGGTGGCGACCGTCTCGGCGAAGTCGGTGCCGGTGCAGCGGTCGGCGGTGGTGCTCTGGCACACGAACAGGTCGTTGGCCCCGATGTCCAGGCTCACCAGGCGGGTGCGGGGGTGGTGGCGCAGGTAGCGCACGGCATAGTCGAGCTGGGCCCCGTCGTACGTCGCGTGCAGGGGGTACGCGGTGCGGTAGCCCACGGGGGAGCCGATCGAGTTCTCGCAGCCGTTGCTCTGGGCCGTGGCGTCGATCATGCTCGCGGTGGTCTCCCCGGGGCAGGACGCGTTGGTCAGGCGCAGGTGCGCCCAGCGGGCCAGCACCTCGGGGTAGCCCACGAAGCTCGACGCGTCGAGGTAGTCCGCCGGGGGCGTCACCTGCGGCGGCCGGTAGCCGAACGCCACGGAGTCGCCCAGGGCCAGGTAGCGGTTCGGCCGGTGCCCGTACCCGTGACCGTGACCGTGACCGTATCCGCCCGGGTAGCCGTGCGGGGTGGCACCGGTCGAGGTCGCGCCCGAGGACCGGACCGGGCTGGCGCTGGCGGAGGCGACACCCAGCGAACCGGTGGCCAGGGCGAGGGCGGCAGTGACGCCGACGAGGGCGCGACGGACGCGGGCACGGCGGAGCAGGGGCATGCGTGAGCTCTTTTCTCGAAGGCGTCCCAGTGACGCCGCGTGACGACCCTCACCCCCGGCGGCGACGGTTGTCAACGCCAAGTGGACGACGGCCGGACCGTCCCCGGCGCGACGTAGACTCCACGGCGTGGCAGGGCTGATCCGGGACGACGACATCGCGCTCGTCCGCGAGCGGGCCCGGATCGACGAGGTGGTCTCGGACTACGTCACCCTCAAGCACGCAGGAGGCGGCTCGCAGAAGGGCCTCTGCCCCTTTCATGACGAGAAGTCACCTTCTTTCAATGTAAATCCCAGTCGCGGCTTCTTTCACTGTTTCGGCTGCCAGGAAGGTGGCGACGTCATCGCCTTCCTGATGAAGATCGACGGTCTCGCCTTCGGGGAGGCGGTCGAGCGGCTCGCCACCAAGTACGCCGTCCAGCTGCGCTACCAGGAGGGCAGCGACCGACCCGCGAAGCGACCCAGCAACCTGCGGCCCCGGATGCTCGAGGCGCACAGGGCGGCCCAGCTCTACTACGCCGAGCACCTGGCCACCCCCGAGGCGGTGGAGGGCCGGCAGTTCCTGGACCAGCGCGGGTTCGACCAGGTCGCTGCGGCCACGTTCGGGGTCGGCTTCGCCCCGCGCGGTGGCGACGACCTCTACAAGTACCTGCGGCAGAAGGGCTTCAACGACGAGGAGCTCGTCACCGGCGGCCTCGTGGCCCAGGGCAACCGGGGGCACTACGACCGGTTCCGCGGCCGGCTGGTCTGGCCGATCCGAGAGACCAACGGCGACGTCATCGGCTTCGGTGCGCGCCGCATCCTGGCCGACGACCGGATCGAGGCCAAGTACCTCAACACCCCCGAGACCCCGATCTACAAGAAGTCCCAGGTGCTCTACGGCATCGACCTGGCCCGGCGCGACATCGCCCGGGCCTCGCAGGCCGTGGTCGTCGAGGGCTACACCGACGTGATGGCCTGCCACCTGGCCGGGGTGCCGACCGCGGTGGCTACCTGCGGCACCGCCTTCGGCGAGGACCACGGACGCGTGCTGCGCCGGCTGCTCAAGGACCACGACGAGTTCCGCGGCGAGGTCATCTTCACCTTCGACGGCGACGCCGCCGGACAGAAGGCCGCCCTGCGCGCGTTCGAGGGCGACCAGAGCTTCGCCGGCCAGACCTACGTCGCCGTGGAGCCCGACGGCCTCGACCCCTGCGACGTACGCCTGCAGAAGGGGGACGCCTCGGTGCGGGAGCTGGTCGCGCGACGTCTCCCGCTGTACCGCTTCGTGCTGGGCAACGTGGTCTCGCGCTACGACCTGGACCGCGCCGACGGACGGGTCGACGCGGTGCGGGAGGCCGCCAAGCTGGTCTCGGCCATCCGGGACCGCTCCAAGGTCGAGGCCTTCTCCCGCGAGCTGGCCGGGATGGTCGGGGTCGACATCGAGGAGGCCCGGGCCGAGGTGCGCCGCGCGGGCAGCCGCCGCCCCGAGCCGGCCCGTACCTCCGACCGTGCCGGGTCGGCCGCGTCGGCCACCGCGTCCTCCGCGTCCGCCGCGTCCGCCGCGTCCCCGGCCCGCGGCCCGCCGCGGCCCCCCCGCTGCCGGACCTGCGTGACCCACGCTTCTCCCTCGAGCGCGAGACCCTCAAGCTCGTGGTGCAGCACCCCACCGCGGTCGGCCGGATGGCCTCCGACGTGGACGGCGACGACTTCACCCACCCGACGTACCGCGCGGTGTGGGAGACGGTGGTGGCCTGCGGCGGGCCCGCCGGCGCCCCCGGCGGCGAGGTCTGGGTCAGCCGGCTGCGGGACCACGGGTCGGACCCGGCCGTGGCACAGGCGCTGTCCGCCCTGGCCGTCGAGCCGCTGCTCTCCAGCCGGGAGCCGACCGCGGCGTACGTCGCGGCACACGTGTTCCGCCTGCAGGAGATCACCGCCATGCGCCGGATCGCCGCTCTGAAGTCCCGGCTGCAGCGCACCAACCCGGTCGAGCACGCGACGGAGTACAACCGCATGTTCGGTGACCTGGTGGCCCTCGAGCAGCACCGTCGGACCCTGCGCGAGAAGGCCATCGGCGGCGAGGGGTGAGGAACATCTTCTCGCGGCGCACCCCGGTGCCCGCCGAGGTCTCCGCCCGCGCGGGGCTCGGTCGTACCGACACCGTGCTGGCCGCCGCCGCGGCCGCGGACGGCACCTGGCTGCTCGGCACCCGGGACGCGCTGGTCGTGGTGCCCCCGGACGACACGGGGACCCCGCAGACCCCGGAGACCCCGGAGACCCGAGAGACCGGAGCCGGCGTCCCCCGGTGGAGCCGTGCTGCGGCTGCCGTGGGAGCGCGTCGAGACGGCCGACTGGGACCGGGAGGAGAGCCGCCTGAGGGTCGTCGAGGTCGGCGAGTTCGGGCAGGTCCGCCCGGTGCACACCCACGAGGTGGCGGACCCGGGCCTGCTGCTGCCGATGGTGCGCGAGCGGGTCACGGCCAGCGTCGTGCTGCAGCGCCGGGTGCTGGTCACCGGGAAGCGGGGGCTGACCGTGGTGGCCCGTCGTGCGCCCCACGGACGCGGCGACCTGGTCTGGACCGTCGACCTCGACCCCGGGCTGGACCCGGACGACCCGCTGGTCGCGCTGGCCGCCGAGGACGGCGTGCGGGACGCCCAGGACGAGCTCGGCCCCGGTCAGCCGTCGTGGTGACGGGTGGGCGAGCGCAGGCGCCCGGGACTTGCTAACCTTGTCGCTGCGCGATCCCCTGTAGCTCAATTGGCAGAGCATTCGGCTGTTAACCGGAGGGTTATTGGTTCGAGTCCAATCGGGGGAGCGACAGGACGGGCCCCCTCGGGGGCCCGTTCGTGCGTTCCGGGGGCTACTCGCCCCACCCCATGGGGAAGACCTCGAACGAGGTCGCGTGGGCGACGCCCAGCCGTTGACCGGTCGCCCGTGACCCGCCCTCGAGGAACTCCTCCGGGTCGAAGTCCTCCCAGCCGAGGCCCTGGATGTAGGCCCGGTGCGCCCGCAGGGACTCCACCCCCGCCGCGAACGTCGCGGTGGTGTCCACGCCGTGCCCGGACTGCGGCGAGCCCGCGGCCCACACCTCGCGGACCCCGCCCCACGGCTCGAGACCGTCGACGAGCTGCTCGGTGAAGACCCACCGGTTCCCGGCGTCCCGCACCGCGTCCAGGGTGGCGCGACCGGTGGCGATGTGGTCGGCCTGGTTGAGGTTCCGACCGCCCCAGGTGTCGCGGAAGTTGTTGGTGATCACGATCTCGGGCCGGTGCGCGCGCACCACCGCGGTGATGGCGCGGCGCAGCAGGACGCCGTACTCCAGGATGCCGTCAGGCAGGCCCAGGAAGTCCACCTGGGTGACCCCGACGACGCGCGCGGACTCCACCTGCTCGGCCTCCCGCACGGTGCGGCACTCCTGCGGGGTCATGCCGTCGATGCCGGCCTCGCCGCTGGTCACCATGGCGTAGACGACCTGCTTGCCCTGGCCGGTCCAGTGGGCGACGGCCGCCGCTCCGCCGAACTCGAGGTCGTCGGGGTGGGCCACCACGCAGAGGGCACGCTCCCAGTCCTCGCGCAGCGGCTCGAGGGGGGACGGGGCGACGGGGCGGGTGCCGGGCTCGGTCATGGGTGCAGCATCGCACCGGCGGGCGCCTGCGTCAGCCCCCGTTGGCCGAGAAGTGCTGGTAGTCCGGGTGGCTCCAGCGCGCCCCCCACGGCCACCCGTTGGCCCGCATCGTCGCGGCGATGGTGCTGCCGGGCAGGATCATGCCCGTGCGGACGTCGGAGCGGTCGAGGTAGGTCCGCGCCCAGGACGGGTACACCCGCGACCCGACGACGTAGGGGTTGCGGACGGTGTTGATGTCGATGGCGTTGCCGTAGGAGTGCTGCGAGACCCGGTACGGGTTGCCCGTCACGGGTCGGCAGTTGAACGCCGAGGTCCAGAAACCCCAAAACCCCGTATTAATACTATTCATCAGATAAAAGCTCATAATAAATAAATATATAAATATTTAGAATATTTAATTTAAGTAAATGAAAAATTAATCGTCGTTAATGTCCCATAAGAAGCGAAAGTCTTTGGACAGCAACCACACGAACTAAGCCCAGTACGCCAACTTCAACATTGCCCTTCCCTCATACAGCTAGCTTCAGGGACAAAAGCAGAGACAAGTTTCCTACTCTCCCTTTCACGGACAGAATAAGTTGTAGTCTGCTTCTCTCTCAAAAACCTCAAACTTCCTAGGCGAGCATGGGAGCATCTCTCCAATAATCAGCATTAATAGAACACGTAACAGCAGTAGCAATAAATGTTCATGTTGCTACAGCAACTAAAGAACAACCCTCAGCAAAATAGTAAAGGAAACTAGCAAGTAGCAAGCAGCGCGAACAGTAGAGGAGCAAGTTTAGACTAATAGTTATTGGATTTCTTGAGCTAGAAGCATCAAGTATCAGAAAGCTTGACATTTAAAAAGGGACAACTCATGGGATAATCATAACAAAATGCTGGAAACATGGTATTCAAAAATAAGAAAAAGTAAGTTACTTTTACTCATTACTAATAATTATTCATTTGTAGAAGTCAACCAATAAATAATATGGGAGGTAGCCTACTGTTGAATAAAGAGAACCAACTCATGATGATGAACAGTATATTCAATCAGAAGCGTAATTCTATGAATGAAGCTGATAGGAGAAAACAGATGCATATGGTCACTGGATAATAATAACAAAAATAGATGAGTATCGACTCTGATTAGCAGAGGAGAATTACTAGAAGCGCTAATTCATCACCTGTACCTTATAGTAGCTAAAAACATAATTAAGGACATGAGAATAATGAATAAACAGAGGCGAAGTATGGTGGACATATGAATAATTATATGATGGGAAATAATAGTGGGAGGCCTGGTACAGGAAGTGGAATAATAATATAATCTTCAAATAACAATAATTAGCATCATGTTACAACCAATGTAAAAGATAGTGATGACTAGAACTTAATAAATAACTTGCATTAGTAATCAAGACCCAAAACATCCAACAAAGGAGGATACAACAACACCAATATTGGTGGATACAACACTGCTCAAGGCAATCCTATGACTTAAACAAATACAACAGCTTCTACTACTAAGAAAAGTGCAATGGATACAAATAAAGTAACTAAATCATTGGGAGAAGAAAGTGTAAAGAGACTTATCAAGAAGAGTAACTCTAAACCTAACAGTAGACCATCTAGTGGTAATAAAAAGAAATAAAATAGTAATCCTTAATAGTAATAACAATAATAGTATGGTGGATCAAATAATGAGTCTCAATAATAGCTTATGATGATGATGTTGTTGCAATAATAATAAAACAAAGTTAAGTCAATATCAGATTCGCATAGACAAGCAACATCTTCAAAAATAAACAATTATATTGATTAGTAAAGCAGTAGCAGTAACAACAATAATAACTTCCATCCAAGTGAGTCATCCAATTCTAAGCAACTAGGAAGTGACTAAAAGATCTAGTTGAATTCTAAATTCTAATCTGCTCCTTCCACTCCTACGAAACTAATAAATTAAAGACTTATCTCTAAGAACATCGGTAATAATAATAATATCGTGAATGGAGACCATCACCAGTCTTCAAATAGTAACTTTATGTCTACCTCTGTTCCCAAATTTATCGAAAGAAATGTAATAACTAAATATGCATTTGCAACTAGAGTAGGATATATCCCAAATAACCCAAACAAAGTGAACCAAGACAGCTTTATCTTGAATCCTAATCTAAACGGAGTCAATTTCAGACATTACTTTGGTGTTTGTGACGGACATGGACAAAATGGAAGAGATGTCTCTGGGTTTATCAAGTTAAGACTGCCACAACTAATGTCCAAGTATGTATGTGAAGCACTCTAATAACCAGGAAGTAACAATAATAATCAATAAAAATAAAGTCCCACTGATGAAGAGTATTAGCATATATTTGGTAAATCTTATAAACAGTGCAACGAAGAACTAGACTATTGCTAGTTCGATGTGAATTTGAGTGGATCAACTGTGTGTACTGTTATATTTAATGGAACTAAAGTATACTGTGGGAATGCAGGTGATTCAAGAGCAATCAAAGTAGGAGTATGCCCTAGTGAACAAGGTGGAAGTCAAACTAGGAAAAGTAATTATTTATTATATATTATATACACCTTATAGAACCCTAATTACAAGTAACTCCTTTAAACAGAGACCACAAACCCGACTGTCCCGATGAAGCTTAGCGTATTCTCGCTAGAGGAGGCAGAATAGATTCATTCAGAGACTACTACAATAATGGAGAGCCTATTGGTCCATAGCGAGTATGGCTCGCAAAGGAAGAGCTTCCCGGTCTAGCAATGAGTAGATCATTTGGAGACAAAGTAGCTCACAGTGTAGGAGTATGCTGTGATTCAGAAACAAAAGAGTTCTTGTTAAGCACGAATGATAAATTTGTAGTCATAGCCAGTGATGGAGTATGGGAGTTCTTAAGTAATGAGGATGTGGCTGCTATAGTGTGGCCTTACTTTGAATAAAATGCTCCTGAAGCAGCAGCTAATGCACTTGTAAAAGCAGCTTTTAAGAAATGGAAACAAGAAGAAGAAGTTATTGATGATATTACATGCGTCATTATATTCTTAGAGGTGTCCATGGCTTACAATCAAGCTAAGATCAATAATAAACAATGATAATTAAAGAGATATATATACATAAATATAGTGTGTAAATAGACCTAACTGCTTATTCCAACTATTTATTGTTATTATGGGGTTTTGGGGTTTTGGG
>CAVVQH010000002.1:0-242550 GCA_963750345.1 uncultured Actinomycetota bacterium | reverse complement strand
CCTGTGGTCCGGCCCGCCGTGCTGGTCTGGTCTGCTGTGCTCACGCGTCTCCTCGTCGTCCTTCCCCCGGGGCCGGTGGGCCCCCGGGGAGGTCTACCACGTCCCCGCGGCGGTGCACCCCCGCCTCAGGTCGGTTCCTTCTTCGGCGGTATGCCGCACAGTGTCCCCTGTGACCCCTGTACCCCCCGTGCTGCCCCTCCCCGACCCCACCGAGCTCGACCGGCCCACCTCCGAGGCAGCGGTGGCCGGGCGACTGCTCGCGGCGGTCCGGGCCCAGGTGGAGGCCGAGGGCCGGCCGGGGGCGCTGAGCCCGGCGTCGTACGCCGCGGGCCACGCCGCCTTCGAGCAGCGCTCGGACCAGCGGCGCCTCATCGGCGCGCTGCTGCGCCGGCGCCTGGTCGGTCGGGTCGGCGGTCCCCTGGCGCTGCTGTCGGTGGGCTGCGGGGACGGCTCCCTGGACGTGCCCCTGGCCCACGCCCTCAGCACCGCCGGGGACCGGTCGCTGCGCTACGTGGGGGTGGAGCCCTACGCGGGCAGCGCGTCCGCCTTCGCCCGGTCGATGGCCGGACTGACGCGTCCGCGGTTCAGCAGCCAGGTGCACGGGGCCACCTTCGAGGAGGTCGCCCCCCGGCTCGGCGAGCGCTTCGACGTCGTGATGTTCGTGCACTCCATGTACTACGTCCAGGACGTGGAGGCCACCCTGAGGACCGCTCGCGGCCTGCTGCGTCCCGGGGGCGAGGTGCTCGTGCTCAGCGCGCCGCGGGGGGCGCTCAACCGGCTGGTCGAGGTGCTGGCTCCCCCGGTGCACGGCCACGACCAGTGGTTCAGTGAGGACGTGGCCGCGGCCGTGGCCCAGGCCGGCCTCCCCGCGGATCCGGTGCAGCGCCTGGACGCCCGCCTCGACCTGACCGACGCCGGCCGTGACGTGCTCGACTTCACGGTGCAGGCCCGGCTCACCGACACGCTCCGGCCGCTCGTCCTGGACTACCTCGCCGGCACCGCGCTCGGCCCGGACGCGCTGCTGCAGCCGCACCCGGTCGACGTGTACCGCCTCCCGGCACCCCTGCCCGGGTAGGCAGGCCGGGGGGACCTCGGTCCGCACGGCGGGAGCCTCGGCGCAAGGGTGGCGAGAGAGCGCCCTGCGGACGGTCGGGCGTCAGCCCACCGGCTGGCCGCCGGTCCGCGCCGCCCTCAGCGAGCGCAGCCGTCGACGGTCGGCCGGCGCGTCCCGGCGGTCCAGGCGGGCCGACAGCAACCCGGCCGCCTGCTCGGCCCGGCCACCGTGCACGAGGCACGCGAAGAGGGTCTCCTCCACGATCTCGCGCTGGGCGGCCGAGCCGCCGACGCGGTCCAGCACGGGCAGCACGTCGGCCAGGGTGCGCGCGGCGTCGTCCCAGCGCTCCTCCCCCAGGGCCACCAGCGCCTCGCAGACCGACGCCACCACGGTGCGCATGGTTGCCGCGGGCGAGTCCAGGCAGTGCCGTCGCAGCAGCTCCAGGCCGGCGCGGTCCTCGGCCGCCGCCAGGGCGAGGGCCGCGTGCAGCGCGACGAACGGGGTCTCCGGCCGCACCAGCAGGGCCGGTTCGACGGCGTCGAGCACCGGCTGCACCGGGGGCGGCGGCCCCTCGCCGGGGAACGCGGGCTGCGCCGACGGCGTGGGGAAGGCGTGGTCCCAGTCCGCCGTCGTGACCCGCCACCGCCACAGCAGGGAGGCCGCGTCGACCAGCGCCCGGACCCCGGCCACCCCGGGCGGTGAGAGCTGGGAGTAGTAGCGGCGCCGGACGGCCTCGGTGTCCCCCAGCGCCAGCTCGTGCAGGGCGGCGTGCCAGGAGAAGTGCGCCCGGTGCCCGGCCGACCGGCCGCTCTCGGCCACCCAGTGGTCGAGCCAGGTGCGGCCCGCCTCGTGCTGGCCCGTCTCGTACATGACGTGGGTCAGCGCGTGCACGGCGTGCCCGGAGGCCGGCTCGCAGGACAGCGCGCTCTCGGCCAGCAGGCCGGCCTCCTCGAAGCGTGCCCTGGTCCTGGCGGGTGAAGGCCAGCAGCGAGATGTACCACCAGTGGTCGCCGTACGCCGGGGCCAGCCCCTCCACCAGCTCCCAGGACTCCCGCTGCACGTCGGTGACCCCGGAGAACGCGATGGTGGGCACGGCCGCCGAGACGGCCAGCACGTCGCGGGGATGGCTGGCGATGTGGGCCATCAGCGCCTGGCGCCCCGGTGGCCCGCACGTCGTGGACCCGCCGGGTCGACCACGTCGACGAGGCTGCGCCTCCCGGGCGTCGCCGCGCCGGCGCACCGCCTCGCTGGGCGGCGAGCAGCGAGGCCGCGTACGTCGGTGGCGGCGCCGGCCTCGTGCCCGAGCATCGCCAGCGCCGCGTGGGCGACGGCGAAGCCGGGGTCGAGCGCGTCGCCTCCCGCAGCAGCTCCTCGGCGCCGGACTGCAGCGTCATCACCCGCTCCAGGCCCGCGTTGAAGGCGGTGGCCGCCTCCGAGGTCGTGGACAGCGGCAGGCCCAGCGGGTCCCGGGGGCGGGCCACGGGGTGGTGGCCGCTGACCAGCCGGCCGTCGGCCAGACGACGCGGCAGCGGCGCGACGGCGTCGAGCACCGCAGTGGCCACCGCCAGCGCCTGCGTCCGGATCTCCGGCACCGCGGTGGACTCCCACAGCTCGCCGCGGCGCAGCGCCCCCAGCGTCCACAGGGGCGCGTCGGTGCGGCCCGCGGCGTCCAGCAGCCGGCCATGCTCGGTGCGCACCCCCATCCCCGCGGTGGCGGCCGTGGCCAGGGCCGCACCGGCCCGGGGGCGGAGCAGGTCGTCGAGCAGCGGGTCCCCCAGCCGGCGTACGTCGCCCGACGGGCCGGTGCAGTTGACCACCCAGCCGACGTCGCGGCGCGACCCGTCGGTGAGCTCGACGCGCAGGCCGCCGCGCGGGAGCGGCTCGGCGCCGACGACCTCGGCCGCCGCGACCTGCAGCCGGCCCGCGGCCCGCAGCTCCCGCAGCAGGACCGCGCTGGAGGGGGCCATCCGGTGACGGGCGACGTTCCAGGACCCGGCGTCACGGGCCAGGAACTCCTCCCGGTCGGCCTCGCCCAGCCGCTGCCACAGCGTCGCCACCTGGAAGCGCAGGCCGTCGACGGCGGGGCGCCAGTCCCCCGTGGCCCGGGCCACGGTCCTGACGTGGCGGGCCACCTCGCGCCGCAGCGCCGGAAGGTCGTGACCCCAGTCCGTGACGTCCGGGATGGCGGCGAGCCGGATCTCCTCGGCGTGCGCGCTGCGGCACCCGGCCGCGTCGGGAGACCGCCAGGAGCCGCCGGTCGGTGCGGTTGCCCGGGCCGGTCAGCGACAGCACCACGTCGACCATGGTCAGGCCCGTGCCGACCACCAGCACGTCGGGCGGGCCGGCGTGGTCGCGCCGGACCACGTCCAGCGCACCGGGCCGCCACGGGTCGGCGACGAAGAACGCGGAGGACCGCAGGCAGTCGGGCGCCCAGGCGTGACCGACGTGCGGCAGGCCGGTGGCCACGACGAGGGCGTCGGCGCGCACCTCGTGGCCGGCCCCGGTCAGCACCGTCACCCCGGTCGTGGTGCGGGTGACGCCGACGGCCCGCTCCCGCACGTGGCGCAGGGAGCGCGTGGCCCGACGGCGGAGGCCACGGCCTCGCTCAGCGTGTCGTCGAGGTAGACCGCGAACTGGGCCCGCGGGACGAAGGTGCCGGCCGGCGCGGTGCCCTCCTGCGTCGACAGCCCCTCGCGGGCGCCCCAGGCCACGAAGTGCCCGGGATCCTCCGGCAGGGCGCTCATCCCCGAGGCCGGCACGTTGAGCAGGTGCTCCTCGTCGGGCGTCCCGAAGGCCACGCCCCGAGCCCACCGGGGCGCCGGGTCGAGCAGCACGACGTCGACCCCGGTCGAGCGGCGTCCCGCGGTGCGCAGCAGGTGCAGGGCGGTGAGGGTGCCGGAGGCACCGGCGCCCACCACCACGACGGTCGGTCGGGTGGGCTGCGCCGTCGTGGTCGTGGTCGTCGCGGGCACGGGCTCCTCCTGGGCGACCGAGTATGTAACCTTTACCTACTCGGTTACTACACTTTAGCCCACCGGAACCCCGGGCGGGTCGACCTCAGGCGCGCCGCGGGAACCGGTCGAAGTCCGGGGTGCGCTTCTCCTTGAACGCCTCGCGCCCTTCCCGGGCCTCGTCGGAGGCGTAGAACAGCAGGTTCGCGTCGTGCGCCAGCTGCTGGATCCCGGCGTACCCGTCCTCGGCCGCGTGGAAGCTGGCCTTCATCAGCCGCAGCGCGAACGGCGAGAGCACCAGCATCTCCCGGCACCACTGCACGGTCTCGCGCTCCAGGTCGGCCAGCGGTACGACGGTGTTGACCAGGCCCATGCGCAGGGCCTCCTGGGCGTCGTAGCGCCGGCACAGGAACCAGATCTCCTTGGCCTTCTTCATGCCCACCAGCTGCGAGAGCGCGCTGGCGCCGAAGCCGCCGTCGAAGGACCCCACCTTGGGACCGACCTGCCCGAAGGTGGCGTTGTCGGCGGCGATGGTCAGGTCGCAGACCAGGTGCAGCACGTGGCCGCCGCCGATGGCCCAGCCCGCCACCATGGCCACGATGGGCTTGGGGCAGCGGCGCATCTGCACGTGCAGGTCGGTGACGTGGAAGCGGCCGGTGGTGCCGGCCTCGCTCTGGTAGCCGGTGTCGCCGCGCACCCGCTGGTCGCCGCCGGAGCAGAACGCCTTCTCCCCGGCCCCGGTCAGCACGATGACGCCGACCGACTCGTCCTCGCGGGCCGCCGTGAGCGCGGCGGACACCTCGACGATGGTCTGCGGCCGGAAGGCGTTGTGCACCTCGGGGCGGTTGATGGTGATCTTCGCGATGCCGTCGTCGGTGGTGGCGTAGAGGATGTCCTCGTAGTCGCCGCTCGGGTGCCAGGTGATGTCACCGGCCGGCTCCGTCTCGCTCGTGCCTGTGCTCATGCGGGCGTCTCTCCTCGGGGTGCGTGCGGGTCGCCCGACGTACGACGGAGGACCGGTGCCGCGACGATACAGCCGCCCCTCAGGGGGTCGGGGACCGACCGATGACCGTCCAGGCGGAGGCGGCGAGCTCGAGTGGGCCCGGGCCGGTGATCTCCGCGCAGCGTCGGCGCAGCGCCTCGCGCCGGTCCGGGTCGAGGCCGGCCACGAGGTCGCCGGCGGGCCCCACCCCGAGCGTGAACGGCTCCCACCACTCCTGCGCCGAGGCGAACCGGCGGTGCACCGTGATGACGCCGTCCTGCACCTGCTCCAGGCCGGCACGCTCGAACAGGTCGGCCAGCTGTCCGCGGTGGGACCCGGGGAGCCCGGACTCGTCGGTGGCGCCGGGGTCGAGGTCGGTGACCGCGCGCCAGAACGGGGACAGCGGCCCGGTACCGCCGCCGTGGTCCCACACGGTGGCCGCCACCTGCCCACCCGGCCGGGTGACGCGCGCCATCTCGGCCAGGCCGCGGACCGGGTCGGTCATGAAGTGCACGACGAGCAGGGCCACCGTCACGTCGAAGCGGTCGTCCTCGAAGGGCAGGTCCTCGGCACCGGCCCGACGTACGTCCACCCCGGGGAAGGCCGAGCGGGCCGCGGTCACGAAGGGCTCCGAGGGGTCGACGGCGGCCACGCCGTGGGCGCCCAAGCGCTCCACCAGCTCGGCGGTCATGGCTCCCGGTCCGCAGCCCACGTCGAGGGCGGACCCCGAGCCCGCCACGTCGGCCAGGTCGGCCAGGTCGGCCAGGTCCAGCTGGAGCGCCAGCTCGGCCGCCAGCCGCTCGGACCAGCGACCCATGAACCGCCCGTAGGACTGCGCCGCGACCTCGAAGCTCATCGGTGCACCTCGCCTCACTCCTTGACGGCGCCGGTCAGCATGCCCTCGATGAACCGCCGCTGGAAGACCAGGTAGACCACGACCACCGGCAGCGCCACCAGCACCGCGCCGGCCGCCAGCAGCGACGACGTCGGAGGAGTGCTGGCCGGAGAAGAACGCCAGCCCCAGCGGGACCGTGCGCCGTGCGTCGGAGGTGACCATCACCAGCGGCGAGGAGGAACTCGTTCCACGTCCACATGAAGGTGATGACCACCATGGTGGTGATGGCCGGGCCGGCCGGACGGGCACCAGCACCCGCCACAGCACGTCCCAGCTGCGGCGCCCGTCGATGCGGGCGGCCTCGACCAGCGACAGCGGGGAGCCGGTGAAGTAGGTGCGCATCCAGTAGGTGCCGAAGGCCACCGACTGCGCGGTCTGCGGCAGGATCAGCGCCCAGTAGGTGTCGGTCAGGCCCGAGCCCCCGGAAGTCGTAGTAGAGCGGGATGACCATGGCCTCCTCGGGGATCGTCAGCCCGAGCACGAAGACGTAGAACAGCACGGTCGACCCGGGGAAGCGCATGGTGCCGAAGGCGTAGGCGGCCAGCGTGGAGAGCACGCGCCGAGGCGACCACCACGCGTCACCGTCACCAGGGCCGAGGAGCGCAGGTAGGTGCCGAAGTGACCGCGCTGCCAGGCCGTCGTCGAAGTTCTCCCAGTGCAGGCCGTCCGGCAGGCGCAGCCCGGGCGTGGCCGCCGAGGGGCTGGTCAGGGCCGTGGTGACCGACCTGCAGCACGGGCACCAGCGCCAGCACCGTGAACAGCAGCAGGATCGCGTACGTCGCCGTGCGGTCGCGGCGCGAGGTGATCACGACCGCCCCTCCACCAGCCGGGAGACCACCACGGTGAGGGCGAAGATCAGCACGGTCAGCGCGATGCCGACGGCGGCCGCGGAGCCGACCGTGCCCAGTCTCGAAGGCACGGTGGTAGACCTCGTAGGCCGGCACCGCGGTGCTGTTGCCCGGCCCGCCCGGCGGTGGTGAGGTAGATCAGGTCGAAGTTGCGCAGCCCCGCCACGATGGTCAGCGTGCGCCGCCACCGCCACCTGGGGCCGCAGCGCCGGCAGGGTCACGGCGAGGAACTCCGCCACCGGGCCCGGCCCGTCGAGCCGGGCCGCCTCGTAGCGCTCGCGTCGGGATGCTCTGCACCCCGGCCACGAACAGCACCATGCACAGCCCGAAGCCGACCCAGGTCCCGGCCACGCCCGACCGCCGGCAGCGCCAGGTGGAAGTCGCCCAGCCAGGCCCGGGCCAGCGCCGTCCAGGCCGACCAGCCGCAGCACCGCGTTGAGCACGCCGTCGGGGGCGTAGACCCAGCGCCACGTCACCGCGACGACGACCATGGCCAGCACCTGCGGGCAGGAACAGCACGGTGCGGAAGAACGTCAGGCCCCGCACCCGCACGCGCGAGAGGGTGGCGGCCAGCAGCAGCCCGATGAGGATCGGCAGCAGCGCAGTAGAACACCAGCAGCACCAGGGCGTGGACGAACGGCGCCCGCAGCGCCGGGGTCGGTGAACAGCGCGGTGTAGTTGGACAGTCCCGCCGGGGTGGCCACCGACAGCCCGTCCCAGTCGTAGAAGGAGTAGAAGACGGTCTGCCCCAGCGGCACCAGCACGAGCAGGACGAACACCAGCGGCCGCGGGCAGCACGTAGAGGTAGCCGACGGCCCGCGGCTCCCCCGGCGACCGTCGTCGGTAGCGGGCCCGGAGGCCGTGCCTGGTGCGCGCGGTGGGCTGGGAGCGGGCCGTGCCGGTCGTGCGGGTGGTGGTCGCCACCGGGTCAGCCGTGGAACGCGTCGGCGTCGGCCTGCAGCCTGCGGACGAACTGGGTCGGCGTGGTCTTGCCGCCCGATGAGCTCCTGCAGGGCGGCGGTCAGGGTGTCGTAGAAGGTCGGCGTCGAGTAGTCCAGGTAGGGCACCAGGCCGTCGGCCTGGTTGACCGTCTGTCCACCCGGTCACCATCTGCGACTCCACGGCGAGGCGGCCTCGCGGGCGGCCTTCGGGCCCGGCACGGCCGGCAGGTTGCCGCTGCTCGAGCATGACGTCGTCGGCGTGCGCGTCGGTCAGGAAGTCGATGTACGCCGCGGCCACGTCGGCGTGCTCCGAGCCTGTGGTGATGCCCAGGGCCAGCGACTGCCCCCCGGTGGTGGCTGGGGCCGCCGTCGGCCGACGGCGGCACCATGAGCCCGAGCGAGGAGCCCATCGGCCCCTTGAGGTCGGCCGCGGCCCAGGTGCCGGTGATGAGGAACGCCCCGTCGCCCTTGCCGAACTGGCTTGTCGGAGTCGTCGTAGCCGATGCCGTTGACGCCCGGACGGGAAGTAGCCCTTCTTCGGCCCAGTCCTGCAGCGTCGTCGCGGCCGCCACCGTCGAGGGCGTCGGTCCACTTCGCGTCCCCGGCTGCCGTAGACCAGGTCGCGGACGGCCTGCTCGCCGGCGTGCTGGGCCTGCAGCACCCCGAAGGTGTGGATGGCGGGCCACTTGTCGAGGTTGCCGAACTGGATCGGGCACCTCGCCGGCGCGCTTGACCTTGGCCAGGGCGGCGCTCCAGCTCCGTCCAGGTGGTCGGCGGCTGCGATGCCCAGCGTGGCCAGCACCGTCTTGTTGTAGTAGACGCCGACGTACTCGCCCATCTGGGAGAGGCCGTAGAGCTGGCCCGGTCCCGAAGCGGCTGGCGTCGTCGCTGACCCTGTTGAGGTCGAGCAGCGCGGCGGGGTAGCGGTCCGCCCAGCCGTAGACCGAGGCGTAGCCGTCCATCGGGGCGCAGCATCCCCGCCTTCACGAAGGACACCATGTCGGGGTAGCCCTGGTTGACCTCCACCACGTCGGGCGGGTGCGTGCCGGACAGCGCCAGCTTCAGGGTGGTCTTGAGGTCGGTGAAGCTCTTCGAGGTCCGCTTGATGGTGACGTTGGGGTACTTCGCCTCGAACTCGCGGTTGAGCTGGGTCATCTCGGCGTTCTGGCCGCCGCGGACCTCCTGGTCCCACACCGGCAGCGTGACCTTCCCGGCCGTGGCGGGGTCGGTGGAGATCTCCGAGGCCTTCCTCTCCGACGTCTCGCTCGGCTGCTCGCCCGAGCCCGGAGCGCTGCAGCCCGCGGCCAGGAGCGCCCCGGCGAGCAGTCCGGCGAGCACCCCGGCCGGGCCGCGGCGCAGCGTCCGCCCCGAGTGTGTGCCGGGGACGGGGTGGGCCGTGCGGCGGCCGGGCTGCGACGACGGTGGGCGGGGAACGGCATGGTGGTCTCCTGCTGGTCGGGCTCGCCGGGCGGTGGGCTGGTCGGGTGCGGTGACGGTCACGGCGGGCCGTCGAGGTCGGAGAGCCGGGCGATGGTGGCGGCGGCGCGGCGGCGGTCCCGCACCGGCGCGGACGGGGTGAGGTCGTCGAGGAAGGCGTAGCGGCGGCGCAGCGACGGACAGGTAGGCGCCCGAGCCGGTGTCGTCGCGCACGCGGTGCCACCAGTCGAGCACGTCCCCGAGGCCGGGCGCGGCCAGCGAGCCGCCGAACTGCTCGCACGGCCAGCGCCGAGCAGACGGCGCCGAAGGCCAGCCGGTCGGCCAGCGGCCACCCTCAGCGTGCCCAGCACGAGGCCCGGTCGCGAACACGTCGCCGGCGCCGGTGGGGTCGATCGCCGTCGACCCGCAGCGCCGGCACCTCGGCCTCCTCGCCGGTGGTGGAGTCGATGCCATCGCGCCCTGGCATGCCGTTGGTGACCACGGCCAGCGGCACCCGGTCGGCCAGCGCGTAGAGCGCCTCGCGCGGGGTGTCGCTGCGGGTGTAGGCCATCGCCTCGGCCGCGTTCGGCAGGAACGCGTGGCACAGCGTCGAGCTGGTCCAGCACGTGGCGGCGACCACGGCCGGTGTCGTCCCAGCCCACGTCGGCGAAGACGCAGGCGCCGTCGCGCCTGGCCTGCTCGACCCACGCCGGGGTCGCGTGCCGGCCCGGTCCGCGGGCGGTCCACGTCGAGGTCGACCAGCACCGCCCGGGACCGGGGCGGGTGCCCGATCATCTCGCTCGGCCGAGACCGGGGCGTGGTGGCCGTGGGTGACCATCGTGCGGTCGCCCTCGGCGGAGATCGAGACGGTCACCGGGGAGTGCCAGTGCTCGAAGCTGCCGGGAGCGGGAGAGGTCGATGCCCTCCTGGTCGGACAGGGTGCGCCAGCAGAACTCGCCGTACACGTCGTCGCCGAACGCCGGCCGCCAGCGAGGTCCGCAGACCCAGCCGGCTGGCGGCCGTGGCCAGGTTGGCGATGCCGCCCGGCGAGGAGCCCATCCCGCTGGCCCAGGTCTCCCCGCCCGGGCGGGGCAAGGAGGGCAGGCCGGTGAAGATGATGTCCAGGAAGACCGTGCCGTGCAGGAACACGTCGAAGACCGGCTCGTCGCCGGCCACGTCGCCGGCCACGTCGCCGGCCACGTCGCCGGCCTCGCCACCGGCCGGGGCCCGTCCGCCGTCGTGCGCGCTGTCCACCATGTCGACGGCGGCCTCCTGGTCCGGGCGGTGCGCGGGGCCCCGAGGCGGACCGCGTCGCAGTGCTGCTCACCCTAGGACGTCGCTCCGACCGTCCTCAACGACCTCCGCGGGCGAGCCGGGGCCGGAGCCGCTTGCTAGGTTCACCCCCGTGCCGACCGCTCCCCGCGAGACCCACGTCGCCCGAGGCCCGCACCCCGTCGCGGCGGTGCGGCGATGAGGCTGACGCTGCTCGGTGGTGGCGGGTTCCGGGTGCCGCTGGTGTACGGCGCCCTGCTCGGCGACCAGGGCACCCCGCGCATCGAGGAGGTCGTGCTCCACGACGTCGACCCGGTGCGGCTGGCCGTGATGGGCCACGTCCTGGCCCAGCAGGCCGCCGGGCACCCGCATGCGCCCCGGGTCACCACCACCACCGTGCTGGAGGAGTCCCTGCAGGGCGCGGACTTCGTCTTCTCCGCCGTACGGGTGGGCGGGCTGCACGGCCGCACCGTCGACGAGCACGTGGCCCTCGACCTCGGCCTGCTGGGCCAGGAGACCACCGGGCCGGGCGGGACGGCGTACGGCTGGCGCACCGTCCCGGTGGCCGTCGAGGTGGCCGAGGCGGTGGCCCGGGTCGCACCGGGCGCCTGGGTCATCAACTTCACCAACCCGGCGGGCATGGTCACCGAGGCCATGCAGGACGTGCTCGGGGAGCGGGTCGTGGGCATCTGCGACTCCCCCGTGGCCCTGGCCCGCCGTGCGGCACGGGCGCTCGGCCTCGATGAGAGCCGGACCTTCGCGGACTACGTCGGACTCAACCACCTGGGCTGGCTGCGGGCCCTGGTGCACGACGGGGTCGACGTCCTGCCCCGGCTCCTGGCCGACGACGCCCTGCTGTCGGGCATCGAGGAGGCCCGGCTGTTCGGCCCGGAGTGGGTCCGCTCGATCGGCTCGCTGCCCAACGAGTACCTCTACTACTACTACTTCACCCGCGAGGCGGTGGCGGGCATCCGCGCGGAGCCGCAGACCCGGGGCGACTACCTGCTGGCGCAGCAGACCGCCTTCTACGACGCGGTGCGCGCCGAGCCGTCCTCCGCGCTGGAGCGGTGGCGCCGGGTCCGTCGTGAGCGGGACGAGAGCTACATGGCCGAGGTGCGCGGCGACGGGCCGGAGCGTGACGAGACCGACCTGGCCGGCGGGGGCTACGAGGGCGTGGCGCTCGCCTTCATGGCCGCGGTGATGAGGCAGGAGGTCACCACGATGATCCTCGACGTCCGCAACGGCACCACCGTCGCCGGGCTGCCGCCCGAGGCCGTCGTGGAGGTGCCCTGCCTGGTGGACGGGACCGGCGCCCATCCCCTGGCCACCCGCGCACCCACGCTGGACCAGCTGGGCCTGATGGCGCAGGTCAAGGCCGTCGACCGCATCGTCATCGACGGTGCCCGCCACCGGGACCCGGGCGCGGCCGTGCGGGCGCTCGCCCTGCACCCCCTGGTCGACTCGGTCGGCGTGGCGCGCGAGCTCGCCCGGGGCTACGGCCTGCTCTGACCCGCCGAGGCGTCCCTTGCTGCGCGCCCACCCCCGCCGAGGCGTCTCTTGCTGCGCGCCCACCCCCGCCGAGGCGTCCCGTCCTGCGCGCGCACCTCCGCCGAGGCGTCTCCTGCTGCGTCCACGACATGGCGGGGCTCGGCTCGCGCCGGGAGCCGCTTCTTGACCCGACCGGCACGAGCCGACCGACCCTCCGGGGTACGAGCACGGAGGTCGCCCGGTGGCCACAGGGTCCAGGTGACTCCTCACTGTCTCACAGACGGACCGGCTCGGCGGTTGCTGCGAGTCGACCGCTCCGACGGGCACTCGCATCCTCCGCCGGGTCGGCCTCCGCGCAGCCCGGGCGGCGTGCGGGACCGTGTGCCCGTCCCCCGGGTGGCGGTCCTGGCGTCGGGTGCTGCGGTCAGAAGACCTCGGTCCGTCCATCGGTCCCGACCACCAGACCGTGACGGCCCGAGCGCGTGCGCAGCCAGCGCAGGGCCTCGCCGTCCAGGGCGAAGGCGGCGGTGGCGTCGATGTCGGCCCACGTCAGGTCGGGCCCGACGACCGTCACCGACGCGACCCGGCTGGGCACCGCGCCCGTGCGCCCGTGCGTCACGTGACCTCCCCGGTGGGTGGCGGCCGAGGTCGCCACAGTGCCGTCGATCACCGGGACGACGGCCACCACCCGCGACGGGTCGGCCGGGTCCTCGATACCGATGCGCCACCCCGGTGAGCCCGGCGCCCGGGTGCGGCACACCATGTCGCCTCCCGCGGACAGGCAGACGTCTGTGAGGTCGAGCCCGTCGAACGCGGCCGCCGCCCGCTGCACCGCCCACCCCTTCACCACCCCGCTGGGGTCCAGGACCCGCCGGCCTGCGGCGTCGGGACGGTGCACGTCGAAGGCGCCGGCCGACTGCACCCGGGCCTGCTCACCGAGGGCGAGCACCTCGGCGACCGAGGGCGGACAGTCCGCCAGGGTCACCTCGCCCCGGTCCAAGCGACTCACCCAGGAGTCAGCCCGGTAGGTGCTGAACACCCGGTCCACCTCGTGCAGCTGCTCGAGCGCCGCCGCCCAGGCCCGGTCTGCGGCCGCGTCGTCGTGGTGCCGGCCGCGGAGCGCCAGGCTGACCGGCATCCCCATCAGCTGCACCACCCGCCGGGAGACGGGGAGCACGGGGCGTTCGTCTGCGAGCACGCTCACAGCCCGGCCCGGTCCAGGGCGCTCTGCAGGGACTGCACGTAGCCGGTGCTGGTGACCGTGGCTCCGCTGACCATGTCGATGCCGGCGTCCTGCGCGCTCATGGTCTCCTGGGTCAGGATGGGCAGGGCCACGTCGTTGATCTCGGTGTCGCGCGGGTTGCCCGACGGGTACTGCGGCACCGTCACCGCGGTGATCCGACCGGCCTTGACCGTGATGGACACCTGGACCGGACCCCACTGGGTGGAGGCGACGTCGCCCGTGACGGTCGTCCCAGTGGTGCCGGTGCTGTCGGTGCCGGTGCCGGTGCCGTCGCTGCCGGTGCCGTCGGTGCCGGTGCTGTCGGTGCCCGTGCTGTCGGTGCCGGTGGTGCCGTCGCTGCCGGTGGCCTGCTCGGAGATCACCGACGGCGGGGACACGGACGTCGCCGACGTCGACCCGTCGTACGCGAACAGGAGCACCGCGACGGAGACGGTGCTGAGCAGCCAGTAGGTGATGCGCTTCACTGGGTCACCATCCGAAGGTCTCGAGGTGGACGAGGTCGGACGGGACGCCGGCCTCCTGGAGGGTGCTGCGGACCAACCCGGTCCAGTGCGCGGGACCGCAGACGAAGACGTCACGGCTCGCGATGTCGGGCACCCAGTACCGCAGCGCAGACACGTCGTCGACAGTGCCGACGCCGTCGCCCAGCCACGAGCCGGGCCCACGCCGGCGCCCCGGCAGGTTGAGGACCTCGAGCCCGCGGTCGCGGCCCAGGACGCCGAGCTCGCGGTTGAAGAGCGGCTCGTGGGTGTAGCGGTGCAGCAGCACGGCCTCGCCCGGGCCGTAGTCGAGCCCCTCGGCCAGCGACCGCAGTGGGGCGATGCCGACGCCGGCCCCGATCAGGGCCACCCGGGGCCGTGTGCGGGCGCGGGCACCGAGACGGCCGTACGGACCCTCCACCAGCACCCGCGTCCCGGGTCGGACGGAGTGGGCGGCGAGGCTGCCGTCCCCGACCGCCTGGACGCTGATGCGCAGGCTGCGCCCGTCCGGGGCCGCCGACAGCGAGTACGGGTGGGCGCGGGTCCAGCCCGGACCGGTGAGGAACCGCCACCCCAGGAACTGTCCGGCCTCGACCGGCAGCCGGTCCATCGCCCGACCGGTCAGGTGGACCGAGACGACCCCGTGACCCTCGGGCACCACGTCGGTCACGGACAGCCGGTGCCGCAGGTTGCGTCCCACCGGCACGCCGACCCGCCACACCAGCACCGCACCAGCGGCGGCCGCCCAGGCCGTCCACCAGAACGCCGTGCGCAGCGGGGAGGACACGAAGTCGGTCCCGGTCCAGAGCTGATGGGGCAGCGCGAGACCGACCCCCAGGTAGGCGTACAGGTGAAGCAGGTGCCAGGACTCGTAGCGGAGCCGACGGCGTGCCGCCCGGACGCTGGTCACGACGACCATGACGAGGGCCACGGTGCCCCCCACCGCGAGCAGCACGCCCGGGTCGCGACGCACCAGGTCCCACAGGGTGGCCGGCGTGCGGAGCAGTGCTCCGCCGGCGTAGCCCCACGTCACCAGGACGACGTGGGCCACCATCAGGTTGAACGAGGCGAAGCCGACCAGCCGGTGCGCCCGGGCGAGCCGGTCCTGGCCCCAGGCCGCCTCCAGCACGGGCACCCGTGCCATCAGCAGCACCTGGGTCAGCAGCAGCACCGAGGCCACCAGGCCGGTCCACCGGCCCACCGACGTCAGGCCGGAGCCCCAGGCCGCGAGCGCCTGCACTCCCCCGTCCGAGACCCACCAGCAGGTCACCAGGAGCAGGGCCAGCCACAGCACGGCCACCGATCCCAGGCGGACCCCGGCGTCCACTCGGGCCCGGCGGCCCCGGACGGACACGAGGGCGTCTGGGTACGGCGCGGTGGCGGCCACGGGGTCTCCTGGGTTCGGCGTCTCACGGACACCTCACCATCGCCCGCCGGGCTGGGTCCGTGATGGGTCCGTCCTGTGACCCACCTGTGAACCGCTCAGCTGCGGGCAGGGCCTACTCCGACAGCGCCGCCAGCAGCTCGGCCTTCGACTTGCCGGACAAGCCGGTGATGCCACGCGCGCGAGCCTCGGCCCGCAGCTGGACGACGGTCCAGCCGACGTCCGGCACGGGACCCGGAGTCGTCCCGGCCACGGTCCCGGCCGTCTCGGTGCTCTCGCTGCTGCCGGTGTCCTCGCTCGTCCCGGTGGTGGCCGCGTCCTCGTCGACCTCGAGCGGCAGCTCGGGCGCGGCTGTGTCGGTCGTGGTGTCGTCGGTCGTGGTGTCGTCGGTCGTGATGTCGTCGGTCGTGATGTCGTCAGTCGCCGCGTCATCGGTGGTGGTGTCGTCGACCGGGGCCTCGACGGAGCGCGCCGCACGCTTGAGCTTCTTCGTGCGGCGGGTGGCCTGGTCGAGCTTCTTCTCCAGGGAGGCCGCGGCCTTGTCGCTGCTCTTCGCCTTCTTCTTCCACTGCTTGGCCTCGGACTCGGCCTCCTCGAGACGGGACCGGAGCCGGGTCACCGTGGCGGTCAACCGCTTCTCGGCCGCGGAGGGCTTGGCGCCGGCCTTGCTCGAGGACTTCCCGCCCGAGCCCTTGGCGCTCGAGGACTTCTTCGTGGACGCCTTCGTGGACGACTTCTTGCTCGACGGCTTCGTGCTGGAGCCGGACTTCTTCGGGGACACGGGGCGCCCTTCGTCGTGGTGGTGGGGCTCCCATGATGCCCAACCCCGCGTCCCGACCGCGAGGGCGACCCGGGTTGCGCCGTCCCCAGTCCGCCCGACCCTCACAGCGACAGGGTGCCTCCGGGGTCGGTGACCCGTCGCCCGCAGGTCATCGCCGGCGTGGCGCACTCCCACAGGGTCCGGGTGCCGGCCGTGTCGAGCACGACCAGGAAGCGGTCCGGGCCCGACCAGGCGAGGTCGACGGCCGCACCGGTCGACGGTGGGCCGGACAGGCGGGTCTGTTGCCCGGTCGTGGTGTCGGCCACGAAGACGCCCGGGCGCATGCCCTGCCCCAGCTCCTGGCGGTCCGGCGCCGCGGCGTACGTCGTGCCCGCCGGCGACAGCGCCCCCGTGCGACCGCCCAGCTCCCCCAGCCGGCGGGTGCCGTCGGTGTCGAAGAACTGGTAGCCGGCGTCGTGCACGGCCACCGTCGACCCGGCCACCTCGACCTGCCGGGGCAACGGGGAGGTGCCGTCGCTGCCGAGCGGGAGCTCGTGCCGACCGTCCCGGTCGCTCACGAAGACCTGCCCGTCCTCGGCCCCCACCCAGGCCCGCTCTCCCGCGGCGAGCAGCCGCGGCCCGCTGGTCTGCGCGCTGTCGGAGGGCACGTCGGTGCCGCGCCACCGGATGCGCCCGTCGACGGTCTGGTAGGTCACCCCGGTGGGGTCGAGGAACGCGGCCCGGACCGCCGGCTCGACCAGCCTGGACGTGGTCCCGTCCTGGGCGACGGCGAGCAGACGCCCCTGCTCGTCGAGCACCACCTCCCCCGCCTCGGTGCGGCCCACGAGCTCGGCCGCCACCACGCCGGTGTCATGCACGGCACCACCCTCGCCGACGACCTGCAGCCGCCCGTCGAGCAGCACGCTGACCGAGCCGGCGTCGGGCCAGAGCAGGTCGGTCCGCGCCGCGGCGGGGACCCGGGCGCTGCCGTCGTCGAGCAGGTCGGGCGCGTTCACGGCAGCGGTGGCGAGGGCAGCGGCCACCGCGGTGCCGGCCAGCACCCGGCCCGTCGTACGACGGCGGCGCTCCCGACGGACACGGCCGCCGAACGCGGCGTGGTCCGGGAGGGGCACCGGGACGGCTCCCGCGACGGCGCGGAGGGATTCCGCCACCTCCGGGTCGACGTCGGGGACCGAGGTGGGCGAAGGAGGCGTCGAGGGGGTGGCGGTCATGGCGTGGGCTCCAGGTCGGGAAGGGCGGCGCGCAGCCGCTTGAGGGCGTGGTGGGTCTGGCTCTTGACGGTGCCGAGGGAGACCCCGAGCTCGTCGGCGGTGGCCTGCTCGGTGAGGTCCTCGACGTAGCGCAGGACGAGGGTGGCGCGCATCCGGGGTGGCAGCCGTCGGATCTCGGCCCAGAGCGCCAGCCGGTCGGCCCGGACGTCGAGCACCGGGTCGGCGCCGGCCTCGGGCAGGTGCTCGGTCGGCACCTCGCGCGCCCGGCGCCGCCACTGGCGCGCCATCTGGTGCACCATCGCCCGACGGACGTAGGCGTCGGCCGCGGCCTTGTCCCGCACGGAGGACCAGCGCACGCAGGTGCGGGCCAGGGCTCCCTGCAGGAGGTCCTCGGCGTCGTGGCGGTCTCCGGTGAGCAGGTACGCCGTGCGGAACAGCGGTGCCCACCGGGCCGCCATGAACTCGGCGAACGTGATGTCCATGCCTGCGGACCTTCCTGGTGCTGTGGTCGCTGCCCCGTCCCCCACCAAGACACCTCGGGCCCGGGAAAGGTTGGGACGGAGGATCGAGCAGCTCAGGAGGACCCGGCGTCGCCCGTCACCACGTCGGTCGCGACGGGGACCTCGGGCAGCCCTGGGACGCCGACGTCCAGGAGGAGCACCGACCCGGCCAGCTCGCCGTCCCGCTCCGGGTCGAGCCGCGCCGAGGTCACCGCCAGGGTGCGCAGGTCGCCCCCGGCGAAGGCCACGCTGGTGGGACGACGCACCGGCAACCCGATCTCGCGGTCCACCCGACCGTCGGGCCGGTAGCGGACCACGCAGCCGCCCTCCCACTTGGCCGACCACACCCCGCCGTCGGCGTCCACGGTCAGGCCGTCGGGGAAGCGGCCGGCGGGGTCGCGGTTGAACACCCGGGGGCGGGAGAGGGTCCCGTCCTCCGGGTCGTGGTCGAAGGCACGGATGAGCCCGGACCGGGAGTCGGTGTAGTACAGAGTTCGGTCGTCCGGGGACCAGCCCAGGCCGTTGGAGACCGTGACGTCGCCGAGCACGCGGTGGCAGCCGCGACCGTCGTACCGCAGGAGGGCGGCGCTGGCCTCGGTCTCCGGCTCGTGCATGGTGCCGAACCAGAGCCGTCCCCGCCGGTCGGTCGCGCCGTCGTTGACGCGGTGGGTGGCCGGGTCGTGGTCGCCGACCCACAGCGTCTCCCACCCGCGCGGCGACCAGCGGTGCAGGCCGCCGCGCAGACCGACCACCAGGCCTCCGCCGGCGTCGGGGATGGCGAAGCCCACGTCCTCCGGGGTGGCCAGGGCCGGCCGCTCGGCACCGTCGAGCGTCGCGGTGCGCACCCGCCGACCGGTGATGTCCACCCAGGTCAGCCGTCCCGTGGCCACGTCCCACCACGGTCCCTCGCCCAACCGGTCACGGCCCTCGACGTCCAGCACCTCGAACGGTCGGGGGCGCGTGCTCACAGGGGGTCTCCGGGGGTGCGGGTGGTCGGTCGGTTCGCGTCTGGTCAGCCGTGGGCCGGTGCGGGTCAGCCGTAGAGGCCCTTCTCGTACGACGGGCCGTAGTAGTCGTCCAGCTGGGCGACGCTCATCCCGGCCGGCTCGACCTCGCCGGCGACGACGGCACGCCGCGGGACGATCCCCTCGGGGTCCCAGGTCTCGGGCTTCCACAGACCGGCTCGCAGGAAGGCCTTGGCGCAGTGGAAGAACACCTCCTCGACGTCCACGACCAGCGCGAGCACCGGTCGGTGGTCCCGGACGGCGAGGTCGTCGAAGAAGGGGGCGTCGCGCACGAGACGGCCGCGGCCGTTGACCCGCAGCGTGTCGCCGCGTCCCGGGATGAGGAACAGCAGTCCCACGTGGGGGTTGACCAGCACGTTGCGGTAGCCGTCGGCGCGCCGGTTCCCCGGTCGCTCGGCGATGGCCAGGGTCCGGTCGTCGAGGACGTGGACGAGGCTGCCCGGCGGGTCGCCCTTGGGCGAGGCGTCGCAGCCGCCGTCGGCGTCGGTGGTGGCGACCACGCAGAACGGCGTCGCGGCCAGCCAGTCCCGGTCCACCGGGAGCAGCCGGTCCCTGACCTTGGTGGCCGCGCGCTCGCCGGGCACCCCGAGCAGGCCGACCAGCTCCTCGAGGTCGTGGACGGGGGTCTCGCCCGCGCGGGTGACGGGCCGGGGCTGCGTGGAGGTCACCCGCGCACGCTACCTCCCGGGCGACCCCGGGGTCGCCCCCGTGACGGGGCCGGTGGGCGGGCCGGTGGGCGGGCCGGTGGGCGGGCCGGTGGACGGGCCGGTGGACGGGCCGGTGGACGGGCCGGTGGTGCTCGCACCCGTCACGGCCGCGGCGACCACGGCGACGTCGTCGGCCCCGATCAGCCCGAGCCCGGCGGCGTGCCGGGCGATGGCGGCGGAGTCGGCGGCCAGCACGAACGGCACCTCGGAGTCCCAGGCGTCGGTGACCTCCTCGACCCGCCGGTCCCCGGGGTCCAGACGCACCTCGCGGACGTAGACGGCCAGGATCCGGCCGGGGTGACGACGGACGGCCTCGGCGTAGATCTCGGGGTCGTGCTGGCCGGAGTCCCCCACCAGCACGAAGGACAGTCCGGGCTCGAGCCGGAGCACCTCGGCGATGCGGTCCAGCTTGTGGGCGGCGTGCGAGCGGTCGCCCCGGTCACCGAGCAGGTCGCGCAGCAGCAGTGGCCCCAACGGGAACCCGCGGTGCTCGAGGAACGCCACCAGGAAGTCGTGCAGGTTCCACGGGCTGGAGGACACGTAGAAGACCGGGTTCGCCCCCCGTGCCACCCCGGGCCGACCACCCGGTGCCGACCCGGACCCGGCCAGGGCGCGGTACAGCTCCGGGGCCCCGGCGAAGGGCAGCCGGGTCAGGGCCGTGCCGGTGAGGGTCACCCGGGCCATCTCCCACGCCCGCTGCGCGCCGGTCTGCAGCAGCGTGTCGTCCACGTCGGAGATCACCCCGAAGCCCGCCCCCGCCCCGCGGACGCGCACCCGCAGCGGGGTGGGGCTCACCGCGGCGAGGCCCCGGTAGGGCGAGGCCAGCGACACCTCGCCCTCGGCCCACGGGGCGTCGGCGTCGCCGAGCCCGGCCATCACCTCCAGGGAGAAGTAGCCCTCGGCGTCGGTGACGGTCTCCACGTCGGCGCCGCCGATGCGCACCCGCAGCGGCACGCCGGGCAGCTCGTCGGTGAGGAAGCGGCGCACCGTACGACGGGCGGCGGCCCAGGCGCTCTCGCCCTGCGCGGCAGGGGTCGGCTCCGGACCGTCCAGGACCCGGCCCCGCACCAGGACCCGGTCCGTGCCGTGACCGAGGTAGGGCACGATCCGCAGGTGCTCGGGCGGCCGCTCCTGGGCCCTGGCCAGCCGCGCGCCGTCCCACCGCCGCTCCACCGCCCGGGCCAGCCGGGTGACCGCACTCGTCATGCCCCCTTCCTACCCGAGGGCGCGCTCGCCCACGCGGACCCGGCGTGCCGGTGGTCCGGACGGGTGCGTCGAACGCTGGTCAGCGCGGCGGCGGTGCGGGAGGATGCCGGGGTGACGACACCGCGCGCGGCGGAGGTCTGGCCGCTCCCCCTCCGGACCGCCCTCGTGGGCGCCCTCGTGCTCGGGGCGGTCGGCGCCGTCGTCGGCCTGGTCGTCGGCTGGGCGGTCCACCCGCCCACCGCGTGGGCGGCCACCGTCGAGGTCGGGCTGCCCGCCCTGGTGCTGGGGGCCCTGCTCGGGCTGGTGGCCGGCGGCCTGCGGGTGGCGCTCGCCCGCGCGCGGCCTCGCCGACCCGACCACCAGCCGCCGAGACCCGCGCCCCGCTGACGTCCGGCCGCCGGCAGCCGGCGGCCCGCGGCCGCACCCCTCAGAGGTCGAGCACGAGACGGTCCCCGCAGGACCGGGACACGCAGATCATCATCGCGTTCCCGGCCGCCCGCTCGTCCTCGCGCAGCACCGAGTCCCGGTGGTCCGGCACCCCGCCCAGGACCCGGGTCTCGCAGGTGCCGCAGGTGCCCTCGGCGCAGGAGGAGACCACCGTGACCCCGGCCTCCTCCACCACGGACATGACCGACCGGCCGGGGGGCACGGTCAGGCTCACGCCGCTGCGCTCGAGCACCACCTCGAAGGCCTCGGCCCGGACCGGCTCCCCCACCGGCCTCGGCGCGAACCGCTCGAGGTGCAGGGCCCCGGCCGGCCACGCACCGCAGCGTCGCTCGACCGCCGACAGCAGGGTCTCCGGACCGCAGGCGTAGACCAGGGTGTCCGGGCGGGGCTCGCCCAGCAGTCCGTCGAGGTCGAGCAGGCCCACCTCGTCCTGCGGTGCGACCCGCACACGGTCGCCGTACGGCGCGAGCTCGTCGAGGAAGGCCATGGAGGTGCGGGTGCGTCCGCCGTACAGCAGCTCCCAGGAGGCGCCGGCCGCCGTCGCCGCGGCCATCATGGGCAGCAGCGGGGTGATGCCGATGCCACCGGCGACGAAGACGTACGACGGGGAGGGCTCGAGCCCGAAGTGGTTGCGCGGGCCGCGCACCGCCACCACGTCCCCGGCCCGCAGCACGTCGTGGACGTGCAGCGACCCGCCCCCACCCCGCTCGTCACGCAGCACGCCGACCCGGTAGGAGGCGTCGCCCGGGCGCCCGCACAGGGAGTACTGACGGGTGGGCGCGTCCTCCAGCACCAGGTCGACGTGCGCACCCGGCGCCCAGCCGGGCAGCGGCTCCCCGTCGAGTGCGGTCAGCGTCAGGGCGGCGACACCGTCGGAGACCAGCTGCTTGTCGAGCACCCGCACCCGGGTCTCGCGCTCCTGCGCCGGGACGAGCTGCTCGGCGGCGGGGTCGGTGGTGGCGGGCACCGCCGGCGCCGTCGGGCCGGCGGAAGCCACCGCGGCCGCCGGGGTGAACCGCAGCGGCAGGTGCGACCACACGTACATGTTGGGCGTCGTGGCGTAGCGCTGCGGCTCGCCGTCCAGCTCGAAGCGGCCGAGCACCGGCAGCGCCTCCTGCAGCGCGGTCTGCACCTCGAGCCGGGCCAGCGGTGCGCCCAGGCAGCCGTGCATGCCCTCGGAGAAGCCGAGGTGCCGGCCGGGCGCCCGCCGGACGTCGAAGACGTCGGGGTCGGCGTACTGGCGCTCGTCGCGGTTCGCGGCGCCGTAGAGCAGGACCACCCGGCCGCCCGCCGGGATGGTGACGCCGTGCAGCTCGACCTCGCGAGAGGTGGTGCGCGCGGCCAGCTGCAGCGGCGTGGCCCACCGCAGGGTCTCCTCCACGACGTCGGGCACCAGCGACGGGTCGGACAGGACCAGGTCGAGCTGCTCGGGGTGCTGGGCCAGCAGCTTGAAGCAGGTGCCGGTCAGCCCGGCCGTGGACTCCACCCCGCCCAGGAACAGCACCATCATCAGGCCCATGATCTCCGAGGCCGGACGGATGTCGGCGTCGGCGAACGGGGTGCCGTCGATCTCGGCCTGCACCAGGTGGCTGACCAGGTCGGAGCGGGGGTGGCGCCGGCGGTCCTGCAGCAGCTCGACGAAGTAGTCCTGGATGCCGCGGGTGGCCGCCTTGGCCACCGGCGTCAGGGCGATGTCGCCGGGGGCGCGGTCCTTCAGCTCGTGCACCCAGCGCATCAGCCGGCCGCCGCCCTCCGCCTCGGAGTAGGGCAGCCCGAGGACGCGGAAGAACACCTCGTTGGGCATCGGCCAGGCCAGCTCGGTGGCCAGGTCGACGGTGCCGCGGTCCCGCCACGCGTCGATGAGGCCCCGCACGACCGTTCGGATGCCGCCCTGCTGCTCCTGGATGCGGCGCGGCAGGAAGTACGGCTGGATGACCCGGCGGATCTGGTCGTGGCGCGGGTTGTCGAGGTCCGGCAGGAAGCCGGGCCCGCTCTGGTCCTTGGCGGTGTCGTCGATGTCGATGCCCTCGAAGGACAGGTACGTCGCGGGGTCGAGCGCCGCGGCCCGCACGTCCTCGAAGCGCGAGAGCGCCCACCAGCCCCACTTCTCGCTGTAGTAGACGGGCGCCTCGTCGCGCAGCCGTCGGTAGGTCTCGAAGGGGTCGTTGCGCTGGAACGACGGGCTCAGGGGGTCGAACTCGAACGGGGTGGTGGTCAGGGTCATCGTGGCTCCTGGGGGTCAGGCGAGGGTGAAGGCGTCTCGGAAGCGGGTCAGGGCGAGCTCGCTGTCAGAGGACGCGAAGGCCTCCAGCCCCACCGTGCCGCGGAAGCCGATGCCGTCGAGGGCCCGGGCGATCGCGGGGTAGCTGATCTCCCCCGTCCCCGGCTCGCACCGCCCCGGTACGTCGGCCACCTGCACCTCGCCGATGAGGTCACCGCAGCGCCGTACGAGCTCGATGAGGTTCCCCTCGCCGATCTGCGCGTGGTAGAGGTCGAGCATCATCCGCAGCGCCGGGCTGCCGACCGCGGCCACCAGGGCCCGGGTGTCCTCGGCCCGGGCGAAGGGCACGCCCGGGTGGTCCACCTCCGTGTTGAGGTTCTCCAGGCAGAAGGTGACGCCCTCGCGCTCCCCCAGCGCCGCGACCCGCGACAGGGTCCGCTGCGCGGCCAGCCACATCTCCCCGGTCACCACCTGCACGGGCACCACCGGCAGCCCCTGCGGGTCGAGACCGGTGCCGTGCAGGTTGAGCCGGGGCACGCCCAGGGTGGCCCCGGCCGCGACCGAGCGCTCCGCGGTCGCCACCAGCTCGTCCGCCCCCGCCGGGTCGGTGAGGCTGCCCCGCACGTAGCCGGTCATGGAGGAGAAGGTGGCCCCGGTGGCGGCCAGGGCGTCGAGGTCGTGGCGGGTCCAGTCCCAGATCTCGACCTGGAAGCCGAGGTCGTGGATGCGTCGCACCCGCTCGAGCACGGGCAGGTCGGTGAAGACCATCTCCGCGCACACGGCCAGGGTGAAGGGGGACGTCATGCGAGCACCTCCCCGGTGGCCGGGTCGAGACGGACGGGACCACCGCGACGCACGGACTCGATGCAGGCCACCGCGACCGACAGGGCGCGGCGGGCGTCGACGCCGGTGACCGAGGGCTGGCGCCCCTGCCGCACCGCGTCGGCGAACTCGGTGAGCTCGCCGACGTAGGACTCCAGCAGCAGCTCCACGTCACCGCGGGCGGTCTCCTGGTGCAGCCCCCCCGCGTCGCGCAGCACCATCGCGGTGCGGGCACCGTCCCCGGCGGTCACCATGCCGGCCGAGCCGAAGACCTCGGCGCGCACGTCGTACCCGTACGCCGCGGAGAAGCTGGCCTCGGCCACCGCACGGGCCCCGTTGTCGAAGGTGATGACCACGACGGCGGTGTCGAGCAGCCCCGCGTCCTTGAACGCCGGTGCCACCAGCGCGTCAGCGGTCGCGTACACCTCCACCGGCGTGGCGCCCGGGTTGAGCCACAGCAGGGCGTCGAAGTCGTGGATGAGCGTCTGCAGGAAGATGGTCCACGGCGGCACGGAGCCCGGGTCGGCCAGCCCGGGGTCGCGGGTCAGGGAGCGCATGAGCTGCACGGTGCCGACCGCCCCGGCGCGCACCGCGTCGTGGGCCGCGCGGAAGTCCGGCGCGAAGCGGCGGTTGAAGCCCACCTGGAGGATGACGCCCGCCCCTCGACCGCGGCCAGGGACGTGTCGGCCTCGGACAGGGTCATCGAGGCCGGCTTCTCGCAGAAGATGGCCCGGCCCGCCCGGGCGGCCGCGACGATGAGCTCGCTGTGCGCCTGCGAGGAGGCGGTGATGATCACGGCGTCGAGGTCCGCGGCCAGCAGCGCGGCCGGATCCTCCAGGGCCTCGGCGCCGTGCCGGTCCGCCAAGGCGGCGGCTTGACCGGGCCGGGGGTCCGCGACCGCCACGAGGCGGGCACCGGGCACGCGCTCGGCCACCAGCCGTGCGTGCGAGGTGCCGATGCGACCGGCGCCGATCAGGCCGATCCTGACGTCGTCCATGCGGGTCCTGCTCTCTGGGGTGGCGGGTGGCTGGAGCGCTCTACCTACTAGCGCGCTCTAGTATGGAACGATCACCGGCCAGGAGCAAGAGCCGCCCGACGAAGGAGTTCTCGTGGTCGACCGTCCCCGCACGCCGACGATGCAGGACGTCGCGGCCGAGGCCGGGGTGTCGCGGGCGCTGGTCTCCATCGTCTTCCGCGACCAGCCGGGAGCCAGCGAAGCCACCCGCCGCCGCGTCCGGGAGGCGGCCTCGCGGCTGGGCTACGCCCCCGACCACCGGGCCCGGCTGCTCAGCCGCAGCCGCACCCAGCTCGTGGGGGTCGTGTACGGGCTGCGGCACGAGTTCCATGGCGAGGTGGTGGAGGCGCTGTACGCCGCGGCCACCCCCGGTGGCTACGAGCTGGCCCTGAGCGGCACCGCGCCCGGGCGTGACGAGCACGCCGCCGTGGCCGGTTTGCTCTCCTACCGCTGCGAGGCGTTGATCATGGTGGGGTCCTCGCTGTCCGGACCGGCCCTGGCCGAGCTGGCCGAGCGGGTCCCCCTGGTGGTGCTGGCCCGGAAGGTCAGCCGCCCGGCCGTCGACGTGGTGCGCACCGACGACGTCGCCGGCGGCGCGCTGGCCACGGGCCACCTGCTCAGGCTGGGGCACACCTCCATCGCCTGCGTGGAGGCCGGCCGCGCCTCCGGCAGCCGGGAGCGGCGGCAGGGCTACCGGGCTGCCCTCAAGGCCGCCGACCCGACCCTCGAGCCACGCCTGGTCCGGGGCGGGCTCACCGAGGACGAGGGAGCCGAGGCCGCCGGCACGCTGCTGGCCGAGCAGGCGGACGGGCACCCGCTGCCCACCGGCGTGGTGGCCTTCAACGACCGCTGCGCCCTGGGCCTGATGACCACCCTGCGGGCCGCCGGGGTGGACGTGCCGGGGCAGGTCTCGGTGGTCGGCTACGACGACACCCGGGTGGCCCGGCTGCCCTGGGCCGACCTCACCACGATCCGCCAGGACACCACCGAGCTGGCCTCCGAGGCGGTCCGGCTGGCCGTGCGGCGCATCGAGGACGCCGGCGACCCGCAGGACGTGGTGGTCGCTCCCGAGCTGATCACCCGGGGGTCGACCGCCGTACCAGGCTGACGGCGGCCACACTGGAGTCCCGACCCAGGAGAGGTGAGACGTGCGAGCACTGAGCGTGATCCCCGGACAGGAGGGCACCCTGGCCCTCGTCGACCTCCCGGAGCCGTCGCCCGCGCCCGGTGAGCTCCTGGTCGACGCCCTCGCCATGGGCGTCTGCGGCACCGACAAGGAGATCGTCGGCGGCGAGTACGGCTGGGCACCCCCCGGCGAGGAGCGGCTGGTCATCGGTCACGAGTCGCTGGGGCGCGTCCGGCAGGCACCGTCCTCCGGCGACTTCGCCGCGGGCGACCTGGTCGTCGGCGTGGTGCGCCGACCGGACCCGGTCCCGTGCGGGGCCTGCGCGCGCGGCCAGTTCGACATGTGCCGCAACGGCCGCTACACCGAGCGCGGCATCAAGGAGCTCCACGGCTACGGCAGCGAGGTCTGGTGCGTCGAGCAGGACTACGCCGTCAAGCTGGACGAGCGGCTGGCCGAGGTGGGCGTGCTGATGGAGCCGACCACGGTGGTGGCCAAGGCCTGGGACCAGGTGGAGCGGGTCGGTGCCCGCGCCTGGTTCGAGCCCCGCACCGTCCTGGTCACCGGGGCCGGCCCCATCGGGCTGCTGGCCGCGATGCTCGGCGTGCAGCGCGGCCTGGAGGTGCACGTGCTCGACCGGGTCACCGACGGTCCCAAGCCCGACCTGGTCACCGACCTGGGCGCCACCTACCACCACGGTGACCTGGCCTCCGCGGTCGGCGGGGACGGGCCCGACATCGTGGTGGAGGCCACCGGCAACGGCCCGCTGGTCTTCGACGCGATCGGGGCCACCGCCGGCTACGGCATCGTCTGCCTGACCGGGGTCTCCGCCCGGGGGCGCTCCCTGTCGGTGGACGCGGGTGGCCTCAACCGGGAGATCGTGCTCGACAACGACGTGGTGATCGGGTCGGTGAACGCCAACCTCGAGCACTACCGGGCGGCGGCCTCCGCGCTGGCCGAGGCCGACCTGGGCTGGCTGGGACGACTCGTGTCGCGCCGGGTGCCGCTGGCGGACTTCCAGGACGCGTTCCGAGCCGAGGACGACGACGTCAAGGTCGTCGTGACCATGGGCGGCTGACCCTCCCGCCGTCACGCGGCGGGAGGGTGGCCGCAGGTCGCCTCAGGCGTAGAGGCCGGGCTTGTCGACGAGCTCGACCGCCACCCGGTCCCCGCTGTAGAGAGCGCTGACGCCCGCGTCGCAGACCGCCTGCGCGGCGTACCCGTCCCACGCGCTCGGCCCGCTCAGGGGGCCGCCGGCCACGACCTCGCGGATCCACTCCTGGAGCTCCACGTCGTAGGCCGCGATGAACCTCTCGCGCCAGTCCTCCGGCACCGACACGCCGGCCCGGTGCTCGCTGCGCACGAGCACGAGCCCGCGGTCGGCCAGGGCCGCCGTACCGGTCTCCCCCACGACCTCGCCCCGGATGTCGTAGCCGTAGCGGATGTTGACCGAGGTCTCGACGGTGACCAGCACCCCGGTCTCGCTCTCCAGGACCATCAGGAGCGGGTCCTGGAGCTCGCCGCCCAGGCTGTTGGGCTTGGCTGCCTGCACCCGGATGGCCACCAGCTCCTCGCCCAGCAGCCACCGGGTCACGTCGAAGTCGTGCACGGCCGTGTCCACGATGGCCATGTCCCTGGTGTAGTGCCCGGGCACGGAGGCGTTGCGATGACCCGAGGCGAACATCAGCGGGGCGCCGATCTGGCCGGAGTCCACCACCTTCTTCAGAGCCCGGTACGACTCGTCGTAGCGGCGCATGAAGCCGACCTGCACCAGGCGGCTGCCGTGCGCGACCTCGGCCTCGATGATGGCCAGGCACGCCTGCGTGGTGGTGGCCAGCGGCTTCTCGCAGAACACCGGCTTGCCGGCCCGCACCGAGGCGGTGACGTAGGTCTCGTGGGTGGGGCCCCAGGAGCAGACCACCACCGCGTCGACCCGCTCGTCGGCGATGAGCTCCTCGCCGGTGGCGTGCACGGTGGCGTCCGCCAGCCGCGAGGCCACCTCCTTGGCGACCTCCTGGTCGGTGTCGCTGACCGCGACCACCTCGGCGCCGGCCACGACCTCCGTCAGCCTGCGGATGTGGTCCTGGCCGATCATCCCGGTGCCGATGACACCGATGCGCAACGTCACGTCTGCTCTCCTCGTGTGTGGTGTGTGATCAGTACGGCCAGCGCCGGACCGGCCCCAGGCCGCAGCCGACGTAGTAGCCGGCCGTGCGCGCCCCGATGGGCAGCGGGATGTGCGGCTCGACCGGGTAGAGGTCCTGCTCGATGACGGTGTAGACCTCCCGGTCCAGCCGTCCCAGAGCCGCCAGCAGCGGCGGCATGTCCGGCTCGCCGTACGGCGGCTCGCACATGACTCCGAGCTTCACGGCCTCGGCCAGCGAGATGTTCTCGGCCAGCACCCGGGCCCGGACCACGGGGTCCACCGACTTCAGGTGCACGTAGGTGATGCGCTCGGGGAACTGCTCGATGATGGAGAGGTTGTCCCCGTCGCAGTAGGAGACGTGGCCCGTGTCCAGGCAGAGGTTCACCACCGACGGGTCCGTGTCCTGCAGGAAGCGCTCGATCCGCTCCTGCGTGTCGACGTGGGTGTCGGCGTGCGGGTGGAAGACGAGCTTGACGCCGTGGGTCTCGTAGAGGAAGCGGGCCAGCTCGTCGGTGCCGGTCACCAGGTTCTTCCACTGCTCGGGGTCGATGTCGTGACCCTGGGTGGCCTCGCCGGTGTGCTGGTCGGTGTACTGCTCGGGCAGGTGCACCAGGTACTCCGCTCCCACCGCGGCCAGCAGCGCGGCCTCGCGGCCGAAGTCGGCCTTGGCCTGCGCCAGCGCGTCCGCGCCCTTGTGCAGCCCCGCGAACACCGTGCCGCCGCACACGCTGAGGCCCCGCTGGGCCAGCTCGTCCTTCAGCTGGGCGGGGTCCTGGGGCATGAACCCCTGGGGGCCGAGCTCGGTGTGGACGTACCCCACCCGGGCGATCTCGTCGAGGTAGACCTCCCAGGTGACCTGGTGGGGGTCCTCGGGGAACCAGACCCCCCACGAGTCGGGGGCGGTGCCGAGGCGCAGCTGGGACAGGTCGCTCATGTGAGGTGGTGCCTTTCGATGGGGTGGGACGTTCACGGGTGGGGCGCTCGGCGGAAGGGGAGCCGAGGGTGGGGCCGGGTCAGGGCGCCTTGACCACGAGCACGGGCAGGGTCGCCTCGAGGATGACGGTCTGGGCGACGCTGCCCATCAGGGCCTTGCCCACCGGCGAGCGGCGGCGCGCACCGATGACCAGGAGGTCCGCGTCCACCTCCTCGACCAGGCCGAGCAGCGCCTGCGCGAGGTCGGGCCCGGCCACGGCCAGCCGCAGCTCCCAGGGCACTCCCGGCTCGGCGCCGAGGACCTTCTCGATCTCGTCGCTGATGCCGAGCCGATAGGCCTCCTGGCGGTCCGGGTCGATGGACTCCACCACGTGGAGCACCACCAGCTCGGTCTGCCGGAAGGCGGCCTCGGTGAGGCCCTGGCGCAGGGCCGCCCGGCTGGTGGCCGACACCTGGTGGGCCACGGCGACGCTCATCGTTCCGTCACCTCGCTCACGTCCCGGGTCGCTTGAGCTCGTGGGACAGCTCGGTCAGCTCGTCGCCGCCCGCCATCTGCCGGGTCAGCTCGTCCAGGGACACCTCGTCGCGCCGCTTGTCCAGCACGGCCTGGCCGAGCTTGAGGATGACGAAGTGGTCGGCGACCAGGTGGGCGTGGTGCGGGTTGTGGGTGATGAAGACGACGCCGAGACCGGCGTCGCGGGCGGCCGCGGTGTACTTCAGCACGACCCCGGACTGCTTGACGCCCAGCGCGGCCGTCGGCTCGTCCAGGATGAGCACCCGCGCCCCGAAGTACACGGCCCGGGCGATGGCCACGCACTGGCGCTGACCACCCGAGAGCGTGCCGATGGGCTGGTTGATGTCCTTGACCACGATGCCCATCTTGCGGAGCTCCTCGTCCGCGATGCGCTCTCATCTCCTTGATCCTCAGGCCCGCGAGGGGCATCTTGCCCGACACGAGCTCGGAGCCGAGGAAGAAGTTGCGCCAGACCTCCATGAGGCCGACCACCGCGAGGTCCTGGTAGACCGTCGCGATCCCGTGCTGGAGCGCGTCGCGGGGCGAGGAGAACGAGACCTCCTTGCCGTCGACCTTCAGCGTGCCCTCGGTATGGGCGTGCAGGCCGGCGATGATCTTGATCAGCGTGGACTTGCCGGCACCGTTGTCCCCCAGGACGCCGGTCACCTCGCCGGCTCGCACCGTCAGGTTGATGCCCTTGAGCGCCCGGATCGCGCCGTAGCTCTTGCCCACGTCGATCATCTGCACCAGGGCCTCACCCTGGCTCAGGTCACGATCGGCGTGCTCGGCGATGGTGTCGGTCATGGTCAGCCCACCTTCCGGGTGGTCGAGAGCTTCTTGACGTAGAGGTTCACCACGACGGCCAGCAGCAGCATGACGCCGAGGAACGCCTTGAACCAGTTGGGGTCCCAGCCGGCGTACACGATGCAGAGGTTCGTCATGCCGAAGATGAAGGCTCCGATCGCCACCCCGAACGCGTTGCCGTAGCCGCCGGTCAGCAGGGTGCCGCCCACCACCGCGGCGATGATGTAGAGGAACTCGTTCCCCACGCCGTTGCCGGCCTGGAGGACGTTGAAGTTGTAGAGGTAGTGCATGCCGGTGAACCAGGCCAGGAACGCGACCGTCATGAACAGGCCGACCTTGACCCGCAGCACCGGGACACCGACCGCGCGGGCGCTGTCCGCGTTGCCGCCGACCGCGTAGATCCAGTTGCCGATCCTGGTGCGGGTCAGGATGTAGCCGGACAGCGCGGCGAACAGCAGCCACCAGATCACGGTGATCTGCAGGGTGATGCCGCCTATCTCGAACTCGTGCGCGAAGACGTAGTTGAGGAACGAGTAGCCGCTCATCTGGTTGATGTTGGGGCTGGACACCGAGCCGGTGACCAGCTTGGTGACCCCGAGGTTGGCGCCCTGCAGGACGAAGAACGTGCCCAAGGTGATCAGGAAGCTCGGGATGCCGGTGCGCATCACGAGGTAGCCGTTGAGGAAGCCGATGAACAGGCTGAACACGAGGGCGAGGACCGCCCCCACCAGGAGGTTCAGACCGAGCTGGTAGCAGAACATGGCGGAGAAGAGCCCGGCGGCCGTCACGGCCACGCCGGCGGACAGGTCGAACTCGCCACCGATCATCAGCATGCCGACCCCGACGGCCACGATGCCGATCGTGGAGGCCTGGTACAGCACGGTGAAGAAGGAGTCGGCCGAGCGGAACGACGGCGCGACGATGATGAAGAAGATGAAGATCACGATGGCGGCGACGAGCGCGCCCACCTCGGGCCGCGCCAGGAGCCGGTTGGAGAGGCCCAGCGTGACGCGGTTGGAGGACTCCGACGGGGCGGAGGAGGACGATGAGGGCGGTGCGGCCTTGGCTGTCTGACTCATGTGTGCTCCGATGGCTGGTCCCCGAGGGTGGCCGGGCCGTGTGGGCCCGGCCACCCCTCCGAGGATGGTCGAACTAGCGGGTGTTCTTCTGCACGAACGGCAGGATCGTCTCGATGTTGGTCTTGTCCACGAAGGAGGGACCGGTCAGGACCGGGCCGCCACCACCCATGATGTTCCCGTTCTTCTTGAACAGGTAGAGCTGGCTGATCGCCAGGTAGCCCTGGAGGTAGGGCTGCTGGTCGATGGCGAACTGCAGGTCCCCGGACTGGACGGCCTTGGCCGCGTCGATGTTCAGGTCGAAGGTGCCGACCTTGATGTCACGGCCCGCGGCCTTGATGGCCTTGATGGTGTCCAGGCCCTGCGCCGCACCGAGCGTGATGACCCAGTTGATGTCCTTGTCCTGGCTCAGCTTGGCCTGGATGGAGGAGGTCACCGCCGAGTCGTCGCTGCCGTTGACCTGGATGTTCTCGGTGTTGGACATGCTGGACTTGACGCCCGCGCAGCGGTCCTCGAGCGCGACCGAGCCGGCCTGCTGGATGACGCACAGCACCTTGGTGGCCCCGTCGGCCTTGGCCTTGGCGCCGGCCTGCTGACCGGCCAGCTTCTCGTCCGAGGCGAAGTGCGTCAGGGCGCCGGCCTGCTTGAAGTAGTCCGTGCCGGAGTTGAAGCTGTCCACCGGGATCCCGGCGGCCACCGCCTTCTTGACGGTCGGGATGAGCGCTTCCGGCGTCACCAGCGTCGTGGCGATGCCGTCGACCTTGGAGTCGATGGCGTTCTGGATCAGCACGGCCTGCTTGGTCGCGTCGGGGTCCGCGGAGTACTTGAGCGTCGAGCCGGTGTCCTTGGCCGCCTGGTTCGCGCCGGCCTTGATGCGGTCCCAGAAGGTGTCACCCGGGGTCTCGTGGGTGATCATGGCGAAGGTGTAGCCCGAGTTGCCGCCGCCGCCCCCGCTGTCACCGCTGTCGTCGTTCTTCGGTGCGCCACCGGAGCTGCAGGACGAGGCCAGCAGGGCCACGGCCGCGACGAGGGCGATGCCCCCGCCTCTCCGGACTCGGGAAGGGTTCATCGTGGGGGTCCTTTCGTAGGTGACCTGCGCCCGGAGGGGCGGTGGTCCGTCGCGAGACTGTCGCGGCTGGAGCAGGTGCCGGCGGCCCTAGCCTCGCGAGTGACGCATCTCCTGTCAAGCATTTGTTCTAACATTCTGCAGAACCGACGAGGCGTCCCGTCCTACGCACTCACAGGGTCACGAGGACGACCCCGACCACGACCACCACGGTCGCCACGACCCGCCAGGCGCCGAACCGCTCGCCGAACACCACCGTGCCGATGAGCGCTCCGACGATCACGCTGGACTCCCGCAGCGCGGCGATGGGCGCCAGCGCGCCCCGGGTCTGCGCCCACAGCACCAGCGCGTACGCCGCCAGCGACAGCAGCCCGCCGACGAGCCCGGTCCACAGGTGCGGCCGGACCTGGGCCCACAGCCGCCCCCGCCGTGCGCCCAGCGCCACCAGAGGCAGCACGGGCCCCTGGAGCAGGAACAGCCAGCCCGTGTACCCGGCCACCGTGCCGGCACCGCGCACGCCGATGCCGTCCAGCGTGGTGTACGACGCGATCGCCACCCCCGTCAGGAGGGCCGCCACGATGGCCGGTCGGGCCGCCCGGGTGGGCACCCCACCCGCCAGCACCAGGGTGCAGAGCCCCAGCGAGATGACGACCACCCCGGCGAGCCGGACGACGGAGAGCTGCTCGCCCACCAGCACGGTCGCACCCACCGCCACCAGCCACGGGGAGGTCCCCCGGGCGAGGGGGTACACCTGGCTGAACTCCCCCAGCCGGTAGCAGCGCATGAGCAGCAGGTTGTAGACCACGTGCAGGGTCGCCGACCCGGCCAGGTACGGCCAGCTGGCCCGGTCCGGCGCCGGGGCCACCAGCACCACCCCGACGGCGACCACGGTGATCGCCGTCCCGATGAGCGCGAACCCGACCAGCTGGTCGCTGATGGCGTGCGCCACCGCGTTCCACACCGCGTGCAGCACGGCGGCCAGCAGGACCGCCCCGACCACGAGCGGGCTGACGGCCTCGACCGTGGAAGCAGCGGAAGCGCTGGCGGCGGCGAGGACGAGGTCGGGCACGACGCCACCACCCTAGGCGCCCCGCCGCGCCTCGGGCAGACTGACCGGGGTGGGGCGGACGACCCCGGAGGTGGAGGGCGGTGCCGTGCACACCGAGCGTGAGCTGGCGGAGTTCGGCGAGTGGGAGCGCGCCTCGTGGGAGCGGCGGGCCGCGGCGTACGCCACCTCGCTGGGCACGCTCACGGGTGGAGCGGTCCCGCTGCTGCTCGACGCGGCCCGGGTCACCCGCGGCACCCGGGTGCTCGACGTCGGCACCGGGCCGGGCTTCGTGGCCCTGGCCGCCGCGGCGCGCGGTGCCCTCGTGGACGCCGCCGACCAGTCCGGGGCCATGGTCGCCATCGCCCGCGCCGCCGGGGTGGACGCCGTCCGGGCCGGCGTCGAGGCGCTGCCGTTCGGGGACGGCACCTTCGACGCGGTGGTGGCCGGGTTCCTGCTGAACCACCTCCCCCGGCCCGAGGTCGCGGTGGCCGAGCTGCGCCGGGTGCTCGCGGTGGACGGACGCCTGGCCCTGACGGTCTGGGACACGCCGCAGCAGAACCCGGCGCTCGGACTGCTGGGCTCCGTGGTCACCGACCTGGGCCTGAGCGGCGTGGTGCCGCCCGGTCCGGACGCGCAGCGCTTCGGCGACGAGGCCGAGGTCCGCCGGCTGCTGGCCGGCTGGGACGAGGTCACGGTGGAGCGGCCGCGCTGGAGCCTCCGGGTGGCCCCCGGCGCGTGGTTCGACGCGGTGGCCGACGGCACCCCGCGCAGCGGCGCCGTGCTGGCCCAGGCCGGCCCGGCCCAGCGCGCCCGGGCCCGCCAGAGGTACGTCGAGGTGGCGCAGCAGCGGTACGGCGACGGGGACGGGCTCGTCGAGCTGACCGCCGGCGCCGTGCTGATCAGCGCCCGTCGCCCCGCCGGGACCCGCCCGGCGTCCTGAGCCACCGCCGGTCGAACGCCCGGCACGACCCGGTCGTTCGCCCGGCACGTTCACGACGACGTACGGCAGGGTGGCCGACCGGACGACAGCCGTGCGCCGGTGCGACGGCGGGCGCTGCCCACCGGACGCCGCGACCGACCCTCCGACGCCAGGGGGTGGGCCGTCGACCGTCTCTCCGGAGGTGGCCGGACGCCCGCTACCCCGGCGTTCCCCGCGACGGCAGCCTTGGGCCCACAGGTCAGCGGTTGACCTGCATCGAGGGCCTGAGGCCCGAGACCCTTGGAGGGGAACAATGGACCAGTTCATCAAGATGTACTGCGTGCTCCAGAGTGGCGTCGCCACCCTGAAGGCCCGCACCGAGAACAACGAGCGCGGCGCGACCGCCGTCGAGTACGGCCTGCTGGTGGCGCTCATCGCCGGCGTCATCGTGGTGGCAGTGGCCGCCCTGGGCGTCAAGGTCAACGCCGCCTTCACGTCCGTCGGCAACGCCCTGCCCTGATCCGGGGCCGGCTCGACCGGCCCGCGTGCACGCACAGCACCGCCGCACCACCACGACGGGACCGGACGAACCCCCGGTCCCGTCGTGTCCACACCCGACCGGACAGGAGGATGACCATGCACCGACGACGAGGCCACGAGCGAGGCGCCGCGGCCGTGGAGATGGCCCTCCTCCTGCCCCTGCTGATCATCATCGCCTTCGGGGTCATCGACTTCGGCCGCGCCTTCAACGCGCAGGTCACCCTGACCCAGGCCGCCCGCGAGGGCTCGCGCCTGGCGGCTGTCTGCAACAGCTCGACGCCCTCGACCTGCGGCACCGTGGCCACCCGGACCGCGTCCGCCGCCACGAACCTGTCGGGCGTCACCTCCACCATCACCACCTGTGCGGCGAACGCCCCGGTCACGGCCGACGCGGTCGTCACCGTGCAGTGGACCATGCACTTCAGCACCCCGTTGACCGGCCTCATCCCCGGGTTCACCAGCTCCCGCGTGCTCACCGGAAGGGGACGCATGCCATGTCAGTGACCACTCCTAACTGTCCCGGCGGTCCCCACTGGTCAGGCGCCTGCGCCGCCGTACCGAGCAGGGGGCCGTCGCCATCCTGGTCGCCACGCTGTTCGCCACCGGCATCCTGCTCGGCATGGGCGCCCTGGTCGTGGACACCGGTGGCATGTACGCCGAGCGGGCCCAGCTGCAGAACGGCGCCGACGCCGGCGCGCTCGCGGTGGCCATCGGCTGCGGCAAGGCGGCCAGCACCTGCAGCGCCGGCACGACCAGCAGCTCCCCCGCCGGCCTGCACGCCGACGGCAACGCCAACGACACCAAGGCCACCACCGACCGCGTCTGCGGCCGCGACCCCCGGGGCATCCTCCCGGCGTGCGCGGCCACGGCTCCGGGCTGCGCGGCCACCCCCGCGGCCGGTGTCAACTACGCCCAGGTGCAGACCAGCACCCGGACCGCGACCAACGCCACCCTCCTCCCGCCCGTCTTCGGGCGGGCCGTGCTGGGCTCGGCGTACCAGGGCAAGCGGGTGCATGCCTGCGCCCAGGCCAGCTGGGCCGCCGTCGGAGCCACCACCAGCCTGTCGGCCACGATCTCGCTGTGCAGCTGGAGGGCGGCCACCAGCAACGGCACCGTCTTCGCGCCGGCCGGACCGTACCCGGCATGGCCGGTGCGCTACCCGGCCTCGGCGACCGTTCCTGCGGCGGGTACGCCGGGCGGCGAGCAGGTCCTGCAGCTGCACGGGTCCGGCAACGACTGCGTCGGCGGTGCGGGCGCCGGTTGGCAGCTCCCCGGTGGCTTCGGTTGGCTGCCCGACGTGAACGGGAACTGCTCGACGTTCATCAACGTGGCCGGCCAGTACGGCGACCGCACCGGTGTGCCGGTGCAGGCCGCCTGCATCACCGCCCTGACCAACGCCTACACCGCCCACACCGTGCTGTACATGCCGGTCTACGACGGGGTGAGCGGGTCCGGCGGCAACGGGGCCTACCACCTGGCCGGCTTCGCCGCGTTCGTCGTCACCGGGGGGTATCTGAACGGCAGTGGCGGCGGCTTCAAGAAGGCGTCGACCATCAGTGGCTCCGCCTACTGCAGCGGCAGCCAGCGGTGCGTCTACGGGTTCTTCACCCAGGCGCTGCTGCCACCGGGCACGGACACCACCGGCGGCACCAGCTTCGGCACCGGCGTCGTGAAGATGCTCGGCTGACCAGCACCACGAGAGACCAGCACCGCAGAGACCAGCACGACCACATCACGCACCACCAAGAGAGACCACTCGGTCTGGGGGACCCGCACATGAACCGAAGAATCCTGATGACGGCAGCAGCGGTGCTGCTGGCGGTGATCGGCACCGGGGCGGTCTACGCCTACGTCCGGCACGCCGACGACCGGGCGGTGGCCGACCAGCAGCCCGTGTCCGTGCTCATCGTGCAGAAGCTGATCCCGGCCGGCACCTCGGCCCGGGAGGTCCGCACCGGCGGCTACGTCCGTGAGGACCACGTGCCGGCCAGTGCCACCCCCGCCGGGGCCGTGCGCAGCATCTCCACGAGCTGGGGCAAGGACGTGGCCACGGCCGCCGTGCGGCCCGGCCAGGTCGTGCTGCGCGACATGTTCGGCTCGACCGTGCCGACGACCAGCGGACTCTCCATCCCCAACGGCAAGGTGGCCGTCACGGTCAAGCTGGCGATCGAGGCCGACGTGGCGGGCTACGTGCAGCCCCGCTCGCAGATCGCGGTCTTCGACACCTTCGTGCTGCTCAACGGCCGCAACGCCCCCTCGGGGGACAGCACCGGCTCGAACAAGAAGGACAACTGGGCCACCAAGCTGCTGCTGCCCCGGGTCGACGTGCTGGCGGTCTCGCAGGCCGCCCCGGACGGCACCAAGGCCGGCCTCGACGACGCCAACCAGGGCACCACCGAGGCCCTCCTGGTGACGGTCGCGCTGACCCAGAAGGACGCCGAGCGGCTCATCCACGTCGCGCAGACCGGCCGGCCCTACGCCGCGCTGCTCTCGGACAGCTCGAAGACCGCGCCGGCTCCCGGCGTGGACAACCAGAACCGTCTCGGCACGGTCTTCCCCGGAGGGATCACGGCGCGATGACCATCGTGTGCACGCAGTCGGCCCAGCAGGCCGAGTCACTGTCCGACCAGATCCCCGGCGCCGTGCTCCCGGTCGCCGGTGTGGCGGCGGCCCACGCCGCCCTCCTGGCCCACCCCGCCGAGACCGTGGTGGTGCTGGGCGCCGACGTCGACCTGGGCGAGGCGCTCGAGCTCACCGGGTGGATGCGGTCCCAGCGTCCCGGGGTGGGCGTGGTGCTGCTGCGCCAGACCCTCGCCGTCCCTGACCTCACCGCGGCCATGCGGGCCGGGGTCGGCGAGGTGCTGCAGGCCGACGACGAGACCGCCCTGGCCGCCGCGTGCCGGCGCTTCCAGCAGGTGGTCGGTCTGCCCCCGGCCCCGGGGGGATCCCCCCGCGGCCACGTCACCACCGTCTACGCCGCCAAAGGCGGATGCGGGAAGACCACGCTGGCCACGAACCTGGCCGCGACCCTGTCCCAGACGGGGCAGCGGGTCTGCCTGGTCGACCTCGACCTGGCCTTCGGCGACGTCGCCATCACGCTGGGCCTGCGGCCCGCGCGGACCCTGGCCGACGTGCTGTCCATGGGCGAGGCCCTCGACGAGGACATGGTGGCGAGCCTGGTGACGGCCTCGGGCCCGCAGCTGGACTGCCTGCTCGCGCCCGTGGCCCCCGGAGACGCCGACCGCATCCCGGCCCGGTCCACCGCCGCGGTCATCGACGTGCTCAGCGGCATGTACGACCACGTCGTCATCGACACGCCGGCGCACATCACCGAGCACGTGCTGGCCGCGCTGGACGCCTCGCACCAGCACGTCCTGCTCACCACCCCGGAGATCCCGGCCCTCAAGAACCTGCGGCTGGTCCTCGACATGCTCGACCTGCTGGCCTACCGGGGCAACCAGCGCACGATCGTGCTGAACCGCTCCGACGCCCAGGTGGGGCTCACCGACGCCGACATCGAGAGCGTGGTCCGCACGCCGGTGTCGGTGCGGGTCCCGTCGAGCCGTGACGTGCCCATCTCCATCAACCGGGGCGAGCCGCTCGCGGTGCAGTCGCCCAAGCACCCGGTCAGCGTGGCGGTGCGCCGGCTCGTCAGCGAGCACATGGGTCAGGCCTCGCAGCCCACGCCCCGCCGCTCCGGCCTGCTGCGGATGCGGAGGTCGTCATGAACCTCACCGACCGCATGGCCGCCGCCCAGAGCGGCGCGGGGGGCGCGGGCACCACGACGGCGTCCCGTCCCCGCCCGGCCGACCGGGTGGCCGGCCTGCACCGCCTCGTCGACCCGTTCGCCGAGATCAAGCAGCGGGTGCACGCCTCCCTGCTCGAGGTCCTCGGGCCGACGCTGTACGACGCCAGGATGGACGAGCGCGAGCTGGACGCCCGGGTCCGCGCCACGCTGCAGCAGGTGCTGGAGACCGCCGAGGTGCCGCTCAGCGGCAGCGAGCGCACCCGCATCGCCTCCGAGGTGGCCGACGAGATCCTGGGGCACGGCCCGCTGGAGTCCCTGCTGCGCGACCCCGAGGTCTCCGAGATCATGGTCAACGGCCCCTCCCAGGTGTACGTCGAGCGGTCCGGCCGGCTCCACGAGGTCGACGTCGCCTTCGCCGACGAGGCCCACCTGCGGCGCACCATCGACAAGATCGTGGCCCGCATCGGGCGCCGGGTCGACGAGGCCAGCCCCATGGTGGACGCCCGCCTGACGGACGGCAGCCGGGTCAACGCCGTGGTGCCCCCGATCGCGCTGGACGGCTCGACCCTGACCATCCGCAAGTTCGCGGCCGACCCGTACGGCGTCGAGGACCTGATCGCGCTTCGGCACCGCTCACCCGCGAGGTCGCCGAGCTGCTCGCCGCGTGCGTGCAGGCCCGGCTGAACATCGTCATCAGCGGCGGCACCGGGCTCGGGCAAGACCACCACGCTCAACGTGCTCTCCGCGTTCATCCCGCACGACGAGCGCATCGTCACCATCGAGGACGCCGCCGAGCTGCAGCTGCACCAGCGCCACGTCGTCCGGCTGGAGTCGCCGCCCGGCCAACATCGAGGGCCGGGGCGAGGTCACCGATGCGCGACCTGGTCCGCAACGCCCTGCGCATGCGGCCCGACCGGATCATCGTCGGCGAGGTCCGCGACGGCGCGGCCCTGGACATGCTGCAGGCCATGAACACCGGCCACGACGGCTCCATGACCACGCTGCACGCCAACACCCCGCGCGACGCCCTGTCCGCGCATGGAGACCATGGTGCTGATGGCCGGCATGGACCTGCCGGCCCGGGCCATCCGCGAGCAGTCGGCCGCGGCCATCGACCTCATCGTGCACCAGTCCCGGCTCCGGGACGGGACGCGCCGGATCACCCACGTCACCGAGGTCTGCGGCATGGAGGGCGAGGTCGTGACCCTGCAGGACCTCTTCACCTTCGACTTCTCCGCCGGCGTCGACGTGACCGGCCGCTTCACCGGCGGGCTGCGCCGTACCGGCCTGCGCCCGCAGTTCCTCGACCGGATGGCCGACCGCGGCGTCAAGGTGCCCTCGGGCTGGGGCGGGGCCTCGCGATGAGCCCCGCGACCCGGCTCAGGCTGCTGGCCGCCACCGCCGGCGCGCTGCTGCTGCCGGCGCTGGTCGCGCCCGTCGTGCCCGCCCTGGCCGCCGAGGCGCCGGCCGGGCCGAGCGCCCGCATCGCGGCGCTGCGCGCGGACGGCCCCCAGCTGCGGTTCGTGCTCGCGGTGCGAGGCCTGACCTCCGGCGACGCCCTGGACGCTGCCAGCCTGCGGGTGGCCGCGGCGGGGCGCACCCTGTCGGCACGGGCGGTGACCGAGGACGCGGCTGCCGTGGGTGACTCCTCGTTGCTGCCGCGACGCGAGGCGATGCTGGTGGTCGACACCAGCGGCTCGATGCGCGGACGCCGGCTGGCGGCCGCCCAGGCTGCGGCCCTCAGCTACTCGGCCGCCCTGCCGGCGGACGTACGGCTGGGCCTCGCCACGTTCGCGGCCAGGCCCGTCCTGCGCCTGGCACCGACCACCGACCGGTCGGCCCTGGCCTCGGCGGTCAGCCGGCTCACGGCCAGCGGCGGCACGGCGCTGTACGACGGCGTGGTGTCCGCGGTGGGCGGGTTCGGCACCCGGGGTCAGGCCGGCGCGAAGGGCGCCGGCGGCGCCACGACGGAGCGCCGCATGCTCGTGCTGTCCGACGGGGCGGACACCGCCAGTCGCCGTGCCCTCACCGGCGCCACCACGCTCCTGCGGTCCTCCGGGGTCCGGGTGGACGCCATCGGCCTGGGCCGTGACACCGCGCAGCGCAGCGCCCTGCGGGCGATCGCCCGGGCCGGGGCGGGGCGTCTGCTGCCGGTCACCGGCCTGGACCGTCTCGACCTGGCCTTCGTGCGGGCGGCCCAGACCTTCCGTCAGCGGCTGGTGGTGGTGGCCGACCTGCCCGACGACCTCCGGGGACGTGACCTGTCGGTGAAGGCCAGCGTGCTGGCCGGTGGCTCCCGCGTCACGACCTCCGCCCGGGTCACGGTGCCGGCCGCGACCTCGACCGGCTCCGACGACGCCGGGTCCGAGGACCCGGCACCGGCCGCCACCTCCGCGGTGAGGACGTCCCGGGCGCCGCTCCTCATCGCCGCCGGCACGTTCCTCGTGCTGCTGGTCGCCGGGCTGCTGGCCCTGACGCCCCGCTCGGCGCCGGCGCGCCGCTCGCGCATCGAGCAGCTGTCGGCCTACCGGTGGACCGGCCCGGGCGACGGCTCGCCCCAGCCGGTCGCTCCCGACGCCGTCGACGGACAGGTGGCCACGGCCGCCCTGTCGGTGGTCGACCGGCTCATCGGCACCGGCCGGTCCCGGTCCCGCATCGCGGTGGACCTAGAGCGCGCCGGGATGCGCATGCGCCCGCCGGAGTGGGTCCTCCTGCGGATCTGCCTCGTCGCCGGCCTCGTCGCGGTCATCACCGTGATGACGGGCAGCTGGCTCGCGGGGCTCGTCGTGGGCGCCGCTCTCGGATGGCTGGGCACCCGGTTGTTCCTCGCCCACAAGGCGGCGCGACGCGCGGCCGCCTTCGCCGACCAGCTGCCCGACGTGCTGCAGCTCATCGCCAGCTCGCTGCGCTCCGGCTTCTCGTTGGCCCAGGCGCTGGAGGGCGTGGTCCGGGAGGGCGAGCAGCCGACCACCGGTGAGGTCACCCGGGCCCTGACCGAGTCGCGGCTCGGCGTCGAGCTCGAGACGGCCCTGGACCAGGCAGCCGAACGGGTCAGCTCCCAGGACCTGCGGTGGGTGGTCATGGCGGTGCGGATCTCGCGGGAGGTGGGCGGCAACCTGGCCGACGTGCTGCAGACGACCGTGCAGACCATGCGGGAGCGGGCGCAGCTGCGCCGTCAGGTCCGGGCCCTGAGCGCGGAGGGGCGGCTCTCGGCGTACATCCTGGTCGGTCTGCCGATCGTTGTGGCGGCGTGGTTCCTGCTGGTGCGACCGGAGTACCTCCGGCCGCTGTGGACGCAGACCGCGGGCATCGTGATGCTCGTGGTGGCGGTGCTCGGTGTCGTCGTCGGCGCCATGTGGATGTCGCGCATCGTGAAGGTGGAGGCCTGAGATGACCGTGGTACTGATGGTCGGGCTCGTCGCCGTGGCCGGCGCGATCGCGCTGGGGTGGGCGGCGTTCGCCACCGAGTCCCCGCACGCCGTGGCGAGCCGCCGGCTGGCCAGCATCGAGGAGTACTACGCCCGCGACACGGGGAGAGCCCCCGAGCAGGTCGCGGGTCGGGGGCAGCCGCTCGTGGGCCCCCTGGGCGGGTTGCGGTCGCTGGGGGTGCGGCTGTCGCCGGCGAGTGCGCGGGCCCGCCTGCAGCACCGTCTCGACGTGGCCGGCAACCCGGGACGGTGGACCGTGGAGCGGACCTTCGCCTTCAAGGGTCTCGGGCTGGTGCTGGGCACCGCACTCGGCATCCTCCTGGCGCTGCGGTCACCCGGGTTCACCGTGCTCGTGCCCGTGCTGGCCGCCGCGGGGCTCTGGCTCCCCGACGTCCTCATCCACAACGCCGGCATCAAGCGCCAGGAGAAGGTCCAGCAGGCGCTGCCCGACGCCCTGGACATGATGTGCGTGTGCGTCGAGGCCGGGCTCGGCTTCGACGCCGCCCTGGCCCAGGTCGCCGTGAACACGGAGGGCGCGCTGGCCGCCGAGTGCGCCCGGGTCCTGCAGGAGATGCAGTTCGGCAAGTCGCGGCCCCAGGCGCTGCGGGCGATGTCCGAGCGCACCACGGTGGCCGAGCTGCGGGTGCTGGTGGCCGCGCTGGTGCAGGCCTCCGAGCTCGGGATCGCCGTGGCCACGGTGCTGCGCGAGCAGGCGGGCGAGATGCGCAAGCGGCGCCGTCAGCGCGCCGAGGAGAAGGCGCAGAAGGTCACCGTCAAGGTGCTGTTCCCGCTGATCTTCTGCCTGTTTCCGGCCCTGCTCATCATCGTCATCGGCCCGGGGGCCCTCGGCATCGCCACGCTCTTCCCGTGAGCGGGCCGTCGGCCCGCCCCGGGCGCTCAGGAGGCGTCGAAGAGATCGAGGCGTACCGCGGTCATCAGGGCCTGCGAACGGTTCCTGGCCCCGAGCTTCTCGTAGAGACGGGCGGTGTAGCTCTTCGCGGTGGACAGGCTGACGTGCAGCTCGGCCGCGACCTGCGGGACGGTCCGCCCGTCGCGCAGCAGCCCGAGGACCTGCAGCTCGCGGCCGCTCAGGGCGATGCCGTGGGCGTCCTGACGGCGGCGGCGCAGGGCCTGGGCCAGCCCGCTGGCGCTGAACGAGGAGGGCACCACGGCGCAGTGCCGGATGGTGCTGACCACCTGGTGCGGGGAGCCCAGGTCGGAGAGGAACGCGGACGCGCCGCTGTCCAGGGCCCGGAAGAGCAGGTCGTCGGAGCCTGCCGGCGTCAGCATCACGATGCCGAGGTCGGGGTGCCGGTCGCGCAGGTCACGGGCCAGCTGCCACACGGTCGGACCGAGCGGCGCGCAGCCGATCGTCACGACGTGGGGCGCGGTGGTCGCGGCCAGCTCGAGGGCCTGCTCGGCGCCGGCGGCCTCGCCGACGGCCTCGAGGTCGGTCGCGTCCGCGGCCATGCGCAGCAGCGCGTGGCGGACCAGCGGGTTCTCGTCGACCACCAGCAGGCGGATCGAGTCCGGACCGGAGCGCTGCGGTGGCATCCACGGCGGTGACGGCAGCCAGCCCCCGCTGACCGGGAGCGCCGACACGAACGGTCGGCCGGGTGCTTCATCGAGTCCACTCGACATGTCGTGTCCCCCACGTGCTGGTGTGCTCTGCCGAGTCGAGCCCATGCGAACAGTGCACATCCCCCCGTGCGCCACCGGATGTGCGACGGTGGCGCGCCCAGTATGTCGGACATGGGCGTCGTTGGGTGTTCCGCCACCGAAGTTGACCCGATGGGACTACGTGGCGCCGCCACTCATGTCAGCAGGAACGTGTACTTCCTTGCCGACCGGGTCGGCCGGCCCTGGCACCGCCTCCCGCGAGGCGCCGCGTGACTCCGTCCCCTCCACGATCCGCTCGGCGACCATGCGCAGCTTGAGGTTCCCGGTGGAGGAGGCCCGGGCCAGGTAGGCGAAGGCACGGTGCTCGGTGATCCCGTACCGCTCCATGACGACCCCGATGGCCTGGCCGATGACCTTGCGGCTGGCCAGCGCCTGGTTGAGGTGGTCGATCTCCCGCACCTTCCCCAGGGCGATGGCGGCGTGGGCGGCGAACAGCTCGGCGGTGTGGACGGTCTCCTGCTCCAGCGTGTCGGTGGAGGTGGAGTACATGTTCAGCCCCGCGACCGTCCTGTCGTCGAAGTACAGCTGGAGCGCCAGCTGGGAGCGAAGCCCCCGTCGTACGGCCTCGGGGATGAACTGCGGCCAGCGCTGCTCCTGGCGGGCGTGCTGCACCAGGGTGGTCTGCTCGTGGACCATCGCGTAGACGCACGGGCCCTCACCCAGGTCGTACTGCAGCTGGTCGAGCTCGAGGACGAAGCGGTCCGTGGCGGCCGCGGTCTCGATCCGCCCGCCCCGGTGGGCCAGCGAGATGCCCACGTGGTCGATGCCGTCGAGCGACACCAGAGCCGTGTCGACGATGGCCTTCAGCGTCTCGGGAAGACCGTGCTGGGCGTTGATGGCACGCGCCGCCTCGGTCAGGGCGACAGCCAGGCCACGCTCGGACATCACGAGCCTCGTTCCGGTCGTGCACGACGGCGTGCCGAAGCGCACAGTCGGTGGCTTTCGCCGTACCGAGGCGGGGGCTAGGCCTCGGGAAGACTTACATCGTACACACGGCCGGGTGGAGCGGCGCCCGGGCGGACGGCGCGTGCCCAGGCCTGGAAGCCGCCCTCCAGGTCCGTGGCCCGGGACAGCCCGAGGCGCCGCAGCGTGGCGGCGGCCAGGCTGGAGCTGTACCCCTGGTCGCAGACCAGCACCACGCGCCGGTCGGGGTCGTCGGCTCCGGCCAGGCGGTACGGGCTGGTCGGGTCGAGCCGCCACTCGAGGACGTTGCGGTCCACCACCACGGCGCCCGGCAGCTCACCGTCACGGAGCCGCTGCTCGACCGGACGGCAGTCCACCAGCAGCGCCCCCGCGCGCACCTCCTCGGCCAGCCGCTCGGGCGCCACCCGCTCGGTGCCGGCCCGCTCGGCCGCGAGCAGGCGGTCGATGGCCGACCTTCCCGACGTACCGTCCTGCGTCATCCCTCGACCTCCCAGCGGCGCGGCCGCCCCGCGGCGACGGTCGGCGGACTACCCCGACGGGCGCGTGCCACACCTGTCGGCCTCCGCAGGCGTGCTGCGCGGCGTCCCGGGTAGGGGCTCGGCATGAGCGAGAAGACCGTGGACGACGTGTGGGACGACTGGAGCGCGGCGGTCAACATGACCGCCGGGGAGCTCGAGACGTGGCTGGGGACCGACGAGTCGCAGTCGGTGGGGCAGGGGTCCGGTGAGTCGACCGGCCACCGGTCCGGCCGTCGCATCGTCGAGCTGCTGCGGACCAGGAAGGGCGACCTCAGCGACGACGACGTGCAGCACATGGGCACGGTGGTCGGCTACGTGCACCGGCACCTCGCGCAAGGGCCCTCGGGTGACGTCGAGGACTCGCGGTGGCGCTACTCGCTGATGAACTGGGGCCACGACCCGCTCAAGGACTGAGCGCTCCGCTGCCCGTCCCGGGACCGCCTCAGCGGACCCTCAGCACGCTGGCACCGCGGGCGACGAGCTCCCCCACGACCGGGTGGCCGGGCACCTCGCCGGCCACCAGCAGGCCCCCGGAGGTCTGGGCGTCGGCCAGCAGGACCAGTTCGTCCTCGTCCACGGACGACGCCAGGTGCGGCCGGACCCAGTCGAGGTTGCGGCGGCTGCCCCCCGGGACGTGCCCGGCGGCGAGCGAGGACCGGGCCGCCTCGAGGTACGGCACGGCGGCGGAGTCGACCACGGCCGAGACCCCGCTGGCGCGGCACAGCTTGTAGAGGTGGCCGAGCAGGCCGAACCCCGTCACGTCGGTGGCGGCCACGGCCCCGGCCGCCAGCGCAGCGCGGGAGGCGTCGCGGTTGAGCGTGGTCATCGTCTCGACCGCGTCGGGAAAGACCTCGCCGGTGGCCTTGTGCCGGTTGTTGAGCACGCCCAGCCCGAGCGGCTTGGTCAGCGTCAGGGGCACGCCGGCCACCCCGGCGTCGTTGCGCAGCAGGCGGGACGGGTCGGCCAGTCCGGTCACCGCGAGCCCGTACTTCGGCTCCGGGTCGTCGACGCTGTGGCCACCGGCCAGGTGGGCCCCCGCCTGCCGGCACACGTCGGCCCCGCCGCGCAGCACGTCGGCGGCGAGGTCGAAGGGGATCCGGTCCCGCGGCCAGGACAGCAGGTTCACCGCCACCAGCGGCTCGCCGCCCATGGCGTAGACGTCGGACAGCGCGTTGGCCGCGGCGATCCGGCCCCAGTCGTAGGCGTCGTCGACCACGGGGGTGAAGAAGTCGGCGGTGAGCACCACGGCCCGGTCGCCGTCGATGCGGACCACCGCCCCGTCGTCACCGTGGTCGAGACCCACGAGCAGGTCGTCGGCCTCCACCCCGGCCCCCATCCCGGCCACGACCCGCTCCAGCTCGCCGGGCGGCACCTTGCACGCGCACCCGCCCCCCGCGGCGTACTGCGTCAGGCGCACGGCCCCCTGCGTCGTCATGGAGCCCACGATAGGCAGCCGCTCACCCGGCTGCGCCACCCACCGGTTGCTCCTCGGCGGCGTGGTCACCTCGCGCGTCGCCGGCCGGGACCGGGGCACCCGCGGCCCGGGCGGCGAGCCGCTCACGCTGCGGCACGACGGTGTACTTCGGGTCGCGCGCCGACTGCAGCCCGCCCTCGAAGATCCCGAACCGCGTGGTGACCGAGCCCGCGACGTACGCCGCCCCGGCCAGTGCACGCAGCAACCGTGAACGCCGGCCGAGCACCGAGATACCCAGGCCGGTCAGGGTCAGCCCCCTGGCCGTGCGCATCAACCGCCCCGCCCGGCCGGTGGAGTACGGCTCGGCGAGCATGCCCAGCCGCCGCTCCATGACCTGCACCGCGGTCAGCTCGAGGGTGGCGCCGGCCAGCGCCATCCTCAGGCCGGGTGCGCTCTGCTCCACCGGGGTCAACATCATGGCCAGGCCGCCGGCAGCCGCGGAGCCCGAGCCCACGAAGACGAACGGCAGCTCCTGGTGGGCCTCGTGCCAGATGGGCACGGCGGTGTTGGCGAACAGCGCCGCGGTGTACGCCGCGAGCGGCGGACCGAAGGCAGCCGCGCCGACGCCCGCCAGCCGACCGAGCAGCGGCAACCGTCCGCTGACCTGCGAGGCGAGGGCCGCCGCGGAGAACGTCGCGAAGGGCGCCAGGATGAAGGACCCCACCGACAGCGGAGAAGTGGGCTTGAAGACCCTCAGCATGTTCAGGAACCGCTCGGGACGACCGAGGTCGTGGATCAAAAAGACCGTGCCCACCCCGGCGCCGCCGGCGGCGACCCCGCGCATGACCAGCTCCAGGCGTTGGTCGCCCGACAGCGCCGCCCCCTCCGCCAGCAGCGCGGACCCACCCGCCAGCCCGCCGAGGAACAGGTAGAGCGGGACGTCGGGGGTCTTCCAGGTCGGGGTCTTGATGATCTGCCGGCCGTAGTAGGACTCGAACTGCGGCTCGGGCACCATCCGCCGCTCCTTCACCGCCTCCTCGTCCCCACGAAGGAGGCCACGCCCAGCCCGAGCATCGTCGCGGCCGCCGCCCCGACGTGCTTCCAGATGGAGCCGATGTCGCGGGTGGTCACCACCGGGTCCGGCGGCAGGCCGTAGACCTCGGGCTCGTCGAGCAGCAGGAAGAACGCGCCGTCGCCGCCGACCCCGTCCTCGGGGTCGCGACCGTAGAGCCGCGCGACGTCGACGCCCTGGTCGTGCAGCTCGGCCAGCCGCTGGTCGGCCCGTTCGCGGAGCTGCTCCACGTCGCCGTACTGGATCGACTCGGTCGGGCAGGCCTGTGCGCAGGCCGGCGTCTGGTCCTCCTTGAGCCGGTCGTAGCACAGCGTGCACTTGTGGGCCCGGCCGTCCTCCTCGGAGAGGTCGATGACGCCGTACGGGCAGGCCGGCACGCAGTAGCCGCAGCCGTTGCAGATGTCCTGCTGCACCACGACGGTGCCGAACTCCGTCCTGAACAGCGACCCCGTGGGGCAGACGTCGAGGCAGGCCGCGTGCGTGCAGTGCTTGCAGACGTCGGAGGACATCAGCCAGCGGATGCTGCCGTCGCCGCTCAGCGCGGCCTGGTCGTCCCCGTGCGCCACGCCGCTCTCGTACGACGCGCCAGGCGGTCCCATGCCGGGCAGCCCGAGGTCGGTGGTCGTGGGGTGCAGCGGCTTCTCGACGAACGCCACGTGCCGCCAGGTGTCGGCCCCCAGCGCGAGGGTGTTGTCGTACGACATCCCGGACAGGGAGAGGCCGTCCTCCTCGAGCTGGTTCCAGGTCTTGCAGGCCACCTCGCACGCCTTGCAGCCGATGCAGACGCTCGTGTCGGTGAAGAAGCCCTTGCGGGGCGGGTGGTCGTGGTGACCCGCGTCGCCCTGCACGTCGTCGAGCGGTCCGTACAACGAGTTGCTCACGTCTCGCCTCCCTCTTCGGCCGGGCCCTGCTGGCCGACGCCTGCACGGTCCCGGTAGTCCTCGACGTAGGCGAGCAGCCGGCGCCCGCGGGGCCGTCGACCCGGACGGATGTCGCAGGTGCCGACCTTGTCCTGGATGTACACGTTGGGGTCGGTCGTGATGTTGACCAGGTCGTTGGGCGAGTCGCCGACGGTGAGGCCGTTGCGACCCCAGTGGTAGGGCAGCCCGACCTGCTCGACGAGCTGCTCCCCGAGACGCAGCGATCGCATCCGGTCGGTCACCAGGACCCGTGCCTCGATCGCGGTCCGGGCGGTGACGATCGTGGCCCAGCCGAGGTGCTCGAGCCCCCGCTCGGCCGCCAGCCGAGGCGACACCTCGCAGAACGGCTCCGGCTGCAGCTCGCTGAGGAACGGCAGCGTGCGGCTCATCGCGCCCGCCGTGTGGTGCTCGGTGAGCCGGTAGGTGGTGAAGACGTAGGGGAAGACCTCGCTCATGCTGGGGTTGATCGGGTTGGCGGGGTCGGACACGAAGCCCCGCGCGGGGTTGCTCTGCTGGCCGTAGAGCGGGTTGCGGACCGGGGACTCGGGCGGCTCGTAGTGCGTCGGCAGCGGGCCGTCGGCCACCCCGAGCGGGGAGAACAACCAGGCCTTGCCGTCGGACTGCATGATGAAGGGGTCGCTGCCGCCGATCGCGTCAGGACCCGTGGCACCCTCGGCGGGCACGTGGTCGGGGGCACGGTCCGCGATGAAGTCGGGCACGTCGGAGCCCGTCCACCTGCCCTGATCGGCGTCCCACCACACGTAGCGCTTGCGCTCGCTCCACGGGGTGCCGTCGGGGGCCGCCGAGGCGCGGTTGTAGAGGATGCGCCGGTTGGCCGGCCAGACCCAGCCCCACTCGGCCGCGACCAGGTCCTGCTCCCAGTGCGGCTTGCGGCGCCGCGCCTGGTTGACCTCGTCGGCGAAGACACCGCAGTAGATCCAGCACCCGCAGGACGTGGAGCCGTCGTCCTTGAGCTCCGTGTAGGCGGTCAGGGCACGGCCGCCGGGGCCGACGCCGTTGATCTCGCGCAGCACGGCCTCGCTGTCCACGTCGCCGTCCTCGGTACGGGGGTAGTCCCAGGCGAGGTCCAGCAGGGGGCGGTCGCGCTCGTCGGTGGAGCCGGCCAGCCGGGCCCGGATCCGGTCCCCGAGCTCGACGTAGAAGTCCAGCTCGCTGCGGCAGTCGCCCGGCGGGTCGACGGCCTTGTCGCGCCACTGCAGCATCCGCTGGGTCTGGGTGAACGACCCCGCCTTCTCGACGTGGCTGGCCGCCGGCAGGAAGAAGATCTCGGTCCCGATCTCCTCGGTGGCGAGCTCGCCGGTCTCGATCTCCGGACCGTCCTTCCAGAAGGTCGCGGACTCGATCATCTGCAGGTCACGGACCACCAGCCAGTCGAGGTTGGCCAGCCCGAGACGCTGCATCTTACCGTTGGCCGACCCGACGGCAGGGTTCTCCCCCACCAGGAAGTAGCCCTTGCTGGTGCCGTCGATCTGCGCCTTGACCGTGTGGTACGTCGAATGGTCGCCGGTCAGCCGCGGGAGGTAGTCGAAGCAGAAGTCGTTGTCCGCCGTGGCTGCGTCGCCCCAGTAGGCCTTCAGCAGGCTCACCGCGTAGGAGCTCATGTTGCCCCAGAAGCCGGCCGCCCCGGCGTCCTGGGCGACGTAGGCCGCGAGGTCCTCGTGCTGGTCGGCGTGCGGCATCGGCAGGTAGCCCGGCAGGATGTTGAACAGCGTCGGGATGTCGGTGGAGCCCTGGATGCTCGCGTGCCCCCGCAGCGCCATGATCCCGCCGCCCGGCCGCCCGATGTTGCCGAGCAGGGTCTGCAGGATCGAGGCCGTCCGGATCATCTGGGCGCCCACGCTGTGGTGGGTCCACCCGACGGCGTAGCAGAGCGCGGTGGTCCGCTCGCGGCCACTGTTGCGCGTCATGGCCTCGCCGACCGCCTCGAGCTGGTCCGGGGAGATCCCGCACGCCTCCTGCACCATCTCCGGGGTGTACCGGGAGAAGTGCCGCTTGAGGATCTGGTAGACGCAGCGTGGGTCCTGCATCGTCTCGTCGCGCCGGGGCTTGCTGTGCACGGCAGGGCCTCCCGACCCGGCGGCCTGACCGCGCGCGGCCTGGTGCGAGGCCTTGTCCTCCTCTCCCGAGGTGCCGCCGGCCGAGCCGGTCGGCTGGTCGGGGTCACGCTGCCCGGCCGACGCGGCTGAGGTCGCGCCGTCGTACTGCCAGCTGTCGGGGTCGTACTGCCCCTTCTCGGGGTCCCACCCGGAGAACAGCCCGTCGAGGTCCTCGGTGTCGCGGAAGTCCTCGTCGATCAGGGCAGGCCCGTTGGTGTAGGCCACCACGTAGTCACGGAAGGCAAGGTCGCGGCTCAGCACGTAGTTGACCAGCCCACCCAGGAACGCGATGTCACTCGCCGCCCGGATCGGCACGTGCAGGTCGCTGACCGCCGACGTGCGGGTGTAGCGGGGATCGACGTGGATGACCGTGGCCCCCCGCCGCTTGGCCTCCATGACCCACTGGAAGCCCACCGGGTGCGCCTCGGCCATGTTCGAGCCCTGGATCAGGATGCAGTCGGCGTTCGACAGGTCCTGCAGGAAGGTCGTGGCACCGCCGCGACCGAACGAGGTCCCCAGACCGGGAACCGTGGAGGAGTGTCAAATACGGGCCTGGTTCTCGATCTCGACGGCGCCCATGGCCGTGTAGAGCTTCTTCATGAGGTAGTTCTCCTCGTTGTCGAGGGTCGCTCCTCCGAGGCTCGCGATCGCCAGGGTGCGACGGGTGCGACGGCCGCGCTCGTCCTCCCACTGCCAGTGCTCCTTGCGTGTCCTGACCACGCGGTCCGCGATCATGTCCATCGCGGTGTCGAGGTCGAGGTCCTCCCACTCCGTGCCGTGCGGGCGTCGGTAGCGCACCTTCGTCACCCTGGTGTCGGAGGTGACCAGCTGGGTGCTCGCGCTGCCCTTGGGACAGAGCCGGCCGCGCGAGATCGGGCTGGCCGGGTCACCCTCGATCTGGGTGACCTTCTCGTCCTTGACGAAGACCTTCTGGGCGCAGCCGACGGCGCAGTAGGGGCAGATTGAGCTCACCACCCGGTCGGCCGTCGTGGTCCGCGGCTCGAGCTCACGGCTGCGCCGGGACATCACCGAGGTGCCACGACCGAGCCGGTCGCCACCGCGCAGCTGTCGCACCAGGGGCCACAGCTCGAGAAAGGCCTTGCCGCCCATCAGCACCTCCGTCGTCGGTGACCCGCGGTAACCTCCCCGGCGGATCCCATGCACCGGCGGGGTGTCTAGATTGGTCGGCGGAGGCGTTCCTCGTCTGGTGACGGGCGCGGTCCTCAAAACCGTAGGGGCCGGGCATCCCGGTCCGGCGGGTTCGATTCCCGTCCGCCTCCGCCAGATCCAGGTCGTCCACGCGCCCGTCCCCGCGGTGGCGGCCATGCCGTCTCGGAGGTGGACCGGTGGACCCTCGACGCACGACGCCGCGCACCGACGTGGTGCTGGCCGACCCGCGCCTGGCGGACGCGGTGGAGCGGCTGGGTCGTGCGCCGGTCAAGCGGGTGGTCCAGGACACGCTGCAGGCCTGCCGGGACGGCGTGGTCGCCCCCGCCGAGGTGGTCACCACGGTGCTGGCCGGGCTGCCGGAGGGCGCCACCCGCCTGCAGGAGGTGCTCAACGCGACCGGGGTGCTGGTGCACACCAACCTGGGCCGGGCGCCCCTGTCGCCGGCCGCCGTGCGTGCGGTCGGCCTGGCCGCCGGCCCGACCGACGTCGAGCTCGACCTCGTCACCGGCCGTCGCGGGGTCCGCGGCGCGGGTGCCCTGGCGGCGCTGGCGGCCGCCGTCCCGGACGCCGGCGGCGTGCACGTGGTCAACAACGGCGCCGCGGCCCTCGCCCTGGTCACGGGGGCGCTGGCCCGGGACCGCGAGGTGGTCGTCGCGCGGGGTGAGCTGGTCGAGATCGGCGACGGCTTCCGGCTGCCCGACCTGCTGGAGTCGGCGGGCGCGCGGCTGCGGGAGGTCGGCACCACCAACCGGGTGCGGCTCAGCGACTACGTGGACGCCGTCGAGCCCGGCCGCACCGGCTTCGTGCTCAAGGTGCACCCGTCCAACTTCCGCGTGGAGGGGTTCACCGCCTCGGTCGACGTGGCGGCGCTGGCCGGGGCCCGGCTCGGCGTGCCGGTCGTCTCCGACATCGGCTCGGGACTGCTGCGCCCGCACCCGCGGCTGCCCGGGGAGCCGGACGCGGCGAGCCACCTGCGGGCCGGCGCGACGCTGGTCACGGCCTCGGGCGACAAGCTCCTGGGCGGCCCGCAGTGCGGCCTGCTGCTCGGCGAGCACGAGCTGGTGCAGCGCCTGCGCCGGCACCCGCTGGCCCGGGCGCTGCGGGTGGACAAGCTCACGCTGGCCGCGCTGGAGGCCACCCTCGCGGGCCCGGTGCCACCGGTGGCCGCGGCGCTGGCGACCCGGACCGAGGAGCTGACGGCGCGGGCCCGGCGGCTGGTGGGTCTCATCGGGGGCGACCTCGCGGAGGCCGTGGCGTCCCGGGCGGCCGTCGGGGGTGGCGGCGCCCCGGGGGTGAGCCTGGACAGTGCCGCCGTGGCCGTGCCGGCCTCGCTGGCCGCTCCCCTGCGGACCGGTCGCCCGGCCGTCGTGGGCCACGTCGCCGGTGGGCGGCTGCTGCTGGACCTCCTGGCCGTGCCGCCGGCGGACGACGTGAGGCTGGCCGGGGCGGTGCGCCGGGCGGCCGGCCGGGACGCGCTCGCGGCGGAGCGCTGACATGCACGTCGTCGCGACGGCGGGGCACGTCGACCACGGCAAGTCCACCCTGGTCACGGCCCTGACCGGGCAGCAGCCCGACCGGCTCGCCGAGGAGCGCCGGCGGGGCCTGTCCATCGAGCTGGGCTACTGCTGGACCGACCTGCCCGGCGTCGGGACGGTCGCCTTCGTCGACGTACCGGGGCACGAGCGGTTCCTGACCACGACGCTGGCCGGGCTCGGTCCGGTGCCGGTGGCGGTGCTGGTGGTGGCCGCGGACGACCCGTGGATGCCTCAGGCCGCCGAGCACCTGGCCGCGCTGGACGCCCTGGGCGTGGGTCACGGGGTCGTGGCGGTGACCCGCTCGGACCTGGCGGACCCCGCTGCGGCGGTACGACGGGCCCGGCACGAGGTGGCCCGCACGACGCTGGCCGGTGCGCCGGTGGTCGCGGTCAGCGCCCGCACCGGGGCGGGGCTGCCGGAGCTGCGGGCGGCGCTGGTCACGGTGCTGGGTGCGCTCCCGCGACCCGACCCCGCCGCCCCCGTGCGGCTGTGGGTGGACCGGCGCTTCCACGTCCGCGGCGCCGGAACCGTGGTCACGGGCACCCTGCCCGCCGGGACCCTGCGCGTCGACGACCGGCTGCTGGTGGACGGCGACCCGTCGCAGCCCGTGCGGGTGCGTGGCCTCGAGTGCCTGGGCGAGACGGTCACCGGGGTCACCGGGGTGGCCCGCACCGCCGTGGCGCTCGGCGGTCGCGTGCCCGAGGGGCTGGGCCGGGGCAGCGTGCTCGTCGAGCCGGACGCCTTCGAGCCCACCGACCACCTCGACGTCCGCCTCGAGGGCGACGGCACTCCCCCGGAGCGGCCGCTGCTGCACGTGGGGGCCACCTCGCTCGGCGTCCGGGTCCGCCCGCTGGCCGGGGACCTCGCCCGGGTGACCCTCGCACAGCGGCTCCCCCTCAGCGTCGGTGACCGGGCGGTCCTGCGCGACCCCGGGAGCCGCCAGGTGTGGGGGCTGCGGGTGCTCGACCCGGCCCCGCCGGCGCTGGGCCGCCGGGGGGCCGCCGCGGCCCGGGCCACGGCCCTGCGGGACGCCGACGGCACCCTCGCCGCCGAGCTCGCGCGCCGGGGCGTCGTACGGCGCTCGCTGCTGCGCCGGATCGGGGTGGCCGTGGACCCCGTGCCACCCGACGCGCTCGTGGTCGGGGACTGGCTGGTCTCCGGGGCCCACGCGTCCCGCCTTCGTACCGAGCTCGCCCGGCTCGTCGAGCGGACCACCGACCCGGCCCAGCCCGGCGTGGCGGCGACGGAGGCGGCCCGGGCGCTGGGGCTGCCCGACGACGCCGTCGTGGCGGCCCTGGTCCTCCCGCCGCTGCGACTGGAGGCGGGCCGGGTGGTCGCGGGGCGGACCGACCGGTTGCCGGAGCCGCTGCTGGCCGCGCTCGCCCTACTGGAGGAGGACCTGGCCGCGGACCCCTTCGCCGCGCCGACCGGGGAGCGGCTGCACGCGCTGGGGCTGGACCGGCGGGCCCTGGCGGTGCTGGCCCGCGCCGGTCGCCTGCTCCGGATCGGCGACACGCTGGTCCTGCTGCCCGGCGCGGACGACGAGGCGATGACGCGGCTGCGCGCGCTGCCCCAGCCGTTCACCTCCAGCCTGGCCCGCCAGGCCCTGGGCACCAGCCGACGGGTGGCGCTGCCCCTGCTGGAGCACCTCGACCGCACCGGTCGGACGCGGCGTCTGCCCGACGACACCCGCGCCTGCCGCTGACCTCACCGCCGCGCCCGCCCTCAGGCGGGCAGACGGTCACCGCGCTCGTCCACGAGGCCGGCCGGCGCGGTGAGCCGCCAGGCCTCGAAGACCAGCTCGGCCAGCTCGGGGCGGTCCACCCCGGTCAGCCGCACCACGACCCAGCCGAACGCCGAGGTGGTGAACTGCCGCTCGAAGACCTCCGGACGCTCGCTGACCAGGGCCAGCTGCTCGGCCAGCGTCTGCTTGAGGCCCACGGTGCGGGTGCGCTCCCAGAGGTACCCCAGCGGGTGACCGTGCACGTCGAAGCGGGAGTGCTCCGAGCGGTCGGTGCGCACCACGTCCGGCAGCTGGTCGACCAGCGCCAGGAAGTCCTCGATCCCCGTGGGCACGGCGCCATCGTCGCAGGTGCTCACCTGCGACGAGGGGGCCTGCCGTCGAGCGGACGGCCCAGCAGGTGGGCCACCTGGTCCCGGATCGCCGCCGACGGGGGCAGCCCCAGCTCGCGGGCCAGGAGCCGGCGGTAGGCGTGGAACTGGCGGAGCGCCTCGGCCGGGTTGTCCTCGGCCAGGTGGACCGCGATCACGGCGCGGTGCGCGCTCTCCCGCAGCGGGTCCCCCTGCACGGCCCGCAGGGCGGCCTCCAGCGCGGCGGCCGCCCGACCGCGGACGAGCTGCAGCCCGCTGTGCGCCTCGAGCGCGTGCAGGCGGAGCTGGCGGAAGCTCTCCTGCTCGATGTCGAGCCACTCCTCGCTCCAGTCCGGCAGCAGGTCGTGCTCGAGCAGGTGCACGGTCTCCGGCCCGACGTCCGGCACCTGCGTCGGGTCGACGTCCGACCCGGGGTCGCTCGGCGCGCCGGGAGCCCCGGTGCCCAACCGGCGCAGCGACTGCGCGTGCTCCGCGCTGTCCCAGAGGTCGACGTGGACGTCGGGGTGCAGGGCGACGTCGTGCGTGGTGACGCTGACCAGCGGGGCGGTCGCGGTCCGCGGCAGCCGCCACAGGGCCGAGCGCAGGTTGGAGGTGGCGCGGGCGTCGGTCGAGTCCGCCCACAGGCGCGTGGACAGGGACCTCCGGGCCAGCCTGCCCCGGTGAACCGCCAGGAGGGCGATGACCCGCTCCGAGGCCCGGCTCAGCCGGACCGGCTCGTCCTGCAGCAGCAGGGAGAAGCGTCCCAGGAGCGTCAGCCGCGGGACGTCCGCGCGAGGAGTCGTCATGGAGACCTTGGAGCGTCGGGGGACCTTCGGGCGCGAGGTGATCGCCGGGGCCGGGTGGCTGCAGCCCCCGGCGCGGTACCCGGCGCCCCGCCCGGTATGCCCGGCCCGGTGACGCCCTCGTGACGGACCCGTGACCGACGTACGACGCCACGGGTCACGCCCGCTGCTACGGCCGGCGTCCAGGGTCGTGCACGTCGGCACCCCGCCGAGCCACGTGTCCCGTCCCTGAGCCCCACCGAGGAGAACCCGTGTACGTCCACAGCAAGCAGCTGCAGTTCCCGGCCCAGCCCGAGAAGCCCGACGCCGCCTTCGCGGGCAAGATCCAGGAGCTCGTCGGCGGCCAGTTCGGTGAGATGACCGTGATGATGCAGTACCTGTTCCAGGGCTTCAACTGCCGGATGCCCGGCAAGTACAAGGACATGATCCTGGACATCGGCACCGAGGAGATCGGGCACGTCGAGATGCTCAGCGTGATGATCGCCCGGCTGCTCGAGGGGGCCCCGGCCGAGACCACCGAGCGGATGGCCGCCGCCAACCCTGCCCTGGCGGCGGTGCTGGGCGGGACGAACCCGCAGCACGCCATCATCTCCGGCGGCGGCGCCCTGCCCACCAACAGCCAGGGCATCCCCTGGAACGCCGGCTACATCGTGGCCAGCGGCAACCTGCTGGCCGACTTCCGCTCCAACGTGCACGCCGAGGCGCAGAGCCGCCTGCAGACCAGCCGCATCTACAACATGACCGACGACCCGGGCGTGCGCGGGATGCTGAAGTACAACCTCGCCCGCGACACGTTCCACCAGCAGCAGTGGCTGCGCGGCATCGAGGAGCTGGTCAGCGACGGGCTCTCCGACGTCATCGAGGACTCCAACGCCGAGTTCGAGGACGCCGAGCAGGCGGCGACGTACTGGACGCTGCACGAGGACAGCGCCGGGGTCACCGGGGGCTGGGCCCGGGGCCGCACCCCGGTCACCGACCAGGAGGTGAGGGTGCACGGCGCGTCGGCCGAGTCCACCGACGAGGGCATCCTGCCGGCGCCCGACCCGCTGCTGTTCGCGACGTACGACGGCAGCCAGGGCCCGGGCGAGACCGGTGAGCCGGCCCCCACGCAGGGCCTGGTCGGCAAGGTGAAGCGGGCTCTGGACTGACATGGCCGTCTCGCATCCGCTCCATCGTGCCGCCGGACCCCTCGGGTCGTCCGGCCCCGTGGTCCCGGGCCTGTCCCTGCACGCCCTGACCACCCTGGTCGTCGCCCTGGTGCTGCTCGTCGGCCTGCTCGCCGGTGACGTCGAGCACCGCCTGCTGGCGGTCGCGGTCGCCGGCGTGCTCGCCCTCCGTCACGGGCTCGCCGCACGGCTGGCCCGCCCGGCGGTGTCCGGAGGGCCCCGGGCGTGAGCACCCTGGCGCCCGGCCCGCCCGCGCCGACGACCCCGGACCGGGGCCGCCGGCCGGGCCGGGTGCGCCGGGCGCTGCCGGTGATCGGGCCGGCCTTCGTCGCGGGCATCGCCTACGTCGACCCCGGCAACGTGGCGACCAACTTCTCCGCCGGCGCCGCCCACGGCTACCTGCTGGTGTGGGTGGTCGTGGGCGCCAACCTCGTCGCGATGCTGGTGCAGGCGCTGGCCGCGAAGGCCGGGCTGGCCACCGGCCGCAGCCTGCCGGAGCTCAGCCGGACGCTGTTCCCCGGCTGGGTCACCCGTGGGCTGTGGCTGCAGGCCGAGCTGGTCGTGGTCGCCACCGACCTGGCCGAGATCATCGGCGGGGCGGTGGCCCTGCACCTGCTGCTCGGCCTGCCGCTGGTGGCCGGGGGCCTGGTCACCGGGCTCGTGGCCTACGGGCTCGTGGCCCTGCGGGCCGGCGGGCGGCGTCCCTTCGAGCGGGTGGTCATGGGGCTGTTCGCCGTCATCTCCGGCGGCTTCCTGCTCACGCTGCTGTGCGCGCACCCCCGGCCCGCCGACGCCGCGGCCGGGCTGGTCCCCCGCCTCGACGGCGGCGGCAGCCTGGTCCTGGCCGTGGGCATCCTGGGGGCGACCGTCATGCCGCACGCCATCTACCTGCACTCCGCCCTCCCCCAGGGCGGCGTCGTGCCCCGCGGCATCCGGGACCGTCGCCGGCTGCTCGGGCTGCAACGGGTGGACATCCTCGCCGCCCTCGGTCTGGCCGGTGTCGTCAACGTCGCGATGCTGCTCTCCGCCGCGGCCCTGTTCGGCGACGGCGGCGTGCCGGCCCCCGTCACGGTGACGCTGGAGGGCGTGCACGCGGCGCTGGGGAGCGCCCTCGGCGCGCCCGTGGCGGTGGTCTTCGCCCTGGCCCTGCTGGCCTCCGGCCTCGCCTCGGCCGGGGTGGGCACCTGCGCCGGGGAGGTCGTGATGACCGGCTACCTCCGCCGACGGGTGCCCCCGGCCCTCCGGCGGCTGGGGACGCTGGCCCCGTCGCTGGTCGTGCTGGCCGTGGGCGTCGACCCCCTGCACGCCCTGGTGCTCTCCCAGCTCGTGCTGTCCTTCGGGATCCCCTTCGCGCTGGTCCCCCTCATCCTCGTCACGCGGGACGCGGGCCTGATGCGCGAGCTGGTGAACCGGCCGTCGACCACGGTGGCCGCCTGGCTGGCCACGGCCCTCGTCGTGGGGCTCAACGCCGTCCTGGTCGTGGTGACGCTGGGCTCATGACCCGTGGCCCGGCGCACCGGCGGCCGGGAGGTGCGCGAGGTCCTCGGCCGGGACGGGCCGGCCCAGGTGGAACCCCTGCGCGTAGCGGACCCCCAGCCGCCGTACGTCCCGCAGCGTCTCCTCGTCCTCCACCCGCTCGGCGATCACGGTCCGCCCCAGGCTGGCCCCCAGCGCCACGACGGCGGCGACGACGGCCCTCGCGGCCGCCGGGTCGGTCGACGGGCTGGCCGGCGGGCTCGTCGGACGGCTGGGCGGACGCCTGGCCGGCGGGCTCGTCGGACGGCTGGTCGGACGGCTGGGTGAGGCGTCCACCTTGATGGTCGCCGCGGGGAGGGACACCAGCCGGCTCAGGGAGGACTGGCCGGTGCCGAAGTCGTCGACCGCGATCCGGCAGCCCAGCCCGCGCAGGGCGATGAGCGCCTCCTGCACCACGGGCTGCTGGACGGCCTCGCTCTCGGCCACCTCCAGGGTGAGACGCCCGGCGTCCACCCCGGCGGACGCGAGGCTGTCCTGCAGGAGCGTCACGAGGTCGGGGTGCGCCAGCTCCACCGGGGACAGGTTGACGAAGAGGCGCCCGGGTGCCGCGGGGCCCCGCTCCCGGTCCCAGCCGGCCAGCTGGTCCAGCGCCCGGCGCACGACCAGCGCACCGATGACGGGCAGCAGCCCCGCCTGCTCGGCGGTGTCGAGGAAGTCGCCCGCCACCACCAGCCCGTGCCGGGGGTGGCGCCAGCGCACCAGCGCCTCGACGCCGTACAGCCCCTTCCCCGTGGGACCCTCACTCTCCGCCGCGCCGCGGTCGCCTGCGGGAGCCAGGTCGATGATCGGCTGGTAGTGCACCTCGATGCGGTCGTGGGCCAGGCCGTCGCGCAGCTCCTGCACCCGCTGGTCGTGGTCCTCGGCGCTGGAGCGGTGGTGCGCGTAGGCGACCGGGTCGAAGACCCGCAGGTTCCCCCGCCCCGCCCGCTTGGCCTCGTACATCGCCGCGTCGGCGTGGGCGATCAGCGTCGCCCGCGGGGTGGCCGCGGAGTCCGTGGTGGCGATGCCGATGCTCGCCGACGGGTGGATGACGTGGCCGTCGGGCTGGTACGGGCGCGAGAGCGTGTCGAGGATCCGCCGGGCCACCGCCACCGCCTCCTCGACCTCGGACACGTCCTCCAGCAGGATCGCGAACTCGTCCCCGCCCATCCGGGCCAGCACGTCGGCCGGGCGCAGCACCGACCGGATGCGCTCCGTGCAGGCCACGATGAGCCGGTCCCCGGCCGCGTGGCCGTAGGTGTCGTTGACGTACTTGAGCCGGTCCAGGTCCAGGAACAGCACGCCCACCTGGCCGGGCGAGCGACCGAGCCGGTCCAGGGCGTGCCCGAGGTGCTCCAGCAGCACCCACCGCACGACCAGGCCCGTGAGGGTGTCGTGCATGGCGCGCTGCGCGAGCTCGGCCTGGGCCCGGCGTGCGGTGTCCCGGTCGTCGGCCACGACGAGGTAGGACACCGCGAGGTTGGCCAGGGTGCGAGCCGCCTCCAGCTCGCCCGCGCTCAACGGCACCGCCTCGGTGCGGTAGAGGTCGAGCACGCCCCACCGACGGTCGCGCGCCAGCAGCGGGATCGCCGTCAGGGCACGGATCCCCAGCGCCTCGGCCCTCTCCTGGTACTCCGGCCACGCGCCCTCGACCGCGAGGTCGGCCAGGTTGATGACCTGGTGGAGCACCAGGCTCTCGCGGCAGGGGCCGGTGTCCGCGGTCTCCTGCAGCCGCTCGAGCTCGGCGACCAGGGGGCTGGTGGCGTGCACCACGCGCAGGGCCGGCCCGTCCTCACCTCGTGAGCCCCCGCGCACGCCGTCGACCTGCCCGTCCTGCCCACCGTCCTCGGCGGGCGTGGTCACGCCGGCGCCGGCCAGGCGCAGCACCCGCGTCGCGGAGACCGCGAGCTGGCGCAGGATGTCGTCCAGCACGAACTCGCGGCCCACCGCGGTGGTGAAGTCCCCCAGCGCCGCCGCCAGCTGGGCGGCGTCGACGGGGAAGCCGTCACCCCGGCCGGAGTCGGGGAACCTCACGCCCTGGCCGGTGACGGCGAAGGACGGGGAAGAGGACGTGGCAGGAGCATCTGGAGCCTTTCGCGGAGCACCTCCGAGGTGCGGAGACGAGGCGCAGGGGGCGTCGCAGCGCGTGGTCTGCACTGGCGGGTCGGGGCCATGACGACCTGCAGTGTTCCCCTCCGTCGCGTTGACATGCAACCGTCCTCGCCGTCGCACCGGGTGGCGTCTGCGACCATGGACCGGTGCAGGTGTCGATCCTCGGGCCGGTCGAGGTGGCCCGCGACGGGGTGCCCGTCCCGGTCACCGGCGCCCGCGTCCGTCGGCTGCTGACCCGGCTCGCGCTCGAGGCGGGACGCCCGGTCGGACCGGCGGCCCTGGTCGAGACCGTGTGGGGTGACGACGTCCCGGCCGAGGTCGGCAACGCGCTGCAGTCGCTGGTCTCGCGGCTGCGCCGGGCCCTCGGTGACGCCGCCGCGGTGACGGCGACCCCCGCGGGCGGCTACCGGCTGGTGGTGGACCCAGAGGACGTGGACGCCACGGTCTTCGAGCGGGACGCCCGGCGCGGGCACGCCCTGCTGGCCCAGGACCCGCCGGCTGCCCTGGCGCTGCTGGAGGGAGCGCTGCGCCGGTGGCGGGGCAGTCCTCTGGCCGACCTGGACCCGCTGGACGCGGCCGCCGACGTCGCCCGGCTGCAGGGCGTCCACCGCCGAGCCGGTCTGGACCGGCTGGACGCCCTGGTCGGCGCCGGCCGCCCCGAGGCGGCCTGCGACGACCTCGCGGCCCGGGTGGACTCCGACCCCACCGACGAGGCCGCGGCCGGGCTGCTGATGCGGGCGCTGGCGGCGAGCGGGCGCGCACCCGAGGCGCTGGCCGTCTTCGAGCGCGTCCGGGCCACGCTGGCCGACGGGCTGGGGGTCGACCCGTCCGCGGAGCTGCGGGCCCGGCACCTGGAGGTGCTGCGCTCCGACCGGGCGCCCACGCCCCGCGCCGTCCGCTCGAACCTGCCCGCGCCCGTCACCCGCTTCGTCGGTCGCGACGACGACACGCGCGCGGTGGCCGCCGCGCTGGAGGGGGCCCGGCTGGTCACGCTGGTCGGGCCGGGCGGCTCGGGCAAGACCCGGCTGGCCGTCGAGACCGCCCGCACCCTGGGCCCTGCGACGACCGACGCCGTGTGGGTCGTGGAGCTGGCCAAGGTCGCGGACCCGGGCGACGTGCTGACCGCGGTGGTCGACACGGTCGGGGCCTGGGACGTCGCGGCCCTGGAGCGACGCACCGTGGACGTGAGCCGTCCCCGCGACCGGCTGGTCGAGGTGCTGCACGCCGCCTCGGTGCTGCTGGTCCTCGACAACTGCGAGCACGTCCTCGATGGCCGCGGCCGAGCTGGTCGACGCCCTGCTCGGCGCCTGTCCCGCGGCTGCGGGTGCTGGCCACCAGCCGCGAGCCGCTGTCGCTGTTCGGCGAGCGGCTGCACCCCGTCCTGCCGCTCCCCCACGACACCGCCGGTCTGCGCGTGGCCGGCTGACCCGGGTGCCGGCCGTCGACCTGTTCGTGGACCGCGCCCGCGCCGTGCGTCCCGACTTCGCGCTGACCGGCGACAACGCCGAGGCCGTGGCCCAGATCTGCCGCCGGCTGGACGGCCTGCCGCTCGCCCTGGAGCTGGCCGCGGCGCGCAGCCGCACCATGCCGGTCGAGCAGCTCGCCGAGCGGCTCGACGACCGCTTCCGCCTGCTCACCGGGGGCAGCCGCACCGCCCTGCCGCGGCACCGGACCCTGCGGGCGGTCGTGGAGTGGAGCTGGGACCTGCTCTCGACCACCGAGCGCGACCTGGTCGAGCGCCTGGCGGTCTTCCCCGGCGGCGTGTCGACCGAGGCCGCCGAGCACGTGGTGGTCGGGGCCGGTGGAGCACGTCGAGGACACCGAGGACCTGCTGGCCGCCCTGGTCGACAAGTCCCTGCTGCAGCTGCGCACCGGCCCGCGCTACCGCATGCTCGAGACGCTGCGGGAGTACGGCGTCGACCGGCTCTCCGAGCGGGGCCTGCTCGCCGAGGCCCACGCCACCCACGCGGCCTACTTCCACGACCTCGCGCGCGCGGGTCGGGCCGCTGCTGCGCGGACGGGACCAGCTGCGTTGGATCGCTCTGACCACCGCCGAGCGCGACAACCTGCTCACCGCGCTGCAGTACCTCGGCGACCAGGGCGACGCGCGCGGCTCGCTGGGCATCGCCTTCGGCCTGGCGTGGTTCTGGAGCCTGCGCGGCGAGCACGTCGCCGCCGTCACCTGGCTGCGCCGCGCCCTCGCCGTGCCGGGGGACGGCGGCGACGCTGCGCGACGTGCTCACCGGCCTGCTGGCCATGAACCTGACCGCGGTCGAGGGCGCCGCGGCCGCACGGCGTCTGCTGGACGAGCAGGGCGGGCGGGTGCTGGAGGCCCCGACACCCGGCGACGACCCGCTGCTCAACCTGGTGCGGGCGCTCGTCCCCACCTTCCTGGGCGCGCACGGCGACGGGGTGCTGCGGGTGCAGCAGGCCCTGGACGCCGGAGCCACCGGGTGGGAGCACGCGATGCTGCTGACCATCCGCGCGCACGCGCAGGAGAACGCCGGCGAGCTGGACGGCATGCGCGAGACGGTCACTCAGGCCCGGCAGGAGTTCGAGGACGTCGGCGACCGCTTCGGCCTGGCCAGCGCGCTGGAGGGCGAGGCCCGCCTGCTGACGCTGGACGGGCGGCTGGAGGAGGCGGTCGCGACCGCCACGAGCGGGCCGGCCGCCTGCTGGCCGAGCTGGGTGCCGACGACGACTCGGGCCAGTCCCTGCTCTGGATCGCGCAGCTGCGGGTGCGCACCGGTCAGCTGGAGGAGGCCGAGGCGGCGGTCGCCACCGCCCGGGCCCGCTTCGAGCGCAGCGGCTCCTGGATGGGCCTCATCCTGGCCGACGTGGCGGCGGCCTCGGTGGCCCGTCGCCGGGGGGAGCCGCGGACCGCCGTGACCCTGGCCGGGTCCGCGGTGGACCGCTACCGGGCGGGCTCGGCCCAGCACGCTCCCGAGCAGCTGCTGGCCATCTGCCTGGCCACCCTGGCCTCCGCCCGGGTGGACGCCGGCGACCACGAGACCGCCCGCGCCGACCTGGTCGACGCCCAGGAGGCCGCGGTGCGCTCGACCGACATGCCCGTGCTCGCCCTGGTGGCGGTCGGGTGGTCCGTCCTGGCGCTGGCCGACGGAGACCTGCCCGGGGCGGCCGAGCTGCTCGGGCTGGCCGACGTGGTGCGGGGCAGCGCCGACCCCACCGACCCCGACGTCGTCCGGGTCGAGGAGGCCGTGGCGGCGGCCCGCGGGTCGGCCCCGTCCGAGGACGGGGACGCCGACGAGCGGCGTCGGGCCGCGGCCGGCCTCGTCCGCGAGGAGGCGGTGCGGGCCCTGGCGCAGGTGCCGGACCGGGCTCCCCGGTCCGGCACCCTGCTGGTGGGCTGACGCTTCGCGACTCACCACCCGCCACCCGCCATCCGCCGCCCGGCGGCCGGCCCGGGGCGTCAGGTACGGCGGCGGTAGGCCCGCAGGGCCAGCGGGAAGAACACCACCAGGAACGCGGCCATCCAGCCCAGCGACCACAGCACCGGCCCGAGCACCTCTCCCCCGTTCATCAGCCCGCGCACGGCGCTGGTGAGGTGGGTGGCGGGGTTGACCTTGACGAAGGCCTGCAGCCAGCCCGGCAGGGTGGAGATCGGCCACGAACACGTTGCTGCCGAAGGTGAGCGGGAACATCACCAGGAACAGGATCCCCTGCACGGCGCCGGACGTACGGGCCATCAGGCCGACGACCACCGAGACCCAGCACAGGCACAGGGCGAAGGCGATCCCGAGCAGGCAGGCGGCCACCAGCTGCAGCGGGTCGGTCGCCGATCCGGAAGCCCATCACGTAGCCGGTGCCGACCAGCACGACCGAGCAGGATCGACGTAGCGGACCACGTCGGCCAGCACGGCGCCGATCAGCGGCGCCGAGCGGGCGATGGGCAGGGAGCGGAACCGGTCGAAGACGCCCTTGTCGATGTCGGTGTTGAGGTTGACCCCGATGCGCGATGGAGCCGAACAGCATGGACTGCACCAGCAGCCCCGGCAGCACGAACTGCAGGTAGTCGTGCTGGGAGCCGGCGATCGCGCCGCCGAACAGGTAGACGAACAGCAGCAGGAAGATGACCGGCTGCAGGGTGACGTCGATCAGCGCCTCCGGCGTGCGGGTGATCTTGACCAGCCCGCGCCTGGCCAGCACGGCGCTGTGCCGCAGCAGCCGCAGCAGTCCGCGCCCGCCGCCGGTGGGGCTGCTGTGGTCCACCCGGGCCGGCACGATGCCCGTGGGGGTGGAGTCGGTCAGGTCGACGGTCATCACGCCACCTCCTCGTCGCGACCGGCCGCGTCCGTGCGACCGGTGAGGGTGAAGAACACCTCGTCCAGGCTGGGCAGGTGCAGGGACAGCTCGGTGACCGCGATGCCGACGGCGGCCAGGCGGGCCACCGTGCGGGTCATCGCCTCGTCGCCGCGCACGGGCACGCTGAGCAGCCCGTCGCGCCGCCGCTCGGGCGTGCTGCCGGTGACGTCGGCCAGGATGTGGCCGGCGTCCTCGACCCGCGCCGGGTCGCTGGTGCGCACGGTCAGCGTCTGGCCGCCGACCACGCGCTTGAGCTCGTCCGGCGAGCCCTGGGCGATGACCCGGCCGTGGTCGATCACGCTGATGTCGTCGGCCAGCGCGTCGGCCTCCTCCAGGTACTGCGTGGTCAGCACGCACCGTCGACCCGTCGTCGACGAGCTGGCGCACGACGCCCCACATGTCCTCGCCGCTTGGCGGGGTCGAGGCCGGTGGTCGGCTCGTCGAGGAAGACCAGCGTGCGGCCGGCCGACCAGGCGAGGCGGCCAGGTCCAGGCGGCGGCGCATGCCCCCGGAGTAGGTCTTGGCCGGTCGGCCCGCCGCCTCGGTGAGGTCGAACCAGGCCAGCAGCTCGCGGGCCCGGGCCTTGGCGTCCCGGCCGGACAGGTCGAGCAGCTGGCCGATCATCATGCAGGTTCTCGGTGCCGGTCAGGTCCTCGTCGACCGAGGCGTACTGGCCGGTCAGGCCGATGTTCTGGCGCACCTTCTGGGCGTCGCGGCGCACGTCGTAGCCGCACGACGGTGGCGGTGCCGGCGTCGGCGCGCGATCAGCGTGGCCAGGATGCGGACGGCGGTGGTCTTGCCGGCGCCGTTGGGGCCGAGCACGCCGAGCACGGTGCCCTCGCGGGCGGCGAGGTCGATGCCGGCCAGGGCCCGGGTGGTGCCGAACCGCTTGGTGAGGCCGGTGGCCTCCAGGGCGAGTCCGTTCGTCATGGGGTGTCTCCTCTCGTTCACACCCCGGACGATCCCCCCTGCCGCTGACAGACCGCGCACACGCCGCTGGCATGCCCGCTGGCACCCGCACCAGCGCGACGACGGGCCAGCCAGCCCGCCGAGGCCCCCACCGCGGCGGTGACCCACCCGGCGAGGACGTCGACCACGTAGTGCTCACCGGTGTAGACGAGCGCGAGCCCCATCAGCACGACGTAGGTGAGCAGGACGACCCGCCACAGCCGGGACGCCACCGGCCACAGGAACAGGGCGACGAGCATGGCGGCCCCGGCGTGCAGCGACGGCATGGCCGCCACCGGGTTGCTGCCCGCCTGGCCCAGGCCGACCAGCCGGGCGACCGGGTCCAGGTGCAGGTAGTCCCACCCCAGGTCCGAGATGCGGTGGACCGGACCGATGACGCCCTGGGTGGAGGCCATCCACGGCGGCGCCGCCGGGTACACCACGTAGCCGCCCACCCCGACCGCGGTGAAGGCCAGCACGGAGACGAGCCAGGCCCGGAACCGGTGCCAGAGCCGGAACCACACCAGCGCGGTGACCAGGGGGATGGAGACGAAGTGGGTGACGTAGACGAGCGCGGCCACCGCGTCGTACCAGTGCGAGGTGCCGGTGACCAGCCAGGACTGCAGCCAGGGCGAGGGCACGGCGCCGAACAGGCGCTCGTCGGCCCGGGCGGGACCGGCGACGTGGACCGCGAACCCGAGACGGTTGAGGTGGTCGCCGGGGATGCCCACCTTGATCGGCGCGCTCAGCCAGGCCGCGGCGGCGTAGACCACCAGGATGAGGCTGAGCGGCGACCAGGCGATGAGCAGCTGGGCCACCGGACCGTGGCGGGAGGGCGCGGGCCGGTCGACCGGGCGGGTGGTGCGTCGGCGGGCCGGGGCGGGGTCGAGCCGAGCGGCCGGGTCCACCGCAGGCGTGGCCACCGGAGGGTCCGGCTCGAGCATGGAGGTCCGTCCTGTCCGCCCGCGCTGCGGTCTCGGGCGCGGTGCGGCGTTCGGTACCCAGCGCGCGTCCGGCGAAACCGGGACGGATCGCGCCTCGGGGTGCGGGCCTCGCGGGCTACGTAGGGATGCCCCGCTGCGCCCGTCGCGCCAGCACGGCCACGGTGCGGGCCCGGTTGTAGCGCTGGATGGCGATGAAGGGCAGGTTGACCAGCACGCCGTACCCGACGAGCACGACGGAGGCGTTCAGAGGGTTCCAGATCGTGAACAGGGGGCCGCACCCCATGGCCCACCAGTGTGCGAGCTCGGCCCGACGGGTCTCCCGCACGAAGCGCTGCAGGCCGGCGTCGTCCAGGGCCGGCAGCTGCCGCTTGCTCACCCCGCCGCGGAAGAGGTCGCCGGCCTCCGGGAGGGCGTCCTTCCAGCGGTCGATCCGCAGCCGACGGCGGTACCAGCGCCCGCCGCGCTCGAAGCGCCGGGTCCGCAGCAGCCACCCGTCGCGGCCCAGCCGGGTGTCACCGAGCCGGTGCGCCGCGTAGCCGGTGGCCGAGTGGAAGAGGCCCCAGGCCAGCACGTCGACCACCAGGGTGAGGGCCTTCGGCATCACCAGCCGGAGCATCAGGGCGCCCCGTCCCCCGGGCGGCCGGCGCCGATCGGCACCTCGCGTCCCCGCCACCGCACCGACCGGCGCACCAGGGTGAGCCCCAGGGACCGGGCGAAGACGACGTCGAAGGCCAGCAGGGGCGCGGGGAACGCGGCCCACGTCCACCACCGGAAGGACCCCGTGCGAGCCAGCAGGGAGCGCAGCTGCACGGCGAGCAGCACCCAGGCCAGCGCCCACGGTGCCGGGCGGCGGGAGCGGGCGGCCGGACGGTGGCCGGTCACGGCCCGGCCCAGGGCCCGCACACCGGCGAGCGCCACGACGTGGTGGGCGGCCACCCACAGCGCGGCCCCGGCGCTGGCGCCGGGCGCGGCGGCCGCGGCCCCGGAGGCGAAGTTCTTGGTCCAGCCCTCGGCGAGCTGGCCCACGCCGCCGGGGTACATCCGCATCCGCACCGACCCCTCGCCCAGGGCGCAGTGCACGGGCAGCCCGGCCCGGGCGTACGCCGCCGCGAGCCGGACGTCGTCGAGGATCTCGCCCCGCACCGCGGCGTGCCCGCCGGAGCGGTCGTAGTCGGCCCGCGAGGTGACCAGGCACGGACCGAAGGCCATCGGCCGCCGCTGCGGGTGCGGGCCGAAGGCGCCGCTGGCCAGCAGCGAGACCACGTTGAAGTACGACGACAGCTGCTCGTAGGGCTCCACCACGTCGTGGAAGGGCTGCACCGAGACCAGCCCGCCGTGCCGCTCGTGCAGCGCCAGCAGGCCGTCCAGCGCGGTGGGGGCCAGCACGGTGTCGGCGTCCAGGAACAGCAGCACGTCCCCGGAGGAGGCCCGCACGCCCAGGTCGCAGGCCCAGCTCTTGCCGGTCCACCCGGGGGGCGGCCCGGTGGTGGGCACGACGACCGCACCGCCGTCGCGGGCCACGGCGGCCGTCGCGTCGCTCGAGCCGTCGTCGACGACCACCACCTCGTGGACCGGCGTGGTCAGCCTCCGCAGGGAGCGCAGCAGCAGCGGCAGCGTGGCGGCCTCGTCGCGGGCCGGGACCACCACCGACACGCGGGCCGGCCGGGGCCCGGGCGATGCCGTGACGGGGACGCCGCCGGGGTCGCGCAGCAGGCGGTCGGCCACGGCCCCGGCGCCGGCCAGGGCCCCCGCCGGGCCACGGTGCGGATGACGCTCACCGGGGTGCCCCGTCCAGCGGGGTCACCTGCAGCGGCATGCCCCCGAGCGGGTGCACCGCCACCAGGGCCGCGGTGCCGGTCGGGTCCACCCCTCGGGCACCCCCACCCGGTACGCCGGCAGCAGCCGGCTCAGCACGACGACCATCTCGCCCAGGGCGAACTCGCGCCCGATGCACAACCGGGGGCCGAGGCCGAAGGGCACGTACTCCGAGCGCCGACCGCCTCCCCGAGGAACCGCTCCGGGCGGAAGGCGTGCGGGTCGGGCCAGGCCTGCGGCGGCGGTGCAGCAGCCAGGGGCTGACGATCACCGGGTGCCCGCGGGCACCTCCCGGCCGCCGATGACGTCCGGCGCGTCGGAGCGCCGCGAGACCGCCCACGCCGGGGGAACAGGCGCAGCGCCTCGTCCACCACGGCGCGGGTCCACGGGAGCCGGTCGCGGTGGGCGAGCAGCGGGACCGGCCCGTCCTGGGCCGCCAGCTCCGCGCGCACGCGGTCCTGGGCGTCCGGGTGCTCGGCGAGCAGCATCAGCGTCCACGCGAGCGCGGCGGCCACCGTCTCGTGGCCGGCGATGACCATGGTGACCAGCTCGTGGCGGATCTCGGCGTCGGCCAGGTCGCTGTCCAGCAGCAGGCCGAGCAGGTCGTCGCCGTGGAGGGCGCCGGCGAGGTCCCGCTGCGGGCGCGGCGCTCGGCGATGAGCTGCGCGGAGATCTCGTCGAGGCGGCGCCGCGTCGAGAGCAGCCGGCGGCTGGTGGGCGTCGGCAGCCACGACGGGGTGGGGACGACGGCCCGCCCGGCCCGCACCACCAGGTGCGCGGCGTCGCTGGTGGCGTCCAGCAGCTGCTCGGCCCGTCCGGTCAGGTCGGCGGAGAACAGCGCCCGCCCCACCGCGTCCAGCGCGATCCGCAGGGTGAGGGGGGCCACGTCCAGGACCGCGCCGCCGGGGCCGGGGTCCCGTCGGACCGGGCGAGCCGCTCGGCCCAGGACGCGATGGCCGCGTCGGCCGCCGACCGCACCTGGTCGCCGACGCGGTCCAGGCGCTGGTGGTGGAACGCGGGCGCGGCCAGGCGACGGTGCCCGATCCAGCTCTGCTCGGAGGAGGCCAGCAGGCCGGGCCCGGTGACCCGGGCCAGGGCGGTGTACTGGGCGGTGTCCTTGCCCCAGTGCCGCGCCCGGGTGACCAGGACGTGCCGGACGTCCTCGGGCTCGTTGACCAGCAGCACCGGCGGGCCGGGCACGGGGAAGGCGACGAGGTCGCCGTAGCGTGCGGCGACGTCGCCCAGGAAGGACAGCGGGTCGGCGCGCACCGAGCGGAAGGCGCGGGCCATGTCGAGCGGTGTCGGTCCGGGCACGCCGATCTCGGTCGGCCTTCCAGGACCGGGTGCGGGCCGGGGTGCGCGTCGGGGTGGTCATGCGACGTCCTCCCCGAGCGCCGTCCCAGCCACACCCACACCACGCAGGTCAGCAGGACCAGGGCGAAGCCGAAGGCCAGGTCCTCGACCGGGGCGAACAGCAGCCGCCCGTCGCCGACGAGCTGGATGTGACCGGTCCCGATGATGGCGTCCGGGTCGTAGCGCACGATGCCGCGCCCGGTGAGCCACCCGTTGGTCAGCAGCTGGAAGACCACCACGATGCCGTACGCCGCCCACCACGTCGCGGTCGTGGTGAGCCGGGTGCGGGCGCCGAACAGGTCCAGCACGAGCACGGCCAGCACCGCGAGCACGGCGATCGTCGTGTAGCTCACCGGACCTCCCTGCGCGGGCGGGTGCGGGCGCGGGCGGCCCTGCCCCGGTCGCGCACCACCCGCACGGACTCGTAGGTCAGCACTGCGGCCAGCGGGATGACCACGAAGAAGGCGATCTCCTCCAGCGGCAGCCCGGCGACCCGCCACGGCAGCGTCTGGCCGGCGTCGAAGCGCCAGTGCCCGACGTGGGTGGCCCACAGGTCCCAGACCACGAAGGGCGTCCCGGCCACCAGGACGGTGAGGGCCAGCCGCCGCGGCTGGGCCAGCACCCGGAGCCGGTAGACGCGCACGAGCGGCAGCGTGCCGGCCAGGCAGAAGGCCAGCATCGCGACGTACGACCAGTGCCTCGGGCTCATCCGGCCGCGGCCGGCCGGGCCGGCTCGGGGAGGGGCTCGGTGGAGGTGTCGCCGCGCACGGCCTTGAGCAGCACCTCGGCGCTGATCAGGCACATGGGCAGCCCGATGCCGGGGATGGTGCTGTGGCCGGCGTGGAAGAGCCCGGCGACCTTGCCCGAGACCATGCCCGGGCGCAGGAAGGCGCTCTGCCGCAGGGTGTGCGCGAGACCGAGCGCACCGCCCTGCCAGGCGTTCACCTGCTCGACGAAGTCCTGAGGCCCCACCGTACGGCGGACCTCGACCCGCTCCGCCAGGTCGGGGATCCCTGCCCACGTGGAGATCTGGGCGATCACGGCGTCGGCCACGTGCTCGACCTGCGCGTCGCCGCCGCCCTCGAGGCCACCGCGACCGAGCTCCGGGGAGGCGGGCACCGGCACCAGGACGAACAGGTTCTCGTTCTCGGGCGGAGCCACCGACGGGTCGGTGGCCGAGGGGCGGCACACGTAGATCGAGGCCGGGTCGGGGATCGAGGCCGCCGAGCCGTGGATGCTGTCGAAGTGCGTGGACCAGTCCCGGGTGAACAGCAGGGAGTGGTGCGCGAGCTCCGGCAACGCACCGCGCACCCCGAGCATGACCAGCACGGCACCGGGGCCCGGGTCCCGCTTGGTCCACCAGCGCTCCGTGTGCGTGCGCAGGGTCTCGGGCAGGAGCGCGGTCTCCACGTGGTGCAGGTCGGTGGCGCCGACCACGACCTCGGCGGCCAGGGTGCGCTCGACCCCCTCCTCGTCGCGGTAGCGGACGCCCTCGACCCGGGCCGGTCGGGCGTCGGCACCGGGCCGGCGCGAGCGCTCCGGCCGCGGCGCGGTCACGATGGCGGTGGCGGTGGCGCCCAGGTGCACGCGCACGCCCTCCTTCTCGGCCAGCGCGACCAGGACGTCGACCAGCCGGGAGAAGCCGCCCATGGGGTAGAGCACGCCGTCGACGAGGTCGAGGTGGCTCATCAGGTGGTACATGCTCGGCGCGCGGTCGGGCGAGGTGCCCAGGAACACCGCCGGGTACCCCAGCACCTGCTTCAGCCGGTGGTCGCTGACGTAGCCGGCCACGAAGCGGTCCAGCGGCTGCAGCAGCAGGCGCCCCAGCCGACCCAGCCGGCGGACGACGTCCGGACGCGCCAGCGGGAGCAGGGAGGCGTAGGTCGTGTAGAGGAAGCGGCGGACGGCCAGGTCGTAGGTCTCCCGGGCCGAGGCCAGGTAGGCCTCCACCCGGGCTCCGGCGCCCGGCTCCACGCCCTCGAACAGCGCCCGCGTCTCGGCCAGGCCGGAGCGGACGTCCAGCGGCTCCGCCTCGCCCTCGAAGAACACCCGGTACGCCGGGTCGAGCCGGACCAGGTCGAGCTGATCGGCGGTGCTGGTGCCCAGCAGCCGGAAGTAGTGCTCGAAGACCTGGGGCATGAGGAACCAGGACGGACCGGTGTCGAAGCGGTAGCCGTCCACCTCCCACCGGCCGGCCCGTCCGCCGGCCACCGGGTTCTTCTCCAGCAGGTCGACCTCGAAGCCCTCCCGGGCCAGCAGCGTGGCGGAGGCCAGGCCGGCCACCCCTCCGCCGATGACGACGGCGGTGCGGGGGCCGCTCATGCCCGACGCTCACGGACGACCGCGGAGAGCGCGACCTTGGCCTTCGTGCCCGAGGACAGTCGGACGCGGCGGTGGGCGATGGTCGAGGCCGGGGTGGCGCGCAGCCGGGCGGCCAGCTCGCCGAAGACCGCGTGCGCCGCCGTCACCGCGGACCGGCTGCTGTCGGGCAGGGCGCGCGCGGCCACCGCGGCGGCCGCGAGGTCGGCGTCGATGTCGTCGAGCAGGCGGTGCTTGTCGGCCTCGGAGAGCCGACGCGGGTCGATCCCCGGGAAGTAGCAGCGTCCGCGGTCCTGGTGGTCGGCGGCCAGGTCGCGCAGGAAGTTGACCTTCTGGAAGGCCGCCCCGAGACGCCGGGCGCCCACGGTCAGCTCGTCGAAGCGGATCTGCGCCTGCCGCACCGCCCGCTCCCCGGAGCCGGCCACCGGCGCGAGGAAGACCCGCAGGCACATGAGGCCCACGACCTCCGCCGAGCCGTAGACGTAGCGCTCGAAGCTCTCCTGGTCGTGGGCGCTGACGGTCAGGTCGGTGCGCATCGAGGCGAAGAACGGACGCACCAGGTCCTCGCCGATGCCGCACTCCCGCGCGGTGGCGGCGAAGGCGTGCACCACGAGGTTGGTGCTGTAGCCGTCGCCCAGGGTCTCCAGCGTGTCGCGCTCCAGCTGGTCCAGCAGGTCGCCGGCGCGCTGCGGACGCTCACGGGCCATCGGCCCGTCGACCACCTCGTCGGCCAGCCGCACCAGCGCGTAGACGTTGCGGACGTGGCCGCGCACCGGGTGCCGCAGGAGCCGGCTGGCCAGCCCGAAGGAGGAGGAGTAGTCGCGGATCACCAGCGCAGAGGCCGCCGAGGCCACCCGGTCGTAGATCTCCTGGTCGGTCGCCGGTGGCGACCCGGTCCGGAACGACGTCAGCAGGCTCATGCGACGCAGCGCCGGGGGCCCGACGAGGGGGAGGTCATGGTGTCAGAGTTTGCCACGCGACCCGTGGCGCGCCGACCACCCGTGCCCGCGTGGAGGGATGAGGTCCCACCCGGCGGCCCGGCCGGGGAGCATGATGGCGGTCATGCCCGAGGAGCAGCGCCACGGCGTCCGGCTGACCAACCTGGACCAGCCGCTGTTCGCCGACGCCGGCGCCACCAAGCGGGACCTCGTCGACTACCTGGATGCGTCCGCCCACCGCGTGCTGCCCGTGCTCGCCGGCCGGGCACTCAGCGTCCTACGGGTGCTGCGGGGTCAGTCGCCGTTCATGCAGAAGAACCTGCCGGCGTACGCGCCCGCCTCGGTGCCCGTCCTGGAGGTCGGCACCCAGGACGGACGGAGGGTGGTGCGCTACCCGGTCTGCGACGACGTGGAGACGCTGCTGTGGTTCGCCAACCAGCGGGCGGTGGAGTACCACCCCACCCTGTTCCGCGGGCTGGAGCACGACTCGCCCACCCACCTGGTGCTCGACCTCGACCCGCCCGAGGGCACGCAGGCCTTCGGCCACGCGGTGCAGGCGGCCCTGCTGGTGCGCACCGTCCTGGCGGAGGCCGGAGCGACGGCGGTGGCCAAGACCAGCGGCGCCAAGGGCGTGCACGTCGTGGTCCCCCTGGCCCCCGGCCAGTCCGCCGCCGACGTCGCGGCCGCCACCCGCGCGGTAGCGGTCCGCGCCGAGCGGCTCGACCCCGCGCTGGCCACGACGGCCTTCGTGGTGGAGGACCGCGACGGCAAGGTCTTCCTCGACGCCACCCGCTCCCGAGGGGCCACGGTGGTGGCGACCTGGAGCCCGCGGGTGCGACCCGGCGCGCCGGTGTCGTTCCCGGTGGCGTGGGAGGACCTGGCCGAGGTGTCCCCCACCGACTTCACCGTGCACACCGTCCCCCGGCTGCTCGGCGACGAGGACCCGTGGGCGGCGGCCATGCCGGCCCCGCAGGTGCTCGACCCTGGCCTGGTGGAGGAGGGGCACGGCATCCCGGTGGCCCGGGTCGCGGCCATGCACGCCGGCAAGCGCCGGGCCCGGGCCCGTCGGGAGGCCGAGCCGCCGGCTCCGCCGGACCCCTCTGACCACCCCTCTGACCACCCCTCTGACCACTGAGCGGGTCCGGCGCCCCACGGGGCGGTGACAGGATGGGGCCCATGTCGTCGGACTCCCGCATGGTGGCCCTGGGTTTCGGGAAGTTCGCGCGCTCGGACCGCATCTTCGCCCTCGAGCGCATCACCGGGGACGAGCGCGGCGACGGCCGCCGTACCCGGGTGTGGATCGAGGGCGTGGCTGAGCCGCTGACCGCGTCGCGCACCGAGACCACGATCCTGCGCGACATGGGTCAGGAGGCCGCGATCCCGGGACCGGAGCTGGACGAGGCGCTCGACCTCGCCGCCCGGCTGGCCGCGGCCGCCGACGCCGGCCGGGTCGACCTCAACGACCTGGGTCGTCGCGCTCGTCGCCTGCTCGCCTCGACGACGGAACCGGCCTGACCCAGGCCGGTCTGAGGGACGACGCCGCTGTGACCGGGGTGACCCGGCTGGTGGTGGACCAGAGTTCTCCCCCGGCCGCGGTCAACGCCAGGCTGCGGTGCTAGACCGCTCGGACCACGGCCATCTCGCTCTCCACCAGGTGCACGGGCAGCGGGCGACCGAAGAGGTACCCCTGCGCGAAGCGCCACCCGTGCGCCCGCAGGACGTCGGCCTGCTCGGTGGTCTCGACGCCCTCCGCGACCCCGTGCAGGGCCAGGCTGTGCATCAGGTTCGCGACCGTCGAGGTGATCCGGTCCGCAGCCGTGCTCTGCCCGAGCCGCGCCGTGAAGGAGCGGTCCAGCTTGAGCCCGGTCACCGGGGTGTCCATCAGGCTGGACAGCGCGGAGTAGCCGGTGCCGAAGTCGTCGACCAGGATGTCGATGCCGTGGCTGCGCAGCGTGATCATCTCCGAGAGGCTGGAGCCCGACGCGTGCAGCACGCCGTTCTCGGTGATCTCCAGGCCCAGCCGGGTGGGCGGCACGGACCAGGCGGACAGCGCGGAGAGCACGGACCCGGGCAGGTCGCGACCGAGGTGGGTCGGGGAGACGTTGACGAACACCTGCCAGGTGGCGTCGGGGTGCCGGGCCAGGAAGCGGCAGGCGCTGTCCAGGACGACGTTGCTGAGGGCCACCATCTGGCCGGAGTCCTCGGCGACGTCGATGAACTCGCCCGGGGCCAGCAGGCCCCGGCGGGGATGGTTCCACCGCACCAGGGCCTCGTAGGCCACCGGGACGAGGCTGACCAGGTCGACCACGGGCTGAAAGTGCACCACCAGCTCGTCCTCGGCGAGCAGGGCCACCCGCAGCTCGTCCTCCAGGGCACGTCGCGGCGCGGCGGAGCGACGGAAGCCCGCGTTGTAGACCTCGCAGCGGCCGCGGCCGCCGTGCTTGGCGGCGTACAGCGCGGTGTCCGCGTGGCGCAGCAGCGTCTCGGCCGTGTCGCCCTCCTGCGCCACCGCCAGCCCGCCGCTGAGCCCGACCCGGTAGGACCCGCCGTCCAGCTCGATGGGCTCCTCGACCGCCGCCCGGGCCCGGTCCATGACGGCACGGGCCTCACCGACCGACCCGACGTCGGTGAGCATGACGATGAACTCGTCTCCGCCCATGCGGGCCACGGTGTCACCCCCGCGGACCACCTCCCGCAGTCGGGCGGCCACCGCCTGCAGCACCTCGTCGCCGGCGTGGTGACCGCCGGTGTCGTTGACCTGCTTGAAGCGGTCCAGGTCGCAGAAGCCGACGGCGACCTGACCGCCCCCGCGGGTGTTCAGGGCGTGGGTCAGCCGGTCCACGAGCAGGCCCCGGTTGGCCAGCCCGGTGAGCGGGTCGTACATGGCGCGCAGCTCCAGCTGCTGCTGGGCCGCCCGGATCTCGGTCACGTCCTCGACCTGGCTGACGAAGTACGGCACCCGGCCGTCCGGACCACGGACGCCGCTGACCGTCAGTCGGCCCCACAGGGTGCTGCCGTCGCGTCGCAGGTAGCGCTTCTCCAGCTCGTAGCTCTCGATCTCGCCGGTCAGCAGCTGCTCGACCATCGTCAGGTCGAGGTCCAGGTCCTCGGGGTGGGTGACCTCGTCGAAGGTGCGGGCCTCGAGCTCGGCGGCGGAGTACCCGAGCATCCGGCAGATCCGGTCGTTGGGCTCGATGAAACGGTGGTCCAGCCCGACCATCGTCATGCCCACCGGCGCGTGCTCGACGGTGAGCCGGAAGCGGCCCTCGGACTCGGCCCGCTCGCGGCGGGCCTCCGAGCGCATCGCCAGGGCTCGGGTGGCGGCCAGCATCGCGACCAGGCTGAGCGCGGCCAGGGCGCCGAGCAGGGCCCACACCCGCCCCGCCCCGGCGGAGGTCGACGCGAGGACGTCGGCCACCGGCGCGCGCAGCACGTAGGTCCAGGGCGTGCCCTCGACCGGGGCGGAGGCCACCACGGCGGCGCCGGCGACGTACGGTCCGCGGCGGCTGTGCTCGACCATGCTGCCCAGCAGCACCGCGGCGTCGCCCGCGTCGCCCGCAGCCACGACCTCCCGGCCGTGCGAGTCCACGACGTAGCCCTGGGAGCCGCGGGCGATCTGCTGGTCCAGGAAGCTGCGCAGACGCTTGTCGCTCAGCTGCAGCCCCACCGACAGCACGCCGAACCGGTCCCCGAACAGCGGCAGGGCGAAGGCGACCAGGGGCTCCCCGGTGGCCGCGCCCGGGACCACGTCGGAGACGGCGAACTGTCCGCGCAGGGCCGCGGTCAGGTGCGGGTACCTCCCAGCGACGTCGGTGCCGACGACGCCGTGCGACAGGGGTGCGACGGCCACGGCCCGGCCCCGCCGGTCGAGCAGCAGCCCGGCCTCGAAGCCCGAGGACGCGACGGCGTCCTCCAGGGCCTGGGAGTCGGCCTCCCCCGCCGTCACCTCCGGCGCCAGCCGGCGCTCGGACTCGAAGACGTCGTCGACGTACGCGCTGACGAAGCTGGACTGTGAGGCGGCCAGGGCCTGGAACTGCTCCTCGGAGTGGCGCTCGTCCCGATGCTCCCCGAGGGTCTGCACGGTGATCGCCGCGAGGACGCAGAACACCCACGCCGCGACTACGGCTGCGTACCTGCGCCCGACCCTCATGGGGTCAGGTATCGGCAGGTGGGAGGCGCATCCGCGGCAAAACGCCCGAAACGTGCGTCATGGGGCGAGTCCCCCTCGCCGATTACCAGGGGATGTCGGGTTTCTGGTGCTCCCCACACGTCGTACACCATGGGAGGCGGCAGATTCTCGGCATCACCTGGTATTCACACCAGGGCGCCCCCGGCTCAGGGCTCCACGAGCGACGCGACGACCTTCGCCACCCGCCGGGCCCGCGTCTCGGCCGCCTTGGCCTCCTCGACCGAGCGAACGTGCTCCTTGCGACGGCTGGGCGAGAGGCCGTCGAACGCCGCCCGGGCCCCCGCCTCGTCCAGCGCAGCGGCCAGGTCCTCGGGGACGGCGGTGTCCCGCGAGGAGGTGTCGAGCTCCAGGGTGACCTCGTGCTCCTCGCCACCGGCGACACCGGTGGCCTGCCGCACCTGCTTCGAGACCGGGACGAGGTAGCGGCCGCCCATCACCCCGACCGTCGAGGGGTAGGCGTGGCCGTTCAGCGTCACGGTCACCGGGGCGCGCTTGCCGGCGCCCAGGGACAGCACGACCGCCTCCGGGACCTCGATGCCCACGTTGTTGCCGGCCGCCAGCAGGACGGTGGTAAAAGTGACCATGCCGCATTGGACCACGGGGCACCGCCGGCCCGGCCGCCCTCGGCGGGAGGCCGGCCCGTGCTCTCGCGACGCCGGCTGCTGACCGGCGGCGCGGCGGTCGCCGGCCTAGGCGCGGCCGCGGTGGCGGGCGTGGTGGGCCTCGAGCACGCGCCGGACTCGCTACAGGCTCGGCTCGGCCTGGCCCCCGAGGCCTACGTCCCGGACGCGCCGGAGGGCCGGCTGCGTCTGGAGACAGTCCGGTCCCGCGCCATGGGCGGCGAGGTCGACCTGTTCACCGCCGTACCGGCCGGCCACGGGGACGGCGCCGGGCTGCCGGTGGTGGTGGTGCTGCACGGCGCGAACGCCACCGCGGCGGACTTCCGTGGCTACGGTCTCGGCCGGTTCCTGACCCGCGCCGTCGAGCGCGGGGCCGCGCCGTTCGTGCTGGCCGGCACCGACGACGGTCCGGCGGGGTGGGTGCCCTCCGGCCGGGTGGACCCGCAGGCGATGCTGACCGACGAGCTGCCGGGCTGGCTCGAGCAGCGGGGCTTCGACGCCGGCCGCCGGGCGCTGTGGGGCTGGTCGCGCGGCGGGTACGGCGCGCTGCGACTGGCTGAGGCGGAGCCCACGTGGGCCCGGGCCGCGGCGCTGTTCAGCCCGGCGGTCGTGGTGGGCGACCCGGCCGGCGAGGACCTGGCCGCCCTGGGCGACCTCCCGCTGGGGGTCTGGTGCGGCACGAGCGACCCCTTCTACGACGCGGTCCGCGCCCTGGTCGAGCGATGCCCCCGGCCGCCGGAGGTGCTGCGGTACGCCGAGGGCGCGCACACGCGCGCGTTCTGGCACGACCACACGCTGGAGGCGTTCAGCTGGCTAGCGGGTCGGCTCTTCGGCCCCGGGGAGGCGCAGGGGTAGCACCGGCCGTGTCGGGCCCGTCGGCCCAGGCCTCGAAGGCAGCGGCGGGCAGCGGCCGGCACAGGTGGTAGCCCTGGATGCTGTCGCAGCCCATCCCGGTCAGCAACGACCTCTCCAGGGCGGTCTCCACGCCCTCGCCGACCACCGTGAGACCCAGGTTGTGCCCCAGGGTGATGATGCTCTGCACGACCACCGCGCTGCCCCGGTCGCGTGTCATGGCCTCGACGAACGACCGGTCGATCTTCAGCTCCGTGATGGGCATGGTGGTGAGCTGGCTGAGGCTGGTGTAGCCCGCGCCGAAGTCGTCGATGGACAGGCCGACGCCGAGCTCGGACAGTCGGCCGAGCACCCACTGCGAGCGGTCCAGGTCGGTCATGAGGGCGGACTCGGTGACCTCCAGGACCAGCCGTTCGGCGGGGACCCGGTGCTCGGCGAGCAGACCCGCCACCTGGTCGGGCAGCCGCTCGTCGAGCAGGTTCCGCGCGGAGATGTTCACTGCGACCGGCACCGTCCGGCCGTCCTGGGCCCAGCGGTGCGCCTGTGTCAGGGCGAGGTCGAGGATGTGGCAGGTCAGCGGACCGATGAGGCCGCTGTGCTCGGCGACCGGGATGAAGTCGCCCGGCGGGATCATGCCCTTGGTGGGGTGCGCCCAGCGCACCAGGGCCTCGACCCCGCGCAGCTCGCCGGTGCGGGAGGCCACCTTCGGCTGGTAGTGCACCACCAGCTCGCCGTCGCGGATGGCCCGGCGCAGCTCGCCCTGGAGCACCAGCCTCGCGGCGGAGCCGGCCTCGGTCCCGGGCTCGTAGGCGCGCACCCCCACCCCGTGGGCCTTCGCGGCGTACATGGCCATGTCGGCGTGCCGCAGCAGCTCGTCGACCGCCTCGCCGTGGTCGCCGGACAGCGCGACGCCCACGCTGGCGGCCACCTCGAGGTCCAGGCCGGCCACGGTGAACGGCACCTCGAGCGCGGTGCGGACCGCCTCCGCCACGGTGGTCGCGTCGTCCACGTCGTGCAGGCCCGGGAGCAGCACGGCGAACTCGTCACCGCCCAGCCGGGCCACCGTGTCGCCCTCCCGCAGCTGGCGCGAGAGCCGGTCGCCCACCTGCACGAGGAGGTCGTCGCCGTAGGAGTGGCCGAAGGTGTCGTTGATGCGCTTGAACCCGTCGAGGTCCATGACCAGGAGACCCGTACGGGCCCCGGTGCGCGGCTCGGCGCGCAGCGCCTGCTCGAAGCGGTCGGCGAGCAGGCGCCGGTTGGGCAGACCCGTCAGCTCGTCGTGCAGCGCCTGGTGGCTGAGCTCGGCGGCGCTGCGCTGCAGGCTGTCGGCCAGGGTCCGCGCCTGGGCCAGCGCTGCCTCCTGGGTCTGCAGCAGCAGCAGGTAGTCCACGATGCTGTCGGAGATCGCGAAGTGCTCCAGGGTCAGGCCCATCTCGGCGATCGTGGCCATGCTCGTGACCCAGGGCGAGCCCAGGAACACCACGACGTCGGCGGCCTCGTCGTGCAGCACCTGGCCGCGCAGGGTCAGCTCGGTCCCCCGGACCCGGAGCAGGAAGAGCGAGCGCGTGTGCGCGAGCAGGCTGTCGTGGCTCAGCGGCACCCGGGGGCTGACCAGCTCGAGGCTGTCCTGGACCGGGCGGCCCGGCACCAGCTGGGGGCACAGCCGGCGCAGGGACGAGCCGACCTGCCGGACCGTCAGGTCCCGGTCCAGCACGACGTGGAAGGGGGCGGCCTCGTCCAGGAGGTCGTGGGGGATGCCCCAGCCGCGCTCAGGCACGGGCCGGTCGGTGGTCGACCACGAACGTGTCGTGGTCGGCGTCGTCGGGACGGGACTGCCGGGTGGCGGTCACCTCGAGGTCGAACCGCTCCCCCAGACCCTTGAGCAGACCGGTGACCATGGGCGCCAGCCCGGTCCGCTCGGAGTAGTAGTGCACCAGCAGGGTGTGCTCGTCGACCTCCTCGCAGCGGAACGACGGCGGTCGCAGCGCAGGCATGCTGAGCGCTATCCGGGAGTGCATCGCGTCCAGGTTCGACAGGAAGCCGGGCAGCGTCCCGCCCATGGCGGACAGCAGGGGGCCGTACCCCTCCCGGCCGGTGAACCGGATCCAGTGCTCGCCGAAGGCCTCGAGCACCTGCTCCTGCGACAGCCCCAGGACGTCGCTGGTCGCCTCGACCAGGCGGAACGTGAGCGCGTCGTCGTACGGATCCATGGCCACCCACACCGGGGTGTCGAGCCCGGCCCGGGACAGGATCCTCGACCACAGGTCCGGTCCGCCGAGCAGCAGCGCGAGGTCCTCGACAGCCTTGTTCACCAAGCCGTACATGAGGTCTCCTCGTCGGGGTCGCCGGTTCTATCGGCACCCTCGTCGAGGACATGAACAGTCTGGAGGTCAGTGCATCCAGTAGGCCAGCACGGCCATCGCGAACATCAGCGCGACCGCCAGGAAGATCAGCAACGGAAGACGGACCGCCATCATGGCGACCTTCTTCTCCTGGTCGTCGGGTTGCTCGGCCACGGGCTCCTCCTCCGTCGGGGGCTCGCGCCGTACCCACCGGCCCGGGGAGTACGCCGGCCGGCCCACGCCTCTACCGGCCCGCCCCCTCTACCGGGCGGGGGTCGCCAGCGTCGCGGCCAGCGCGTCGCGTGCGGTGGCGGGTTCGCGGCCCAGCAACCGGCCCAGCAGCGGGTCGGTGCCGGCGAAGAGGCCCTGCTCGGCCGCCTGGTAGAAGCCGAGCAGGAAGCGGGCACGGCTCTCCGGCCAGCCGGCCGCGACCTGGTGGGCCACCCACGCCTCGACGCCGACGACCTCGTGCATGATGGGGCGCCCCGCCAGCTCGGAGGCGAGGACGGCGACCTCCTCGAACGTCGGGGCCGCGCTCGCGGTGATGGTGGTCGGCCCGTCGTAGGCGTCCCCCGAGAGCAGGACGGCGGCCGCCGCCTCGGCGGCGTCCTCCCGGGACGTCCAGGACACCGGGCCGTCGGCCGGCACGGTGATCCGTCCGGTCTCCTGCCAGGCCCCGGTCAGCCAGCCCAGGCTGTGGGCGTAGAAGCCGTTGCGCAGCGACGTCCACGGCGTGCCGGACGCGGCCAGCAGGTCCTCCGTGGCGGCGTGCACCACGGCGGGGGCGAACCGGCTGTGGGGCGCAGCGCCCTGGTGGCTGGTGTAGAGGATGCGGCCGGCACCCGCCTCGACGGCGGCCCCGATGGCGCTGCGGTGCAGCGCGACGGTGTCGGCGGTCGGGTCGTTGGAGGACACCAGCAGCAGCTGGTCGGCCCCCGCGAAGGCGGCCGGCAAGGTGGCGGGGTCGGCGTAGTCCCCGTGACGGACCTCCACGCCCCGGGCGGCGAACCGCCCGGCACGGGCCACGTCCCTGGTGACGACCACCACCTCCTCGGCGGGGACCCGGTCGAGCAGGTGGTCGGCGGTCGCGCCGTTGAGGGCGCCGGTGGCACCGGTGATGACGATCATTGGTATGCGCTCCTTGGTATCGCTGGTACCCGCGACGCTAGCGGCTGGTGACAGCGATAGCAATGAGGCGTTACCGTTGATTCATGCCTCCAGGGATCCGTCCGCCCGACACCGCCTTCCGGATCGTGGAGGTGGCGGCCCGCCTGCTCGCCGAGCAGGGACCGGCGGCCGTCACCACCCGGGGCGTGGCCGAGGCGGCGGGGGTGCAGGCCCCCGCGATCTACCGGCTGTTCGGCGACAAGGACGGTCTGCTCGACGCGGTGGCCGAGCACGTGACGGCCACCTACGTCGCCAGCAAGGCCGAGGTCGTCCGGGCGGCGGCCGCGGGCGACGTCGACCCGGTCGAGGACCTGCGCCTGGGATGGCGGGCCCAGATCGACTTCGGCCTGGCCAACGCGGCGCTGTTCCGGCTGCTGAGCGACCCCGACCGCGCGCTGCGCTCCCCCGCCGCCCGCTCCGGCTTGGAGGTGCTGCGGGCGCGCGTGCACCGCATCGCCGAGGCCGGACGGCTCGCGGTGGGCGAGGACCGCGCCGTCGCCCTCATCCACGCCGCGGGCACCGGGGCCGTGCACACCCTCCTCGCGACGCCGCCCGACGAGCGCGACGCCGGGGTGCCCGACGTCCTGCTCGAGGCCGTCCTGCGCCAGATTCTGGTGGACGCGCCGGCAGCCACCACCGACGCGCCACGCGCCGCAGCCGTGGCCCTGCGGGCGGCCGCGCCCCACCTGGACGTGCTCACCGCCGCGGAGCGGCAGCTCCTGGCCGACTGGCTCGACCGCATCGTCGACCCCGCCGCTGGTTGAGGCCTCGCCACCCCTACCGCACGCTCAGCACTCGACGATGTTGAGCGGCAGCTCGACCACGTTCAGCGCCAGTCCGCCACGGGCGGTCTCCTTGTACTTCACGCTCATGTCGGCCCCCGTCTCGCGCATCGTCTTGATGGCCTTGTCCAGTGACACGTGGTGCCGTCCGTCGCCGTGCAGGGCCATGCGCGCGGCCGTGATCGCCTTGATCGAGCCGACGGCGTTGCGCTCGATGCAGGGGATCTGCACCAGTCCGCCCACGGGGTCGCAGGTGAGTCCGAGGTTGTGCTCGATGCCGATCTCGGCGGCGTTCTCGACCTGCTCGGGGGTCGCCCCGAGCACCTCGGCCAGGCCGGCGGCGGCCATCGAGCAGGCCGACCCGACCTCACCCTGGCAGCCGACCTCGGCGCCGGAGATGGACGCGTTCTCCTTGAACAGCAGCCCGACCGCAGCCGCGGTGAGCAGGAAGCGGACGATCCCGTCGTCCTTGCCGTCGGGGTCGTCGGGGTGTCCGGGCACGAATCGCGCGTAGTAGTGCAGCACCGCCGGGATGATGCCGGCGGCGCCGTTGGTGGGTGCGGTCACCACGCGGCCGCCCGCGGCGTTCTCCTCGTTGACGGCCAGCGCGCACAGCGTGACCCACTCGATCGCGCGCAGCGGGTCGGTCTCGTCGGCGGTCGTCTCGAGGTGCTCGCGCAGCTCGGCCGCACGGCGACGTACCTTCAGCCCGCCCGGCAGGGTCCCCCGGGTGGTGCTGCCCCGCTCCACGCACTCCTGCATGACCGCCCAGATGTGCAGCAGGCCCGCGCGGATCTCCTCCTCGCTGCGCCAGGCCCGCTCGTTGGCCAGCATCACGTCGCTGATGCGCAGACCCGTGGCCGTCGTGATCGCCAGCAGCTCGCCCCCGGTGCTGAACGGGTAGCGCACCGGCGTCGCGTCGCCGACCAGGACGGCGGCACCGGTCTCGTCCTGGTCGAGCACGAACCCGCCCCCGACCGAGTAGTACTCGCGGCGCAGCAGCGACCGCCCGTCGGCGTCCAGCGCCTCGAACAGCATGCCGTTGCTGTGGAAGTCCAGCCTCTTGCGCCGGTGCAGCACGATGTCGTCGTCGACCGAGAACGGCATCCGATGGGTGCCGCCCAGGCACAGCGACCCGGACTCCGCGACGGTCCGCAGCTGACCGTCCGCGCCCTCGGGCCGCACCAGGTGGGGCTGCTCGCCCTGCAAGCCCAGGACCACGGCCTTCACGCTGCCGTGACCATGCCCGGTGGCTCCCAGCGACCCGAACAGCTCGACACCGACCCGCTGGGTGCGGGCCAGCACGCCCTCCTCCGCCAGCCGGGTGGCGAACAGGTACGCCGCGCGCATCGGCCCCACCGTGTGCGAGCTCGACGGGCCGATGCCCACCTTGAACAGGTCGAACGCGCTCACCGTCACGACGTCACGCCAGGCCTGTCCGGAACATGGCCCGAAACTATCAGTCACGAACCCCCCGCTGGTCGAGGTGCGAGCGCAGCGAGCCTCGAGACCCCACGCCGTTTGCCCCCGGGCCCGTCGGGTACGCCCGCGCCGGCCCACCCGCTGGTCGAGGAGCGAGCGGAGCGAGCCTCGAGACCCACGCCACCACCCGACCGAGGAGGACCACCAGTGAAGGCCGTCGTCTACCGAGGTACCCGCGAAGTCGCCGTGCAGGAGGTGCCGGACGCCCGGGTCGAGGAGCCCGGTGACGCCGTCATCCGCCTCACCACCACGAACATCTGCGGCTCGGACCTCCACATGTACGAGGGACGCGCCGGCGTCGAGGAGGGCAAGGTCCTCGGCCACGAGAACATGGGCGTCGTCGTCGATGTCGGACGAGGCGTCACCCGGGTCAAGGTCGGCGACCGGGTGTCGGTGCCGTTCAACATCGCCTGCGGCACCTGCCGCAGCTGCAACGAGGGCTGGACGTCGTTCTGCGAGCGGACCAACCCGGTCGACGGCATGCAGGGCGCCGCCTACGGCTACGCCAACATGGGCCCGTACGACGGAGGCCAGGCCGAGCTGCTGCGCGTGCCGTACGCCGACTTCAACCTGCTCGACCTGCCCGCCGGCACCGAGTGGGAGAACGACTTCACGATGCTCTCCGACATCTTCCCCACCGGGTGGCACGGGACCCAGCTCGCCCGGATGCAACCCGGTGACCGCGTCGCCGTGTTCGGGGCCGGACCTGTCGGCCTGATGGCCGCGTACAGCGCCCGGATCCGCGGTGCCCTCGAGGTCTTCGTCGTCGACCAGCACCCGGACCGGCTCAAGCTCGCCCAGGACTTCGACTGCACGCCCGTCGACTTCAGCGCGGGTGACCCCGTCCAGCAGATCATGGACGCCACCGGGGGGCTGGGGGTCGACTCGGGCGTCGAGGCGGTCGGCTGGCAGGCCCACGACCCGTCGGGGCAGGAGCACCCCGAGCTCGTCCTGGACAACCTGGTGGCCGTCGTCAAGGCCCACGGGGGCATCGGCGTCGTCGGCGTGTACGTCCCGCAGGACCCGCAGGCACCGAACCAGGGTGCGAAGGACGGCCGCGTCGGCTTCGACTACGGACAGTTCTTCACGAAGGGTCAGCACATGGGCACCGGCCAGGCACCTGTCAAGCGCTACAACCGCGAGCTGCGCGACCTCATCGTCACCGGGCGTGCGCGACCGTCGCTGATCGTCTCGCACGAGCTCCCGCTCGACCAGGCTGCCGAGGGGTACGCCAACTTCGACCAGCGGCTGGAGGGCTGGACCAAGGTCCTGCTCAAGCCCTGACCCCGTCCGCTGCTCGAGGAGCGAGCGGAGCGAGCCTCGAAACCACCGACCACCCGAACACCCGAACCGAGAAGAGGGACCCCCATGTCCGACGAGCTCTCCGGCAAGCGCATCGCCTTCCTCGTCGCCAACTCCGGCGTCGAGCAGGTCGAGCTGACCACCCCTTGGGAGGCCTTGCGTGACGCAGGCGCCGAGACCGTGCTGGTCGCCCCCGAGAAGGGTCCGGTGCAGGCCTTCAACCACGACGTGGAGAAGGGCGACGCGTTCGACGCCGACCGGGCGGTCTCCGACGTCTCTCCGGACGACTTCGACGCCCTGGTGCTCCCCGGGGGCACGACCAACCCCGACAAGCTGCGCATGGACCAGGACGCCGTGGGGTTCGTCAAGGCGTTCGCCCAGGCCGGCAAGCCCGTGGCCGCGATCTGTCACGGCCCCTGGACGTTGGTGGAGGCGGGAGTGGTCTCCGGCAAGACGCTCACCAGCTGGCCCAGCCTGCACACGGACATCGTCAACGCCGGTGGCGCCTGGCAGGACGTCGAGTCCTTCACCTGCCCTGAGGGCGGCTTCACCCTGGTCACCAGCCGCAACCCCGACGACCTCCCGGCCTTCACCCAGGCCACCGTCCACGCCTTCGCCACCGCCGGCTGACGGCCCCGCTGGTCGAGGTGCGGGGGAAGCGACCTCCGCTGGTCGAGGTGCGGGCGAAGCGGGGTCGCAACCACCTCGTCCCACCCCACCCCACCCCGCCCGCCGTACACGCGCTGGCTCGACCCCGCCGTCACACGGCGGGCAGCACCGGCACGTTGTACGGCGTCACCACGTGGATCGGCGAGGGCACCGACTCGATCGGTCCCTCGATGGCGCCCTGCGCCTGCATGATCACGTGGCAGGCCCGACGGAGGTCGTAGCGGAGGTCGTGGTGCAGGACGGCGGTCATCCGCTCGTCCCGCAATAGGGACAGGTTGTCGCGGTCGAGGTCGTGCCCGACGAACACCTCGCAGCGACGACCTGCCGCCTCGAACGCCCGCAGGATGGCCTGGTTGCCGCCGCCGATCGAGTAGACCGACGAGATCCCCGGGTGCTCCTCCACCGTGCGCAGGGCGGACTCCTCGACGCCCACGTCGAGGCCGTCGGTGTCGGTGAGCTCGACCAGGCCACGGCTCGCTGACTGACGTCGCATGGTTGCGCGGAAGCCGATCTCGCGCTCCTCCTCGCCCCGGAAGACGCTGCGGCTCATCGCGATCAGCACGTCGCCCTCCCGCTGCCCGAGCAGACGGTGCACGAGGTACGCCGCAGTGGCCCCGGCCGCGCGGTTGTCGATCCCGACGTACGCGACGCGCCGGCTCAGCGGCAGGTCGGTGACCAGCGTGACGACCGGGATCCCCTGCTCGTGGAGCCTCGCGACCGCAGCGCCGATCTCAGGGACGTCGGGCGCCTTGAGCACCACCCCCATGGACCCGCGGCGCCCGATCCCGTCGAGCACCGCCACCAGGTCGGCCGGGGAGCCCTTCTCCCGGAAGTCGAAGCGCGAGCGCACCACGGCCGGCCGCAACGACGGCAGCTCGGCCTCCAGGGCGGCCTTCACCTCGGAGGAGAAGCGGTCCGGGGCCTGCATGACCACGTCGACGATGAAGGTCCGACCGGTCAGACGGAGCTGGCTGCGCTGCCGGTCCAGGTCGGTGATGGCCTGCTGCACGGTGCTGACGGTGCTGGCACGCACCCCGGGCCGGTGGTTCAGGACGCGGTCGACCGTGGCCTCGCTGAGCCCGGCCTGACGAGCGATCTCCCGGATGGGGTACGGATGGCCCACAGCGGTGATGCTGAGGGATGCGTCGCACGACTGTCAACGCCCGATCGCGTCGACTGCCCAGTCCACTAACCGCCCGGACAGGTCACGTGAGGTGTTTTTGACGGCTGCCCACCTGTTGACCCGGTCCTGCCCGACGCCCACGCTGGTGGTGCCGCCACCCCCACGAAGGAGACCCCCATGCGTCTAGGTCTCGTCGGACTCGGCCGGATCGGTGCGTTCCACGCCGACACCCTGTCCCGCCTCGAAGGCGTCGACTCGCTGGTCGTCACCGATGCGGTGCCCTCGGTCACCGCCTCGGTCGCCGAGCGGTTCGGCGCAGAGGTCGCGGACTCACCGGAGGAGATGATCCGGGCCGGCGTCGACGGGCTCGTCATCGCCGCCGCCACCGACGCGCACACCTCCCTGATCCGGGCCGGGGTCGACGCCGGCATCCCCGTGTTCTGCGAGAAGCCGTTGTCGGGGGTCGTGGCAGAGGCCGTCGAGATCGCGGACCACGTCAAGGCCACCGGCGTACCGGTGATGATCGGCTACCCCCGGCGTTACGACCCGGCGTACGTCGCGGCCCGCACCGCGCTGGCCGACGGGGAGCTCGGCTGGGTGCACACCGTGCGCTCGACCACGCTCGACCCGGCCCCGCCGCCGCGCGGGTACGTCGCGGTCTCCGGGGGCATCTTCCGCGACTGCGCGGTGCACGACTTCGACACGGTGCGCTGGGTCACCGGGCGCGAGGCCGTCGAGGTGTACGCCATCGGCAGCGCCCGTGGCGACGCGCTCTTCGCCGAGCTCGGTGACGTCGCGACCGCCCAGGTGCTGGTCACCTTCGACGACGGCGCGACCGCGGTGGTGTCGAACACCCGCTACAACCCCAGCGGCTACGACGTACGGCTCGAGCTGCACGGCACCGTGGCCAGCGTGGCGGCCGGATGGTCGGAGAGCACCCCGTTCCGCAACCTCGAGCCGGGTGCGACCTGGCCGAGCGGGAAGCCCTGGACGTTCTTCATGGACCGGCTCGCCGACGCGTTCGTGGCCGAGCTGACCGCCTTCACCGACGTCGTCGCGGGTCGACGACCCAGCCCGTGCACCGTCGACGACGCGCTCGCCGTGACGTGGATGGCCGAAGCAGCGACCCTCTCCCTCCAGCAGCACCGTCCGGTGCAGATCGCCGAGGTACAGCCATGAGCACCATTGCCCCCGCCCGCACCAGCTCGCCCTTCCAAGGAGACCGGACCCCATGACCACTCCCACCACCGCACGGACCACCGGTCGGCTCTCCACCGCCGACTGCTCCCTCGACGACTTCACCGCCCTGGTCGGCCAGGAGACCAGGCTCGAGGACTATCCCCACGCGGACGCCGTCGAGCGCAACGTCCTGGTCTACGGCGACCGGCTGCGGGCCGCCACCGGCACCGACGCGGGCCGCACGGACGTGCAGACCGAGCTGATCCGGGCGCTGACCGACGGCCCCGGCATCGTGGTGTTCAAGCAGGCGTTCGGGGACACGGCGGTCGTCGACCGGGCCACCGAGGCGTTCCACGCGCTGATCGCCACCGAGAAGGCCTCCGGCGGCGCCGCGGGCGACCACTTCGCCAAGCCGGGGGCCAACGACCGGGTGTGGGGTGCTCTCGACAAGCTGGCGCTCGCCGACCCCGAGGTGTTCGCCGAGTACTACGCCAACGACGTCATCGCCCTCGTCAGCGAGGCCTGGCTCGGGGCCGGCTACCAGGTCACGTCCCAGGTCAACGTCGTCAACCCCGGTGGCGAGGCCCAGACCGCCCACCGCGACTACCACCTCGGGTTCATGGACGCCGCGTCGGCAGCCCGCTTCCCCGCCCACGTGCACCGCCTGTCCCCCACGTTGACGCTGCAGGGTGCGGTCGCCCACTGCGACATGCCGATCGAGACGGGCCCGACCCTCTACCTGCCGTACTCGCACCAGTATGAGCCGGGCTTCCTGGCCTTCCACCTGCCGGAGTTCACGGCGTACTTCCTCGAGCACTACACCCAGCTGCCCTTGGAGAAGGGCGACGCCGCGTTCTTCAACCCCGCCCTGTTCCACGGCGCCGGGACCAACGTCACCACCGACGTACGACGGATGGCCAACCTGCTGCAGGTGTCCTCGCCGTTCGGCCGGGCCATGGAGAGCGTCGACCGGGTGGCGGTGTGCCGCGCGCTGTACCCGGTCCTGCAGCAGCGGCAGGCTGCCGGGGTCACCGAGCGCGAGCTCGCCCACGTGGTCGCCGCCTCGGCCGAGGGCTACCCCTTCCCCACCAACCTCGACCGGGACCAGCCCATCGGGGGTCTCTCGCCCCAGACGCAGGCGGACCTGCTCCGCCAGGCCCTGGCCGAGGGCTGGACAACGCAGGCCTTCGGAGAAGCGCTGGACGCGCAGTCCGCCCGCACGCTCCCCCGCCCCACGCAGGGGGCGGACCGCCCGTGACGACCGAGCTCCTGGCCACGTGCTGGTCGCACACCGGCGACGCGTGGCCCGTTCGGGGGCACCACCTCAGCCCGGTGGACCTGCGCACCCGGGCGGAGGCCGTGGCCGGGGCCGGCTTCACGGGTATCGGCTTCACCATCGACGACCTCGAGGCCGCGGCGACGATCTACGACCTGCGCGAGGTCAAGCGGATCTGCGACGACCTGGGCCTGGTCCACGTCGAGGTGGAGCTGCTGGAGGACTGGTGGACCACCGACGAGCGCCGGACGCGCTCCGACCGGGTACGACGAGCCCTGCTCGGTGCCGCGGAGGTGCTGGGGGCCAGGCAGATCAAGATCGGGCCGGACGTCACGACCGTCGACGGTGTGGTGGCACCGCTGAGCGACGTCGCCCTCTGGGCGGGCGAGCTGCACCGGCTCGCCGCCGAGGCGGCGGAGGTCGGGACCAGGGTGGCGCTGGAGCCGTTGCCGTTCTCCAACGTCGCCGACTTCCGGCTGGCCGCCGACCTCGTCGCGGCCGCGGACCACCCCGCCGCCGGACTGGTCGTGGACATCTGGCACCTGGAGCGCGGCCCGTCCACGCTGGCCGACCTGGCGCAGGTGCCCGGTCGCATCGTGTTCGTGGTCGAGCTGAACGACGCGCCGCCACCGCAGTCCGACGACCTCTTCCTCGACACGATCCACCACCGGGTCCTGTGCGGCGAGGGCACCTTCGACGTGCCCGGCTTCGTGCGAACGCTGCAGGACATCGGATTCCCTGGACCGTGGGGGGTCGAGATCATCTCCGAGGCCCACCGTCGTGGCCCCCTGCCGGACGTGCTGGCGGAGGCCCACCGGACCACGATGGCCCTCTTCGACACCCCCCACGCTGGTTGAGGTGCGAGCGGAGCGAGCCTCGAAACCCCGTCTCTCAGCGACCCAGCTCCGACCGCACCAGCGCCGCCGCCAGCCGGGCGACCTCGCCCTGGGGCGCCAGCCTCGCGAGCTGCTCGGGATCGTCGGGCAACCCCAGGCGGCCCGCCTCCTCCAGCGCCCGGTCATCGAAGAACGGCGCCACCACCGGCCACACGTCCTGCACCTCCCGGCAGAAGATCCGAGCACCCACGGGCCCGATGCGGGGCGTCTCCGCGATGGCGTCGATGAGGTCACCCACACCTGCGTGGTCGTCCGGCTTGAGACGGCGGAGGTCACCCCCGTAGGTATCGACGAGCCACGCAGCACCCTCCTCCAGCTTGGTCGAGGTGCTCTCGTCGTACCGGGTGTAGCTGGCACGACCGAGGGCGTCCACCCGTTCCTGCCACGTCGCCTCCCTCATCTTCTGCGGCGTGGTCCAACCCGCCGCGAACAGCTCCTTGGCCGCGTCGACCGCCAGGTCGGCGGAGATGCGCGCCGAGCTCAGCACGGTGAGGACCAGCAGCTGGTACAGCGCGGCCGGTGCGTCCTTGAGGCGGATGCCCGCGGCTTCGGCGTACGTCCGGCCGTGCTCGTCGAGCAGCTGCCTCACCACGGTCTCGGTCTGCTTCGTCATGGTCACGGCCTTACCCGCGGCTCGCGGTGACATTCAGCGCCTCGACGGTTGAGGAGCGACGAAGCGAGCCTCGAGACGTGCCAGCGCGCAGGATGGGTTCACCAGGGGACGGTGCCGGCGTCCTCGAAGAACCCCCCGGTCGGACCGCCGTCGGGCAGCGTCGCCAGCCGGATCGCCGTGGCCGCGCCCTCCTCGGCCGTACGCACGCCTCGGAATCCGTTGAGGTCGGTCGCGACGTACCCGGGGCAGGCCGCGTTCACGAGGATGTCGGTGTCGGCCAGCTCGCGCACGTACTGCAGCATGACGGCGTTGAGGAACGTCTTGGAGGTGGAGTACGCCGCCGCGACCGGTCCCACGGAGCCCTCGCCGTCGGCAGCCGCCTGCCGCGTCAGCGAGCCGACGCCGCTGGACATGGTGACGATCCGCGGTGACGGCGACCGCCGCACCATGGGCAGCATCGCGTTCGTCACGCGGATGACACCGAGCACGTTCGTCTCGACCACGGTGCGGATGGTGTCGAGGTCGATGAGGGTGGGCTCCTGCGGCATGCCGCCGGTGATCGCCGCATTGTTGACGAGGACGTCCAGGCCGCCCGCGACCTCCTGCACCACGCCGGCCGCGTCGGCCACGCTGCGCTCGTCGGTCACGTCGAGCGGCACTCCGAAGGCGTCGACCCCGGCGGCCCGGAGCTGGCTCACGGCGGCCTCGCGTCGACCCTCGTCACGAGCGCCGACACCCACGCGGAAGCCCTGTGACCCCAGCCCTTCCGCGATCGCGTAGCCGATGCCCTTGTTCGCACCGGTGACCAGTGCCGTCGTCGAGGCCCAGGTCGTCCTGCTGCCCTCGGGCCATCCGCTCACGGGCCGTTCTCCTCTGCGGCTCTCCGAGCTGGAGGCGCTGGCCGACCTCCCCGCCCCTCGCTGGCCCGACCGCGACGGAAGGTACGTGGACGGTCCCGGCCCCGCCGTGCGCGACAACGCCCAGCTGCTCCAGCTCATCGCCCTGGGGCGCACCTACCTGGTCGCACCGCAGTCGGTGGCCGACCAGGTGGGCGAGGGCGTGGTCGCGGTGCCGCTGATCGACGCACCGGAGGTCAGCACGGTGATCGCGTGGCCGTCCCACAGTCGTTCCCGGGAGCTCGCGCGGTTCGTCGCCACGGCCCTCGCCCTCTGACCCGTTGGTCGAGGTGCGAGCGGCCCGCGAGCTCGAGGATGGCCTCGGCGGCGGCGTCGTCCAGCTCGAAGAATCCGTACCGGATCCGTGTGACCGGCAGGTACGCGCGGACGTCCTCCAGCGGCAGCGGGTCGATCTCCCGCAGGCGGGCGGCCCGCCGGAAGCCACCGGGGATCGCGACGCTCGGCTCGGGCTCGTCCCCGGTGACCTCTCCGACGACGGTGATGGCCCGCAAGGGCTCACCTTGCGGGAAGGTGGTCGTCGGCGAGTGGACGAGGATGCCGTCACCGGGTGACATCCTCGCCAGCGGCGGACGCTTGCCGTGGTTGGCCATCACGAAGCCGTCGGCCACGCCTCGCCTGGCGTGGTCGCGGGAGGCCACGACCACCCAGTGCCGTCGCGTCGTCATCGCTCGACGGTAGCCGACCTGGCGCGGAGGTCTCGAGGCTCGCTCGGCCCGCACCTCAACCAGCGTTGGGGCTCGGCTCCGCTCGCACCTCAACCAACGGTGGCGGGGGCCAGCACGATGTCGAAGCGGGTGCGCGACCACGTGCCCACGACCTCGCGACCGTCGGGCGTGGGCGTGCCCGGCGGCTGCTGCTCGAACTCCTTGACCAGCGAGTCCTTGACGCCGAAGACGCTGTCGGCTTCCAGGAGGGCGTCGCCGGCCACGAAGATGTGGGTGACCAGGGTGCGGCAGCCGGGGTGCGAGACCAGGAAGTGCAGGTGGCTGGCCCGCATGGGCGAGCGGCCGACGGCCTCCAGCAGCTGACCCACCGGACCGTCGTACGGGATGGGGTACGGCGTCGGGGTGATCCCCCAGAAGCGGTAGGACCCGTCCTCCTCGGTGCGCAGGTGCGCGCGGGCGGAGGTACGGCCGTCGGGGTACTGCACGTCGTACATGCCGTCCTCGTCGGCCTCCCACACCTCGAGCAGCGCGCCGGCCAGGGGCGTGCCGCCGACGTCGGTGACCGTTCCCTCCACCCAGCACGGCTCACCCGCCGCGCCGGCCGACATGTCGCCCCCGTTGGCGATCTCGGGTGATCCCTCCACGAAGAACGGCCCCCACACGGTGGCCTCGGTGGCCTCCCCGTGGGCCGGGTTGTTCACCGCGATCGTCTGCATGGAGGCGCCCAGGACGTCGGAGAGCAGGATGAACTCCTGGCGCCGGTCGTCGGTGATGTGGCCGGCCCGGGTGAGGAAGTCGATGGCCTCCCCCCACTCCTGCTCGGTGAGGCGGGTCTCCCGGATGAACGCGTGCACGTGCTCGGCCAGGGCCACCACCAGCTGACGCAGACGAGGGTCGGCGCAGGTGTCGAAGGACCGGCGGACGCGCTCGACCAGCTCCTCCTCGCGGGCGGCCTGCTCGGGGCTGACCGCGGCTGCTCCGCTGCTCATCGAGGGCTCCTCTCCGGTCCACGCCGCTCGGAGCAGCGCGGTGACGTTCTCGGCGGTGACGGGCGTCGGGTTGCTCGACGGCACGGCGGCCAGCACCGGCTCGACGGCTGCGGCGATACCCTCCTCGGGCATGCCCTGCTCGCGCAGGGACCGCGGGGCCTGCAGCGTCGCGTACAGCCGCGCCAGCCCGGTGACCGCGGAGTCAGCGTCCAGGGCGCGGGCGATGCGCTCCCGGGCGGCGGGAGCGTTCGGCGCGTTGAAGGCCAGCACGTGGGGCAGGACGACGGCGTGGGTCTGCGCGTGCGGCAGCGCGAACATGCCACCGAGCACGTGACAGATCTTGTGGTGCATCCCGGACCCGGCACTGGCGAACGCCACCGCGGCCAGGTAGGCGCCGTACAGCGTGTCCTCGATGCCGTCGACCGCGCCGGCGTCGCGGGCCACCACCGGCAGCCCTGCGGCCAGGGCCCGGATGCCCTCCCCGGCCTGCGCGCGGTCGAACGGGTCGGCACGCGGACCCCACATCGAGTCCACGCAGTGCGCCATCGCGTTGAGCCCGGAGGCGACCGTGAGCTCGCCCGGCAGGCTGGTGAGCAGCGCCGCGTCGTAGACCACCGAGGCCGGCAGCACCGCGGCGTCGACGCCCGTCGTCTTGGTGCCGCCCTCGGTCAGTCCCCACACGTCGGTGGCCTCGGAGCCGGCGTAGGTGGTGGGTACGGCGACCACGGGCAGCCCCGAGGCGAGCGCCACCGCCTTCGCCAGCCCGGTCGTGGAGCCGCCGCCCACGCTGACCAGCACGTCGGCGCCGCAGTCGGCCGCGGCCTCGCGGGCCCGGCGGGCCACCTCCACCGGCACGTGCATGACGACCTCGTCGTGCCGCAGCGCCAGCGGCAGCTCCGCGGCGATGGGGTCGGCCAGCGCGGCCTCCCGCTCCGAGGCGATCAGCATCACGCGGGCCGCACCGAGGGCCGCGACCTCCTCGCGGACGGCGGCCGGGGAGTCGCCCGCGGCGAAGACGACGCGCTGCGGCAGGGTGCGGTGGGTGAAGCGCTGGGTCACGCCGGCCGCCCCAGCAGTCGGTCCATCGCGTCGAGCAGGACACCGCCGGGGTCCTCGGGCAACGAGGTGGCGCGCCAGGCCACGTGCTTGTCCGGCCGCACCAGCAGCGCGCCGGACTCCTCGACCTCGCGCAGCGTGGCCCAGTCGTAGTAGAGGTCGGTGACCTCGCGCCCCGGGCCGATCACCACCGCTCGCAGCGGCAGCCCCGTCGCGGCGGTGACGGAGGCGACCGCGTCGGCCCAGGCCTCGCCGGCCACACCGGTGATGAGCGTCCAGGAGTCGTACGGCGCGAGGTCCATCAGGGCGTGCTTGGCGGTGTTGTCCCCGACCCACGCGTGCGGCAGGTGGGCGCCCGGCGAGGTCGACATGACGTGGTAGAGGTCCTCGTCGCGCGACGGCGCCGGACGGGTGCCGTCGGAGAGGATCGCGTCGGACTCGTAGAACTGGCCGAGCTCGACGCCGTGGGCGTTGAACTCGTAGTTCTTGCGGTCCATGGCCGAGACCAGCGCGGCCCGTTTCGCCAGCCCTGCCGGCGTGTTCGCCTTGCGCTCCTCGATGGCGGCCGCCATCTCCTCCCCGGACAGCCCCACGACGCCGAGGGCCTCGAACATCTCGCCGAACTCGCGGCGCACTGCGGTTGGCGCGGGTGACGATGCGCTCGGCCACCGGCGCCCGCTCCGCGGTGTAGGAGTCGAGCAGCGACGGCGCCGCCTGGCCGCGGAGCACGGCGGCCAGCTTCCAGGCGAGGTTGTAGGAGTCCTGGATGCTGGTGTTGGAGCCCAGGCCGTTGCTCGGAGGGTGCCGGTGCACGGCGTCGCCGACGCAGAAGACGCGTCCCTCCTGCAGCCGCGTCGCGTACATCTCGTTGACGCCCCACAGGCTGTAGCCGGTGATCTCCGGCTCGAGGTCGGGCATCCCGAGCAGCTCCCGGACGATCGCGGTCGCGGCCTCGTCGTCCAGGACGGGCGGCGGGCCGGCGATGTCGTAGCCCCACACGATCAGCCACTCGTCCCACGGGCGGACCATCCGCACCAGGCCGGTCCCGATGCCACCCACGTCCGAGCCCGGCGAGATGACCCAGTACAGGACGCTCGGCCGGTGGTCGACGAGCGCGGAGATGTCGGCCTTGAAGGTGATGTTCATCGAGCCGGCGATGTCCATGGCGCCCTCGTAGGGCAGGCCGATGTCGGCGGCGACCATCGAGCGGGCGCCGTCGGCCCCGATCAGGTAGGCGGCGCGGACCTGGTACTGGTGGCCGGTGAGCCGGTCGCGCACCCGGACCGTCACGCCGTCCTCGTCCTGCACGTGCGAGAGGTACTCGGTGGCGAAGCGGGACTCGGTGCCGCGGACCGTGGCGTTGCGCACCAGGATCGGCTCGAGGTAGGTCTGCGGGATGTCCACGGTCAGGCACGGCGAGGCCAGCCGGTAGTCGCCCTCGCGGTCGGGACGGGTGCCCCAGGTGCGGATGCGGCCGATCTCCTCCCCGGCGATCGAGGTGCAGAAGACCGTGTCGCCCACCAGCTCGTGCGGGGTGGCGTCGGCGAGCACCTCGTCCTCGATGCCCATGTCGCGGAAGATCTCCATGGCCCGCTGGTTGGTGATGTGCGCCCGCGGCGTGTTCGCGGTCCAGCGGTACTTGGTGATCATGATGGTCCGGATGCCCAACGTGCTCAGGAAGAGAGCCGCCGAGGAGCCGGCCGGTCCCGAGCCGACGATGAGCACGTCGGTCTCGACGACGTCCTCCGTCTGCGGGATCTCGGTCTCGTCGAGTCCGTCGTGGAACGCTGGCACGTCGTCGCCTCCCCACCGCGGGCTCTCTCGCCCGTCCGTGGTCCGAGTATGTGACGTACGTCGCCCGTGGCGGCAGCCCCGGTGCGCGACGTGGCGGAATTGCACACTTTCGGCGCCGCCGTCACGCCGTGGTCACGCCGACGTCAGGCCGACGTCACGCCGAGGGAGCGGACATCCTCGCCCGGCGCCGCGTGTCGGTGGCCCGCTCCCCGTACCGGTCCCGGAAAGCGTGGGAGAAGTACGTCGCCGACCGGAAGCCGTTGCGGGCCGCCACCTCGGCCACCGTCAGCGCGGGCTGGCTGACCAGCAGGGCACGGGCACGCTCCAGCCGGCGGGTCATGGTGTGCTGCGGCACGCTCGACCCGGAGGCCGAGAAGACCCGCGAGAGGTGGCGCTCGGAGATGCCGATCCCGTCGGCCACCCGGAACGCCGTCAGGTTCTGGTCGGCCAGGTGCTGCTCGATGAACGCCTTGGCCGTGGCCAGGTGGACCGACGAGACGTCGCTGGGGCTCCCGGTGAGCAGCTGCGCCAGCAGCTGCAGGACCGTGCCCTCCTCGACGGGAAGGGCCCCGGTGGGCCGCACCGCGCGTCCGACCACCTGGGCCAGCGTCCGGGCCTCCACGCTGCCCGCGGCGAAGTCCATCACCAGCGGGGTCGCCAGCGTGCTGAGACCGGTCAGCTCGTGGAAGGTCTCGCGCGGCACCTTGACGGCCAGCTCCTCCAGCCCCTGGGAGAATCCACGCATGAACGGCCGGTCGGTGTCGCAGATCAGCAGCTCACCGGGGCGCACCGTGCGCACCGCGTCCTCGTGGTAGAAGAACGCCTCCCCCACCAGCGTGAGGTACACCGCGATCGCGTCGGAGGGCCGGTGACGCACGAGCTCCGCCGTCCGCTCGACCACGTGCGGGTTGCCCTGGACCCGTGCGAGGTGCAGGTGGTCCAGCTGAAGGTTGACCATCGACGCCTCGAGCGACGCGCCACCGAGGGTACGGCAGCGCAGGTCGATCAGCTCGGCCTCGTTGTGGTCCTCCCACAGGGCGACCCGCTTGTCCTCCGGCAGCGAGGACGTGGAGAACCTCTGGGCCGTGCCTGGGGTCGGCTGCATCAGTTCTCCCTCGGTCGGGCGTGCGGCACGGACGGACCGGACGCGCCGGGCCGGACCGGCGGTTCGGGCAGGACGGGCAGGGGGCGACGGCACACCTCGGCGGCGTCCTCCCGGGACAGCCCCACCATGCGGAGATTGAGCTCGGCGTACTGCGCGGGCTGGTCGCCCGACCTGTCGCCGGCGAGGTAGGAGGAGATCGCGGCCAGCAGGGCCCCGAAGACGACGTCGGCCGTCATGGCCAGGTTGGCGATCTCGAAGCGACCCTCCTCGATCCCGCGACGCAGGTCCCGGGTGGCCCGCGGCCCGAGGATGCCGACCAGCGCGGGGTGGGCGGCACCGATGCGGACCACGAACCAGGCCCAGACCGGGTCGGTGATCGCGGTGCCCATGAGGTGTCGCAAGGAGGACGCGAAGACCTCGGCCGGGTCGGCCATGTCCTTCGTCATCGCGTCCAGACGCTGGCCCATGCTCTCCACGGTGTCGGTGATGACCGCGGTGATGATGTCGTCGCGGGTGGCGAAGTAGTTGTAGAAGGTCCCGATGCCGAGGTCGGCCGCGGCGGTGATCTGGGCGATGGTCACCGCGTCCGGGCCGGAGCGCGCGATGAGGAGCCGGGCCGCGTCGACCAGCCGGGTGCGGGTGGCCTCCGCCTTGCGCATCCGTCGGTCGCTCGTCGGAGCCGGGGTGGATCGGGCCGACGTCGTCACCGGCTCCTCCTCTCCTGCCCTTGCGCGTGAGGTGAACCATCATTCACTATGTGAGGCGAGTCACCAAGTGAATGACAATTCATTTCTGACGACTAGTTCATAGACGATGTGGAAGGAACCGCCGTGACGACACGCGCCACCGCACCGGAGCAGCAGGCCGCCACCCGGCTGGAGGCCGACGTGGTGGTCGTCGGTCTCGGGCCGGTGGGCCTGCTGACGGCCATCGACCTGGGCCGCCGCGGCTTCACGGTCGTCGGGGTCGAGCGGCACCTCGAGCCCTACCCGCTCCCGCGGGCGGTGACCTTCGACCACGAGATCGCGCGCATCCTCGCCGGCATCGGCATCGACCCCGAGACCGACCCGGCGATCGTCTGGTACGAGGACCGCTACCCGATGCTGACCGCCGACGGCCGGACGCTGCAGGAGGTGGACTGGATGAGCCGCGCCGCGGACGGCTTCCGCAGCCGCTACTGGTTCTACCAGCCCCTGCTGGAGGACCGGCTGCGCGAGATCGCCGCGGCCACCGAGGGCGTGACGCTGGTGGCGGGCTACGAGGCGGTGGCCGTCGACCAGGGCCCCTCCTCGGTCACGGCTGAGTTCCACCGGGTGTCACGAGCCGTCGACGGGCGGGTGGTGGACGGCACCGAGGCCCTGTTCGTCACCGCCTCCTACGGCATCGGCGCCGACGGTGCGAACAGCTTCGTACGCCGGTCGCTCGGCCTGAGCGTGACCGACCTGCGGTTCCACTACGACTGGATCGTGGTGGACATGGTCCTCGACGAGCCCCGCACCTACGACCCGGCCCACTACCAGGTCTGCGACCCGGCGCGACCCACCACGGTGGTCCCCGGCGGGGCACCGGACCGGCGTCGGTGGGAGTTCATGCTGCTGCCGGGCGAGACGCCCGAGCAGTGGGCCGACCCGGCGACCGTGTGGCCGCTCCTGCGGCCCTTCGACGTCACCCCGGACAACGCACGCATCGACCGCTCGGTGGTCTGGCGCTTCCAGGCCCGCTACGCCGACTCCTGGCGGGACGGCCGCTGGCTCATCGCCGGGGACGCCGCCCACCTGATGCCACCCTTCGCCGGGGAGGGCATGTGCGCCGGGCTGCGCGACGCGGTGAACCTGGCCTGGCGCCTCGAGCTGGCGTTGCGGGGGGTCGCCGACGACCGGGTGCTCGACGGGTACGGCGCGGAGCGTCGCCCGCACGCGCAGGGGTTCATCGAGTTCTCGGTCGGCATGGGCGCGGTCATCTGTGTGACGGACCCCGAGCTGGCCGCCGAGCGGGACCGGACCATGGTCGCCCAGTGGGCGGAGCTGTCGAAGCACGGCCCGCTGTGGCCCCGCGACAACCCCCTGGGGCCCGGTGCCTGGGTCGAGGGCCGAGGCGGAGGGCTGCCCTCGCGTCAGGGCGTGGTCACCTACCGGGGACGCACCGGACGCTTCGACGACGTGGTCGGCCACTCGTGGGTGCTGCTCAGCCGCGTGGGTGCCACGACGGACCTCGACCCCGCCACGAGCGACGTCCTCGCCCGGCTCGGTGGGCTCGTGCTCAGCACGGGGTCCGCGGCGGCCGGGGCGGACGTGGTGGACGTCGAGGGCACCTACGCGGCGTGGTTCGACGACGTCGGCGCCGACCACGTCCTGGTCCGGCCGGACCGCTACGTCGCCGCGAGCGCCCGGGGGGCCGAGGTCAACCGCGCGTCGAGGTGCTGGCCGACGCACTGGCCCTGAAGGTGCCTGCGTGGAGGCCTCGACGCCCGTCATCCCTTGACGCGGTGGTGCACCGGGAAGGCGTGCAACCGCCCTCGGGTCACCAGGCCCCAGATCCCTTGGGGTGCGACCAGGACCACCACGATCGCGACCACGCCGAGGATGACCATGTACCAGGTGCCGAGGCTCGAGAGCTGGTTCTGCAGGAACCAGTAGACGACCGCGCCGACGATCGGGCCCTCGATGGTCCCGATGCCACCGATCACCACGATGAAGATCATGCCGCGCGCGAAGCTCACCGAGTAGTTCGACTCCGGGGCGACCCTCAGGTTGTTGATGGCGATCAGCGCGCCGGCCAGCCCGGCGCCCCCGGCCGCCGCCAGGTAGATGATGCGACGCCCGCGCTCGACGCGGACGCCCACGTTGGCCGCCGCGACGGGCTCGTCGCGGATCGCGGTCAGCCCCAGCCCCACCCGGCTGCGCATGAGCAGGTAGGTGCCCAGGACCACCAGCACGGTCAGAGGCCAGCGCCAGCCAGTAGACCGTCGCCACCCGGGTCACCCGGTCGACGCCGTTGAACGCCCGCAGCGAGAGCCCGCCACCCGACCCCAGGGCCGTGAACTGGGTCGGTCAGCAGCTTGACCACCTCCGCGACCACCCAGGTGCCGATGGCGAAGTACCCGCCGGCCAGCCGGAACACCAGGAACGAGGTGAGCCAGGCGACGAGGACGCAGACCACCGAGGACAGCAGCACCGAGGCCACCAGCGGCACGCCGACGACGTCGGCGACGTAGATGGTGGCGTAGCCCCCGACGCCGATGAAAGCCTGCTGACCGATGGAGACCATGCCGCCGTACCCGGCCAGGAGGTTCCAGGTCGTGCCGAGGATGACGAGCGCGAAGAGCCCGACCAGGTCGGAGAGCTGGCCCAGGGACACCGTGTACGGCACACCGCGGCCAGCAGCACGACGAGCACCGCCAGCAGCCCGAGGGCGGCGGCGCCGTAGCGGTCGCCGCGCACGACCCGCACGGTCGTGGACGAGCCGGCCTGGTCGGTGGTCCCCGAGGTGCTCATGCGACCGCCCGCACCTTGGCCACGAGCCCCTGCGGTCGTAGCAGCAGGACGACCAGGAAGACGACGTGGCCGGCCAGGATGCCCCACGCCGGGTCGACCTGCGCGCCCACCGTCTGCGCGGTCCCGAGGACCATGGCGCCGGCCAGCGTTCCCCACAGCGAGCCCAGTCCCCCGATGATGACCGCCTCGAAGGCGAAGATGAGCACCAGGTCGCCGTACCCGGGCGTGAACAGGGTGCTCATCCCGACCACGGTGCCCGCGAGGGCGACCGTGGCGACGGCGATGGCGGTGGCCAGCCCGTAGACGTGGGCGTTGTCGATGCCCATGACGCGTGCGGTGTCCGGGTCGTCGCTGGTCGCCCGCATCGCCCGGCCCTGGGCGGTGCGGGAGAGGAACAGCTCGATGCCCGCGATGACCCCGACCGCGGCCAGCAGCACCAGCAGCGAGAACCACCCGATGGAGAGGTCCTCGGTGATCCTGAGCGACGCCGTCTCCAGGGAACCGGCCGAGAGGTGGCGGGAGTCGGCGCTGAAGGTCTCCTGCAGCACGCTGATGAGCGCGATGCTCAGCCCGAAGGTGACCAGCAGCGGCTCGAGCTCGCCCATCCGCAGGGCACGGTTGAGCAGCCCCCGCTGGAGGGCGTACCCGACGGCGGCGAAGACGGGGATGGTGACCACGAGCGCGAGGACGGTCGGCAGCCCCAGGCTGTCGACGAGCCAGTAGGCCAGGTAGGCGGCGGCCACCGCCATGGTGCCGTGCGCCAGGTTGACGATGCGCATCACGCCGAACATCAGCGACAGCCCACAGGCGAGCATCGCGTACTGGCCCCCGAGCAGCACGCCCTGCAGGACGGCGTTCACCCAGGCCATCAGCGGGCCGCCAGCCCGAAGTAGGCGGCGGCGACCTGCTCGCGGGTGACCTCGGCCGCAGGGGCCCTCCAGCACGGTCCTGCCCTCCAGCAGGCACTGGATGCGGTCCGCGACGCGGAGCGCCTGGTTCAGGTCCTGCTCCACGACGAGCACGGTGGTGCCCTGCTGGGTGATGGCCGGCATGGCGGCGTAGATCTCGGCGACCACGACCGGTGCGAGCCCGAGCGAGACCTCGTCCAGCAGCAGCAGGCGAGGGTTGCTCATCAGGGCCCGCGCGATCGCCGTGGCCTGCTGCTCCCCGCCCGAGAGGTGCGCGCCGTACCGGGCCCGCCGGTCGGCCACCAGGGGGAAGGTGTCGTAGATCTCGGTCAGCCCCCAGGGTCCGGGACGCCGGCGGTACGCACCGACCAGGAGGTTCTCCTCGACGGTCAGGCTGGGGAAGATCCTGCGCCCCTCGGGGGTCAGCACGATCCCGTCCGAGACACGTCGGTACGTCGGCCGCCTGGAGATGTCGGCGCCGGCGTACCGCAGCACTCCCCCGGTCACCGGCATCAGCCCGGCGATCGTCTTGAGCAGGGTGGACTTGCCGGCCCCGTTCGCACCGATGACGGCCAGCGTCTCACCCTCGGTGACGGTCAGGTCGATGCCGTGCAGGGCCTGGAAGTCGCCGTAGTGCGTGTCGAGCCCTCGCAGCTCGAGCAACGGCGTCACGGCAGGTCCCCGCTGGCGGCGACCGCACCCAGGTAGACCTCGACCACCCCAGGGTCCGCCATGACCTGACGGAGGTCCCCGCGGGCGATGATGCGACCCCCGGCCAGGCACATCGCGCTGTCCGCGACGTCGGCCAGCGCGTGCACCACGTGCTCGATCCAGACCACCGTCACGCCGGTCGACTTGAGCCGCACGAGGGCCGCGACCAGCTCGGGGAGCTCCTGGTCGCTGAGGCCCCCGGCGATCTCGTCGAGCAGGATCAGCCGAGGGTCCGTGGCCAGGGCCCGGGCCAGCTCCAGCCGCTTGCGGTCCAGCAGCCGCAGGCCACCCGCACGATGGTTGACCAGCCTGCCCATGGAGGTGGCCTCGATCGCTGCGGCGGCCGCCTCGTTGGCGTGCTGACGGCGGCGCCCCCCGCCGAACGTCGCGGCCACCAGCACGTTCTCGAACACGGTCATCCCGGAGAACGGTCGCGGCACCTGGAAGGTGCGGGCGATGCCCAGGGCGCTGCGCCGGGCCGCGGGCACGGTGGTGACGTCGACCCCGTCGTAGGTGATCGTCCCGCGGTCGGGGGCCAGGGCGCCGCTGATCATCGACAGCAGGGTCGACTTGCCCGCCCCGTTGGGTCCCAGCACGGCCAGCGCCTCGCCGCGCGGCACCTCGAAGGAGAGGCCGTCCGCGGTGACCACCGCCCCGAAGCGCTTGGACAGCCCCGAGACGGTCAGCAGGGCGCTCACGGGGCCGGCCTCCGCCTGCTCACCACGTCAGGGCCTCGGGCTTGCCGGCCACGGGCGTCGACGGGTTCTGGGAGTTCTCCACCACGACCAGCTCGTAGGGGTACTTGCCGCCCGAGGACGTGCGCCACTGCCCACCGGCCACCGGGGTCTTGGCCACGTACGGCGGGACGGTGTCGTCACTGCCCCAGGCGACCTTGCCGACGATGGTGTCGACCGACAGCCCGTCGAAGGCCTGGTTGAGGGCCGCGGGCTCGGTGCTACCGGCCTTCTGCACCGCCGCGGCGGCCACCTCGAACAGCGCCTCGGCGAAGCCGAGCGGCTGGGTCCACTGCTTGCCCGTGCCGGACTCGTAGGCGTCGGCGAGCTCCTGCGAGGTCTGCCCGGTCAGCGAGCTCTTGAACGAGGAGGTCGGGTGCCACCAGACCTCCGTGCTGATGTTGTTGCCGATGTCCCCGACGGACTCCACCGAGGACGGGAAGAGCACGGCCTTGCCGATGGTGGCCACCTTGGGCTTGAAGCCCTGCTGGGCGGCCTGCTTCCAGAAGGTGGTGAAGTCGGGCGGGATGGGCAGGCCCACGATGATGTCGTCGCCCTTGAACTTGCCGAGCTGGGCGGAGAAGTCCTTGGTGCCGTCGGTGTAGAGGCCCGGGTTCTCGATGGTCACCCCGGAGTCCTTGGTCAGGGCGGGGAAGTTGGCCGCCCACGCCGTGCCGTCCGGGTCGTTGGGGAACAGCCCCGCGGCCTTGCCGTTGTTCGGGACGGCCTTCCAGATGTTGGCGTAGACCTTGGCCACGTCCTCCAGGCCCCAGAAGAAGTGGTGGCTGTACGTCAGGTCCGCGGGCTTCGTGTCGGAGCCCCGGATCGCGAACGGCTGCCACGGGCTCACGCTCGTGAGGCAGGGCACGGAGCTGGCCTCGCACTGCTCGGAGACGGGGTCGTCGATGGTCGGCGTGCCTGCGGCGAAGAGGAGGTCGACGTCCTCCTTGTTGATGAGGTCGGAGGCGACCTCGCCGGCCCGTGAGGTGTCGGACTGGGAGTCGGCCGAGATGATGCGGACCTTGTACTCCTTGTCCCCCGCCGTGATGGGGTGGTCCTCGAAGTAGGTCTTCATCTGGTCCACGACGAACGTGTTCGCGGCGCCGAAGTCCGCGAGCGGACCGGTGTCGGTGGTGACGAACCCGATGGTCAGGGTGTCGGAGTCCCCGCCCCCGGTGTCACCACCGCCCACCCCGCCGCCACACCCCGCGAGCGCGGTGCAGAGGAGGGCCGCGAGGACTGGTGTTCCACTGGCGCGTGCGATCTTCATCTGGGCTCCTCGTCCGGGCGCGATCCGTCGCGCTGTGACCTACGCCGCAGCATGGAGGTGGGCAGCGTCACTCATCGACCGCCGTCGCGAATGCTGGCGGAAATGCCAACTTTTGACCGGCATCCACCACCGGGACCCCACTACGCTCGCGGTAGTGACGGTCCGGCAGTGCCTGCGTAGCGACGGGCGTGCACCGGTCCGTGGAGCAAGGACGAGCACGTGAGCAGGAGATCACCCATGACCAGGTCGTTCGTGTACGACGCCGTGCGCACCCCCTTCGGCCGCTTCGGCGGTGCCCTGGCCGGCGTACGGCCCGACGACCTCGCGGCCACCGTGCTGCGCGCCGTCCGCGACCGCAGCCCCGGGCTCGACGCGGGTGACGTCGACGAGGTCGTGCTCGGCAACGCCAACGGTGCCGGCGAGGAGAACAGGAACGTGGCCCGGATGGCCTCTCTGCTCGCCGGCCTCCCGGTCTCCGTCCCCGGGTCCACCGTCAACCGGCTGTGCGGCTCGTCCCTGGACGCCGCCATGACCGGCTCCCGGATGATCGAGACGGGCGACGCGGACGTCGTCCTGACCGGTGGCGTGGAGTCCATGACCCGAGCACCGTGGGTGCTGCCCAAGCCGAGCCGCGCCTTCCCGGCCGGCAGCCTCGAGGCGGTCTCCACCACCCTGGGGTGGCGGCTGGTGAACCCGGCCATGCCGGCGGAGTGGACGGTCTCGCTCGGTGAGGCCAACGAGCAGCTGCAGGAGCGGTACGGCGTCTCCCGCGAACGGCAGGACGAGTTCGCCGCCCGCTCGCACCGGCTGGCCGACCGGGCCTGGACCGACGGCTTCTACACCGACCTGGTGGTCCGGGTGCCGGGGGCAGACCTGGAGCGCGACGAGTCCATCCGGCCGGGATCCGACGCGGCGTCCCTGGCGGCGCTCAAGCCCTCGTTCCGCCGGGACGGCACCATCACCGCGGGCAACGCCTCGCCGCTCAACGACGGCGCCTCGGCCGTGCTGCTCGGCTCCGAGGAGGCCGCGGCCAGGATCGGGCGCAGCCCGGTGGCCCGGATCGCCGGTCGCGCCGCCCACGCCCTGGAGCCGCAGAGCTTCGGCTACGCCCCGGTCGAGGCCGCCGAGAAGGCCCTGGCCCGGGCCGGCATCGGCTGGGCCGACGTCGGTGCCGTCGAGCTCAACGAGGCCTTCGCGGTCCAGTCACTGGTCTGCCTGGACGCCTGGAAGATCGATCCCGAGATCGTGAACACGCGCGGCGGTGCGATCGCGGTCGGGCACCCGTTGGGTGCCTCCGGCGGCCGCATCCTCGGCACGCTGGCCGAGGTGCTGCGCCGCGACGGGCACCGCTGGGGCGTCGCAGCCATCTGCATCGGTGTCGGCCAGGGCCTCGCAGTCGTCCTCGAGAACGTCACCTGACCCTCGCTGGTCGAGGTGCGAGCACTCCGGTGGTCGAGGTGCGAGCGAGGTGTCGTGCTGGCAGGGGTGCCACACGTTGCGGGCGCCCGGCGGTCACCTGCTCTGCGTCATCCCGGTGCACAGCGATCCCGAGGTGTTCGCCCGTGCGGCACGCACCTGGCAGTGACGTCCCGTCGCGGATCAGGGTGCGAGCGAAGCGAGCCTCGAGACCCCCGGCATGATCGACCCCATGACCACACGGCTCGAAGCGCCTGGCTACCGAACGTCGCCATGACCTCGGAACAGGTACGCGACGCCTACACGGCCGTGGCCGATGAGTACGTCGCCCTCTTCGACGACCCGGATAAGGCCCATGAGGCGGACGCCGCCCTCATCCGGCGGCACCTCACCGGCCTGTCCGGCCCGGTGCTCGACCTGGGCTGCGGTCCTGGCCACTGGACGGCGCGCGTGCACTCCCTCGGCGCCGACGTCACCGGCATCGACGTGGTGCCCGCGTTCGTCGACCACGCCCGCGCCACGCACCCAGGACCGGTGTTCCGGCTGGGCTCGATGACCGAGCTGGACGATGCCGACCACTCGGTGGCCGGCATCCTCGCGTGGTACTCCACCATCCACCTCCCTCCCCCGGAGCTCGACCGGGTGCTCATGAGGCTGGCCCGCCTGCTGGTGCCCTCGGGCGTCCTGGTCGTCGGCTTCTTCGACAGCGACGACGACGTCACCGCCTTCGACCACACCGTCCTCACCGCCTACCGCTGGCCCGTCCACGTGTTCGCCGAGCACCTGTCCCGGGCCGGCTTCGCGGAGGTCGAGCGGGTCCAGCACCGGCTCCCCGAGCGACCCGACCGGGCCTACGCCGCCATCGCCGCCCGGGCGGTCGTCGCTCAGAACGCGTAGCCGAACAGGCGGAGGTCGTCGGCGTAGGCGGTCTCGACCAACCGGCGGCTGGTCACGCCGTAGCTGCGCCACCAGGCCCGCTCACGGTCGGTGACGTTGGTGGGCGGCACGGCCAGCTCCAGGCCGAGCAGCTCTCGTACGTCGGCCTCCAGGCACTCCATCCGGAGGATGACGTCGGCCTCGTCGACGTGGCCGGCGTTGACGCGTCGCGGACCGGGCGATGAGCCCACCGCCCGCGCCAGCCAGGCGTCGAAGTCGAGGGTCAGCGCGTCGACGATGCCGTCCAGGGCACCCGGGGTCTGGTGCACCCATGACATGGGGTCGCGCAGCTCGTGCACCCACCGGGTGCGGGAGCGTTCGTACTCGGCCACGTGGAAGTCGAACGGGTTCCGAGTGGTCGTCACGACTCTCAACCCGTGGTCGGCCTTCACCAGGCCGGCCGCCACCAGCTCGCGCACCGTGCCGTGCTTGACGTCGACCCCGGCCGTGCGCACGGCCCCTGGGGAGGGAACCTCGATGACCTCACGCTGCGACAGCAACGCCTCACGCAGCGCGGTGCTGGCGGTGCCGGGCGCGGCCGTGACGATGAGGCCCGCTGCCGCGTCGATCAGCGCCATGCGTATACCCCTGCACGCGACGGTGCGCCACGACCCGCGGGCGGGGACGATCGGCGGAGGGACCAACGGTCGGTGGGCATCCACGCTCGGTGCCCCGGTCGCATTCCACGAAACCCACCCCGTTGGTCGAGGTGCGAGCCGAACCCCGCTGGTCGAGGTGCGAGCGAAGCGAGCCCCGAGACCACCGGCATGATCGACCCATGACCACACGCCGCGGACTCTTCGTCGCCCCCTTCGACGCCCTCGCCGACCCTCGGGTGGTGGGTGACCTGGCGGCCGACGCCGAGGCGGCCGGATGGGACGGCTTCTTCGTGTGGGACCACCTGCAGTACGGCGAGCGCATCAGCGCCATCGCCGACGTATGGACCTGCTGCGCGGTCGTCGCCCTGCGGACCGAGAGGCTGCTCTTCGGACCGATGGTGACCCCCCTGCCGCGACGACGCCCCCAGGTGCTGGCGCGGCAGTCGGCCAGCCTGGCGGTGCTCTCGGGAGGCCGGTTCGTGCTCGGGCTGGGTCTCGGCGACGACTGGGTGGGCGAGTTCGGCGCCTTCGGGGACGAGACGGACCCCAAGGTCCGCGGCCGGATGCTGGACGACGGCCTCGAGGTCCTCACCGGCCTGCTGTCCGGTGAGCCGGTGGAGCACGAGGGACCTCACTACGTCGCCCGCGGGTCGCAGTTCCAGCCGGCGCCCGCCGTACCGATCTGGCTGGGCGGGCGGTTCGGCAACCAGGCGCCGCTCCGGCGGGCCGCCCGGCACGACGGCTTCTTCGTCATCGGGCTCGACCGGCCCGAGGACCTCGACGACGTGTCCACGTCGTTGGCCGAGCACCGGCCGGCACCGGGCTTCGACGTGGTGGTCGACCTCCGGCCCCAGCAGGACCCGGCGCCGTGGCTGGACCGTGGCGCGTCATGGGTGCTCACGCGAGTCGGCCCGTTCGACCTGGACCTCGACGCGGTGCGGGGAGTGGTCCGCGCCGGGCCGTGAGGATGGGTGGGGGCCGGGGCGAGGAGATCTCGAGGCTCGCACCTCGACCAGCGGGTCAGGAGACCTCGATGCCGGCGTAGGCGTCGTTGTAGGCGCCCTCGTCGCCGTTGATGGTCCAGAGGCCGTCCGTGGCGTCGATGTCGTAGTGCCCGGCGGCCAACGGGGTGGTGCTCACGGTGGCGGACCCGCGATCGTCCGGCACGGCCGAGCCGGTGAAGGCCGTCCCGCCGTTCTCGTCGACCATCCTGATCCGCACCCTCAGCCCCGGACGCCACCCGGTCAGCCGCAGGGCCACCGGACCGACGTCGGCCGTCTCGCTGCCGTCCCCGGCGACCAGGTGGGGGTCGTAGCCGGCGAACCCGGTGATCGCGACCTGCGCCTCCGCCGTGCCCTCACCGGGTTGACCCGCGTCGGTGACCTGGACGAGGTAGAGGCCCTCGGGGCGGTCGGTCGTCGAGCACGCGAAGCGGTGGCTGCCGCGGTCGTAGTCGCACGGTGTCTCCCCGCGGGACCGGTGCCCGTCGCGCACTGGCGAGGCCGCGGCCACCAGGGTCACGGTGATCTTCCGTCGGGGTAGCCGACCCGACCCGCGACGTCGCGCCCCGGAAGCACCGCCCGCGCCACGTCGGTGACGTGCAGCGGGGTGTCGGTGGGGAAGCTGCACCCGGCGAGCGCCAGCGAGCAGCTCAGCGCCAGCATTCCCCAGGCCATGTGGGCGGTCGTGCGGCGGACCGGGCGGGTGGGCAGGTGTCGTGGGGTCATGGGTACGACGGTCCCCGACGGCGGCTCCCCTGCCATCCGCACAGGTACTCAGATCGGTACTCTCTCGACGTCCCCCGTCCCGTCGCCGCGACCCCAGGAGAACCATGATCACGTCCACCGGCCGGACCCTGGCCCGCGTCCTCACCGGCACGACGTACGCGCTGCTCGGGTACGACGCCGTACGGTCCCCCGGCGGACGCGTGGACACGGCCGGTCCCACGCTGGCCGCCCTGCGCAGGGTGGTGCCTCTCCCCGAGGACGACGCGCTGATCGTGCGGGGCAACGCCGCGGCCCAGACGCTGGCGGGTGCGGCCCTCGTCGCCGGTGTCCTGCCCCGGACCGCTGCGGTGGTGCTCATCGGGTCGATGCTGCCGACCACCTTCGCGGGCCACGCCTTCTGGACGGTGGAGGACCCCTCGGCCCGCAAGATGCAGCGGGTGCAGTTCATCAAGAACGTCGCCATGACCGGGGGGTTGATCTACGCCGCCCTCGACCGACCCACCCGGAGCACCCGCGCGCCCGCCTGACCCCAGGGTGCAGGGGTCACGGTTCCGCCTTCCGCGTCGGTCGTGACGTCCATCCCTGTGACGGCCGGGGTGGGCAACCCACCCCGTGTCCGGGCGAGGAGATGCTGCTCCCGTGCCGGGCGGCGGCCCGGCCGGAGCGGTCGGGAGCGTGCTCAGCCCAGGTGCAGCACGTCGTCCGCGGTCGACTGGCTGATGACGACCGAGTTCACCACGCCACTGGCCACCGCCGACCGCACGACCGCGGCGCTGTGCTCGCCCGGGACGGCGGCGATGACGTGCGGGACGGCGGCGAGCTCGGCGGCCGACGGGCACAGCAGGCGGCGTGAGATCGGTGGGCGTGGGAGCGCCCCGTCCGGTCCGATGAAGATGCCGGAGATCTCACCCAGGACCTCGAAGTCGGCCACGTCGGCCCGGTCGGCGGGTGCCAGTCCGTCGTACAGGGTCGACGCGCCGGGCGCCCAGCCCCCCGCCGCGACCAGGGCCACGCTCACCGTCGCGAGCCGCCGCAGCGCTCCGGCCACCTCCGGCTGCTCCCGCATCGACGCCGCGGTCGCCTCGTCGCCCAGGATCAGGGGCGTGTAGAAGACGTACGCCGGCCCGCCACTGGTGCGCGCGAACCGGCGCACGAGCTCGACCGAGCTCCCCTCGTCGGGCCGGGGCAGAGCGCCCGTCAGCTGGACGACGGGGATGCGCGGCACGAGCTGCAGGTGCTCGACCGCGGCGGCGATCGTCCGTGACCACGCGAGTCCCAAGTGTCGTCCGGGGTCAGCACGCTCTCCAGCAGCCGAGCGGTGGCCGAGGCCATCTCGGCCCGCGTCATGGCCCCCGGGGACTCGGCGCGCACCACGACGGCGTGGCGAAGACCGAGCCGGTCCCGGACACGGTCGCCCAGCTCCGCGTCGACCCACGCCGGGGCTGCCGACCTCGATCCGCACCCAGCCCCTGGTCCCGCGCCCGCTCCAGCATCCTGGCGACCTGGAACCGGCTCAGGCCGAAGTGCTCGGCCACCGCGCTCTTGGTCCAGCCGTCGAGGTGGAACCGACGGCACACCTCCAAGGTGAGCAGCTCGAGCTCTCGGTTCGCCGGCACATGACACCCCTGGTCGTCAACCGCTCAGATGAGCGATTGACGCTCACTATGTCATGTGCTGTTGACCAGAACGAGGGGTGCGGGGGACGCTGCTCGACGGTCCGCCGGCGCCTGCCGTGCGGTTGCTCGCACCCACACGTGAGGACACCATGACGCACGCACCCGGCGAGGGCACCGAGACCGAGGCCCCCGACGACGCCGGGGACGGCGAGCCCACGACGCGCCTCATCACCGGGCTGATGCTGGCCGCGGCCATCGTCTCGGCGGTCTCGGGTCTCCTCTACGGGTACGACACGGGCATCATCTCGGGGGCGCTGCTGCAGATCAGCGACGAGTTCGACATCGGCTCCGGCATGGAGCAGGCCATCGCCGCCGGCATCCTGCTCGGCGCGGTGATCGGCGCGCTCTCGTGCAGCCTCCTCTCCGACCGGTGGGGCCGGCACAAGACCATCCTGATGATCTGCTCGGTCTTCGTCGCCGGCAGCCTGCTGTGCGCCATCGCTCCGACCGCGGTCCTGCTCGCGCTCGTCCCGCATCGTCCTCGGCTTCGCCGTCGGCGGCGCCACGCAGACCGTGCCGATGTACGTCGCCGAGCTCTCGCCCACCGCCATCCGAGGCCGCCTCGTGCTCTGCTTCCAGCTCGCCATCGGGGTCGGCATCGTGATCGCCACCCTCGTCGGCGCCACCGAGTCCGTGGACTGGCGCATCTCCATCGGCGCCGCCGCCGTGCCGGCCGCGCTGATGCTGCTGTTCCAGCTCAAGCTCCCCGAGAGCCCGCGGTGGCTGATCAAGCAGGGCCGTCAGCAGGACGCCGAGGACGTGCTGACCAGCGTGCGTCCCTCCGGCTACGACATCGGGCCCGAGGTCGAGGAGATCGTCGCGCTCGAGGAGCGCAAGAAGGAGACCAAGCGGGCGGACCGCGGCTGGAGCGGGCTGAAGCAGGGGTGGGTGCGACCGGCGTTGATCGCCGGCTGTGGCCTGGCCATCTTCACCCAGCTCAGCGGCATCGAGATGATCGTCTACTACGCACCGACCATCCTCACCGACAACGGGTTCTCCACCACGACGGCCCTGCGCGTCAGCGTCGCGCTCGGACTGACCTACCTGGTGCTGCAGATCATCGGCCTGCTGATCGTGGACAAGGTCGGCCGCCGGAGGCTGACGCTCATCATGACCCCGGGTGCCATCGTGTCGATGCTGGTGCTGGGCAGCTTCTTCGTCACCGACAACGCGGGCAAGAACAACACGCCTACATCATCGCCTGCCTCATCGCGTTCATGGCCTTCACCGCCGGCGGCATCCAGCTGATGGGCTGGCTGGTGGGCTCCGAGATCTACCCGCTGGCCGTCCGCAGCGCGGGCACCAGCGTGCAGTCGGCGTCCCTGTGGTCGACCAACCTGCTGATCACGCTGACCCTGCTCACGCTGATCGACGTGTTCGGGGTCGGTCAGACGTTCTGGCTGTACGCCGGCTTCAACGTCGCTGCGTTCGTCTTCGTGTACCTCCGGCTGCCGGAGGTCACCGGCCACAGCCTGGAGGACATCGAGGCGCGCCTGCGGGAGGGGAAGTTCACCCCGAAGGAGTTCAACCGCGCATCCGGCGTCTGAGGCGCCTGCCGGTTCGCAAGGCTCCCGTCTTGTACGGCGTCACGCGGCGTGCTGACATGGGGCATGTCCTACCGCGACGACAGGTACCAGGGGCAGTGCATGCCCCTCGTGGACGGGCTGCCCCCGGAGGCCGGCCCGCTCCACGAGGAGCTGACGCGCCGGGTGCAGTCGCATTCCGGTGACATCGATTCCGGCATGTACAACGGAGGCACGATCATCTCGCTGCTCGCTTCCGGGGCAGCCGGTGTGGTGGCCACCATCGAACCGGTGGTGGCCTCCGTGCTGGCGGCCCTGGCGGCCTTCTTCATCGCTGCCACCCGCATCCTCGACTTCGGCGGCCGCTGGCGGTGGCACCTGCAGCGACGGGCGCGCTACGCAGGCATGGTCTACCGCCTGAACGCGGCCTCGCTGCTGACTCCCGAGCAACAGCGATCGGTCATCAGCGACATCTATGTCGAGCTGTCGCAGGAGCGCTCCATGGACGGTCTGCTGCCCGGCTCGCTCGCGCCGGACGGCCAGCAGGTCGCTCCACCCTCGTCCGAGGTAGCAGGGCACCCAGAACTCATTTATAGCAACCAAAGGTTGCTATAGGGATCACCCGCATGTACGTTGTGACGCAACCACATGTTGCGTTAAGTCGATAGGGGTCACGGCGCGTCGTCACGGCTCTTACAGGGCCGGCGAAGAGCGGATCCCTCGACGCACCGCGAAAAGGAGCAACGCATGAGCGACCTGACCCACACGATCACCGTGGACGCGACCCCGCAGGAGGCCTTCGACGCGATCGTCGACGTCCGCTCCTGGTGGGGGGCGACCAACATCGTCGGCCCCACCGACCAGCTGGGTGCCGACTGGTTCTACCTCGTGCCGGACATCCACTACTCCAAGCAGCGCACCGCCGAGCTGGTCCCCGGCGAGCGGGTGGTGTGGGAGTTCACCGACGGCCACCTCGACTTCATCGCCGAGAAGGACGAGTGGGTCGGGACGACCGCCCGCTTCGACATCGCAGCGGAGGGCGGCCAGACGACGCGTGACCTTCACCCACGAGGGCCTCGCGTCGACCGACGAGTGCTTCGAGGTCTGCCACGACGCCTGGCGGCACTACATCACCACCAGCCTGCGTCAGCGGATCCTGACCGGCCGGGGGACGATGCGGACCAGCCAGCAGGACGAGGCGGCGGTGCGGCAGCACGCCCACCCTCGCGGCTAGGCACCTCGGCCCCGACCGACGACGACGGCTCTGACCTGCGTGAACAGGTCAGAGCCGATCGGTCGGGCTGACAGTGTGCTGGTCCAGGACATCGGCGACACATCTTCTCGAGACATAGGCGACACCTGTCCCAGGTCATCGGCGACACCAGCGCCGGGGTCAGATGCTCGGCCATGCCGCAGCCCACCTCGAAGGCCCGCCTGGTCATCACCGCCCTGTTCGTCGACCACCAGAGCCCCGCGCAGGTCGCCGCCCGCTACGGGGTGCACCGCGCCTGGGTCTACAAGCTCAAGGCCCGCTACGAGGCCGAGGGCGAGGCCGCGCTCGAGCCCAGTCCCGTCGCCCGAAGACCTCACCGACGGCCCTGGACCCGGACGTGGTCGACCTGATCGGCCGACTCCGCCAGGGAGCGACCGCCAGCAGCTGGCCTGGACGCCGGCCCCGAGACCATCGCCTGGCACCTCCTGCACCACCACGGCCACCGGGTCGCGCACTCGACCATCAGCCGCTACCTGACCAAGGCCGGGCTCGTGATCCCCGAACCGAAGAAGCGACCCAAGTCCTCCTACATCCGCTTCGAGGCAGCGATGCCGAACCAGACCTGGCAATCCGACTTCACCCACTACCGGCTCACCCGCCCCGACGGCCGGCCCGGCACCGACGTGGAGATCATCAGCTCGCTCGATGAGCTGCACCCGCTACGCCCTGCACGTGACCGCCCACCCACGGATCACCGGCCCGATCGTGCTCGCCACCTTCCGCACAACCGTGACCATGCACGGGATTCCCGCCTCGACGCTGACCGACAACGGCATGGTCTACACCGTCCGGCTCGCCGGCGGACGCGGCGGCCGCAACAGCTTCGAGGAGGAACTACGCCGCCGCCACGTCGTCCAGAAGAACTCCACCCCCGGCCACCCCACCACCTGCGGGAAAGTGGAACGGTTCCAGCAGACCATGAAGAAATGGCTGCGCGCCCAACCGGCGCAACCCACCGACATCATCGAGCTGCAGGCCCTCCTGGCGGCATTCGTCGAGCAGTACAACCACCACCGCCCCCACCGATCCCTGCCGCACCGGGCCACCCCCGGCACCCTCTACGACACCATGCCCAAAGCCGTCCCCGGAACGAGCCAGCGACCGCGACACCCACGACCGGATCCGGCACGACACCGTCGACAAGGCCGGATCCGTCACCCTGCGACACCGCAGCCGACTCCACCACATCGGCATCGGACGAACCCACGCAGGAACCTGCGTCGTCCTCCTCGTCCAGGACCTCCAGATCAGGTCGTCAACGCCGCCACCGGAGAACTCCTCCGCGAGCTGACCCTCAACCCCCACATCGACTACCAACCCACCGGAGCACCCAAAGGCCCCACCCGCACAACCCCTGAATGAACAACACCCGGACCTGCAATCGCAGGTCCAGGTGTCGCCGATGTCCTGAGACATCACACAGTGGCTGACAGGATTTGAACCTGCGACCCCTTGACCCCCAGTCAAGTGCGCTACCAAGCTGCGCCACAGCCCGAAGCCCCCGGTCACCAGGATCGGCGGGCGCCAGAACCTTATCGCAGCACGAGCGCACTCCCCGAATCGGCCCGCGCTCAGGCGGGGCACGGGTTCCTCAGGCAGTTCTTCTCCGGTCCCCAGCCGCCGCCCACCGCGTTCACAGGGTCCTCTCCGGAAGCAGGAGTCCACTGGTCCTCGAAGCACCCAGACGCATCGGAGGAACCATGGACCAGCAGAGCTCGTTCCCGCAGCCGCCCGTGTACGGGCCCGCTCCCCAGCCGGAGCCGCCGCGACGCCGCCGCCGCCTGGTGGCCGGGATCGCCGCGACCGCCCTGGTCGCGGGGGTCGGCGGAGCCGGGATCGGCTTCGCCGCCGGGGACATCCTCGGCCGAGACGACTCGACCACCACCGCCTCGAGCGGCACGCAGAGCGTCACCTCCGGCGGGTCGGGCGGTGTCGAGCAGCTGCCCGGCTCCGGGTGGTCCTTCTCCGACGGCGGCAGCGGCAGCGGCCAGGGCGACCTACCGCTCCCGACCGACCCCTTCGCCGGCCAGGACCCCTGGGGCCAGGGCGGCTCCGGCGGCAGCACGGGAGGCAGCACGGGCCGGCGGCACCGGCAGCACCGCCGGCGACACGCACGACCCAGGCCTCCGGCAGCCAGCTGACCGGCCTCGTACGGATCGTGTCGACCATGAAGTACGCCGGCGCCAAGGCCGCGGGCACCGGGATGATCCTGACCTCCGGCGGCGAGGTCGTCACCAACCACCACGTCGTGGAGGGCTCCACGTCGGTCACCGCCAAGGTGATGGCCACCGGGAAGACCTACACCGCCACCGTGGTCGGCACCGACGCCAAGGCCGACGTCGCCGTCCTGCAGCTGAAGGACGCCTCCGGCCTGGACACGGTCACCCCCGACACCGATGGTGCCTCGGTCGGCGACAGGGTCACGGCGGTCGGAGACGCGAACGGCACGGCGGGCTACCTCAGCGCGGCGAGCGGCACCATCACCGCCCAGGACCAGTCGATCACCACCCGCAGCGAGGCCACCGCCGAGGGCGAGCGGCTCTCCGGCCTGATGAAGATCAGCTCCGACGTCATCTCGGGCGACTCCGGCGGTGCGACGTACGACGCGGACGGTGAGGTCGTGGGGATGACCACGGCGGCCTCGAGCGGCAGCGCGGACGTGGTGGGGTACGCCGTGCCCATCGCGACGGTGCTCTCCATCGTCGACGACCTGGACAGCGGGGTGGCGGGCGCCAGCTACGACTACACCCGCCCGGCCTTCCTCGGCGTGGGCCTGGGACGGACCGGCACCACGGTGGCCGGTGTCTACCCCGGCACGCCGGCCGCGTCTGCCGGCCTGGTCGCCGGGGACCGCATCACCGCGATCGGGTCGACCCGGGTGACCACCACCGCCGCTCTGCAGGCGGCCGTGGCGAAGCGCTCGCCCGGGGACGCCGTCGACGTCACCTGGGTCGACGCCCAGGGCGCCTCGCACAGCCGCAGCGTCACGCTCGTCGCCGGAGCCGTGGAGTAGCCCCAGCGACCAAGGGGACCGAGCGGTCAGCGGCGCTCGCGCTTCTTGCGCGGGCGCTGCTGCACGTGCACCGGCGTGCCGACGAAGCCGAAGTCCTCGCGCAGCCGGCGTTCGACGTAGCGCAGGTAGGAGGCCTCCAGCTCGCCACTGGTGAACAGCACGAACGTGGGCGGCTCGGTGGAGACCTGGGTGCCGAAGAGGATCTTGGGCTGCTTGCCGCCCCGCACCGGGTGCGGGTGCTCGGCGGTGAGCCGGCCCAGGAACGAGTTCAGCGACCCGGTGGAGACCCGCGTCGACCAGCCCTCCAGGGCCGCGTCCAGCGCCGGCACCAGCCGGTCGATGTGCCAGCCGGTGCGAGCGGTGATGTTGACCCGCGGCGCCCACTGCACGCGCACGAGGTCGCGCTCGACCTCGCGGTCCAGGTAGTAGCGGCGCTCCTCGTCGACGAGGTCCCACTTGTTGAAGGCGATCACCAGCGCGCGACCGGCCTCGGCCACCTGGGTGATGATGCGGGTGTCCTGCTCGGAGATGGGAGCGGAGCCGTCGACCACCACCACGCAGACCTCGGCCCGCTCGATGGCGGTGCTGGTGCGCAGGCTGGCGTAGTACTCGTGGCCCGAGGCCTCCTTGATGCGCCGCCGCACCCCCGCGGTGTCGATGAACCGCCAGGTCCGGCCGCCCAGCTCGACCAGCTCGTCGACGGGGTCGACGGTGGTGCCGGCGACGTCGTCGACGACGACCCGGTCCTCCTTGGCCAGCTTGTTCAGCAGCGAGGACTTGCCCACGTTGGGGCGGCCCACGATGGCGACGCGACGCGGTCCACCGACCCGGCCGTAGGCCTCGGGGGGCGGCTCGGGCAGCGCGGCCAGGATGGCGTCGAGCATGTCGCCCGACCCGCGCCCGTGCAGGGCCGAGACCGGGTAGGGCTCCCCCAGGCCGAGGTTCCACAGCGCGGCCGCCTCGGCCTCCGTGCGCTGGTCGTCGACCTTGTTCGCGGCGAGGATGACGGGCTTGCCGGACTTGCGCAGGATCCGCACCACGGCCTCGTCGGCGTCGGTGATCCCCACCGTCGCGTCCACCACGAACAGGGTGGCGTCGGCGATGGTCACCGCGATCTCGGCCTGGGCCCGGATGCGCTCGGCCATGCCGCGGGCGTCGGGGTCCCAGCCGCCGGTGTCCACGACGGTGAAGGAGCGCCCGTTCCAGGTGGCGTCGTAGGAGACCCGGTCGCGGGTGACGCCGGGGATGTCCTGCACGACGGCCTCGCGGCGGCCGATCATCCGGTTCACCAGCGTGGACTTGCCGACGTTGGGCCGGCCGACGACCGCGAGCACGGGGACGACGGCAGGCGTCTCGTCGTACGGGTCGGCGGTGCCGTCGGCCGGGCTCTCGACGGGGGTGTCGAGCGGGCTCTCGGTGCCCTGGTGGGGGGTGGTCATGGGTACTTCCTTCGTGAACGGTCCCGGCCGTCCCGGACTCGTGGGACGCAGGCGGAACGGACGCCCGGAGGCGCGGCGTGGTCAGCGAGCGTCCGGGCGTGCTGCACCAGTACACTCCAGCGCCGTCCGTCCCGTCGAATCGGCGCTGCCCCTGTCTTCGGCCCAGCCTACGACCCGGCTGGTCCCGAGGCCTCCGCGACGAGGGCCACGACCTGCTCGACGACCTCCTCCAGCGTGTACGGCGTGGTGTCGAGGTGGGTCGCGTCCACGGCCATGCTCAGCGGGGCGGCCACCCGTCCGGAGTCGATGCGGTCGCGGCGGAGCAGGTCGAGCCGGGTCGCGTCCACGTCGCTGCCGCTCTCCTCGGCCGCCCGCCGTACGGCGCGGGCCTCCGGGTCCGCGGTCAGGTAGACCTTGACCTCGGCGTCGGGCGCGACCACCGTGCCGATGTCACGGCCCTCCACGACGATGTCGCCGTCGCCGATGATGTCGCGCTGCTCGCGCAGCAGCCGCTCGCGCACCGCGGGCACCGAGCTGACCGCGCTGACCGCACCGGTGACCTCGGGGCCCCGGATGGGACCGGCGACGTCGGTGCCGTCCACGGTGATGGTCGGCGCCTGCGGGTCGGTGCCGGAGACCAGCAGGGGGCGGTCGGCCTGGGCCGCCACCGCCTCCGGGTCGTCGGTGTCCACGCCGTGCTCCAGCATCCACCACGTCATCGCGCGGAACATGGCGCCCGTGTCCAGGTAGCGCAGGCCCAGCCGGGTGGCGACCCCGCGCGACGTGCTCGACTTGCCCGACCCGGACGGCCCGTCCATGGCGACGACCACTCCCACTGCCGACCTGCCCTTCCACCACGCTGCTGGTGCGGGGCGATACGGACCGGCCCGCGGAAGGCGCCACCCTACCGGTGGACGGTCCAGCCGCGTTCGGCCAGCGACTCCAGCAGGTGGTCCGCCGAGCCGGCCGCCACCGTGGTCTCCACCAGGCCGTAGGCCCGGGCCGGGTCGTGGTCGATGCGCAGGTCCTCGATGTTGACGCCGATGTCGCTGGCGGCCGCGAACAGCCGGGCCAGCTCGCCGGGGTGGTCGGCCATCGCGACGTACACCACGGCCGTCTCGCCGGTCGGGGCGCCGTGCTTGCCGGGGATGACCGCGGTGCCCTCGACCCCGCGGCCCAGCACCATGCCGATGGCGCCGCGGTCGCCGTCGCGCAGCGCCGTCAGCAGCACGTCGACGTCGTCGCGCACGGCGTGCAGCAGGTCGCCCAGGGCGGCGGTGTTGGCCCCGATGATCTGCTGCCACAGGCCGGGGTCGCCGGCGGCGATGCGGGTGACGTCGCGCACGCCCTGGCCGGACAGGGCCAGGTGGGAGCGGGGCGCGTCGGTGAGGCGCCCCGCGGCGAGCGCCGCCAGCAGGTGCGGCAGGTGGGAGGTCCGCGCCACGGCCTGGTCGTGCTCCTCCGGGGTCAGCGTGACCGGGGTGGCGCCGCACACCCGGGCCAGCTCGGTGACCAGCTCGACGGCGGCGGGGTCGGCGGTGGCGTGCGGGGCCAGCGCCCACGGGCGCCCGTCGAACAGTGCCTCGCGAGGCCGCGAAGGACCGGAGCGCTCGCTGCCGGCCATCGGGTGGCTGCCCACGTAGCGGGTCAGCGCCTCCTCGCCCACCAGGGCCCGGGCGGCGGCCAGGGGCGCGCCCTTGATGCTGCCCACGTCGGTGACGACCGCCTCGCTGCGGCTCAGGGCGGCGGCGATCTCGGTGCCGAGGTGGTCGGGCGGCACGGCGACGACCACCAGCTGCGGTCGTACGTCGCCCGCGTCGACGTTCGCGGCGCCGATGACCGTGGCGATGCCCACGTTCTCCGGGCTGATGTCGCTCAGGGCCACGTCGATGCCCCGGCGGCGCAGGGCCAGCGCGATCGACGTACCGAGCAGACCCGCACCGACGACCAGGACCGGGCCGTCAAGCATCGTCGGGGACCTCGCGGACCCGGGTCAGGTCGCGGCGCAGGGCTGCGGCGCCGTGCAGGTAGACGTGGGTGACCTCGGCCTTGGCTCGATCGGTCTCGACGTGGGCGAGCATCCGCACCACCCGTGGCATGGAGCCGGCGATCTCCAGCTCGCGGGCGCAGATCAGCGGCACCTCGCCGAAGCCGAGCCGTCGGGCGGCGTAGGCGGGGAACTCCGAGACCAGGTCGGAGGTGGCGGTGAAGATCACGCTGATGAAGTCGTCGACCTCGAGGTCGTTGGCCTGCATCACGTCCAGGACCATCTCGGCGACCCGCTCCAGCAGGTGCTCGCGCACGTCCTCCTCGAGCTGGGTCGCGCCTCGAACCGCCCGGACCGCCACAGCGCCCACCCTATCCACCCGGGAGCCGGTCACAGCCGGCGGCGTCGAGCAGCACACCGAGCTCGGCCAGCGTGAGCTCCCGCAGCTCCCCGGCCCGCAGGCCCAGAGGGGCACCGGCCCGATGGCGGTGCGGGTCAGCTGGCGCACCGGGTGGCCGACGTGCTCCAGCAGCCGGCGCACGATGCGGTTGCGGCCCTCGTGGATGACCAGCTCGACCAGCGAGCGCTCGCCCTGGGTGGAGAGCACCTTGGCCGCGCTGACCTCGACCCGACCGTCCTCCAGCTCGACCCCGGAGAGCAGCCTCCGCACGGTCGCCCGCGTCGCCGTGCCGTCCACCTCGGCGACGTAGGTCTTGGACAGCTCGTAGGAGGGGTGCGCGACCCGTTGGGCGAAGTCGCCGTCGTTGGTCAGCAGGATCAGGCCGCCGGTGTCGGTGTCGAGCCGGCCGACATGGAAGAGGCGCTCCGGCCGGTCCGCGACGAACTCGGCCAGGCTGCGGCGGCCCTCCGGGTCCGACATGGTGGAGACCACGCCGCGCGGCTTGTTCAGCACCAGGTAGACGTGCGGGCTGACCGGCGGCAGTCGGACGCCGTCCACCCGGATGACCGCCGTGGTGGGGTCGACCTTCGTGCCCAGCCGGGTGACGACCTCCCCGTCGACCTCGACCGAGCCGGCCAGCATCAGCTCCTCGCACTTGCGGCGGCTGGCCACCCCGGACTGCGCGAGCAGCTTCTGCAGCCGGATCAGGCCGTCCTCGTCGGTCTCCAGGCTCACGGCGGGCCCTCGTCGCCCGCCGAGGCGTCCCGTCCTGCGTCCCCGTCGCCCGCCGAGGCGTCCCGTCCTGCGTCAGGGTCGTCGAGGTCGCCCAGCTCGGGCAGCAGGGGGGCCAGCTCGGGCAGCTCCTCCAGCGAGGACACCCCGATCCGCTCCAGGAAGTAGCTCGACGTGCGGTACAGCACCGCCGTCGTCTCGGCGTCGTGCCCGGCCTCCTCCACCAGCCCGCGGGTCACCAGCGTCCGCATCACCCCGTCCACGCTCACGCCGCGGATGGCGGAGACCCGGGCCCGGCTGACGGGCTGCTGGTAGGCGATGACCGCCAGCGTCTCCAGCGCGGCCTGGGTCAGCCGCGCCTGCTGTCCGTCGACGACGAACCGCTCCACCACCGCGGCGTACTCCTCGCGGGTGTAGTACCGCCAGCCGCCGGCCACGTTGCGCAGGTCGAAGCCGCGGTCCTGGGCGGCGTACTCCTCGGCGAGCGCGGCCAGCGCGTCGGCCACCTCGCCCGGCGGGTAGCCCACGGCGGAGGCCAGCGTGACGTGGTCCAGCGGCTGGTCGGCCACCATGAGCACGGCCTCGAGCGCCGGGCGCAGCGGCGTCAGCGGGAGGTCCAGGGTGTCGGTCACGACGTCTCGCTCTCGGTGTCCGGCCCGTCCGGTACGACATGCTCCTCGGCGTCCGGTACGACGGTCCCGTCCGTGTCCGCGACAGGCTCGGGCGAGCCGTCGAACTCGTCGGTGATCTCGACCTCCCCGTCCTGCGCACCGGTCCACCGCACGGTCAGCTCCCCCAGGGCCACGACCTGGTCGAACTGCACCACGCCCTCCCGGAACAGCTCCAGCAGGGCCAGGAAGCGGGCGACGGTGGTCAGCGTGTCCGGGCTGTCGCCGGACAGGGCCCGGAAGGTCATCGTGCCGTGGCGCCGCAGCCGCTCGACCACCACGACGGCCTGCTCGCGGACGCTGACCGTCGGCGCGTGCAGGTGGGCCAGCGACAGCTCCTGCACGGGCTTGGGCGCCATGGCCCGGGCCGCCAGCTCGGCGAACTGCTCCAGGCCCAGCCCGATGAGGACCTCGGGCAGGAGGGAGGCGAAGCGCTCCTCCAGGCCGACCGAGCGGGGGTAGCGGCGGGCCTCGTCGGCGATCCGGTGCTCGAGGACGGAGGCGACCTGCTTGAAGGCGCGGTACTGCATGAGGCGGGCGAACAGCAGGTCCCGCGCCTCCAGCAGCGCGAGGTCCTCCTCGTCCTCGACGTCGCCGCGGGGCAGCAGCCGGGCGGCCTTGAGGTCGAGCAGGGTCGCGGCCACCAGCAGGAACGAGGAGGTCTGCTCCAGGTCCCACTGCGGCCCGCCCGCCTTGATGTGGGCGATGAACTCGTCGGTGACCCGGGACAGCGCGACCTCGGTGATGTCGAGCTTGTGCTTGGCGATGAGGCTCAGCAGCAGGTCGAACGGACCCTCGAAGTTGTCCAGGTGCACACCGAACGGCGCCCCGATCGGGTCACCCAACGCCCCGGAGGCGGCAGAGGGGGGCGCAGGACGGGACGCCTCGGCCGGATCCTCGACCACCGGGGTGGCCGTCATGCCTGCCGGAGCCGCTGCGCCAGAGCGCCGTCGGCACCGTTCTCGTCCAGGTCGGCCAGGGCCATGGCGATGGCGGCCCGCACCAGCCGGCCGCGGTCCACCCCGACCCCGAGCCGTCGCAGCGCGAGCCGGGCCTGCTCCAGGTCGTGCAGCTCGTCCGCGGTCACGTAGACCGTCATCTTCTCGTCGTGGCGCACCCGACCGCTGGGCGAGCGCTGCGGCGGGGGCCCGGCCGTTCCGGAGGGATCGCCAGCCCTGTCGGAGTCCTGAGTCGCGGCCCGGTCGCAGCCGGAACCCCTCGTCCGGCGCCGGGGCGGGAGAGGCGTCGGTGCGGGAGGCGTCCTGGTCGGGGACGGTACGGCGGAACAGCTCGTCGGCCGCGGGCAGGCTCACTCGTCGAGGCAACGAGCCAGCACCTCCCGGGCGAGCTGCCGGTAGGACTCCGCGCCGGCCGACGTGCCGGCGTAGGTCGTGATGGGCTCGCCCGCCACGGTCGAGTCGGAGAACTTCACGGTGCGCCGGATGACGGTGTGGAAGACGGTGTCGCCCCAGGCCTGCACGAGCCGGGCCATGACCTCGCGCCCGTGCAGGGTGCGGCCGTCGTACATGGTGCCCAGCACGCCGTCGATCTGCAGCCGGGGGTTGAGCCGCTCGGCCACCTTGTCGATGGTGGTCTTGAGCAGCGCCACCCCGCGCAGCGCGAAGTACTCGCACTCCAGCGGCACGATGACGCCGTCCGCGGCGGTCAGCGCGTTGACGGTGAGCAGCCCCAGCGAGGGCTGGCAGTCGATGAGGATGACGTCGTACTCCGAGATGGCCGGCTGCAGCACCCGCTGCAGGGTCTGCTCCCGGGCCACCTCCTGCACGAGCTGGATCTCGGCCGCCGAGAGGTCGATGTTGGAGGGCAGCAGGTCCATGCCGGGGACGTCGGTCGGCACGATGACCTGGTCGATGGTGACCTCGCGCTGCATGAGCAGGTTGTAGACCGACAGGTCCACGTCGTTCGGGTTGAGCCCGAGCCCGACCGAGAGCGACCCCTGCGGGTCGAAGTCGACGAGCAGCACCTTGCGGCCGTACTCCGCCAGGGCGGCGCCGAGGTTGATGGTGGTGGTGGTCTTGCCCACGCCGCCCTTCTGGTTGCACAGGGCGATGATGCGTGCGTTGCCGTGGATGCTGATCGGCCGCGGCTCGGGCAGGTGCGGCACGGGCCGGCCGGTCGGGCCCAGGACCAGCTCGGGCTCCTCGGCCGCGGGCGGGTCGGCGGCGTGCAGCTCCTCGGGGCGCGAGGGGTCCGCGGGCGGCACGGGCCGCCGGAACGGGATGGGTTCACTCATGCGGTCCGCTTCCTCCGGGGCCGGGGCGGGGCGCGTCGGGGTCGGACGCGGCATCAGGGGCGGCATCTCCGATGCGCTGCTCCCCTGCTGGTACGGGGAGTGTCCTGGGCCGAAGTCGTTCACGCCGGTGCCTCTCGTCGGGCCTCGTTGCGCAGTGGGGCGACAGGTGGGTCCGTCGCGCGCAACGCGGCGACTCTATGGGGTACGTCTCGGGACCTACAACCGGACCGGTCGACGTGTCTGCCCCTCCAGTACAACGGTGGACGGCGTGTGCATGGCGCAGGCGCGCCGTACACAGGCCGGGCTGGCCTGGGGATGAATCTGGGGACGGACGAGTGCTCAGCCCAGGGCCCGCGGGTGGCTGGTGGCGTAGACCTCACGGAGCCGGTCGACGGTCACCAGGGTGTAGATCTGGGTGGTCGTGACCGAGGCGTGCCCGAGCAGCTCCTGGACCACCCGCACGTCGGCCCCGCCGTCGAGCAGGTGGGTGGCGAAGGAGTGCCGCAGGGTGTGCGGGGACACCTCCGAGGTCACCCCGGCCCGCTCGGCCGCCTTGGCCAGCACCGTCCACGCGCTCTGCCGCGAGAGCCGTCCGCCGCGGGCGTTGAGGAACAGCGCCGGCGTGCCCTGGCCGGCCGAGGCCAGCACCCCGCGACCACGCACCAGGTAGGCCTGGACCGCCGCCGTCGCGAACGATCCCACCGGCACCATCCGCTCCTTGCTGCCCTTGCCGCGCAGCAGCACCGAGGCGGGGGCCTCCGGATCCCCGCGGGGCCCGGACCCGTCCTGACCGAGGTCCAGGTCGTCGAGGTCCAGGCCGACGGCCTCCGAGATCCGCGCCCCGGTGCCGTAGAGCACCTCCAGCAGCGCCCGGTCGCGCAGGGCCAGCGCCGTCCCCGGGGCGCCGGCGGCCTCGAGGATGCGCTCGATCTCCGCCAGCGGGAGCGCCTTGGGCAGCCGCCGGGCCGGGGGCGGGGGGCGTACGCCGGCCGAGGGGTCCACCGCGCACAGGCCCTCCCGGACCGCGAACCGGTGGAACCCGCGGACCGCGACCACCGTCCGTCCGGCGGAGGCCGCGCTGAGCGGCGGGTGCTCCGCGTCGCCCTCCCGGAGCCCGGCCAGGAAGTCGGTCACCACGGCGGGCCCGACCTCGTCGAGGTGGCGTACGCCGCGGCCGGTGAGGAAGACCACGTAGCGCCGCAGGTCGCGACGGTAGGAGGTGACCGTGTTGTCGGCCATCCCGCGCTCCACCACGAGGTGGTCCAGGTAGGTGCGCAGGGCGTGCTGCGGTGCGGACGCTCCGGTCGAGAGGGCCTCCGTCACGCCCGAACCCTCAGGCGCCGAAGACGGTGTAGGCCAGCACGGCCTGCGCCGTGGGTCCGTCGCTGACGCGGCCCTGCCGGACGCCCTCGACCAGGTCGGCCACCGGCACCCACTCCATCGTCATGTCGGCCTCCTCGTGGGCGGGCTCGAAGCCGCCGCGGTCGGGGGCCGTGGACAGCCCGGTGGCCAGGTAGAAGTGGATGACCTCGCTGGAGAGCCCCGGCGAGGAGTACGTCGTGCACAGGTGCCGCCACTGCTCGGCCAGGACCAGGCCCTCCTCGCGCAGCTCCCGGCGGGCCGCCACCACGGGGTCCTCGCCCTCGACGTCCAGCAGGCCGGCCGGCAGCTCCACCAGCCGCATCGAGGTGGGGTGGCGGTACTGGTGCAGGACCAGCGCCCGCTCCTGGTCGTCCACGGCGAGGATGACCACGGCGCCCGGGTGCTCCAGCACCAGGCGGCCGAAGCGCTCGTCGGGACGGTCGGGAGCCGAGAGGGTGTCGCGGCGCACCGAGAAGGGCGCGGCGCCCTTCCAGATCCTCTCCACCTCGTGCACGGGCCACGACTGCGGCTCGTCGGCGACGCGGCCGCTCACGAGACGTCGGCCACCCTGCGCCGCAGGGCGCTCTCGTCGATGGGGAACTGCAGCTCCTTCTGACGGGCCACCGCGGCCTCGATGAGCCCGGCGAACAGCGGGTGCGGCCGGGTCGGGCGCGAGCGCAGCTCGGGGTGGGCCTGGGTGGAGACGTAGTAGGGGTGCACGTCGCGGGGCAGCTCGACGAACTCCACCAGGGAGTTGTCCGGGGAGGTGCCGGAGAAGACCAGCCCGGCCTCCTCGAGGCGGTCCCGGTAGGCGTTGTTGACCTCGTAGCGGTGCCGGTGCCGCTCCTCGACCTTGTCGGTGCCGTAGGCCGCGCGCACCACCGACCCCTCGAGCAGGTGGGCCGGGTACAGCCCCAGCCGCATCGTGCCGCCCAGGTCGCCGGCGCCCTCGACGAACTGCTCCTGCTCGGCCATGGTCGCGATGACGGGCTCGATGCAGCCGGCGTGGAACTCGGTGGAGTCGGCCTCGGTCAGGCCGGCCTCGTGCCGGGCGTACTCGATGACCATGCACTGCAGGCCCAGGCACAGGCCCAGGGTGGGGATGCCGTGGGTCCGGGCGTACTCCAGCGCCCCGACCTTGCCCTCGATCCCGCGGATGCCGAAGCCGCCTGGGACGCAGACGGCGTCGACCTCGGAGAGGTGCCGGGCGGCGCCCTCCCGGGTCTGGCACTCGTCGGAGGGCACCCAGAGCAGGTTGACCTTCGCCTCGTGGGCGAAGCCGCCCGCGCGCAGGGCCTCGGCCACCGAGAGGTAGGCGTCCGGCAGGTCGACGTACTTGCCGACCAGGGCCACCGTCACCTCCTCCGCGGGGTGGTGGACCCGGCGCAGCAGGTCGTCCCACTCGGTCCAGTCCACGTCGCGGAACGGCAGGTTGAGCCGGCGTACGACGTAGGCGTCCAGGCCCTCGGCGTGCAGCACCTTGGGGATGTCGTAGATGGACGCGGCGTCGCTGGCGTTGACCACGGCCTCGGCGTCGACGTCGCACATCAGCGAGATCTTGCGCTTCATGGAGTCCGGGATGGGCCGGTCCGAGCGGCACACGATGGCGTCGGGCTGCAGGCCGAGCGACCGCATGGCCGCGACCGAGTGCTGGGTCGGCTTGGTCTTGAGCTCCTGCGAGGGCCCGATGTACGGCACCAGGGAGACGTGCAGGAAGAACACGTTGTCGCGGCCGACGTCGTGACGGACCTGCCGGGCGGCCTCGAGGAAGGGCAGCGACTCGATGTCGCCCACCGTGCCGCCGACCTCGGTGATGACCACGTCGACGTCGGGGCCGGCCATGGCCCGGACCCGGTCCTTGATCTCGTTGGTGATGTGCGGGATGACCTGGACGGTGTCGCCCAGGTAGTCGCCGCGGCGCTCCTTGGCGATGACCTCGGAGTAGACCTGCCCGGTGGTCACGTTGGCGATCCCGGCCAGGTCGGTGTCCAGGAAGCGCTCGTAGTGCCCGATGTCCAGGTCGGTCTCGGCGCCGTCGTCGGTGACGAACACCTCGCCGTGCTGGAACGGGTTCATCGTGCCCGGGTCGACGTTGAGGTAGGGGTCCAGCTTCTGCATGGTCACCCGCACCCCGCGGGACTTCAGCAGGCTGCCGAGGCTGGAGGCGGTGAGCCCCTTGCCCAGGGAGGAGGCGACGCCTCCGGTGACGAAGATGTGCTTCGTCGGCTGCGAGGCGGCCAAGTGAGCTCCCGTGGTCGATCCCGGTGGTGGGTGGTGCGAGGGGGGCCGAGCGCCGGTGGGGCGTCGACCGTCCACGGGGTTCGAGCCTACCAACGACCACCGGCCGGACGCCAAAGGCCTCGCCGGGGCTCGGCCCGGGCCCGGCCTCCGTCGAGGTCAGTCGGCCTGGCGTGCCCCGGGCATCGGACCGTCGGCGGCGTCCACGGTGCCGTACTGGCCGGACCGTCCGGCCGCCTGGCCGGCCAGCGCGAGCACGGAGACCACCTGGCCCGCCGAGCGGTCCAGGGTGTCGACGGTGGAGACGTCGCGGGAGACGCCGATGTCGCCGCGGACGGTGGCCACCGCACCCCCGGCGCGGGCCGAGACGGTCGGGCCGGCCAGCACCACGCCGGCGGTGCCGGCGTCCACGGCCGCGGCCAGGGTGGAGACGATGGTGCCGGCGCTGCGACGGGCGGCCGCACTCCCCTGCCCGGTGCCGGCGACCACCAGCACCAGGTCGCCGCGCCGGGACAGGCGCCCCTCGGCGGAGGCGAGCCGGGCGCCGTCCATGGCCCCCAGGATGGTGGTGGCGGTGCCGTCGACCCGGTCCCCGCCCCGGGTGGGGGTGCCCACGGCCCGCCCCAGCAGGCGGCCGATCCGCTCGTAGGGGCTGGCGTCGGCGGGGATGTCGACGCGGGGGGCGCCGGCCGCCAGCTGCGAGCCCAGCTCGTCGACGAGCTGCTTGTCGGCCACGTCCAGCAGCCGGTCCCCCACCCGCACCGTCCCGCCCACGGTGCCGCCGGCCACTCCGACGAAGCCGCGCAGGGCGGTGACGTCCGCGGCCCGGGCCGTGGGCAGCACCAGCAGCGTGACCACCCGGCGGCGCAGCGTGGAGCCGAGCAGGCCGGGCGCCACCGTGCGGGCGAACTGGTCGTCGAAGGCGGTGCCGGCCTCCAGCCCGGAGACCTTGCGCTCCAGGGCGAGCTCGGTGGTGCGGTCGCCGGAGGACCCGCCGGGTCCTCGGAGGTGCTGTCGCGGGTGCTGCCCTGCAGCGGGCCGGCCCCCAGGGCCACCCCCGCCGCGAGGGCGAGCAGGACCGCGAGCAGGGACACCACGTGGTAGCGGAACGAGATCACGTCAGAACAGTCCTTGGATCCACTCGAGTACGTCGGACAGGGCGGCGGTGACCTCGGACCACCACTGGTCGCCCACGGGGGTCAGGGAGACCGCCACGGCCAGGGCCACCAGACCCGCGAGCAGCACCGCGGCGAGGTGCCACAGCCGCACCCGGCCGGCGTACAGCAGGGGCAGGCCCTTGGCGTCGACGAGCTTGGGTCCTACTCGGAGCCGGGTCAGGAAGGTGCTGGCCAGGCCGGCGCGCTGCCGGTCCAGGAACTCGTCGAGGGTGGCGTGGGTGCCGACGGTGACGATGAGGCTGGCGCCGCGCACGTCGGCCAGCAGGAGGGCGATGTCCTCGCTCATGCCCGAGGCGGTGACGGTCTCGTAGCGCACGCCGAGGCGGTCCAGCCGGTCGGTCCCGGCGGCCCGGGCCGACGGGTCGAGGTGCACGACCGTCTCCCGGCCCTGGCGCAGGGCGCGGTCGGAGACCTGCGTGCTCTGCCGGGCGGCCCCGCCGCGGGCCACCAGCCCCTCCTCGCCCACGACGACCAGGTCGGGCCGGTGACCGGCCTCCAGCAGGGCGTCGGCGCCGGCGTCGACCCCGACGAGCACCGGTCGCTGCTCGCGGACGAACCGGCGCAGCTTCCTCAGGTCCTCGCGGTAGTCGTAGCCCTGCACGACCACCACCACGGGCCGGCCGGCGAGGTCGGTGCGCAGGCGCGGGATGCCCTGGCCGTGCAGCAGCAGCTCCTGCTCGCGCCGCAGGAACTCGGTGGTGTTGTGGGTGAAGCTCTGCAGCTGGGAGGAGAGCCCGCCCCGGGCCTGCTCCATGAGGGCGGTCACCTGGTCGGGACCCAGCACGGTGCCGGCGGCCACCTGCCGGTCGCCCAGCAGCACCGAGCCCTCGTGCAGCCGGACGGTGGCGCCGTCCTTGAGCCGGGAGAAGACCTCGGTGCCGACCCCGTCGACCATCACCACGCCGGACCCCGCCAGGAGGTCGGGACCGAGGTTCGGGTAGCGGCCGGAGATGAACGAGGAGGCGTTGACCACCGCGACCACCCCGCGTCCGACCAGGGCCTCGGCGGTGGCCCGGTCGAGGTCCAGGTGGTCGATCACCGCCACGTCGCCGGGACGCAGCCGGGGCAGCAGGCTCCCGGTCCGGCGGTCGACGCGGGCGGGGCCACTGACTCCGGGCAGCCCATCGAGGGAGGCATGTCTCGAGGGGAATCTCATCGCCCGACCATCGTGACACGGCCACCGCCGCATCCCGGGGAGGTGCGGGCCGTGCGGGTCGGACCCGGCTCGGTCCGGGCTCAGCCCGCCGCGGAGCGGGACCTCTGCGCGGTGGCCAGCAGCTCCTCGGCATGGGCCATGGCGGTCTCGGAGTCCTCCAGACCGGCGAGCATGCGGGACAGCTCGCGGACCCGGGCCCCGTCGTCCAGCGTGGTCAGGCCGGAGGAGGTGACGGTGCCGTCGTCGCTCTTGACCACGACGACGTGCCGGTCGGCGAACGCCGCGACCTGCGGCAGGTGGGTGACCACGAGCACCTGGGCGTGCCGGGCCAGCAGTGCCAGCCGGCGACCCACCTCGACGGCCGCCTTGCCGCCCACGCCCGCGTCGACCTCGTCGAAGACGAAGGTGGGCACCGGGTTGGTGGCGGCCAGGGCGACCTCGACGGCCAGCATGACCCGGGACAGCTCGCCGCCGGACGCGCCCTTGCCCAGCGGCCGGTGCTCGGCTCCCCGGTTGGCCGCCAGCAGCAGCTCGACGTCGTCGAGACCGGTCGGCCCGAAGCGCAGCAGACGGCCGTCCACGAGCAGCCCCGTGGTCGCCGCCGTCACGGTGCTGTCCCCCGTGCTCTCGACCGTGCTGTCGACCGTGCTGTCGACCGTGGTGCTGACGGCCACGCGGATCTCGGCGTGCGGCATGGCCAGCGAGGCCAGCTCGGAGGTCACCGCCTCCGCCAGCCGGGTGGCCGCCTCCTGCCGCCGCTCGGACAGCCGTGCGCCGGCCTCGGCCAGCTCGGCCCGCAGGGCGTCGCGGCGGGCGGTCAGCCCGGCTATCCGCTCGTCGGTGCCGTCCAGCTCCAGCAGCCGGGCGGAGGCGTGCTCGGCCCAGGCCAGCACGTCGGCGACCGTCTCGCCGTACGTGCGGGTGAGCGCCCCGAGGACCGCGCGGCGCTCGGAGACGGCGGCCAGACGGGCCGGGTCGGTCTCCAGCCCGGCGGCGTAGGAGGAGACGTCGGCGGCCACGTCGGAGAGAAGGTAGCTGACCTCGGCCAACCGGTCGGCCAGCCCGGCGACCTCGGGGTCGTGGTCGCGCACGCCGTCCAGCAGCCGACGAGCCGCGGAGACCGTCCCGAGCGCGTCCGGCCCGTCGTCGGCGGACAGGAACTCCCGCGCCTGCTCGGCCGCGGCGCGCAGGGTGTCGGCGAACCCGAGCCGGGCCTCGTCGGCGGCGAGCGCGACGTCCTCGCCCACCTGCGGGTCCACCTTCTCGACCTCGGCCAGGCCGAAGCGCAGCAGGTCGGCCTCCCGGGCGCGCTCCTGGGCGGTGCGCACGACCTCGGCCAGCTCGTTCTCGGTGGCTCTCAGCGCGGCGTGCCCACGGGTGAAGCGGTCGCGCAGGACCAGGACCTCGGCCCCGGCGAAGCTGTCGAGGGCGTCGCGCTGCGCCGCGGGCTGCAGCAGCCGGTGCTGGTCGGACTGGCCGTGCACCGCGACCAGCGGGTCGGCCAGGGTGGACAGCGTGGCCACCGGCACCGACGCCCCGCCGGCGAAGGCGCGCGAGCGGCCCTCGGCCGAGATCTGCCGGGCCAGCACGAGCCGTCCCTCCTCGACCGCGCCGCCGGCCGCGTCGACCGCGGCGGTCAGCCGCTCGCGCAGCGCGCCGTCGAGCTGGACCAGCCCCTCGACCCGCGCGGCCCGGGCCCCGGTCCGGACCGCCCCGGAGTCGGCGCGCCCCCCCAGCAGCAGGCCCAACGCGGTGACGACCATGGTCTTGCCGGCCCCGGTCTCGCCGGTGATGGCGGTGAAGCCCGGCCCCAGCTCGAGCACCGACTCCTCGATGACCCCCAGCGCGGAGATCCGCAGCTCCTCGATCACGGAGGTCCTCCGACCGGTCGTCGACCACGCTGCGGGCGTCCCGGACCACGTCCTGGGCGGCGTGGCGCCGACGCTCGGCCGCTCCCCGCCAGCCGCTGACCGGCAGGTCGAACTTGCGCACGAGCCGGTCGGTGAACGGCGCCTGGTGCAGCCGGACCAGGCGGACCGGGCTGGCGCCCCGGCGCACCTCGATGCGCGCGCCGGGCGGCAGGTCCACGGTCCGCCGGCCGTCGCACCACAGCACGCCCGAGCCGTCGGTGCGGGCCATCACCTCGACGGCCAGCACGGAGGTGGGCGCCACGACCATCGGCCGGGCGAAGAGGGCGTGCGCGCTGATCGGCACCATGAGCAGGGCCTCCACGCCGGGCCAGACGATGGGGCCGCCCGCGCTGAAGTTGTACGCCGTGGAGCCGGTCGGGGTCGCGCACACCACGCCGTCGCAGCCCCAGCGCGACAGCGGCCGGCCGTCGACCTCCACCACGACCTCCAGCATCCGCTCCCGGGAGGCCTTCTCGACGCTGGCCTCGTTGAGCGCCCAGGTGCTGCAGACGAGCTCCTTGTGGCCCCCGACGTCGCGGTAGACCGTGACGTCGATGGTCAGCCGCTCCTCGGCCACGTAGCGGCGCGCCACGATGGCGTCGATGGTGAGGTCGACGTCGTCGGACTCGGCCTCGGCCAGGAAGCCGACGTGCCCGAGGTTCACCCCGAGCAGGGGCGTCCCGGACCCGCGGGCCAGCTCGGCGGCGCGCAGGATGGTGCCGTCACCGCCGATGACGATGACCACCTCGCAGCCCTCGGCGGCGCCCGCCTCGGCGGGCACGACCTCGAGGTCGGGCAGCTCCAGGGCGAGGTCGGCGGCCTCCTTGTCCAGGAGCCGCAGGCCGATCCCGTTGTGGGCCAGCCCCAGGCAGAACTGAGCGGCGACCTGGCGGGCCTCCTCCCGCCCGGTGTGGGCGATCACCAGGACGCGGCGGTCCTCGGGAGGGGTTCCGTCGTCGGTCACGGCTCCACCCTCTCACCGGGCACCCCCGGGTCCCCGGTCCGCCGTACCTCCGCCCCGATCTCGTCCGCTCCGACCAGCGCGTCGCCGTGCCGCAGCCACAGGAAGAACTCGACGTTGCCCGACGGACCGGGCAGGGGGCTGGTGACCACCGCCCGGGCGCCCCACCCGCGGCGGCCGGCGGCGGCGGCCACGTCGGCGACCGCCTCCGCGCGCAGGTCGAGGTCGCGCACCACACCGCCCTTGCCGACCCGCTCGCGGCCGACCTCGAACTGCGGCTTGACCATCAGCGCGAGGTCGCCGTCGGGGCGGGTGACCGCGAGCAGCGCGTCCAGGACGAGGTCGAGGGAGATGAACGACAGGTCGCCCACCACGAGGTCCACCGGGCCGCCGATGAGCTCGGGGGTGAGGTCGCGGACGTTGGTGCGGTCGTGCACCACGACCCGCTCGTCGCTGCGCAGCGGCCACGCCAGCTGGCCGTAGCCCACGTCCACGGCCACGACCCGGGCGGCCCCGGCCCGCAGCAGCACGTCGGTGAAGCCGCCCGTGGAGGCGCCCGCGTCCAGGCAGCGGCGGCCCTCGACGCCCAGCCCGGCGGGTCCGAAGGCGGCCAGCGCCCCGGCGAGCTTGTGACCGCCGCGCGAGACGTAGTCGGGCCGGGTGGGGTCCGGTACGACGACCAGGGCGACGTCGGTGGCCACCGCGGTCGCCGGCTTGGTGGCCACCGAGCCGGCCACCTTGACCCGGCGCTGCTCGATCAGGTCACCGGCGTGCTCGCGCGAGCGGGCCAGCCCGCGGCGGACCAGCTCGGCGTCCAGGCGCAGCCGACGCGGCATCGACGGCGCTCAGGCCCCGGTGGGGCCGGGCGAGGGCGGGCGGTCGTCGGCCAGCGCCGCCCGCAGACGGTCGTGCGCGGTCTCGAGGACCGCGACGTGCTCGGTGACCGGCCGCCCGTCGAGCCCGTCGAGGGAGGCCAGGACGTCGTCCACGGCCGGGTGACCGGTGGCGGGACGCACGTCCCGAGCCGGCTGCTCGTCGGCGTCGGGGGCGGCGATGGGGGCGGCGATGGGGGCAGTGGTGTCGCCACGGGGGTCGGTCATGGCGCTCCTGGGGTCGGCGTCGGGTCTCGCGGGGGTGGGTCAGGGCCCCACGATAGGCGGCGTGACGCCGCTGGCGTCGACGACGCTGCCGGTGGCGTCGAGGTGCTGCCACGAGGCCGCGGCGACCGTCTGCCACCAGGCGTCGGCCTCGCCGTCGCCGTCGACGACCAGTCGGCCGTCCACGACGCGCACCCGCCAGCCACCGCCGACCGTGACGTCGTCCTCCTGCTCGGGCACGACCGGGGACGTGGCGAGGGCGCCCAGGTCGGCCCCCACGTAGGTGGGTCGCAGCGACGGGCCGGCGGCGACCAGCTCGGGCAGCCCCGTGACGCCGGTCAGCACCAGCAGCGAGTCGTAGCCCACGGTGGTGGCGCCCTCGATGTCGGTGTCCAGGCGGTCGCCGACCACCAGCGGCCGCTCTCCGCCGACGCGGCGCAGGGTCTCCTCGAACAGCGGCGACTCCGGCTTGCCGGCGACGACCGGCTCGCGCTCGGCGAAGCGGGCCACCACCCCCACCAGCGCGCCGTTGCCGGGGCCTGGGCCGGCCGGGGTGGGCACGGTCAGGTCGGTGTTGGAGGCCACCCAGGGCAGCCCCTCGCGGACCAGGATCGCGCCCTCGATCACCGTCCTCCAGACCAGGTCGGCCGAGAAGCCGGAGACCACCGCAGCCGGGCCGTCCTCGCGCGAGCGCACGGGGCGCAGGCCCATCTCGGTGAGGGCGACCTCGAGCCCCCGCCCGCCGATGACGAACACCGCCGCACCTTCGGGCAGCTGCTCGGCCAGCAGCCGTGCGGCGGCCTGCGCCGAGGTCACCACGTCGGAGGCGTCCGCCGGCACGTCCATCGAGGTCAGGTGGGTGGCGACGTCCTGCGGGGTGCGCGAGGCGTTGTTGGTGACGTAGGCCAGCGACATGCCGGCCTCCCGGGCCCGCGCGAGGTGCTCCGGAGCGCCGGGGACGGGCTCGGGTCCGACGTACACCACGCCGTCGAGGTCCAGCATGGCCACGTCGTAGCGGTCCCACAGCGGTCCGGCCTGTGTCACGGGGCTCCTTCACGTCGGTGGGTGCGCGCGGACGCCTACGATGCGCGCATGGTCACCCCGCGCCGCCCGCTGCTGCTCCGACCGTTCCGCGGACTGCGCTACGACCCGAGCACGGTGGGCGACCTCGGGACGGTCATCTCCCCGCCGTACGACGTCCTGGACGCCGAGACGGTGCGTGACCTGGAGGCCGCGAACCGCCGCAACATCGTCCGGCTGATTCTGTCACGGCGCTTCGAGAAGCCGTACCGCGCCGTGCGCTCGCGGCTGCAGAGCTGGCGGGACAAGGGGTACCTCGCCGCCGACGACGCCCCCGCCCTCTACGTCTACGAGTACGTCGTGGACGGCGTCACCGTGCGCGGCCTGATCGGCGTGGTCGCGCTGCGGGAGGAGGGCGAACGGGTGGTCCTGCCCCACGAGGACACGATGGCCGGGCCGGTCGACGACCGCACCGTGCTGATGCGCACGACCGAGACCAACCTGGAGCCCATCCTGCTGGTGCACGAGGGGTCGGAGACCCTGCGCACGCTCATCGCCGACGCGACGAGCCGGACGCCGCTGGCCGACTTCCGGTCGCTGGACCGCAGCGAGCACCGGCTGTGGGCCATCACCGACCAGGGCTGCCAGGCGGCGATCGCGGCCGAGCTCGCGCCCGGCCAGGCGCTCATCGCCGACGGGCACCACCGCTACGCGGCCTACCTGCGCCTGCAGGCGGAGCTGCCGTGACCCCGGGGCCGGCGACGACGCCTCACCCTGGGACTTCGGGCTGGCCCTGCTGGTGGACCAGCACGACCAGCCGCTCCGCATCGGCCCCATCCACCGGTCGGTGGGCGCCCTGACGATGGCCGACCTGCACGACGTGTCCGCCGACCGCGGCGACGAGCTGCGGCCCCTGCCCGACCGGGAGGCGGCGTTCGCGGCGTACGGGGAACGCTCCCCCGACCCGGACCTGGCCTCGTTCGTGGTCTCCGACGGTCGCTCCTGGGCGGTGCTGCGCACCCCCCGCACCAGCCCGGTCGACGCGGCGGTGCTGCACCAGGACCTGCTCCCGGCGTGGGGGGTGGCCGAGGAGCAGATCGGCTACCACCACAGCTTCGACCAGGCCCTGACCACCACGGCCCGCAACCCGGGCATCGTGGTGGCCGTGCACCCGCCCACGGTGGCCGAGGTCATGCAGGCGGCCGCGGACGGCACCCGGATGCCCCGCAAGTCGACCTCGTTCGCCCCGAAGCCCCGGATGGGGGTCGTGATGAGGGACCTGCGGGACGCCTGAGCCCCCGAGGGCCCCTCGACCCCGTCGTGGTGCTGCGGTCGTGGCTCAGACCGGGTCGGGGCCGGGGCTGCTCTCAGCGCGCTCGATCTCGACGACCCGCTCCGCCGCGTCGGTGACCTCGTCGGAGTCGATCGCCATCGTGCGGTGGAACCACTCGACGGCGTCCTCGCTGCCGCCGGCCGCCAGCAGCGTGTCGGCGTAGGCGTAGCGCAGCCGCACCACCCAGTCCGCCCGCGTCTTCGAGCGCAGCGGGGCGTTCTCCAGCGTCCGCAGGGCGGCGTCGAGCTCGCCGAGGTCACGTCGGGCGCCGGCCTCGACGATCGTCATCTCCGCCTTGAGGTCGGGCTCGAGGTTGGCCACGGCCGGGTTGCGGGCCAGCGTCGAGCGCCCGGTCCGGGACGCCCCAGGGCCCGCTCGCAGTCGGCCATCACCGCCAGGTAGTCCTGGGAGCCGTTCATCCGCTTGGCCGCCCGCAGCTCGGACAGCGCCTCGGCGAACTCACCGGCCGCGTACGCCGCCTCACCGCACGCCTCGCGCACCACCGCGATGCGGGCCGCCCGGGCCCGCGCCGCCAGGGTGTGCTGGTAGGCGGTCGTCGGGTCGCTCTCCAGGAGCAGGCCCGCCGCGACCAGGTGGCGGGCGACCCGGGCCGCCAGCTTCTCGGGCAGGCCGCGCAGCTGCTGGGCGACGGAGCGGTCCAGCTCCTGGCCGGTGATCGACTCGTCGATCGGGGGGCCGTCGTAGCGCGCCTGCTCCTCCGAGCGGGTGCGCTCGTCGCCGCCGCGTGCACGTCGGTCGTCGCCGCGTCGCCGGCATCACGGCGGTCGCGGCGCCGGTCGCGCCGCCGCGTCGCCGGTGGTCCCGCGCTGGTACCGCCGGACGGGCGCCGCCCGAACGGCCACCCGCAGCAGGGCGGTCGGACCGTCCTTCGCCGCGGGCCCGCCGAGCGGCGCGCCGCCGTCGGTACGCGGCCACCGGTCGCCGTCGACCGGACTGCTGACCCCCGCGCGCACCGCCGACCGCGCTCACCCGGCCGCGGCGGCGTCCCCGGCTGCCGCCATCGCCTCGACGAGGCTCGCCTCGGGCATCTGCTGGCATGCTGATCTCCTCGAACTCTGGCGGTGTAAACACGTAGAGGCCACCCTGGGGGTGGCCTCTACGGAAGAATTGTCCGGCGACGTCCTACTCTCCCACAACCTCCCGGTTGCAGTACCATCGGCGCTGAAAGGCTTGACTTCCGGGTTCGGAATGGAGCCGGGTATTTCCCTTTCGCTATGGCCGCCGAAACTCTATGGAGTTATGCCTGACCATCGACCCGGCACCGGTCGCGAGTGACCGATCCGTGTCGTCGGTCCCCGACCGTAACTCGGGAACCACACAGTGGACGCGTAACATCTTTGAGGGACAAGCCCTCGGCCTATTAGTACCGGTCGGCTCCGTGTATTACTACCTTCGACCTCCGGCCTATCAACCCAGTCGTCTACTGGGGGCCTTACCCGGTTACCCGGTGGGAAACCTCATCTTGAAACGTGCTTCCCGCTTAGATGCTTTCAGCGGTTATCACTTCCGAACGTAGCTAACCAGCCGTGCTCCTGGCGGAACAACTGGCACACCAGAGGTTCGTCCATCCCGGTCCTCTCGTACTAGGGACAGCCTTTCTCAAGTTTCCTGCGCGCGCGGCGGATAGGGACCGAACTGTCTCACGACGTTCTAAACCCAGCTCGCGTGCCGCTTTAATGGGCGAACAGCCCAACCCTTGGGACCTACTCCAGCCCCAGGATGCGACGAGCCGACATCGAGGTGCCAAACCATCCCGTCGATATGGACTCTTGGGGAAGATCAGCCTGTTATCCCCGGGGTACCTTTTATCCGTTGAGCGACGCCGCTTCCACATGCCAGCGCCGGATCACTAGTCCCGACTTTCGTCCCTGCTCGACATGTCTGTCTCACAGTCAAGCTCCCTTGTGCACTTACACTCGAAACCTGATTGCCAACCAGGCTGAGGGAACCTTTGGGCGCCTCCGTTACATTTTAGGAGGCAACCGCCCCAGTTAAACTACCCATCAGGCACTGTCCCTGATCCGGATAACGGACCTAGGTTAGATATCTAGTACGACCAGAGTGGTATTTCAACGTTGGCTCCACATGAACTGGCGTCCACGCTTCAAAGCCTCCCACCTATCCTACACAAGCCGAACCAAACACCAATACCAAATTGTAGTAAAGGTCCCGGGGTCTTTCCGTCCTGCCGCGCGTAACGAGCATCTTTACTCGTACTGCAATTTCGCCGAGTCCATGGTTGAGACAGCGCCCAAGTCGTTACTCCATTCGTGCAGGTCGGAACTTACCCGACAAGGAATTTCGCTACCTTAGGATGGTTATAGTTACCACCGCCGTTTACTGGGGCTTAAGTTCTGCGCTTCGCTCCGAAGAACTAACACGTCCCCTTAACCTTCCAGCACCGGGCAGGAGTCAGTCCGTATACATCGTCTTACGACTTAGCACGGACCTGTGTTTTTAGTAAACAGTCGCTTGGGCCTGGTCTCTGCGGCCATCATCGCTTTGAAAAGCAAGTTCTCTCACGAATCCGGCCCCCCTTCTCCCGAAGTTACGGGGGCATTTTGCCGAGTTCCTTAACCATGGTTCACTCGATCGCCTTGGTATTCTCTACCTGATCACCTGAGTCGGTTTGGGGTACGGGCGGCTCATAGCTCGCTAGAGGTTTTTCTCGACAGCATAGGATTATCCACTTCGTCCATACGGACTCCCCATCGGATCTCAGGCACGTGAGACGCGGATTTGCCTACGTCTCGCCCTACATCCTTAGCCGTGGTCTACCATCGCCACGGTTGGACTGCCTTCCTGCGTCACCCCATCGCTTGACTACTACTAGTTCGGGTCGTGCGCTCCGCCTCCACGTCCCCGAAGGGATCCAGAAGGTTTTGGGCACTTAGCATCACTAGGTTCGTCATGGGCGCTGTTTTGCCGGTACGGGAATATCAACCCGTTGTCCATCGACTACGCCTGTCGGCCTCGCCTTAGGTCCCGACTTACCCAGGGCAGATTAGCTTGACCCTGGAACCCTTGATCATTCGGCGGACAAGTTTCTCACTTGTCATTCGCTACTCATGCCTGCATTCTCACTCGTATGGCGTCCACGGCTGGTTCACACCGCCGCTTCGCTCGCCATACGACGCTCCCCTACCCATCCACGCACTTGGACCCGAGACGAACTCAGGCCGAGTTGTTGCATGAATGCCATAGCTTCGGTGGATAACTTGAGCCCCGCTACATTGTCGGCGCGGAATCACTTGACCAGTGAGCTATTACGCACTCTTTCAAGGGTGGCTGCTTCTAAGCCAACCTCCTGGTTGTCTGTGCGACTCCACATCCTTTTCCACTTAGTTATCGCTTAGGGACCTTAGCTGATGGTCTGGGCTGTTTCCCTCTCGACAATGGAGCTTATCCCCCACTGTCTCACTGCCGCGCTCTCACTTACCGGCATTCGGAGTTTGGCTAATTTCGGTAAGCTTGTAGGCCCCCTAGACTATCCAGTGCTCTACCTCCGGCAAGAAACACGCGACGCTGCACCTAAATGCATTTCGGGGAGAACCAGCTATCACGGAGTTTGATTGGCCTTTCACCCCTATCCACAGGTCATCCCCCAGGTTTTCAACCCTGGTGGGTTCGGTCCTCCACGCGGTCTTACCCGCGCTTCAACCTGCCCATGGATAGATCACTCCGCTTCGGGTCTTGGTCGTGCGACTCAGTCGCCCTATTCGGACTCGCTTTCGCTACGGCTTCCCCACACGGGTTAACCTTGCCACACAACGCAAACTCGCAGGCTCATTCTTCAAAAGGCACGCTGTCACAAGACCGAAGTCTCGCTCCAACGGATTGTAGGCACATGGTTTCAGGTACTATTTCACTCCCCGCCAGGGGTACTTTTCACCTTTCCCTCACGGTACTTGTCCGCTATCGGTCACCAAGGAGTATTTAGGCTTAACGGGTGGTCCCGCCAGATTCACACGGAATTTCAGGGGTTCCGTGTTACTTGGGGTGACGTCTCAGAGCCATCGTCTTACGTGTACGGGGGTATCACCCTCTACGCCGGGACTTTCCAGTCCGCTTCAACTTCAACGATGGTTTCTTACTCTGTACTGGTTCGGCAGAACCAGCGTGACGGCCCCACAACCCCTACTCCGCAACGCCTGCCGGCTATCACACGAAGTAGGTTTGGCCTGTTCCGATTTCGCTCGCCACTACTCTCGGAATCACTTTTGTTTTCTCTTCCTGTGGGTACTGAGATGTTTCACTTCCCCACGTTCCCTCCAGACCCCCTATGTGTTCAGGCGCAGGTAACTGGACATGACTCCAGCTGGGTTTCCCCATTCGGAAATCCCCGGATCACAGCTCGGTTGCCAACTTCCCGGGGCTTATCGCAGGCTCCTACGTCCTTCATCGGCTCTTGGTGCCAAGGCATCCACCATGTGCCCTTAGTAGCTTGTCTTGCTACAAAGATGCTCGCGTTCACTGTGTAGTTCTCAAATTACGGGCGGTCCCACCCCTCGGTTCCGCGCTGGCCCGGATGGACGAGTCTGTCCGGTCGGGTAGTTCGCGGGGAAGGTGGTCCGGAGAGATCGAGTGAACTCGATCCCTCAGGACCCAACAGTGTGCCTGGAATGCTTGCTCGCTCCTGCTCGAGGTTCCACGCCGCACCGACGAGCGGTGGACAGTACTGACGAGCTGCTTGCATGCGAGCAGACCAAATAGTCGACGTTCCACTAGTGAGCTGGTCGCCGAGGAACGCATGTCCTCGAAACGCGCCGATGGACAGCCGCCACTGAGTTCACAGTGAACGTCTGCCAAGTGCTCCTTAGAAAGGAGGTGATCCAGCCGCACCTTCCGGTACGGCTACCTTGTTACGACTTCGTCCCAATCGCCAGCCCCACCTTCGACGGCTCCCTCCACAAGGGTTGGGCCACCGGCTTCGGGTGTTGCCGACTTTCGTGACGTGACGGGCGGTGTGTACAAGGCCCGGGAACGTATTCACCGCAGCGTTGCTGATCTGCGATTACTAGCGACTCCGACTTCATGGGGTCGAGTTGCAGACCCCAATCCGAACTGAGACCGGCTTTTTGGGATTCGCTCCACCTTGCGGTATCGCAGCCCTTTGTACCGGCCATTGTAGCATGCGTGAAGCCCTGGACATAAGGGGCATGATGACTTGACGTCATCCCCACCTTCCTCCGAGTTGACCCCGGCAGTCTCTTATGAGTCCCCACCATTACGTGCTGGCAACATAAGACGAGGGTTGCGCTCGTTGCGGGACTTAACCCAACATCTCACGACACGAGCTGACGACAGCCATGCACCACCTGTATACCGAGCCTATAAGGGACCTGCCATCTCTACGGCTTTCTCGGCATATGTCAAACCCAGGTAAGGTTCTTCGCGTTGCATCGAATTAATCCGCATGCTCCGCCGCTTGTGCGGGCCCCCGTCAATTCCTTTGAGTTTTAGCCTTGCGGCCGTACTCCCCAGGCGGGGCGCTTAATGCGTTAGCTGCGGCACGGAACTCGTGGAATGAGTCCCACACCTAGCGCCCAACGTTTACGGTGTGGACTACCAGGGTATCTAATCCTGTTCGCTCCCCACACTTTCGCTCCTCAGCGTCAGGTAATGCCCAGAGAACCGCCTTCGCCACCGGTGTTCCTCCTGATATCTGCGCATTTCACCGCTACACCAGGAATTCCGTTCTCCCCTGCATACCTCTAGTCTGCCCGTATCGGAAGCAGGCTCAGGGTTAAGCCCTGAGTTTTCACTCCCGACGCGACAGACCGCCTACGAGCCCTTTACGCCCAATAATTCCGGACAACGCTCGCACCCTACGTATTACCGCGGCTGCTGGCACGTAGTTGGCCGGTGCTTCTTCTGCAGGTACCGTCACTTGCGCTTCGTCCCTGCTGAAAGAGGTTTACAACCCGAAGGCCGTCATCCCTCACGCGGCGTTGCTGGATCAGGCTTTCGCCCATTGTCCAATATTCCCCACTGCTGCCTCCCGTAGGAGTCTGGGCCGTGTCTCAGTCCCAGTGTGGCCGGTCACCCTCTCAGGCCGGCTACCCGTCGTTGCCTTGGTGGGCCATTACCCCACCAACAAGCTGATAGGCCGCGAGCTCATCCTTCACCGCCGGAACTTTCCACCACCATCAGATGCCTGAAGTGGTCGTATTCGGTATTAGCACCGGTTTCCCGGAGTTATCCCGAAGTGAAGGGCAGATTGCTCACGTGTTACTCACCCGTTCGCCGCTCGTGTACTCCCGAAGGAGCCTTACCGCTCGACTTGCATGTGTTAAGCACGCCGCCAGCGTTCGTCCTGAGCCAGGATCAAACTCTCCGTTGAATTCTTCTGATGTCACGCGGACCAAGCCGCGTGGTTCATCGACTTCTTGGAGTATCCCAGCAAGAGTTGCCCCCACGACGAGTCGTGGAGACGTGTCTTACCTAAGGAATCATCGACAGATACCGAGAGGCCCGAAGGTCTCTCGCAACCTGCCGACTGGCGTTACAAATTAATTCGTCGACTTTTGGCACACTGTTGAGTTCTCAAGGATCAAGCGCGCACCGTGTCCGGCCTTTCGGCCTCGCTGCGGGGCAACCTGATGAAACTTACCGGATCCGGGGGGCCCCGTCAAACCGGGGCCTTGCCTGACTCGGTCCCTCCACGCCTGCCGACCGAGTCGATCCGTGGCCGCCGAAGCGCGCACTCGGACCACCTCGAAGGAGGTGATGCAGAGGGGGTCGTCTCCGGGGGCCGAACACCCGGCCTCTCGGCCTTGCGTCCCGCCGCTCCCTGGCGACAGACAGAACATTACGTACCGCTCCGGGGCCCGTCAAATCGGGGCCGGGTGGCCCCGGTCACACGCCTCGGACGACCGTGCGGACGCCGAACCACAGACGGTGTGACTCACGCGGGCGAGCAGGTCGCGGGGGACGGCCGCGGCCCGGGCGGCGCCGGCGAGGCGCAGGGCCTCCACCAGCTCCTGCTCCAGCTCGGCGAACACCCGCTGCACGCCGCCGGCCCCGTCCACCGCCAGGGCGTACATGGGCAGACGACCCAGGAACACCCCCCGGGCGCCCAGGGCGAGCGCGACCAGGCCTGCCGCGCGCTGCGCACCCCACCGTCGACGTACACCTCGGCCGCTCCCCCCACCTCGGCGACCACCGCCTCCAGGCAGTCGGCCGTCGCGGCGACCGGGTCGAGCTGGCGTCCGCCGTGGTTGGACACCCAGACCGCGGTGGCGCCCGCGTCCAGGCAGCGGCGGGCGTCCTGGGGGCGCAGCACTCCCTTGGCCACGACGGGCAGCCCGGTGGCGGTGGCCAGCCACTCGACGTCCTGGGGGCCGAGGTCGGTGGCCTTCTCGTCGCCGGGACCGCTGCCGTACCCCTCGGGGAAGTTGACCCGCAGCCACCCCGGCGCCGCCAGGTCCCAGACGGTGGGACCGCCGCCGTCGTACTTGGTGGCCGACCACCGGGGTGTCCACCGTGAGCACCACGGCGCGCGCGCCGGCGGCGACGGCCCGCTCGAGCACGGGCAGCGACGTCTCCCGCTCGGCGGTGACGTAGACCTGCAGCCACCAGGGGCGCCCGCGCGCTCGATCTCCTCGAAGGTGGACCCGGCGTTGCTGGACACGACGAGCAACGACCCCGCCGCGGCCACTCCCCGGGCCATGGCGACCTCGCCGTCGGGGTGCAGCCCCCTCTGCATCGTGCTGGGAGCCACGGCCAGCGGGGTCCGCACCGGGGTGCCCAGCAGCGTCGTGGAGGTGTCGACGTGGGTGACGTCGCGCAGCACCGACGGCAGGAAACGGTGGCGGTCCCAGGCCGCGACCGCCTCGGCCGCACTCACCCCGTCCCGCGACCCCTGGCGGACGTAGCGCATCAACGCCTCGGGGAGCAGCCTCGGCGGCGCGCTCGCTCGACCTCCTCCACGAAGCGCGGCGACCTCATCCCACGGCCTCCACGCCGGCGAGGTTCCGCTTGCCCCGTCGCAGCACGAGCCACGACCCGCCGAGCAGGTCGTCGGTCGTCGGGGTGTGCTCGGGGTCCTGCACCCGCTGGTTGTTCAGGTAGGCGCCACCCTCCTGCACCGTGCGACGGGCCTCCCCGCGGCTCTGCGAGAGGCCGGTGGCCACCAGCAGCTCCACCACGGTGGGCAGCGCGTCCCGCGGCACCCGGGTGGCACCCGCCTCCCCCAGGGCCGCCGCCAGGGTGGCCGGGTCGAGCTCCTCGAGCGCCCCTCCCCCGAACAGCGCGGCCGAGGCGGCCCTGATCCGCTCGGTCTCGGTCGCGCCGTGCACCAGGCTGGTGACCTGCTCGGCCAGGGCGCGCTGCCCGGCGCGCAGGAAGGGCTTCTCGCGCGTCTGCACCTCGAGCGCCTCGATCTCCGCGCGGGCCAGGAACGTGAACGCGCGCAGCAGCTCGCCGACCTTCTCGTCCTCCACGTTGAGCCAGAACTGGTAGAAGGCGTACGGCGAGAGCATCTCCGGGTCCAGCCACAGCGCGCCGCCCTCGGTCTTGCCGAACTTCGTGCCGTCGCTGCGGGTGATCAGCGGCGTGGCGAACGCGTGCACCCGGGCGCCCTCGGCCCGACGGATCAGCTCGACCCCGCCGGTGAGGTTGCCCCACTGGTCGCTGCCCCCGAACTGCAGCGTGACCCCGTGGTCGCGGTGCAGGTTGAGGTAGTCCATGGACTGCAGGAGGACGTAGCTGAACTCGGTGTAGGAGATGCCGTCCTCGAGCCGGCTGCGCACCACGTCGCGCGCCAGCATGCGGTTGACCGGGAAGTGCTTGCCGATGTCGCGCAGGAAGTCGATCGTCGACAGGCTCGCGGTCCAGTCGTAGTTGTCCACCATCGTCGCCGCGTGGGGGCCGCTCGAACTCCAGGAACGGCTCGATCTGCCGGCGTACCCGATCCACCCACGCCACCACGGTGTCGCGGGAGTTCAGCACCCGCTCCCCCGCCTCCTTGGGATCACCGATCATGCCCGTCGCCCCACCGACGAGGGCGTACGGCACGTGGCCGGCGTCCTGCAGGCGGCGCGCGGTGAGGATCTGCAGCAGGTTCCCCATGTGCAGGCTGGGCGCCGTCGGGTCGAAGCCCACGTAGAACCGCACCGGACCGGCGTCCATGGCGCTGCGCAGGGCGTCGAGGTCCGTCGCGTGCGCGACCAGCCCCCGCCACGCGAGGTCGTCGAGGACGTGCGGTTCAGTGCTCACGGTTCAGCCTTCCCTGGGGGCGGTGCCGGCACCAGCCTGCCCCATCGGGCCCGCGGGCCTACCCTGGGGTGGATGAGCGAGACACCGACGCTGTACGAGTGGGCCGGGGGCCAGGACGCGCTGCGCCGGTTGCTGGATGCGTTCTACGACCGCGTCGAGGACGACGACCTGCTGTCCCCCCTGTTCCCGGGTGGCGTCACCGAGGAGCACCGGGCGCACGTGACCCTGTGGTGGGGCGAGGTCCTGGGCGGCCCGCCGGCGTACACCGAGCAGCTCGGCGGGTACGAGCGGATGCTGGCCCACCACCGCGACCTGTCGATCACCGGCGAGCAGCGGCTGCGCTTCGCCACGCTGATGACCCGCGCCGCCGACGACGCGGAGCTGCCCGACGACCCCGAGTTCCGCGCCGCGTTCGTGGGCTACCTCGAGTGGGGGACGCGCCTGGCCATGGCGAACTCGCAGCCGGGGGCCGACGTGGTGCCGCACGCCCCCGTCCCCCACTGGGGCTGGGGCGTGGCCCCTCCCTACCGTCCCTGACCCGGCGGGAGCAGCAGCTCCCTGGCCTGGCGGTCCATGGGACCGTCGCGCTCGGCCAGCCGCTCCGCGATGCGGGCCCGGTGCTCGGGGGTCTTGTTGCCGCCGTACTTGGCCTTCGCCCTGACCTGCTGCACGTCCAGGCGCAGCCCGCGGATGCGCGGCAGCTGGCGGCGGTCGCTCTCCACGTCGGTCGAGGGCCGCGACGCGCGTCGAGGTGGGCGGCTCGAAGTGCTCCAGCTGCCGGGCCAGGATCGCCGCCTTGTCCTCCGGGTCGTCCACGACCTCCGCGCGGCACAGCAGCTGCACCGCCGTGTAGTAGCTGGTCGGCACCCCGAGGTCGGGGTCCGTGCCCGCGTCGGCGTTCCAGGCGGCCTCGACGTACACGTGGTCCAGCGTGAGGGCCAGCACGACGTGCGGGTCCGCCTCCAGGGCGGCCCACACCGGGTTGGGACGGGCCAGGTGCAGCAGCACGGTCCGCTCACCGTCGTACAGGAAGTGGGTCGGGACGACGACCGGGAACCCGTCCACGTGCCCGGCGGTGACGAGCTGGCCGAAGTCGTGGGCGGCGCAGCACGTCGCGCCAGGCCTCACGGGTGGGCTGGTCCCAGGGGTGGATGAGCACGTCGCCATCCTCCCCCGGCACACGCCCCGACGGCGAGCCCGCCCTCAGCCGAACAGGCTGGAGGCCTTCACGACGGTCTCGTAGACGCCGTACACCAGCGGCAGCCCGACCACCGCCCAGGCCACCACGAGCAGCACCGGCTGGGTGCTCGTCCCGCCCGGGTCGCCGTGGCGACACCGCCGCCGGGGACCGCGGCCCCGCCCCGCCGCCGGTCGTCGCCGGTCAGCTGGCTCTCCTCGTGGTCCGGCTCGTGGAAGCGGTCGGCCACCTGGCGGATGAGCAGGTTCGCCACCAGGCCGACGGCCAGGACCCCGACCATCGTGAGCAGGGCGGGCTTGTACGCCGTGTAGGTGAGCTTGCCGGGCGTGCCCTCGGCGTCGAGGAAGCCGTTGACGATGAGCGGTCCGGCCACCCCGGCGGCCGACCAGGCGGTGAGCAGCCGGCCGTGGATCGCGCCCACCTGGAAGGTGCCGAACAGGTCGCGCAGGTACGCCGGCGCGGTGGCGAACCCCCCGCCGTAGAAGGAGATGATGACGCCCGCCAGCAGCACGAACAGCCCGGTGGACTGGTGACCCGCCAGCGCCAGCAGGGCGTACATGACCATGCCGATCCCCAGGTAGCCCAGGTAGATCGGCTTGCGGCCGACCACGTCGGAGGTCGAGGACCACACGAACCGGCCGGCCATGTTGCAGATCGACAGCAGTCCGACGAAGCCGGCCGCCGCTGCGGGGTCGACGCTCGACCCGCCGCCGGTGCGGAAGAAGTCCTGGATCATCGGGGCCGCCTGCTCCAGGATGCCGATGCCGGCCGTCACGTTGCAGAACAGCACGACCCACAGCAGCCAGAACTGCGGCGTGCGCACGGCGTTCGCCGCCGAGACGCTGCGCGTGGTCACCATCGGCTTGCTCTTGACCTTCGAGGCGTCGAAGCCCTCGGGCACCCAGCCGTCGGCCGGCACCTTGATGAGCCAGGCGCCGAAGAGCATCACCACGAGGTAGACCGCGCCCAGGGTCACGAACATCGCGGCCACGGCCGAGCCGCTGGCCACCGAGGTGGCGTCGGTGGAGTCGAAGCCGCCGTCGTAGAGCGCCAGCAGCTTGCTCTCCACGGGCGAGGCCACCAGCGCGCCCCCGCCGAAGCCCATGATCGCCATGCCGGTGGCCAGTCCGGGCCGGTCGGGGAACCACTTGATGAGGGTGGAGACCGGGGAGATGTAGCCGATGCCCAGACCGATGCCGCCGATGACGCCGTACCCCAGGTAGAGCAGCCACAGGTGGCCGGTGGCGATGCCCAGCCCGCCCACCAGGAAGCCGATCGACCACGCCAGCGCCGCCGCGACCATGGCGCGGCGCGGACCGCCGGTGTCCACCCACGTGCCGAGCACCGCGGCCGACAGGCCCAGCATGACGATGGCGATGGAGAACACCACGCCCACCGAGGTCAGGCTGGCGTCGAAGGTCGAGACCAGGCTGCTCTTGTAGACGCTGGTGGCGTAGACCTGGCCGATGCACAGGTGGATGGCCAGGGCCGCGGGCGGGATGAGCCACCGGTTGTAGCCGGGGGGCGCCACGGTGTGCCGGCGGTCGAGCACGGCGAGGGACATGAGGTCTCCGTCGGTCGTCGGTGGAACAGGGGTTGCAGCCGGGCAGGGGTGTGCCCGTGGTCACGATGCCCCGGCCGGTGTGGTTGAAACTCCGACGACCTGCGCGGACACGGTCAGGACGGGGGCCGGCGGCGGCGCGGGGCGGCCGGACGGTACGCCGAGACCGAGGGCTCCCCCTCCAGCCAGAAGCGCCACGGGCGGTCCGCGGCCTGGCGCAGGCCCACCCGGGGGCCGGTGCGGACGCCGGCGGTCACCGGCTCGTCCAGGGTCAGGGTCACGGGGCCGACGGCGAGGTCGGTGCCGTCGTCGGTGAGGTCGATGGCCAGCGGCCCGGCACAGCCGCGCAGGGCCCCGGGCCAGGTCCCGGTCGGTGCTGCCGGACCGCCGGCTGCGCGCCAGGTCGAGGCCCTGCACGACCTCGCCGGCCCGCAGCAGCACCGCGGACGCCTGCCCTTCCGGCCCCACCACGACGTTGCAGCAGTGGTGCATGCCGTAGGTGAAGTACACGTAGAGCCGCCCGGACGGTCCGAACATCACCGCGGTGCGGGCGGTGCGACCCCGGTACGCGTGCGAGCCCGGGTCACCCGGTCCGTCGTACGCCTCGACCTCGGTGATGCGCACCGCCACGGTCCCGTCGGGGTGGTCGTGGCGCAGCACCGCCCCCAGGAGGCGCGGGGCGACGTCCAGGACCGCGCCGTCGAGCTCAGGCCAGCCAGGCACGGTGGTCCGCGGCCGCGCCCCGGAGCTCGGCGAGCTGCTCGCGGACCCGGACGCCGGCGGTGCCCCCGCGGGCGTCACGGGAGGCGATCGAGCCCTCCACGGTGAGCACCTCGCGGACCTCCGGGGTCAGGTGCTCCGAGATCCCGGCGAACTGGTCGTCGGACAGGCCGTCCAGCTCGAGGCCGAGCTCCTCGCACCGCCGTACGCACGCACCCGCCAGCTCGTGCGCCACCCGGAACGGCACGCCCTGCCGCACCAGCCACTCGGCCACGTCGGTGGCCAGGGAGAAGCCCTGCGGCGCGAGCTCGGCCATCCGTGCGGTGTCGAAGCGGAGCGTGGCGACCATCCCGGTGAACGCGGGCAGCAGCACCTCGAGCGTGTCCACGGAGTCGAAGACCGGCTCCTTGTCCTCCTGGAGGTCGCGGTTGTACGCCAGGGGCAGGGCCTTGAGCGTGGCCAGCAGCCCGGTCAGGTTGCCGACCAGCCGGCCCGCCTTGCCTCGGGCGAGCTCGGCCACGTCGGGGTTCTTCTTCTGCGGCATGATGCTGGAGCCGGTGGAGTAGCCGTCGTCCAGCACCACGAAGCCGAACTCCCGGGTCGCCCAGAGGATGACCTCCTCGGCCTGCCGGCTGACGTCGATGCCGATCATGGCCATGACGAAGGCGAGCTCGGCCACGAAGTCGCGGGCCGCGGTGCCGTCGATGGAGTTCGGCGTGGAGTCGGCGAACCCCAGGTCGCGGGCGACCTCCTGCGGGTCCAGGCCGAGGCTGGTGCCGGCCAGGGCGCCGGACCCGTACGGCGAGTCGACGGCGACCCGGGCGTCCCAGTCCCGCAGGCGTCCGAGGTCGCGCACCAGGGGCCAGGCGTGCGCCAGCAGGTGGTGGGACAGCAGCACCGGCTGGGCGTGCTGCAGGTGGGTGCGACCCGGCATGACCGCCCCCAGGTGCTGCTCGGCCTGGTCGGCCAGCGCGTCGACGAGGTCCAGCACGAGACCGTGCACCTGGCGGGCGTGGTCGCGCAGGAAGGCCTTGAACAGCGTCGCCACCTGGTCGTTGCGGGAGCGGCCGGCCCGCAGCCGTCCCCCGAGCTCGGTGCCGACCTCCTCGAGCAGCAGGCGCTCCAGGGCGCCGTGCACGTCCTCGTCGGAGGGGTCGGGACGCAGGTCCCCGCTGGCGAACCGCTCCCCCATCCGGTCGAGGCCGGCGAGCAGGGCGTCGCGGTCGGGCTCGGTCAGCAGGCCCGCCGTGTGCAGCACCCGGGCGTGCGCCCTGGAGCCGGCGAGGTCGTAGGCCACTAGCCTCCAGTCGAAGTGGGTGGACCGCGACAGGGCGGTGAGGGCCGGGGACGGCCCGCCGTCGAAGCGGCCACCCCACAAGGCGCCTTCGTTGGTGGTCTGCACTCTGCTCGCTCCTTCGTCGCTCGCGGGTCCGCGGCGTCGTGCGACCCGGTCTTCCCTCGTCGGCATTCTCCTCCCCCGCTGCGCTCCTCCGGAGAGCGCCTCCTCGGTCCAGACCGGGTCACGCCGCGGACGGCTCTGTTCGAGGCTCGCTCCTTCGTCGCTCGCGGGTCCGCGGCGTCGTCGACCCGGTCTTCCCTCGTCGGGCTCCCTCCCCCGCTGCGCTCCACCGGGCGCCCTCCTCAGTCCAGACCGGGTCACGCCGCGGACGGCTAGGGTTCGACCGCCGCAGGACGGGACGCCTCGGCGGGTTTTCACGCGCACGACGGGACGCCTCGGCAGGTGCGGCGCGCGGTCGGGGCTGGACCGACGAGCGAGGGAGCGCAGCGAGTGAGCGAGGAGGGAAGCCCCGACCACCGAGCGCGCCGCACCCGCGCGAGCGGAGCGAGCGCCGACAACCCAGCGAGCGCCATCAGTCAGTTCCCGACTCCATGGCGGCGTGATCGAGGGCCTGGTCGTCGGTGCCACCCGCGGACGGGTTGGTGCTGATCCGGTCCGCGCCGCCGGCCTCGATCTCGCCGAAGAGGGTGCCGTTCTCGACGAGGACCTGGCCCTGGTCCAGCGGCTGGGCGGCGTACAGCTCGAGCTTGGCCCGGGAGTCGGCGATGTCGAGGTTGCGCATGGTGAGCTGGCCGATCCGGTCGGTGGGGCCGAAGGCGGCGTTCTCGGTGCGCTCCATGGAGAGCTTGTCGGGGTGGTAGGAGAACGCCGGGCCGTGGGTGGCCACGATGGTGTGGTCCTCGCCGCGACGCAGCCGCACGGTGACCTCGCCGGTGACCAGCGAGGCGATCCAGCGCTGCGTGGACTCCCGCAGCATCAGCGCCTGCGGGTCGAGCCAGCGGCCCTCGTACAGCAGCCGTCCCAGCCGACGTCCCTGGCTGTGGTAGCTCTCCAGCGTGTCCTCGTTGTGGATGGCGTTGAGCAGGCGCTCGTAGACGATGAAGAGCAGGGCCATGCCGGGGGCCTCGTAGACGCCGCGGGACTTGGCCTCGATGATGCGGTTCTCGATCTGGTCGGACATGCCCAGCCCGTGCCGGCCGCCGATCTCGTTGACGGCCATCACCAGCTGCACGGGGTCGTCGTAGCGGGTGCCGTCCACCGCCACGGGACGGCCGGCCTCGAAGCGGATGGTCACGTCCTCGGGGGTGATCTCCACGGCCGGGTCCCAGAAGCGCACGCCCATGATGGGCTCGACGACCTCGAGCGAGACGTCGAGGTGCTCCAGCGTCTTGGCCTCGTGGGTGGCGCCCCAGATGTTGGCGTCGGTGGAGTACGCCTTCTCCTTGCTGTCGCGGTAGGGCAGGTCGTGCTCGACCAGCCACTGGCTCATCTCGGCCCGGCCGCCGAGCTCGTGCACGAAGTCGGCGTCCAGCCACGGCTTGTAGATGCGCAGCTCCGGGTTGGCCAGCAGCCCGTAACGGTAGAACCGCTCGATGTCGTTGCCCTTGAACGTCGACCCGTCGCCCCAGATGTCCACGCCGTCCTCGTGCATGGCCCTCACCAGCATGGTGCCGGTGACCGCGCGACCCAGGGGCGTGGTGTTGAAGTAGGCCCGCCCGGCGGAGCGGATGTGGAAGGCCCCGCAGGCCAGGGCGGCCAGGCCCTCCTCGACGAGCTGGGCCCGGCAGTCCAGGGTGCGGGCGATCTCGGCGCCGTACTGCACCGCGCGACCGGGCACGCCGTCGATGTCCGGCTCGTCGTACTGCCCGATGTGGGCGGTGTAGGTGCAGGGCACCGCGCCCTTGTCGCGCATCCAGGCGACGGCGACGGAGGTGTCGAGCCCGCCGGAGAACGCGATGCCGACGCGCTCGCCTCGGGGCAGGGAGGTCAGGACCTTGCTCACAGGGGGATTCCTTCGTGGTGGGGGCGGTGCAGGTCAGGCGGGGGTGCCCGGGTGGCCGTTGGCCAGGGCGAGGAAGCGGTCGACGAGCTCGCGCCCGCCGTCGGGTCGTCGGCTGATGACGAGCACCGTGTCGTCGCCGGCCACGGTGCCGAGGATGTCCTCGAGCCCGGCCCGGTCGAAGGCCGAGGCCAGGAACTGGGCGGCCCCCGGCGGGGTGCGGAGCAGGGCCAGGTTGGCCGACGCGTCGGCCGAGACCAGCAGCTCCCCGAGCAGGCGGACCAGGCGGCCCCCGGAGGCCGCGGACTCCGCGCCCGCGCGAGGCGTGCGGTCACCGCCCTCGGCGGGCACGGCGTAGACCAGGGCGCCGGAGGCCACGCGCACCTTGACCGCGTCGAGCTCGACGAGGTCGCGCGACAGCGTGGCCTGGGTGACGGCGAGGCCCTCGGAGGCCAGCAGGTCGGCCAGCTCGCCCTGCGAGCGCACCTCGTGCCGGGCCAGCAGGTCGACGATCCTCTGCTGCCGGGCGCCCTTGGTGGTGGGGATCGCGCCGGTCGTCACGGTGCTCCTCCCTCGTCCGTCCCGGCCGGGTCGGGGGCCTGGCCGGGAGCCGGGTCGGCGTGCCGCATCAGCCAGGTGAGCAGGGCCTTCTGGGCGTGCAGCCTGTTCCCGGCCTCGTCCCAGACGACGCTGCGCGGCCCGTCGATGACCTCGGCGGCGATCTCCTTGCCCCGGTAGGCCGGCAGGCAGTGCAGCACGATGGCGTCCTCGGCCGCGCCGGCCAGCAGGTCGGTGGTCAGGGCGTAGGGCAGGAACGGCCGGCTGCGCTCCTGCGCCTCGTCCTCCTTGCCCATCGACACCCAGGTGTCGGTGACCACGACGTCGGCGTCCCGCACGGCCTCGCCCGGGTCCTGCACGTAGGCGGCCGAGCCGCCCGTCGTACCGGCGATGCGGCGGGCGTCGGCGAGCACCTGCGGCGCGGGGGTGAAGCCGTCCGGTCCGCTGACGCGCACGTGCATCCCGGCGGTGGCCCCGGCCAGCAGGAACGAGTGCGACATGTTGCAGGCCGCGTCCCCGAGGAACGCCACCGTCAGACCGGCCAGGCGGCCCTTGTGCTCCGCGATCGTCTGCAGGTCGGCCAGCAGCTGGCAGGGGTGGAACTCGTCGGTGAGGGCGTTGACCACCGGTACGCCGGCGTGCTCGGCCATGGCCTCGATGCGCTCCTGGCCGTAGGTCCGCCACACGACCGCGGACACCATCCGACCCAGCACGCGGGCCGTGTCCGGGATGGACTCACGCACGCCGATCCGGGCGAGCCCGCCGTCGACCAGCATCGGGTAGCCGCCCAGCTCGGCGACCCCGGCCGTGAAGGAGACCTGGGTGCGCAGGGTGGGCTTGTCGAAGATGATCGCCACCGCCCGCGGTCCCTCGAAGCGGCCGGGCCCGGTGCCGGTCCGCCTTGAGCTCGGCGGCGAGCGCCAGCACCTCGGCCTGCTCGGTGGGCGAGAGGTCGTCGTCGCGCAGGAAGTGCCGGGTCACGACGCCGCCCCCACCGCGTCCGCCGTCGCGTAGGCGTCGTCCAGGATCCGGGGCCACAGCGCCAGGAAGCCGGCGGCCTCCTGCTCGGTGAGCACCAGCGGCGGGGCCAGCCGGATGCGCTGCGGCGTGCAGGCGTTGAGGATCACGCCGTGCCGCAGGGCGGAGGCGGCCACGGCCGCGGCGCGCTCGCCGTCCAGGTCCAGGCCGATCCACAGGCCCCGGCCCCGGACCTCGGTCACCCGGGGGTCCCGCAGGCCGTCGCGCAGGAGCCGGCCGACCGCGGTGGCGTGCGTCGAGCAGCCCGTCGCGCTCGATGGTGTCGATGACGGCCAGCGCGGCGGCCGCGGCGACCGGGTTGCCGCCGAAGGTGGTGCCGTGGTTGCCCGGGCCCAGCAGGGACCCGGCCGCCCCCACCGCGACGGTGGCGCCGATCGGGAAGCCGCCTCCCAGCCCCTTGGCCAGCGTGACCACGTCGGGGGTCACCCCCGAGGCGTGGTGGGCCATCCACGCGCCGGTGCGGCCCATCCCGGACTGCACCTCGTCCACCCAGAGCAGGGCCCCGTGCGCGCTGGTGATCTCCCGCGCCCGGGCCAGGAAGTCCTCCGGCGGGAAGACCACGCCGGCCTCGCCCTGACCGGGCTCGACGACGACCGCGGCGGTCCGGTCGGTGACCGCGGCGGCCAGGGCCGCCGGCGTCGCCGTACGGCACGAAGGTGACGTGGCCGGGCAACGGCTCGAAGGGCTCCCGGTAGGCGGCCTTGGAGGTCAGCGCCAGGGCGGCCGCGGTGCGGCCGTGGAAGCTGCCCTCCATGGCCACCAGGTGCGTGCGACCGGTACGCCGGGTGAGCTTGAACGCCGCCTCGTTGGCCTCGGCACCGGAGTTGGAGAAGAACACCCGTCCGCCGCCGGGGCAGCCCGACCAGGCCGAGGAGCCGCTCGGCCAGCGCCACCTGGGGCTCGGTGGCGAAGAAGTTCGAGACGTGCCCCAGGGTGCTCAGCTGGTCGGTGACCGCGGCCACGAGCGCCGGGTGGGCGTGGCCCAGGGAGTTCACGGCGATGCCGCCGAGCAGGTCGAGGTACTGCCCGCCCTCGGCGTCCCAGACCTGGCTCCCGCGCCCGCGGGCCAGCACGAGCTGGGGCGGGCCGAAGGTGTTCATCACCGAGGCGGCGTAGCGGGCGCGCACGTCCGCCGTGCCCTCGTGGTCGGTCATGTCAGCTCCCCTTCCGGGCGGTGCGCAGCGTGGTGGCGGTGCCGGGCAGCACCTGGGTGCCGACCCCGTCGTCGGTGAAGATCTCGAGCAGCACCGCGTGCGGCTCGCGGCCGTCGACGACGGTGGCCCGGGGCACGCCCTGGGTCACCGCGTTCAGGCAGGCCCGCATCTTGGGGACCATGCCGGCGGACAGCGTCGGCATCATCTCCGCCAGCGCCTCGGGGCTGATGTGCCCGATGACGTCGTCGCTGCTCGGCCAGTCCCGGTAGAGGCCCTCCACGTCGGTGAGCACCAGCAGCTTCTCGGCCCCCAGGGCCACGGCCAGCGCGGCCGCCGCGGTGTCGGCGTTGACGTTGTGGACCTGGCCGTGCACGTCGGGCGCCACCGAGGAGATGACCGGGATCCGGCCGGCGTCCACCAGGTCGCGGACCGCCTCGGGGCGGACCTGGGCGACCTCGCCCACCAGGCCGAGGTCGACCTCCTCGCCGTCGACCACGGTGTTCGAGCGCTCGGCGGTGAACAGCCCGGCGTCCTCCCCGGAGAGCCCGACGGCCAGCGGGCCGTGCTGGTTGACCAGGCCGACCAGCTCGCGCCCGACCTGGCCGACCAGGACCATCCGGACGACGTCCATCGCCTCCGGGGTGGTCACCCGCAGGCCGCCGCGGAACTCCGAGGCGATGTCGAGCCGGTCGAGCATGGCGCTGATCTGCGGCCCGCCCGCCGTGCACGACGACGGCGTGCACGCCGGCGTACCGCAGGAACACGATGTCCTCGGCGAACGCCGCTTCAGCGCGTCGTCGGTCATCGCGTTGCCGCCGTACTTCACCACGATCGTCTTGCCGTGGTAGCTGCTTCAGCCACGGCAGCGCCTCGGCCAGCGTGGCCGCCTTGGCGGTGGCCGCTTCCAGTCAGCTCGGGGTCGACGGGCGCCTCGGCGTCGGGGCGGCGTTCGGGGTCGGCTGCGTCATGGCTCTCAGCTCGAGTAGGCGGAGTTCTCGTGCACGTAGGCGTGCGTGAGGTCGTTGGTCCAGACCGTCGCGCGGGCGTCGCCGGCCTTGAGGTCGACGGTCACGGTGACCTCGCGGCCGCTCAGGTCGACGCCGCGCGGGGTCCTCGTCGGGGGTCGAGCCGCGGCACACCCAGACGCCGTTCATCGCGACGTCGAGGTCGGCCGGGTCGAAGGCGGCCTGCGGTGGTGCCGATCGAGGCCAGGACCCGTCCCCAGTTGGGGTCCCGGCCGAAGACCGCGGTCTTGAACAGGGCGCTGCGGGCGATGGCACGCCCGACCTCGACGGCCTCGTCCTCGGTGGCCGCACCGCAGCACGGTGATCGCGATGTCGTGGTCGGCGCCCTCGGCGTCGGCGAGCAGCTGCATGGCCAGGTCGGTGCAGGCCCGCGGTCAGCGCCTCGGTGAAGTCCGCCTCGGTCGGGGTGATGCCCGGACGCGCCGCTGGCCAGCAGCGTGACGGTGTCGTTGGTCGACATGCACCCGTCGGAGTCCAGCCGGTCGAAGCTGACCCGGGTGGCGGCCCGCAGCGCCCGGTCCGCGTCCTCGGCGTCGACGACGGCGTCGGTGGTGAGCACGACCAGCATGGTGGCGAGCTGCGGGCGCCAGCATGCCGGCGCCCTTGGCCATGCCGCCGACGCTCCAGCCGTCGCCCTCCACGACCACCTGCTTGCGCGACCGTGTCGGTGGTCATGATCGCCTCGGCGGCGTCCGGCGCCGCCGTCCGCGGTCAGAGCGCGGCCGCGCCGCGTCGACGCCGGCCAGCAGCACGTCGCGGTCGTTGCGTCAGCCCGATCAGCCCGGTCGAGCACACCACCACGTCGACCGCGCCGATGCCGAGCCCGCGGCGACCCGCTCGGCCACCGCGTGCGTGGTCTGGAAGCCCTCGGCGCCGGTGTAGCAGTTGGCCCCGCCGGAGTTGAGCACGACGGCGCGCACCGACGCCGTCCTTGACGACCTCCTGGCTCCACAGCACCGGGTTGGCCTTGCAGCGGTTGGCGGTGAAGACCGACGGCGGCGGCGTAGGCCGGCCCGTCGTTGACCACGAGGGCGACGTCCTTGGCGCCGGACGGCTTGAGCCCGGCGGTGACGCCGGCGGCCCGGAACCCCGGGGTGCGGTGACGCTCATGGCGGCGGCACGGTCCCGTGCGACGGTGGCGCAGGCCGCGTGGTCTCGGGGAGGCCGAGCGCGAGGTTCATGCACTGCACCGCCGCGCCGGCGGTGCCCTTGGTGAGGTTGTCGACGGCGGCGACCGCGACCAGCCGGCCCGCGGCCGCGTCGACGGCGACCTGCACGTGGACGGCGTTGGAGCCGATCACCGACTTGGTCTGCGGCCACTGGCCCTCCGGGAGCAGGTGCACGAAGGGCTCGTCGGCGTACGCCTTCTCGTAGGTCTGTCGGGCCTCCTCGCGCGTCGACCGTCGTGCGGGCCGAGCAGGTGGCCAGGATGCCGCGCGACATCGGCACCAGCACCGGGGTGAAGGACACCCGGACCTCGGCGTCGGTGAGCAGCCGAGGTTCTGGGTGATCTCGGGGGTGTGCCGGTGCGTGCCGCCCACGCCGTAGGCGCCCGCCGAGCCCATCACCTCCGAGCCCAGCAGGTGCGGCTTGGGCGACCTTGCCCGCCCCGAGGTGCCGGAGGCGGCCACGACCACGATGCCCGGGCGTCCACGATCCCCGCGGCGACCGCGGGGGCCAGGGCCAGCGTCGAGACGGTCGGGTAGCAGCCGGGCACCGCGATCCGGCGGGCGCCGGCCACCAGGTCGCGCTGGCCGGCCAGCTCGGGCAGGCCGTAGGGCCAGGAGCCGGCGTGCTCACCGCCGTAGAAGGCGGCCCACTCCGCCTCGTCGGTCAGCCGGAAGTCGGCGCCGCAGTCGATGACCAGGGTGTCGCGGGCAGCTGGGCGGCCAGCGCCGCGGACTGGCCGTGCGGCAGGGCGAGGAACACCACGTCGTGGCCGGCCAGCACCTCGGCGGTGGTCTCCTGCAGCACCCGGTCGGCGAGCGGCACCAGGTGCGGCTGCCAGCGACCCGAGCGGCTGACCGGCGTTGGACCCGGCCGTGAGCGCGCCGATCTCGACGCTCGGGTGGCCCAGCAGCAGCCGCAGCACCTCGCCGCCGGCGTACCCGCTGGCCCCGGCGACCGCGACCCTTGTCGTCGTCATGTGCATGACCATACACGACTTTGCATATCTGCGCCACTCCGATCTCGCGTCCGGCCCGGCGTCCGCCCGGCCGTCCCGACATCCGTAGCGTTCCGGGCATGACCGCCTCCCGGGACCGCTCGACGACGGCCGGGACCGCGCTGGCGGTGTCCGCGGCGACCTCGGTCCAGTTCGGCGCGGCGCTGGCGGCGACGCTGTTCCCGCTGGTCGGCCCGGTCGGCACGGTCGCCCTGCGCTTCGTCGGCGCGGCCACCGTGCTGCTCGTGCTGACCCGGCCGTGGCGCTTCGGCTGGCGGGGCCGCGACCTGCGCACGGTGCTCGCTTTCGGAGCGGTCTTCGTCGCGATGAACCTCTGCCTCTACCTGGCCGTCAGCCGCCTCCCGCTGGCCACGGCGATCACCCTGGAGTTCCTCGGGCCGCTGGGCGTGGCCATCGTGACGGCCACCGGTTGGGTGCAGCGGGCCTGGGCCGGTGCCGGCCGCGCTCGGGGTGGCCCTCATCGGGGGCTCGCTCGGCACCGGCGACCTCGTGGGGGTCCTGGCCGCCCTGGGTGCGGCCCTGGCGTGGGCGTCGTACATCCTGCTGAGCCGGCGCATGGGTGGCACCGAGCACGGGCTGGCGGGGCTGGCCCTGGCCACCGCCCTGGGGGCCCTGGTGACGCTGCCGGCCGGGCTGCTGGTGGCCGGTGCCGCCCTGCTGCACCCGCGCACCCTCGTGCTCGGCCTCTGCGTGGGGGTGGTCTCCTCGGCGATCCCCTACTCGCTGGACCTGTTGGCGCTGCGGAGGCTGTCCACGGCCACGTTCGGCGTGCTCACCAGCCTCAACCCGGCCATCGCCGCACTGGCCGGACTGCTGGTGCTGGCCGAGCTGCCGCCGCACCGACAGCTGGTCGGCATCGTGCTGGTGATGGTGGCGAGCGCGGGCATCACCCTGTCCGGTCGCCGCCCGGGTCGGCCCCGCCGTCATGGCCGTGACGGGCGCCCCGGTCGTCCGGGCCCCGCGCCCGGAGAGCCCCACCCCCCGTTGGGCTAGGCCCGCTCCCCGACCGGGACCTCCACCGCGAGCACGTTGCCGGGTGGCGCCAGCGGGCAGGCCCACGCCGGGTCGTAGGCGCAGGACGGGTTGTAGGCGAAGTTCAGGTCGAGCACCAGGCTGCCGCCCGGAGAGCCCAGGTCCGCGCCCTTGACGGAGTCCAGCAGGTAGCGGCCGCCCCCGTAGGTGCCGCCCTCCCGGCCGGCCGAGGCGTCCTTGACCGGGACGAAGAGCCCGCCGCCGTACGTGGCCAGTCGCCAGACGTCCAGGCTGCCCAGGTCGGGCAGGTCGACGGCGCCGATCCGCTCGAAGGGCACCGCACCGTCGGTGCCGGTGTCCACCTCGATGCGCTCCGGCTCGGCGTCGCGCAGCCGGACCTCGAAGCGCCACCCCGGGTCGTAGGCCGGCACCGGGAGGCCGGCGAAGCCCTCCCGGTCCTCGGGCAGCAGCGGCGAGGCCGGGTGGGTGCGGAAGAGGTCGTCGCGGGTCCGGCGCCACCGGGCGTGGGCCGCGGCCGGGTCCTGCTCGGCGCGCACGTCGGCGTACAGGGCGAAGACCCGGCGTCGCCAGTCCAGGATGTCGAGGGCATGCATGCCTGCGCAGTACCCCCGGGGGAGCGCGTCCACCCCCCGTACGCCGGGTCAGCGCTGGACGGCCCCGTGCCGCGAGGCCGCCAGGGCGACGGCGGCGTCCCGGGCGGCTCCGGTCTCGGCCTCGGTCAGGGTGCGGTCGGGGGCGCGGAAGCGCAGCGCGTAGGCCAGCGACGTCTTGCCGGCCCCGACCTGGTCGCCGGACCACACGTCGAAGAGCCGCACCGACTCCAGCAGCGGTCCGGCGCCCTCGGCCAGGGTGGCGGCCAGCACGGCCGACGGCAGGGCCGCGTCCACGACCAGCGCGACGTCCTCCTTGGCCACCGGGTACGTCGAGAACTCCGGCGCCTGCACGGCGTGCGGCGCCCGCTCCAGGAGCAGGTCGAGGTCGACCTCCACCGCGCACGAGCGGGCCGGGACGCCGTAGGCGGCGCACACCGCGGGGTGCAGCTCACCGGCGTGCCCGAGCACGACGCCGTCCACCAGCACCCGGGCGCACCGGCCGGGGTGCCAGGGCGGCGTCGCGGCCTGCTCGACGGTGACCTCGACCCCCACCACCCGGGCGACCTCGCGGACGACCTGGACCGCGTCGGCCCACGACGCCGGCCGGCCCCGTCCCCACCAGCCGGAGGCCTGCCGCTCGCCGGCTCAGCACGGCCGCCAGGGTGCAGCGGCTGCTCCGGCACGGCGGCCAGCAGGGTGGCGAGCTCGTCGGGGCCGGGGCGCCGCTCGACGCCCAGGATCGGGGCGGCGAGGCGCTCCGGGGTGGGGTGGAAGACCGGCGCCACCTCGAAGACGGCCAGCGAGGCCTGGCCCCGGCCGGCGTTGCGGGACGCGGTGGACAGCAGCCCCGGCAGCAGGGTCGTGGTCAGCAGGGGCGCCTGCTCCGAGAGCGGGTTCGCGACCCGGATGGTCTCGCGGTGCGGGTCGTCGGGAGCCAGGCCGAGCCGGTCCAGGTCGGCCTCGCCCACGAACGGCCAGGACCGGACCTCCACCAGCCCGGCACCGGCCAGGGCGAAGCCCGACCCGGCGGCGCAGCCGCTGCGTCGTGGTGAGCCCACGGCCGGCGGGCGCCGTCGGCAGCACCGAGGGCACCGAGGTGTAGCCGACGAGCCGGGCCACCTCCTCGACCAGGTCGTAGGGGTCGGTCAGGTCCGGGCGCCAGCTCGGGGGCAGCACGGTCAGGACGTCGTGACCCTCGACCTGGCCCTCGACCCGCTCCCTGTCCCGTCCTGGTCCAGGGCGACCGTGCAGCCGACGGTCCGCAGGTGCTCCACGGCCGTGGCGGCGTCCACGTCCAGGCCGGTGACCCGCGCGGCCAGGTCGGCCCGCAGCGTGATCACCGGGACCTCCGGCGGGGCGCCCTGGTAGGTCACCCCCGGTGCGGCCGTCCCGCCGCCGTGCGCCACCAGCAGCTCCACGACCCGGTCGGCGGCGTACGCCGGCAGCAGCGGGTCCACGCCGCGCTCGAAGCGCTTGGAGGCCTCGGAGGGCAGCTTGTGGCGGCGGGCGGAGCGGAAGATGCCGGTGGGCTCGAAGTGGGCCGCCTCGACGACCACGCACGTGGTGCGTCTCCGACAGCTCGGTGCTGCCACCGCCCATCACGCCGGCGATGCCGATCGGCCCGCTGTCGTCGGTGATGAGCAGGTCCTCCGTGGACAGCGTGCGGCGTACGTCGTCCAGGGTGACGATCTGCTCGCCCTCGGTGGCCCGCCGGACGACGACGGTCCCGGAGAGCCGGTCGCCGTCGTAGCCGTGCAGCGGCTGCCCGGTCTCGAGCATCACGTAGTTGGTGACGTCGACGCCCAGCGAGATCGACCGCATCCCTGCCAGCGCCAGCCGTCGGGCCATCCAGCCGGGGGTCGGCGCCGTGGCGTCGAAGCCGGTGACGGTGCGGGTGACGAAGACCGGGCAGCCGTCGTCCTCCAGGCGCACCGGGTAGCCGCCGTCGTCCGGCGGGGGCACGTCCCGCTGGGCGGGGTCGTGGAACGCGCAGCCGTAGGCCACCGCGGCCTCGCGGGCGATGCCCCGCAGCGAGAGGGCGTAGGCCCGGTCGGGGTTGATCTCCAGCTCGATGACGTCCTCGCGCAGACCGAGCACGTCGAGCACCGGGTCGCCGGGGGCCAGGCCCGCCCACGCGGGGTCCCGCTCGGGGTCGAGGACCAGGATGCCGCCGTGGTCCTCGCCGATGCCGAGCTCCTTGACCGAGCAGATCATGCCGTCCGAGACGTGTCCGTAGGTCTTGCGCGCGGAGATCGCGAAGCCCCCGGGCAGGACGGCGCCCGGCAGCGAGACCACGACGAGGTCGCCCGCGGCGAAGTTGTGGGCCCCGCAGACGATGCCGTGCTCGCCGTGCTCGGGGCCGCAGTCCACCTGGCACCAGTTGATGGTCTTGCCGTTCTTCTGCGGCTCGGCGACCATCTCGAGCACGCGGCCGACGACGACCGGGCCCTCGATGTCGGCGCCCGGCGCCTCCAGGGCCTCGAGCTTGAGCCCGAGCGCGGTCAGCCGGTGGGCGAGGTCGGCGGGCGTGACGTCGTCGGGCAGGTCGACGTACTCGCGGATCCAGGACAGCGGGGCGCGCATCAGATCTCCGTTCCGAAGGCAGCGGTGAAGCGGACGTCGCCCTCGACCATGTCGCGCATGTCCGCGACGCCGTGCCGGAACATCAGGGTCCGCTCCAGTCCCATGCCGAAGGCGAAGCCGGTGTAGGTCTCGCTGTCGATGCCGCAGGCGGTGAGCACGCGCGGGTTGACCACCCCGCAGCCGCCCCACTCGATCCAGCCCTCGCCCTTGCAGGTCCGGCAGGTCTCGACGTCCGGCGCGAGCCCGCGGCACACGAAGCAGACCAGGTCGACCTCGGCGGACGGCTCGGTGAACGGGAAGTACGACGGGCGGAACCGCGTGGTGATGCCGTCGCCGAACATCGCCTCGGCGAAGTGGTCCAGGGTGCCCTTGAGGTGGGCCATCGTGATGCCCTTGTCGACGACCAGACCCTCGACCTGGTGAGAAGACCGGGCGTGTGGGTGGCGTCGAGCTCGTCGGTGCGGAAGACCCGGCCGGGGCAGATCGACGTAGATGGGCGGCGTCCGCTCGAGCATCGTGCGGGCCTGCACCGGCGAGGTGTGCGTGCGCAGCACCAGGCCCGCCGTCGGCCGGCTCGAGCCAGAAGGTGTCCTGCATGGTGCGGGCCGGGTGGTCGGCGCCGAGGTTGAGCGCGTCGAAGTTCAGCCACTCGGCCTCGACCTCGGGACCCTCGGCGACCTCCCAGCCCATCGCCACGAACACGTCGCAGACCAGCTCCTGGAGCGTGGTCAGCGGGTGCCGGGCGCCCGGCGGGTCGCGGTCCCACGGCAGCGTGACGTCGACGGTCTCCTCGACCAGCATCCGGGCCTCCTGCTCGGCCTCCAGCACGCCTGCCGCGCGCGCGAGCGCCCGGCTGACCGCGCCGCGGGCCTGACCGACCCGCATCCCGGCGTCCTTGCGGGCCTGCGGCGGCAGCGCGCCGATCTCCCGGTTGGCCAGCGCCAGCGGCGAGCGGTCGCCGGCGTGCTCGCTGCGCACCCGCCTTGAGCTCGTCCAGGTCGGCGGCGCCCGGCCGACCGGCGGCCAGGGCGGCCTCGCGCATGGCCTCGACCTCCTCCGCCTTCAGCGGGGTGACCTCGACGGGGTCGTACTGGGAGTTCGGGCCCGACATGGACTGCCTTTCGTGCGGGGCGGTGGCGGCTGCGGCCGTGCAGTCTAGGAAGCCGCCGGCACCCGCACGCGAACCGGTTTGCCGCATCCGGCACTCCGCTGTCGGGGCGGCCGTCGCCGTTGGGCCACAGGATGCTGACCCGGGCGCCCGCCGGCCGGCGACTCGTCGATCTCGACGGAGCCGCCGTGCGCCGTCGACCAGGCCGTGGATGATGTACATGCCCAGCCCCGACCCGCCGCGGGTGCCGTGCTTCCAGAACTTGGTGAACACCCGGCTCCGGATGTCCGGGCTGATCCCGTCGCCCTCGTCGTCGACGTGCAGCAGCACCCCGTCGTACGACCCTCGCCGGCGATCGCAGCGGCGGTGAGCGTGACCTGGCCCTCGCCGTGCCGGACGCGTTGTCGACCAGGTTGGTCACCACCTGGGCGAGCTTGTCGGGGTCGGCGCTGACCGGCGGCAGCTCGTCCGGCGACCGCGAAGGCGATCTCGCGGCCGGTGCCCGCGCGCACCGAGGCGACCACCCGGTCCACCGCGGCCCGGAAGTCGAGCGGTCGCGGGTAGAGCGAGAGCCGGCCGGTGTCGATGCGGGCGACGTCGAGCAGCTCCGCGATCAGCCGGGTCAGCCGGTCCGCGTCGGCGTTGACCGTCTCGCAGCATCATCTTCTTCTGGTCGTCGTTGAGCCGGTCCCACTTCGACAGCAGCGTCGCGACGAAGCCCTTGACCCCGGTCAGCGGGCGAGCGCAGCTCGTGGGCGACCGTGGCGACCAGGTCCGAGCGCTCCCGGTCGAGCCGCTCGCGGGCCCGGGCCGAGCGCAGCGAGACCACCACCTGAGCGGACCGGCTCGGCCGGGCCGTTCGCGGACGATCCGGGCGGTGACCAGCAGCTCGGTCCCGTCGGAGAGGAACCACGCCTGCTCGGCGAGCCGGGTGCGGGTGGCCAGGCCGGCGTACGGCTGCAGGCAGGCGAACCAGCTGTTGCCCGGCCCGGTCCTGGAGCAGGACCACGTCGCTCAGGTGCTAGCCGACCGCCGTCGGCGGGCACGCCGAGCAGCTCGCGCGGCGGCCGCGTTGACCCGGGTGACCCTGCCGTCGGCGTCGGCGACCACCACGCCGTCGGGCAGCGCGTCGAGCAGCGTCCGTCCACCCCCGAGTCGACATGGGGTCAGGCTAGACGGTGGCACCCCCCGGCGGGGGCGGTGCTGGCTCAGCGGCGCTGCGCCCGGGCGGAGGCGTAGAGGCAGACGGCGGCGGCGGTGGCCAGGTTGAGGCTCTCGGCCCGACCGTGGATCGGGATCCGCACCCGGTGGTCGGCCAGCGCCGCCGATCCTCGGCCGGCAGCCCCCAGGCCTCGTTGCCGAACAGCCACGCGGTCGGCGCCCGGCAGCAGCCCGTCGTCGGCGGCGTCGTCGAGGTCGACCTCGCCGTCGCCGTCGGCCGCCAGCACGGTGAGCCCGCCGGGCCTGCGCCGCCCGCACGACCGCCTCGGCGTCCGCGCTCCAGCGGCCAGCGGGCAGGTGGAACAGCGAGCCGGCCGAGGCCCGCACGGCCTTGCCGTTGTAGGGGTCGACCGAGGTGCCCGTCAGCACGACGCCGCCCGCGCCGGCCGCGTCGGCGCAGCGGACCACCGTGCCGGCGTTGCCGGGGTCGCGGACGTCGGCGCACACGGCGAGCAGCCGCGGGTCCGCGGCGTCGAGCAGCGCCGGTCCAGCGGCACGGTCGACGAAGCGGCAGACCGCGACGACGCCCTGCGGGTGGACGGTCTCGGTCAGCGAGGCCAGCGCGGCCTCGTCGACGAGCAGCCAGGGCACCCCGGCTCGGCGGCCGCGGCGGCGAGCTCAGGGTCGGGTGGCTCGCCGGCGGCGGCCGTGGCGAAGACCTCGCGCGACGCAGCCGGGCAGCGCCAGCGCCTCACGGACGGCCTGGGGCCCCTCGGCCAGGAACAGCCGGTGCTCGGCCCGGGACGCACGACGGGCGAGCCTCCGAGCCGCCTTGACCCGACCGCTCCGTCGCGGTGAGGGTCGGCGGGTCGGCCGGGAGGCTCGCCGTCGCGAGGTCACGGGTGCCGGGGTGGAACGGTCAGGCGGACGCCTCGGCGCTCGGCGCGGGGCGCGTTGACGTCCGCGGGCAGCGCCGCCTTGGCGGTCTCGACCAGCGCCGCGAAGGCGGCCGGGTCGTTGACGGCGAGGTCGGCCAGGATCTTGCGGTCCACCTCGACCCCGGCGGCCTTGAGGCCCTGGATGAAGCGGTTGTAGGTCATGCCCGTTGGCGCGGGCAGGCGGCGTTGATGCGCTGGATCCACAGCTTGCGGAAGTCGCCCTTCTTGGCCTTGCGGTCCCGGTAGCTGTAGACCAGCGAGTGGGTGACCTGCTCCTTGGCCTTGCGGTAGAGACGCGAGCGCTGTCCGCGGTAGCCGGATGCGCGCTCGAGGGTTACCCGGCGCTTCTTGTGGGCGTTGACCGCCCTCTTGACGCGTGCCACTTGTTACTCCTTGGTGCTGGTGGGGAACAACGGGCGGTGATCGACGAGCCCGGACGCGGTCGGGACTCAGCGGCCGAGGAGCTTCTTGACCTTGGCGGTGTCGGCCTTGGAGACCTCGGTGGTGCCGCTCATCCGGCGGGTCACCTTCGAGGCCTTGTGCTCCAGGTTGTGGCGCAGCCCGGCCTTCTGGCGGCGGATCTTGCCCGAGCCGGTCACCCGGAACCGCTTGCTGGCGCCCGGAGTGCGTCTTGTTCTTCGGCATGAGTTGTCAGTCCTTCTCGTCGTCGTGCTGGTGGGTCGTGCGTGCCGCCCGGCGGTCGCCGAGGGTCACATGTCCGCGTCGATGTTCTCCGAGCGGCGTCGCGGCTTCTTGTCCTCCGGCGCGGTCGGCGCCGTCGCCGTGCGCTCGGCGTGCTCGGCCTCCCGCTCGGCCTCCCGCTCGGCGGCCCGCTCGGCCTTGGCGGCCTTCACCTCGAGCTTGGCCTCGGCCTTCTTCTTGTGCGGGCCGAGCACCATGATCATGTTGCGGCCGTCCTGCTTGGGCGACGACTCGACGAAGCCCAGCTCGTCGACGTCCTCGGCCAGCCGCTGCAGCAGCCGGAAGCCCAGCTCGGGGCGGTGCTGCTCACGACCGCGGAACATGATCGTGATCTTGACCTTGTCGCCCGCCTTGAGGAAGCGGACGACGTGACCCTTCTTGGTCTCGTAGTCGTGCGCGTCGATCTTCGGACGAAGCTTCATCTCCTTGATGATGACGTTCGTCTGGTTCCGGCGTGCCTCACGGGCCTTCTGGGCGTTCTCGTACTTGAACTTGCCGTAGTCCATGAGCTTGCAGACCGGCGGGCGCGCGGTCGGCGCGACCTCGACGAGGTCGAGGTCGGCCTCCTGCGCGAGTCGCAGGGCGTCGTCGATGCGGACGATGCCGACGGTCTCGCCGTTGGGGCCGACGAGCCGGACCTCGGGCACCCGGATCCGGTCGTTGATGCGTAGCTCCGTGCTGATGGGTCCTCCATGTGGTTCTGGGATGGGTCGGCGGGTGGGCCTGTGGCCGGCCGGGGACTCCGCCCGGAACGCACGAAGGCCTCCGCCTGGTGCAAGCGGAGGCCAGTCCGGCACCGTCCGCCCCGAGGGGTGGCCGACACCACGTCGGTGCGCCCTCTCGAGCTGCACCGCCGGACCGGACCCGACGACCTGTGGAGCGTGCGGTCGGTGCGGGTGGGAGACACTGGGTCCCCGCTTGTCAGATCTGCTGGGTCCAACCCGCGGCGCGCCCCGGTTGTTCCTCCGGGTCACGACGCGGGGCGAGCACGACAGATCGGTCAGCCATGAGGATACCGCGCCCGGCCCCCTGAGCGCACCTCGGGCGTCCGGTGCCACCCTGGGGGCATGACCGAGCCCCTCCCGTCCAGCACCGACGCCCGCGACATCGCCGAGGTGCCGGCCCTGGAGATCGTCTCCACGGCCGCGCTGCACCTGATGAGCGCGGCGGCCGTGCACCTCGGGCTGGCCGAGGACCTGCCCGAGCACCGGGACCTCGACGAGGCCCGCACCCTGATCGAGGCGCTGGCCGGGCTGGTCGTGACCGCGGCGCCGCGGCTGGGCCACCACCACGCCGCTCCCCTGCGCGACGGGCTGCGCACCCTGCAGCTCGCCTTCCGCGAGGCCTCCGACGTGCCCGACGCGCCGGGCGAGGGCTCCCGGCGAGCGGCTCACCGGGCCGGTGTCACCCACCCGTAGCGGCCGCTGACCCGCACCAGCACGTGCCCTCGGGCCAGCTCGCGAGAGGTCGTCCTCGCCCTCGACGACGAACAGCACCGGCCCGGCCACGTCGAGCAGGAGCGCCGCCGCGCCGTCCTGCACGGCCGCGGCCGCGGCGGTCGCCACGGCCACCGGCACCGGCCGGGCCTGCGGGTCCCACCGGTGCAGCGGCGTCGGTGCCGGTGAAGGCCAGCAGCGCGGTCCGCCCGTCGCGGCCCCGCATCAGCACGGTGGCCATGTCGGAGGTCTTGTCGTGCGCGACGCCCCGCTCGTCGTACCCGACCTCCCCGAGCACCGCCACCACGGGCACCAGCAGCCGGGCGTGCTGCAGCACCTCCAGCGTGGCGGCGTGCGGTGCCGTCGGGGTCGCCGCGTAGGCGCGAGGGCCGCGGTCACCTCCGGGTCGACCGCTCCGTCGTCGCCGGCGAAGCCGGGGTCGGGGCAGCTCGCGCACGGCCCCATCATCCCCCCTGCCCGCCACGCGCGCCCGTAGGCTGGACGGCGTGGACGACATCGACGCGACCACCTGGCAGGCCCTCGGCATCACGCTGACCTGGTCGGCCTCGTGGCTCAGCGTCCTGGTGTGGCGCCGCCGCGGCCCCGCCTCCGGGCTGCGCGGCCGTCGCCTGGTCGCTGCTGCCCGCCGCCGCCGGGCTGACCGGGACGCTGCGGCTGCTGTGGCAGATCGGGGACTCCGTCGTGGCCTGGGCCACCCGGCTCGTGTTCAGCCCGGTGGTCTGGATCGGGGTGGCGTGGCCGGGGTGTCCCTGGTCCTGTTCGCGGTCTCGGCCGCGCTGCGGGCCCGCGGCGTCGGCGGCCCGGCCCGGTCCCGGGCGAGCGGCGGAGGCAGCGGCGCGAGGAGCTGCCCGCCCGGCGGTCCGCCCGGCCGGCCGCCGGTGCGGCGACCGCGATCGCAGGACGAGCGACATGGACGACATCGAGGCGATCCTGCGCAGGCACGGCATCTCGTGACCGGCGCCCCGAGCGAGCCGGGACGGGCAGGTCGCCCGGCACCGCCTGCACGCCCGGCTCAACGGCGGCGGTCGCCGCCCTGCCGGCGCCGCCGCCCGACCCCGACGTACGTGGTGGACCTGGACGCCTTCGACGCCAACGCCGCCGACCTGGTGCGCCGCGCCGGCGGCACGCCGATCCGGGTCGCGACCAAGTCGCTGCGGGTGCCGGCCCTGGTCTCGCCGCGCCCTGGCCGCCCCCGGGTTCGCCGGGGTGCTCGCCTACGCCCTGCGCGAGGCGCTCTGGCTGTGGAGCAGGGCCTCACCGACGACGTGGTGATGGGGTACCCCACCGTCGACGGCGTGGGCGCTGCGGCGCGCTGACCTGCGTCGGCGCGGGCTGCCTCGGCCGTCACCCTGATGGTCGACGACGTCGCCCACCTCGACCTCGTCGACGCCGCGCGGGCCGGCGGGGAGCCGGTGCGGGTCGCCCTCGACGTCGACGCGGGGCTGCGGGTGGGCCCGGCGCACGTGGGCCCCCGCCGCTCGCCGCTGCACGAGGTGGCCGACGTGCTGGCGCTGGCGCCGAGGTGACGCGCCGGACGGGCTCCGTCTGGTCGGGGTGATGACCTACGAGGGCCAGGTCGCCGGCGTGCCCGACGAGGTGCCCCGCGCACCGGCTGCGCTCCGCGGTGGTCCGGCGGATCAAGTCGGCCTCGGTGGCCCAGCTGACCGACCGGCGCGCGGCGGTGGCGGCCGCGCTGGCCGACGTGGCCGAGCTCGAGCTGTGGAACGCCGGCGGCTCCGGGTCGCTCGAGTCCTCGGCCGCGGACCCCGTGGTCACGGAGGTGACCGCCGGGTCGGGGCTGCTGGTCCCCGCGCTCTTCGACCACTACCGCTCGTTCGTGCCGCTGCCCGCGGCCTACTTCGGGCTGCCGGTGACGCGTCGCCCGTCCTCCGGCGTGGCCACCGTCGCCGGCGGAGGGCTGGTCGCCTCCGGCCCCACCGGTCGTGACCGCTCCCCCGTGCCGTGGGCGCCGCCGGGCCTGCGCCTGACCGGCGCTCGAGGGAGCCGGCGAGGTGCAGACCCCGCTGGTCGGACCGGGGGCCTCCGCGCTGACGGTCGGCGAGCTGGTGTGGTTCCGGCACGCCAAGTCGGGCGAGGTCGCCGAGCACGTGACGCGGGCTCACCTGCTGCGGGGCGCCTCGGTGGTCGAGAGCGCGCCGACGTACCGCGGCGCGGGCCTGGTCTGGTGACCGCTGGACTGCCGCACGTCGAGGAGGCCGCCGCCCGGGTCGTGGACCTGCTCCTGGCCCGTCCGCCCACGCTCGCCGGCGGGCGCCTGCTGTGCGTCGACGGGCCGGCCGCCTCGGGCAAGACCACCCTCGCCGCCGCCGTGCGGCGACGCCTGCGGGACACGCTCACCGCCCCCGGACGAGCGCGAGGCCTCTCGCCGGTGCAGGTGGTGCACATGGACGACGTGTACGTCGGCTGGGACGGGCTCGCGGCCGGGATGGCCACCCTCGCCGAGGGCGTGGTGGGGCCGCTGCGGGAGGGCCGGGCCGGCCGGTACCGCCGCTACGACTGGCACCGCGACGAGCCCGGCCCCGAGCGCGTGGTGCCGCCGTCGCCGGTGCTGCTGGTGGAGGGCGTCGGCGCGGGCAGCACGGCCGTGGGCGGCTACGGCGACGTGGTCACGCTGCTGGTGTGGGTCGCCACCCCGTCCGACGTACGGCAGGAGAGGTGGGCGGCGCGCGACGGGACGGCCATGGCCGCGCACGCGTCCGCCTGGCGGTCGCAGGAGCGCGAGGTCCTGCGGCGCGAACGCACCGCCGAGCGGGCCGACCTCGTGGTGGACGGCCGGACCGGACGGTTCTCGTCCCCGTCCCCCGCCTGACCACGACCTGTCACCCGTACGTCTCCTTGCGTTCACCGTGACCGGGTGGTGTGCAGCCATGACCTCACCCCTGTCCCGCCGGCGCAAGGTCGCGCTCGGCTCCCTCCTCGCCACCTCCCTCGTCGCGGCCGGTGCCGCCGGCACCGCCGTCGCCGGAGGCTACGACCTCTCCCGTCCGGGCGGCGCCACCCGCCTGCACGGCGACCAGACCTCCGCCGTCCGCGGCGCCATCGACGGGTCCCACGCCCGCAACGTCATCCTGCTCATCGGCGACGGCATGGGCGACTCCGAGATCACCTCGGCCCGCAACTACGAGTACGGCGCCGACGGCCGCCTGCCCGGCATCGACGCCCTGCCCCTGACCGGCCAGTACACGACCTTCTCCCTGAACAAGGACGGCAAGCCGGACTACGTGACCGACTCGGCGGCCTCGGGCACCGGCTGGGCCACCGGCACCAAGACCTACGACGGGGCCATCTCGGTCGACATCCGCGGCAAGGCCCGCACGCACCCTGCTGGAGCTGGCCAAGGCCAAGCGGCCTGCGCACCGGCGACGTCTCCACCGCCGAGATCCAGGACGCCACCCCCGCCGTCCAGGTCGCCCACGTGACCGAGCGCAGCTGCTACGGCCCCGTCGGCGACCTCGGCGACGTGCCCCGACCGACGCGCTGGAGAACGGCGGCGCGCGGCTCCATCACCGAGCAGCTGCTGCAAGCACCCGCCCCGACGTCACCCTCGGCGGCGGCGCGGCCACCTTCGCCGAGACCGCCACGGCCGGCCGCTACGCAGGGCCGACGCTCCTCGACCAGGCCGAGGCCCGCGGCTACCGCGTGGTCGACGACGCCGCCGGGCTCGCCGGCGTGCACTCCGCCGACCAGCGCACGCCGCTGCTCGGGCTGTTCTCCGACGGCAACTTCCCGGTCAACTGGGCCGGCCCGGCCGCCACCGCGACCGGTGCGCCGACCGCCGGCCGCGCCGCTGCACGCCCAACCCCGACCGGCCCGCCGAGATCCCCGCCCTGGCTCGCGGCCATGACCAGCAAGGCGATCGGCCTGCTGGACCGCACCGCATCGGCGAAGGGCTTCTTCCTGCAGGTCGAGGGCGCGAGCATCGACAAGCAGGACCACGCCGCCGACGCCTGCGGCCAGATCGGCGAGACCGTCGACCTCGACAAGGCCGTGCAGGCCGCGCTGCGCTTCGCCAAGAAGGACGGCCACACCACGGTCATCGTCACCGCCGACCACGGGCACACCAGCCAGATCGTCGAGACCGGCACCAACACCCCCGGCCTGACCGCGACCCTGCAGACCGCCGACGACGCCCCGATGACGCTGTCCTACGGCACCGCGCCGGCCGGCGGCTCGCAGGAGCACACCGGCACCCAGGTGCGCATCGCCGGCTACGGCCCGCGCGCCGCGAACGTGGTCGGGCCTGACCGACCAGACCGACCTGTTCTCCACCATCGCGGACGCCCTGCGCCTGCGCTGACCCTCCCCGCACGAACCGCGCGCTTCACCGCGCACGGCCGGGCCGCCCCGCACCCTCCCAGGTGCGGGGCGGTCCGGCCGTCGGGGGCGGTCTGGCAGGGTGGGGCAGGTGGTGGCACCCAGCGGCGAGCAGTCCGGATCCAGGGCGGTGGCTACCGCGCGGTGGTCACCGAGTGCGGAGGCGCCCTGCGGGTGCTGGAGCACGAGGGCCGGCCCCTGGTCCTGGGGTGGCCCGAGGACCAGCAGTCGGCCTCCGGGCGCGGGCAGCTGCTGGCGCCGTGGCCGAACCGCATCCGCGACGGTCGCTACCGCTTCGACGGCCGGGACCTCCAGCTGCCGCTGAGCGAGCCCGCCCGGGGCAACGCGAGCCACGGCCTGGTCCGGTGGGCCGCCTGGACGCTCGAGGAGCACACCGACCTCGTCGGTGTCGCTGGGCTACCGGCTGATGAGCCAGCCCGGCTACCCCTGGACCCTCGACCTGCACGTGCTGCACGACCTGTCGGCCGACGGGCTGACCGTGACGGTCACCGCCACCAACCTCTCGACCACCCCGGCGCCGTACGCCCTGGGAGCGCACCCGTACCTGGTGGCCGGGTCCGGGCCGCTGGACGACTGGGAGCTGCGCGTGCCGGCGGAGGACCGCCTGGTCGTCGACGAGCAGCTGGTCCCGACGGGTCGCGACGTCCGTGCGCGGCACCGACCTCGACTTCTCCACCCCCCGCCGCATCGGCACGACCAGCCTCGACACGGCGTTCGGGGCCGTGCGCCCCGACCCGGACGGGCGCACCCGGGTGACGCTGCGGGACCCCGGCAGCGACCAGGGCGTCGAGCTGTGGATGGACCACCGGCACGGCTGGCTGCAGCTGTTCACCGGCGACGCGCTGCCGGTCCACGCCCGGGAGGCGCTGGCCGTCGAGCCCATGACGGCGCCCCCGAACGCCTTCGTGACCGGCGAGGACCTCGTGGTGCTCGCGCCGGCCGGCTCGCCGGGCGACGAGCACTCGGCCTCCTGGGGCATCGCGGCGACCTGACCCCGCCGCTGGCGCCGACGGGAGGTGGGGGGCGCCGCCTGAGCTGGGTGTGACCGTTCGCCACCGCTGGGGTGTGACGGTTTCCCAGGGGATGTCGGAGATCTGCCGCTGCCCACGGTCCACCCAGCATGGGGAGCAGCGGTTCTCCATGGGGAGTGAGCCGTGGGCGTCCCACGACGAGCGGGCCGTCGTCGTACGACGGAGGCTGTCGCCGTACGACGGAGGCTGTCGCCGTACGACGGAGGCTGTCGCCGTACGCAGGGTGCGAGCCGGACCTGGCGTGAGCTGAGCGCGTCGTACGACCTCGGGCGCACGCGTCGTGGGCCCGGATCGCCACTGCCCACGGAGATCTGCCACCTCCCATGGTGGGCGACCCATGGGCAGCGGCAGATCCTCGACATCCCCTGGGAATCCGTCAGGTGGTCTGGTCCTCCGCCGCCGAACGCCACGGAGGGGCGACATCGCCAGCGACCGGGCGTACGCTCCGGTCCGGGGATCGACACGGGGCGGTGCGGCGAGCCCCGTCACGGGGCAGCACCGGGGAGCACGTCCGCAGGGACGTGCGCAGAGGCACATGCGCGGGGGCGACATGACGGTCATGGTCAGGACATTCGGTCACGGCATCCTGGGGCTGGTGCTGGGCGCCCTGGGGGTCGTCCTCCTGGGTCCAGCGCCCATGGCACGGGCCGCGGACCCCGCGTCCTGCACGGTCTCGCCCATCCTGGTCAACTCGTGCCGGCCGTGGTTCGGCGGCACGGCCAGCGACTACCCGCAGGTGGCCCGGGACAAGAAGAGCCAGATCCTCTACCACGAGCAGCGCATCGGCCGGCAGCTCGAGATCGCCCACACCTACCACGGGTACGGCGACAACGCGCTCGACGAGCGCCGACGTGTACTTCGCGACGCGTCCCGACACGTTCCTGCTGACCAACTGGCGGCTGGTGAACACCTGGTCCACCGCTGACGGCAGCGACGCGACGGTCAACGCGAACATCGACAGGATGGCGCTCAGCATCAAGGCGCTGGGCGAGAAGAAGATGTTCCTCGACCTGTTCCACGAGCCGGAGAACGACGTCACCTCCGACCCGAACTGCCCCACCACCGCGTTCAAGGGCACCGCGGGCACGCCGGAGGAGTACAAGGCCATGTGGCGCAACGTGCGCCACCGCTTCGACCTGCTGGGCGTCACCAACGTGGTGTGGGTGATGAACTACATGAACTACGCGCCGTGGAACTGCCTGGTCGTCGAGACCTACCCCGGTGACGACCTGGTCGACTGGATCATGTTCAACGGGTACGGCGCCACGGAGCAGGCCAACTGGGACGCCAAGATCCACAACACCTACGACATCCTGACCGCGAACAGCAACGCCCAGCACGACTTCCTGTCCAAGCCGTGGGGCATCGTGGAGTGGAGCATCTACAAGGCCTCCCAGCCCACGGCGTACGGCTACTACGCCCAGGTGACGGACGCGGTCGACGCCCAGCGCTTCCCGAAGCTGAAGGCGTTCATGACCTACGACGAGGGCGACCCGAACACGGGCGACTCCAGCTACCGGGTGGCCTACGCCCAGGACGGCACCCTGGACCCGGTCGAGCAGGCGAAGTTCAACGCCTACGCGGCCGATCCGATCTTCACCGGCGCCTGGACCTACGCCACGGACGGTGGGGGCGGGCGGGGGCGGCGGCGCCGACACCACCCCGCCCGGCCAGGTGACCGGGCTGAGCGCCGTGGCGGCCACCGCCTCGAGCGCCCAGCTGCGCTGGGACCCGGCGGTCGACGACGTGGGCGTGGCCGGCTACCGGGTCTACCGCGACGGCACCCTGGTGGGTACGACGGGTCCGACGCAGACCAGCCTGGTCGACGCCGGCCTGGCGCCGGCCACCACCTACGCCTGGACCGTGGTGGCCTACGACGCCGCGGGCAACGTCTCGCCGGCCAGCGCCCCGGCCGGCCTGACCACCCCGGCGACGGTGCCCGACACGGTCAAGCCAAGTGCGCCGACCTCGCTGGCGGCCGTGGTCAGCGGCCCCGACGTGGCCCTGACCTGGAAGGCCTCGACCGACGACGTGGGGGTCACCGGCTACACGGTCTACCGCAACGGCGTCGCGATCGGGGACACCTCGGTGAGCCCGGGCAGTCCCGGCACCAGCCTCACCACGACGCCACCGCAAGGCGTCTCGCTCACCTTCAGCGTGCGGGCCCGCGACGCGGCCGGCAACACCAGCAACCTCAGCAACTACGCCACGCTCAAGGTCCCCGACCAGACGGCGCCCACCGCCCCGGTGGCCGCGACGGCCACCCCGGGCAGCCGGCGCATCACCCTGGCGTGGGGTGCGGCCGCCGACAACGTGGCGGTCACCGCCTACGACGTCTACCGCGGGACCACCCGGTTGACCCGGCTGGCGGCCACCGCGCGCAGCTACGCGGTGACCGGGCTGACCACCGGCACCCGCTACACCCACACGCTGTACGCCGTGGACGCGGCGGGCAACCGCAGCCCTGGGGTGGTGCTCACGGCGACCGCGGGCTGACGAGGCCGGTTGACCTCGGACCCGGACGGCGTCACCGGCCGCCGGCCACCCGCAGCGTCGCTCCGGTGACGTAGGGGCAGTCGTCGCCCAGCAGCCACGCGACCGCCGCAGCCACCTCCTGCGGCTCACCGGCCCGGCCGAGCGGCGTCGCGGCCCCCACCCGGTCCACGCGCCCGGCGTCCCCGGCCGCGGCGTGGATGTCGGTGCGGACCACCCCGGGAGCGACGCCGTTGACGCGGATGCCGCGAGGGGCGACCTCCTGGGCCAGGCCGAGGGTCAGCGCGTCCACCCCGGCCTTGGCCGCGGCGTAGTGCACGTACTCGTGGGCCGAGCCCAGGGTGGCCGCCGCCGACGACACGTTGACGACCGCCCCGCCGCGCACCAGGTCCTGCACGGCCCGGCGGGCCACCCAGATCGCCCCCAGCAGGTTGACCTCGACCACCCGGCGCACCACGTCGACCGGGGTGTCGGCCAGGTCGCCCAGGTGCAGCGTCGCACCGGCGTTGTTGACCACGCCGGTCACCTGGCCCAGCCCGCGCGCGACCTCGAACAGCCCGTCCACGTCCTGGGGGTCGGACACGTCGGCGCGCACCGTCCGGCAGGTCACGCCGGCGCCCCGCACCCGCGCCGCGGTGGCCTCCGCGGCGTCCGCGTCGCCCCGGTAGGACAGCACCAGGTCGTGGCCCTGCCCGGCCAGCAGCAGGGCGGTGGCGGCCCCGATCCCCCGTCCGCCACCGGTCACCACGGTCAGGCTCATCGCACCGGCCCCGGCTCGGGGGGCCGGCGCTCGCCGACCCGGGTCGCCTGCTCGAAGACGTGCGCCACCTCCAGCAGCCGGCGCTCGGAACGGACCGGTCCCACCAGCTGCAGCCCCACCGGCCAGCCCTGCGGGGTGAAGCCCGCGGGCACCGACAGCGCCGGGCACCCGGTCACCGTGACCAGGTACGCCGAGCGCATCCAGTCCAGGTACGTGTCCTGCGGCTGACCGCCGACCGTGGCCGGGTACTCCGCCTCCGCGTCGAAGGGGGCCACCTGGCTCACCGGCAGGGCGAGCACGTCGTGGCTCTCGAAGAACACCCGCATCCGCTCGTGCACGAGGCTCAGCCGCTCGTAGGCCGCCGCGACGTCGTCCCCGGTGAGGCCGGCACCCTCCATGACGTTGGCACGCAGGGCCGGCTTGACGTCGTCGGGCCGCCGGTCGACCAGGGCGCGGAAGCGGGCGTGGAAGGACCAGGCGCGCAGCGTGCGGAAGGCGGCGTCGGCACCGGCCAGCTCGGGGTGGTTCGCGGTGACCACCGCGCCCAGCCCCTCCAGCACGGCGCCCTGGGCCCGCACCACCGCGGCCACGTCCGCGTCGACCGCGAAGGCCCCGCCGAGGTCGGTGGTCAGGGCCACCCGCACCCCGCGCAGGTCACCGGGTCCGTCCGGCCCGCCGGGATGGAGCGGTGGCGCGAACGCCGTACCGGGCGTCTCCAGCGAGAGCTGCGCCCGGCGCGACGGACCGGCCACCACCGAGAGCAGCAGGGCCAGGTCCTCGACCGTGCGGGCCATCGGTCCGGACACCGAGAGCGGGTCCCAGCCGTTGGTGGAGGGCCAGCCCGGCACCCGGCCGACGCTGGGACGCAGCCCCACCACGTTGCAGAAGGACGCCGGGTTGCGCAGCGAGCCTCCCATGTCGCTGCCGTCCGCGAGCGGGACCATCCCGCTGGCCAGCGCAGCCGCCGCTCCCCCGCTGGACCCGCCGGCGGAGCGCCCCAGGTCGTAGGGGTTGCGGGTCAGCCCGAAGACCGGGTTGAACGTGTGCGAGCCGGCCGCCCACTCCGGCACGTTGGTCTTGCCGATCGGCACGACCCCCGCCGCCCGGATCCGCTCCACGACCAGGTCGTCGCGGCGCGAGACGTGGCGCGCCCGCAGCGGTGAGCCGTACGTCGTGCGCCACCCGGCCACCTCGTGGGTGTCCTTGAACGCGTGCGGCAGCCCGTGCAGCACGCCGACCGGCTCGCCGCGGGCCAGTCGCTGGTCCGCCGCGGCGGCCGCGACCCGGGCCCGCTCCTCGTCCAGGGACACCACCGCGCCCACCGCGGGGTTGACCGCGGCGATGCGGTCCAGGTGCAGCTCGAGCAGCTCACGCGCCGAGATCTCGCGGGCGGCGACGGCGGCCGCCATGGCCCGGGCGGTGCTCCAGGGGTGCAGTTCGCTCACGGCGACGAGGGTGCCACGTGGCCGTCGTACCGGCGCGGCGGCTCACCGCCACAGCCACCTCCAGCCCCTCGGCTCCCCGATCTGCGCCGTCGACGGGGTTAGGTTGACCCGATGAGCTTCTGGAGCTTCGTTCAGGACCGCGGACCGGTGCTCGCGGGGGACGCGTGGCAGCACTTCAGCCTCGTCGTCCAGTCGCTGGTGCTCTCCACGGTGCTCGGCCTGGCCATCGCCGTGCTGGTCTACCGCAGTCCGACCGCCTCGGCCGCGGCCAACGCGTTCAGCGCGGTCGGCCTGACGCTGCCGTCGTACGCGCTGCTGGGCGTCATGGTGGGCATCATCTCGCTGGGGGTCACGCCGTCGGTGATCGCGCTGGTCTTCTACGGGACGCTGCCCATCCTGCGCAACGCGATCGTGGGCCTGAACGGGGTCGACAAGACGTTGGTGGAGTCCGCGAAGGGCATGGGGATGAGTCCGGTCTCGGTGCTGCTCGAGCTGGAGATCCCGCTGGCCTGGCCGATCGTGATGACCGGCATCCGCGTCTCGGGCCAGATGCTGATGGGGGTCGCCGCCATCGCCGCCTACGTGCTCGGCCCCGGCCTCGGCGGCTTCATCTTCTCCGGCATCTCGCGGCTGGGCGGGGCCAACGCCACCAACTCCATCATCGCCGGCACCGTCGGGATCCTCATCCTCGCGGTGATCCTCGACCTGCTGCTGTCCGTCGTGTCCCGTCTCACCACCTCGAGGGGTATCCGTGTCTGAGTCCACCAGCACCGTCGACCGGACCGGGGACACGCCCGAGCCACGCCCGTCGCAGGGCACCGCGTCCGCCTCGCACGGGGAGCGCATCCTCCTGGACGGGGTCACCAAGAGGTATCTCGGGCAGCACCAGGCCGCCGTCGACGACGTGACCCTGGAGGTCCCGGCCGGTGAGATCGTGATGCTGGTGGGGCCGTCCGGCTGCGGCAAGACCACGACGATGAAGATGATCAACCGCCTCATCGAGCCGACCAGCGGCCGCATCCTCATCGGGGACGAGGACGTCACCCACAAGAACCCCGACCAGCTGCGACGGGGCATCGGCTACGTCATCCAGGGCGCGGGCCTGTTCCCGCACTACACGGTGGGCGACAACATCGCGCTGGTCCCCCAGCTGCTGAAGTGGGACAAGGCACGGATCTCCTCCCGCGTGGACGAGCTCCTCGACCTCGTCGGGCTCGAGCCCGGTCAGTACCGGGATCGCTACCCGCGCCAGCTGTCCGGTGGTCAGCAGCAGCGGGTCGGGGTGGCCCGAGCGCTGGCCGCCGACCCGCCGGTGCTGCTGATGGACGAGCCCTTCGGTGCGGTCGACCCGATCACCCGCCAGCGGCTGCAGGACGAGCTGCTGCGGCTGCAGGACGAGCTGCGCAAGACCATCGTCTTCGTCACCCACGACTTCGACGAGGCGGTCAAGCTCGGCGACCGGATCGCGATCCTCCAGGTCGGCTCCGAGGTCGTGCAGTACGACACCCCCGAGCGGATCCTGGCCAACCCGGCCAACGAGTTCGTCGAGGGCTTCGTCGGTCACGGTGCCGCGCTCAAGCAGCTGACGCTGACCCGGGTGCGCGACGTGGAGCTGCACGAGGCCGCGGTGGCCACCGTCGGGGGGGACCCCGGCCCCGCCGTGGCCAAGGCCCGTGAGCTGGGCCGTGAGTGGGTGATCGTGCTCGACGACCAGCAGCGCCCGCAGCGCTGGGTCGCCGTCGACGACCTCGAGAAGCGTCGGCTTCCTGGAGTCCGTCTCCCGCAACATGGACCTCGAGGTGGTGAGCCTGGCCTCGACGCTGCAGGACGCCCTCGACGAGATGCTCACCTCCAGCCACGGCGTGGTCGTGGTGACCGGTCGCCGCAACCGCTACGAGGGAGTGGTCCGGGTGGAGACCCTGATGGAGGCCATGCAGCGGATGCGCAGCGCGGCCCACCAGGCCGAGTCCGTGCCGGCCCGCGGGTGCCTCGTCGTGACCGCGGCCACGCTGGACATGGAGGCAGGTGAGAAGAGCGCGGCCATGCCCACGGCCAGCCTCGACCGTCCGAGCATGGTCGCGGTGGATCGGTCAGCCGGTGCTGTGCATCGCGGCGGTCGTCGCCTCCCTGGTCTACGTCAACGTGGCCGACGTCAGCGACACCGAGAAGCGGTCGCTGACCATCCCGATCATCCTGACCGCGCTGCGGCAGCACATGGCGATCAGCGTGACCGCGACCGTCCTCACCGTCCTGGTCGCCGTGCCGCTCGGCATCCTGCTCACCCGTGGCCCGATGCGGCGCTTCGCCCGGTCCCATCACCATCATCGCCGGGTTCGGCCAGGCGGCCCCGGCCATCGGCCTGATCGCGCTGGGTGCGGTGCTGATCTCCCTCGGCTTCTGGGGGGCGACCGTGGCGCTGGTGGTGTACGGCGCCCTGCCCGATCGTGGCCAACACCGTGGCCGGCATCGACAGTGTCGACCCGCGGCTGGTCGAGGCCTCCCGCGGGATGGGGATGACGGGCTTCGCCACGCTGCTGAAGGTCGAGCTGCCGCTGGCCCTGACCGTCATCGTCGCCGGCATCAGGACCGCCCTCGTCCTCATCGTCGGCACCGCGACGCTGGCCTCCTTCGTGGGCGCGGGCGGGCTCGGCGACTTCATCACCACCGGCATCAAGCTCCAGCAGAACGTGACGCTGGTGGTCGGGGCCATCCTGGTGGCCTCGCTGGCCCTGTTCATCGACTGGCTGGCCCGGCTCGTGGAGCTCGTGGCCGCACCGAAGGGACTGTGATGCCCGTGCGCACCACCCAGCGACGCACCCGGCTCGTGGCCGGTCTGGTGGGGTCTGTCGGCCTGCGCCCTCCTGGCCACTGGCTGCGGGCTGCGCTCGGCCAGCGGCGCGGTGCTCGCCGCCTCCCCCGGCAGCATCCCGGCCTACCCCTCGCTGAAGGGGGTGCACCTGACGGTGGCGGCCAAGGACTTCACCGAGCAGCTGATCCTGGGCAACATGATGTCCACGGTGCTGGCCACGGCCGGCGCCGACGTCACCAACCTGTCCAACACCCCGGGCAGCTTCGGGGTGCGCCAGGCGGTGCTCAAGGGCGACGTCGACGTCTCCCCGGAGTACACCGGCACCGGCTGGATCAACTACCTGGGCAACGACAAGCCCATCAAGGGCACCAAGGCGCAGTACGAGGCGGTCCGCAAGGCCGACCTGAAGAACGGGCTGACCTGGTTGCCGCCGGCCCCGATGAACAACACCTACGCGTTCGCCATCCGCGAGTCGCCGCCAAGCAGCTGGGCATCACGAAGCTCTCGCAGCTGAAGAAGCTGCCCCGCAAGGAGCTGACGTTCTGCGTTGAGTCGGAGTTCGCCAAGCGCAACGACGGCTTCCAGCCGATGCTGAAGACCTACGGGCTGAGCAGCAAGAAGGTCGGCCGGGTCACCACCCTGGACACCGGGGTCATCTACACCGCGACCGCCCAGGGCAACCGCTGCAACTTCGGTGAGGTGTTCACCACCGACGGCCGGATCCCGGGTCTCAACCTCACGGTGCTGGCCGACGACAAGCAGTTCTTCCCGCTGTACAACGTGACCGAGGTCGTGCAGTCCAAGCACGCTCGAGAAGTACCCCGCCATCGGCGAGATCTTCGCCGAGATCAACCCCAGGCTCGACCAACGCCACCATGCTGAAGCTGAACGCCGAAGGTCGACGTCGGCGGCGGCGACCCGGCCATCGTGGCCAAGGACTGGCTGGTCCAGGAGGGGTTCGTCAAGGACTGACCCCGGGCGCCGGCGGGCCGGGGACGGGGGTTCAGCGCGTGAGGCGCTCCACCAGGGCCCGCACCTGGCGCACCTGCCGGGAGGCCCGCTCCCGTCGGAGCCCTGGATCCCCATGGCGGCCACCGTGGTGCCGTCGGAGAGGTCGAGCACCGCCCAGGGGCTGCCCGCCCGCAGCTGGACCGACAGCACCTCGTTCCACTCGAAGCGGCGGGTGCGGTAGCCGTTCACGACCACCAGCCCGTCCTCCCGGGCCACCACGCGCGAGCGGGCCAGGGCGAACCCGAAGGCGTAGAAGCCGCCTCCGAGCGCGATGACCGTCAGCACCTGGAACGCGGTGAACTGGGCCCGGATGTCGGGGGGCAGCGCGAACCACATCACCACCACGACCAGGGTCAGGGCGGCCGCCGCGGCGTTGATGGCGATGCGCACCCCCAGCGGACGGAACGTCTGCGGGAGGCGGTCCTGGGAGCCCTCAGAGTCGGCAGGCATGGATGTCCGTGGTGAGGATGCCCCGGGCCCCGATCTCGTAGAGCTCGTCCATCACCCGCTGGGCGGCCGCGCGCGGCACCATGGCGCGGACCGCGACCCAGCCCTCCCGGCGCAGCGGGGAGACCGTGGGGCTCTCGATCCCGGGGGTGACCGCGACCGCGGCCGCGACGTGGGCGGAGTCGATGTCGTAGTCCATCATCACGTAGGAGCGCGCCACCAGCACGCCCTCCAGGCGCCGCTGGAAGACGGTGAGGGCCGCCGGCCGGTCGTTCCCGGCCCGCACCACGAGCACGGCCTCGGACTCCAGGATGGGCTCGCCGAACAGCTCCAGGCCGGCCTGCCGCAGGGTGCCGCCGGTCTCCACCACGTCGGCGATCACGTCGGCCACCCCCAGCTGCACGCTGCTCTCCACCGCGCCGTCGAGCCGGGTCACCGTGGCCTCCACGCCGTGCTGCTCCAGGTGCCGGCGCACCACCCCGGGGTAGGAGGTGGCGATCCGCAGGCCACCCAGGTCCTCGACGCCGGACGCCGTGCCGGGCGGGGCCGCGAAGTGGAAGCGCGATCGCCCGAAGCCGAGCGGCAGCACCTCCTCGGCCTTCGCACCGGAGTCCAGCAGCAGGTCGCGGCCGGTGATACCCACGTCGAGCGTGCCCTCGCCGACGTACAGGGCGATGTCGCGGGGGCGCAGGTAGAAGAACTCCACGCCGTTCTCGGCGTCGGTCAGGCTCAGCTGCTTGGGGTCGCTGCGCTGGCGGTAGCCGGCCTCACGCAGGATGTCGGAGGCCGACTGCGACAGCGACCCCTTGTTGGGGACGGCGAGCCGCAGCGGGCGGGAGGCGGGGTCGGTCACGAGGGGCCTCTCAGAGGTGGGCGTAGACGTCGTCGAGGGTGAGGCCGCAGCGCAGCATCATCACCTGCGCGTGGTACAGCAGCTGGCTGAGCTCCTCGGCCGTACGGTCGCGACCCTCGTGCTCGGCCGCCATCCAGGACTCGGCGGCCTCCTCCACCAGCTTCTTGCCGATCGCGTGCACGCCCGCGTCCAGCTCGGCCACCGTGCCGGAGCCCTCGGGACGCTCCCGCGCCTTGTCACTGAGCTCGGTCCAGAGCTCCTCGAACGTCTTCATCTCACTGCCTCGTCCTCGGGGGCCCCGCGTCGCGCAGGGCGGTCCCAGGGTACGGCGTGCGCCGCCCGCACCCCCGCCGAGGCGTCCCGTCCTGCGCGCGAGGACCCGCCGAGGCGTCCCGTCCTGCGCGGGCACGCACCGTCTCACCCCGCGTCGAGGTCGTAGCCGCGCCGCACCGCCCGCAGCGTCAGGGCCGTGGTCAACGCGGCCGCGGTGGCCTCGTACCCCTTGTCCTCGCTCGAGCCCTCCAGGCCGGCCCGGGCCAGGGCCTGCTCGTCGGTGTCGCAGGTGAGCAGTCCGAAGCCGACGGCGACGCCGCGGTCGACCGCGACGCGCGCCAGGCCGTCGGTGGCCGCGGAGCAGACGTACTCGAAGTGCGGGGTGCCGCCCCGGATCACCACGCCGAGGGCCACCACCGCCTCGTAGCCCTGCTCGGCGAGGGCGGCGGCCACCACCGGCAGCTCGAAGGACCCGGGCACGCGGACGACGGCCGGCTGCTCGACCCGGTAGTCGGCCAGCGCGCGACGGGCCCCGGCCAGCAGACCGTCCATCACCTGCTGGTGCCAGCGGGCGGCCACCACGGCGACCCGCAGGTCGTGGCAGTCCACCGGGACCTCGGTGGGCGCCCCCTCCCCGCTCACGACCGGGCTCCGGCCGGGGGCAGGTCCGGCAGCTGGTGACCCATCCGGTCCCGCTTGGTCAGCAGGTAGGCGAGGTTGTGGTCGTTGGGCCGCGTGGTCAGCGGCACGCGCTCGCTCACGGTCACTCCGTACTCCTCCAGGTTGACGACCTTGTCGGGGTTGTTGGTCATGAGCCGCACCGAGCCGACGCCGAGGTCGCGCAGCACCTGCGTGGCGGTGGCGTAGTGCCGGGCGTCGGCGGGCAGGCCGAGGTCGAGGTTGGCGTCGACGGTGTCCCGGCCGCCGTCCTGCAGCTGGTAGGCCTGCAGCTTGGCCACCAGGCCGATGCCCCGACCCTCGTGCCCTCGCAGGTAGACCACCACGCCCCGGCCCTCCGCGACCACCCGGGCCAGGGCGTCGTCGAGCTGGGGTCCGCAGTCGCAGCGGCGGGAGCCGAGCACGTCACCGGTCAGGCACTCCGAGTGCACCCGGGTCAGCACGGGTGCGTCCCCGCTGATGTCGCCGTGCACCAGCGCGAGGTGCTCGGACCCGTCGATGGTCACCCGGTAGCCGTAGGCGGTGAACTCGCCGTGCTCGGTGGGCAGCCGGGTCTCGGCCACCCGGAGGACGTGGGTCTCGTGGCGACGGCGGTGCCGCACCAGCTGCTCGATGGAGATCATCGAGAGGCCGTGCTCGTCGCAGAACTCCCGCAGCCGGGGCGCCCGCATCATGGTGCCGTCGTCCTCGACGACCTCCGAGATCACGCCGGCCGGCTCCAGCCCGGCCAGGCGGGCCAGGTCGACCGCGGCCTCGGTGTGGCCGTTGCGCACCAGCACGCCGCCCTCGGTGTAGCGCAGCGGGAAGACGTGGCCCGGCTGCACCACCTCGTAGGCCTCGGTGGCCGAGTCGATGAGGGTGCGCACGGTGTGCGAGCGGTCCGCGGCCGAGATGCCGGTGGCGATGCCGTCGCGGGCGTCCACCGACACCGTGTACGCCGTCCGCATCTTCTCCCGGTTGTGCGGCGTCATCAGGGGGATGCCCAGCCGGTCCAGGGTGGGGGCGGTGACCGGCACGCAGATGACCCCGGAGGAGTACCGGACGGTGAAGGCCATCAGCTCGGGGGTGGAGCGGGCGGCCGCGAAGACGATGTCGCCCTCGTTCTCGCGGTCCTCGTCGTCGACCACCACCACGGCCCGGCCCGCGGCTATGTCGGCCACCGCCCGCTCGACGGTGTCCAGGCGGACGGCGGGGCCGCTCATGCGTCCACCCGGTCGGCCGTGGGCTGGTCGGGAGCGGCCTCGGTGCGGCTGGCCCGCAGCCACACCACGAAGCCCCAGACCACCAGGGCGCCGTACACCACGAACAGGATGGCCGTGGGGTAGTACCCGGAGTGCCACAGCAGCGGGACGCCGACGAGGTCGACGGCGATCCACGCCAGCCAGAAGTCGTTCCACCCCCGGGCCATGGCGTACGTCGCCAGCATCGAGCCCACGAAGATCCAGGCGTCGCACCAGAAGTACCAGCGCTCGGCCGGGAAGCCGGCGCCGATGACGCTGAACAGCCACTGCACGCAGCAGGACCGCGGCCACCGACACCAGCAGGTACGCCGCCCGCTCGCCCGGTCTGGCCCAGCGCGGCGTGATGGCCGGACGGTCCTCGCCACCGCCCCGGGCGCTGCGGACCTGGTTCCAGCGGTACCAGCCGTAGACGCTCGTCAGCACGAAGAACACCTGGCGCCCGGCCTGCCCGAACAGCGGCACCTGGGCGTCGGCCTCGAAGGTGGCGGCGATGAAGACCGTGAACAGCAGCACGTTGCCCACGATGCCCACCGGCCAGGCCCAGACCCGGCGCCGCAGGCCACCGACCGCGGAGGCGAACCCGAACCCGTTGCCGATGATCTCGCGCCAGGTGATGGAGGCCCCGGCGATGGTCAGGTGGGCGTCGTACAGGGTGGAGGCGAGGCTCATGCGCGGTCCTGGGGGGTGTCGTGGTGGAGGAGACGCTCGACGTACTTGGCGATCACGTCGACCTCGAGGTTGACGGTGTCGCCGACCCGGGCGCGGCCGAGGGTGGTGCGGGCCAGGGTCTCGGGGATGAGCGAGACCGTGAAGGTGGCCTCATCGGCCCCCGGCGAGGCCGAGCCGCTGGTGACGTCGACGACGGTCAGCGAGACCCCGTCGACGGTGATGGACCCCTTGGGCACGAGGTAGCGGTCGATGCCGGCCGGGAGCGAGACCTCGACGAGCTCCCAGTGCTCGGAGGGCGTGCGAGCCACGACCGTGCCGGTGCCGTCCACGTGACCCTGCACGATGTGGCCGCCCAGGCGGGTCGTGGCGGTCACCGCGCGCTCCAGGTTGACCGACGCCCCGGGGGTGAGCGCGCCCAGCGAGGTCTTGTCCAGCGTCTCCCGCATCACGTCGGCGGTGAAGGAGGCGTCCGACCGCTCGGCGACGGTGAGGCAGCACCCGTTGACGGCGACCGAGTCCCCGAGCGAGAGGTCCTCGCTCACCAGCGGTCCCGTCAGCGTCAGGCGGACGGCGTCGCCCTGGTCCTCGAGCGTCTCCACGACGCCGAGCTCCTCGATGATTCCGGTGAACACGTCAGTCCTTCTTCCGGGGGTGCTGGTCCTGCGCGGGTGGCTCGGGGGATGGCTGGTCCGGTGGCGGCGCCCCGGCGGGGACGAGGGTGAGGCGGAGGTCGGTCTGCGGGCCGCTGACCAGCGTGCGTACGTCGCGCAGCTCGAGGTGCAGGGCGTCGGCGAGGGTGGCGATGCCGAGGTCGCCCACGGCCGACCTCCCGCCGCCGAGCAGCAGCGGTGCCACGTAGGCGACGACCTCGTCGACGAGCCCGGCGGTCAGGAACGCCGCGGCCAGGGTGGGGCCGCCCTCCAGCAGCACGTGCCGGCGGCCCTGCTCGAACAGGGTGGCCAGGGCCTCGTGCGGGTCGCGGGTGGCCAGCAGCACGGTGGGCGCGGACCCGTCCAGCACGCGGCTGCCGGCCGGCACGTCGCGCCGTCCCATCACCGCACGGGTCAGCTGCTGGCCGGGGGGCAGGTCGACGTCGTCGGCGTCGCGGGCGGTCAGCCGAGGGTCGTCGGCCAGCACCGTCCCGGTCCCCACCAGCAGCGTGTCGCAGGCCGCCCGCAGCTGCTGGGCGTCGGCGCGCGAGGCCGTGGAGCTGATCCAGCGCGAGGTGCCGTCGGCGGCCGCACTCCGACCGTCCAGGGTGGTGGCCGTCTTCCAGGTCACCAGGGGACGGGCGTGGGCCAGGCCGAACGCCCAGGCCCGGTTGACCGCCGCCGCCTCGTCCGCGAGCAGTCCCGCGCTGACCTCGACCCCGCCCCGGCGCAGGGTCTCGGCTCCACCGTGCGCCACGGCGTGCGGGTCGTCGACCGCGTAGACCACCCGGGTCACCCCGGCCCGCAGCAGGGCCTGCGAGCAGGGTCCCGTGCGTCCGGTGTGGTCGCACGGCTCCAGGGTCACGACGGCGGTGGTGCCCCGGGCCCGCTCCCCCGCCCGGGCCAGGGCGTCGGCCTCGGCGTGTGGGGTGCCGGCGCCCCGGTGGTGACCCTCGGCCACCGTGCGCCCCTCCGCGTCCAGCAGCACGCAGCCCACGCGGGGGTTCGGGCCCAGCGGGAGCCCGGGGGTGCGGGCCAGGTCGAGGGCACGCGCCATCGCGACCGCCTCCGCCACCTGGCCGGTCATGCGTCCCGTCCTCCCTGCCGTGCCGGCGGCTCCGGGGTCGGGACGGTCAGCGGGGTCGCACGGGCCTCACGGCTCGCGGACACCCCCTGCGTGCGCTTCCCATCCGGACTTTCACCGTCGGTCCAGGAGTTCCACCTGGTCAACCGGCTGCTGGCTGCAGCCGGGTCGCGGACTTTCACCGCCGGCTCGGAATTGCACCGACCCCAGAGCACGCGAGCGTGAACACTCGTGGGGCAAGCCTGCCACAGGGGGCGCAGGGCGGGTACGGGGGCGGCCCCCGCACGGACGGGTCCGCTACGCGGAGGCGGCGGAGGCGGCGCTGCGCAGCGCCTCGATCATCGCGTCCGGGTCCTCGGCCCCGAACACCGCCGAGCCGGCCACGAAGGTGTCCGCGCCGGCCTCGGCGCAGCGCTCGACGGTCTCCAGTGAGACGCCGCCGTCGACCTGCAGACGCAGCTCGAGCCCGTGCCGGTCGATCAGCGCCCGGGTGCGCCGGATCTTGGGCAGGCACAGGTCGAGGAACGCCTGGCCCCCGAACCCGGGCTCCACGGTCATCACCAGCAGCATGTCCAGCTCGGGCAGCAGGTCCTCGTAGGGCTCCACGGGCGTCGCCGGCTTGAGCGCCATCCCGGCCCGGGCACCGGCGCCCGCAGCTCGCGGGCCAGCCGCACCGGGGCGGCGGCGGCCTCGACGTGGAAGGTCACCGAGGCGGCCCCCGCCTCGACGTACGCCGGGGCCCAGCGGTCGGGGTCCTCGATCATCAGGTGGCAGTCCATCGGCGTGGACGTGGCCCGGCCCAGGGCCTCGACGACGGGGAGCCCGAGGGTCAGGTTGGGCACGAAGTGGTTGTCCATCACGTCGACGTGCAGCCAGTCGGCGGCGGGGATGCGCGCGGCCTCGGCCGCCAGGTGGGCGAAGTCGGCGGACGAGGATGCTCGGGGAGATCGCGATGCCCATGGTGCGGCGATCCTAGCCCGTCAGGTCCGGCGCAGCAGGGCCAGGAACATCGCGTCGGTGCCGTGGCGGTGCGGCCACAGCTGCACGGTCCCGGGCAGGGGCCCGGCCGCGTCCGGCGCACCCACGCAGCGCCGGCCGCGTCCTCCAGCCGTACGTCGCTCCGCTCGGCCAGCACCGCGCTGCACGACGCCGGCGGTCTCGGCCAGCACCGGGGAGCAGGTCACGTAGGCCACCACCCCGCCGCGGCCGGACCGCGTCAGCGCCGTGCGCAGCAGCGCCTCGCTGCAGCGCGACCAGCGGTCGGCAGGTCGTCGGGCGAGCGGCGCCACCGCGCCTCGGGCCGCCGGCGCAGCGCCCCCAGCCCGGAGCAGGGCGCGTCCAGAGCACCCGGTCGAAGGTAGCCGTCGCGCCACGCCGGGCGGGTGCCGTCGGCGGTGACCACGCCCGAGCAGCCCGTGCCCGGACGCGACGGGTGGCCGAGGCGACCAGCAGCGGCCCGGTGCGGCAGCCGCTCGGAGGCCAGCAGCCGGGCGCCGCGGTGGCGGCGAGCGCCGCCAGCAGGGCGGTCTTGCCGCCGGGGCCGGCGCACAGGTCGAGCCAGCGGCTCGTCGCGGCCCTCGACCTCGGCCCGGGCGAGGGCCAGCGCGACCAGCTGCGAGCCCTCGTCCTGGACCCCCGCGCGGCCCTCGGCGACCGCCGGCACGGCCGCCGGGGTCGCCGGCGGCCAGCCGCACGGCGTAGGGCGACAGCGTCGACGCCGCTCCCCCGGCCGCGACCAGCTCCTCGACCGTGCGCAGCCCCGGCCGGGCCACCAGCGTCACCGCGGGCGCCTCGTTGTCGGCGGCCAGCAGCGCGTCGAGCTCGTCGTCGCGCCGCTCGCCGCAGCGGCCTCGCGCCAGCGCCTCGACGACCCAGCGCGGGTGGGAGTGCGCGACCGAGGCGAAGCCGACCGGGTCGGTGCGCCGGGTCGGGCGCGACCCGCCGGACCCACCCGGACAGGTCGTGGGCGGCCACCTTGCGCAGCACGGCGTTGACGAAGCCCGGCCGGGCCGTGGCCGACCGGGCCCGCACCAGGTCGACGCTGGTGCCGACCGCGGCGTGGGGGGGCACCCGCATGGCGAGCAGCTGGTGGGCGCCCAGCCGCAGGGCGTCGAGCACGGCGGGGTCGACCTTGGCCAGCGGCCGGTCGCACGCTCGCGGCCAGCACCGCGTCGTAGGTGCCCCGCCGACGGATGGTGCCGGCGACCAGCTCGGTGGCGAAGGCGGCGTCGCGCCCGGTGATGCCCGGGAGCGCAGCAGCGGCGGCAGCACGAGGTTGGTGTAGGCGTCCTGCTCCCGGACCGCGGCGAGCACGTCGAGCGCGGCCTCGCGGGCCGGGTCGGCCGTCGTGGCCGCGGGCGCCCGGCCCCGGTGCGCCGCGGCCGCTTGGCCCGGGGGTCGCTCACGCCCAGCACCGCCCCGGAGGTCACGCGGACGCCGCGGGCCCAGTCGGCGGCGGGCATCGCCCGCTTGCCGAGCGGCTTGCACCTCGCCGAGCAGCACCGGCCCGGTGCCGGTGCCGACGTGCACGGCGCTGCTTGGTGACCGCGAGCTCGCCCGGGCGCGCAGCGCCGGTCGCCGGCGGCACCGGGTCGCGGGCGCACCGGCCCCAGCTTGAGCCGCTCGCCGTCGTACGTCGTCCAGGCCCCGGGGGCCGGGGTGCAGGCCCGCACCGCGCGGTCCACGGCGGCGGCGCGGGTCGCGCCCAGTCCACGCGGGCGTCCTCGACCGTCGATCTTGGGGGCCAGGCTGACGCCCGTCGCCCGGTCTGCTCCCGCGCCTCCAGGCTGCCGTCCTCGATGCCGTCCAGGGTGCGGACCAGCAGCTCCGCGCCGCCCTCGGCGAGCCGGGCCAGCAGGTCGCCGGCGGTGTCGCGCGGGCCGCACCGTCTCGGTCATCATCCCGAAGGTGGGCCCGGCGTCGAGCGCGGCCACGATCCGGAAGGTGGTCGCCCCGGTCACCTCGTCGCCGGCCCACAGCGCGTGCTGCACGGGCGCGGCGCCCCGCCAGGCCGGCAGCAGCGAGAAGTGCAGGTTGACCCAGCCGTGCGGCGGGGAGGTCGAGGCGCTCTGCGGCAGCAGCGCCCCGTAGGCCACCACCGGGCAGCAGTCGGGCGCCAGGGCGGCCAGCTCCTCGGCGAACCCGGGGTCGCGCGGGTGGTCGGGCTTGAGCACCGGCACGCCGAGCTCCTCGGCCCGCTCGCCGACCGGGGAGGCGACCAGCCGGCGACCCCGTCCGGCCGGCGCGTCCGGGCGGGTCACCACGCCGACCAGCTCGTGCCGGCTGGCGGCGACCGCCTCGAGGGCGGGCAGCGCCGGCTCGGGCGTGCCGGCGAAGACCACCCGCATCAGAGGCCGAGCCCCCGGGTCGGGTGCGGGGACAGCTTGAAGGCCGGTACGGCGGCCGGGGTGCCCGTGCCACCTTGACCACCCGTTCCACCCGGGCCGCCGGTCGTCGTCGACCGAACCACTCCGCCTCCCGGATCGCCTTCATCGCGGCCTTGCGGGTCTCCCGGTCCAGGCGGTCCAGGAACAGCACGCCGTCGAGGTGGTCGGTCTCGTGCTGGAGGGCCCGGGCCAGCAGCTCGTGGCCCTCGATCGGTGACCGGCTCGCCGTGCATGTCGAAGCCCTTGGCCACCACCCGCATGGCCCGGGTGCAGTCGAAGGACAGGTCGGGCAGGGACAGGCAGCCCTCCGGGCCGTGCTGCTCCTCCTCGGACAGGTCGAGCACCGGGTTCACCAGGTGGCCGAGCTCGCCGTCGACGTCCCAGGTGAACACCCGCAGGCCGACGCCGATCTGCGGTGCGGCCAGCCCGGCACCGGGGGCCTCGCGCATGGTGTCGGTCAGGTCCGCGACGAGCCGGCGCAGCTCCTTGTCGAAGTCCGTGACCGGCACCGCGGGGGTGCGCAGCACGGGGTCACCGAACAGGCGGATGGGCTGGACGGGCACGGGGCTCCTCGGGTGGTGACGACGGTCGGTCCCAGTCTACGAACCGGGGGCGGGTCGCTCCGACGGCGTCACTCCAGCGCCACCGGGTCGACCTGGACGCGCACCGGCGGAGCCTTCCTGGCCGACCGCACGCCCTGCATCTCCACCAGGGTCCGGGACAGCTCCGCCCCGAAGGCCCTCGGCACCCGTACCACCACGCGCACCAGCGGCTCCACCGGCGGCCCCGGTCCCCCGGGCGACCCGGCGTGGGAGGCCGCCGTCGCGGGGACGGGCACCGGTCCGAGCACCTCGGCGCCCGGGGGCAGCACCAGCCCTGCGACGGCGGCGGCCACCTCCGGCTCGCTCCCGGTGACGGTCGCCAGCCGCGAGGCCGGCGGCAGGTGGGCCGAGAGCCGCTCCTCCAGCTCGCGGGCCGCGAAGCCGCCCGGGTCCCAACGGACCAGGGCCTGCAGCGCCGGGTGCGCGGGCTCGCCGACCGCGACCACCCGGCCGCCCTCCTCGGCGGGACGGGCCAGCGCCGCCGCGGCCAGCCAGCGGCGCAGGGCCTCCTCGTCGGTGCGCAGGTCGGCGCGAGCCAGCGTCAGCCAGGTGTCGAGCAGCACCACGCAGGCGTAGCCGCCGGCCACCAGCGGCTCCGCGCCCGGGGTGGCCACCACCAGCGACGGCACCGGGTCGACCTCGGTGAGCACCCGGTCGCCGGCCGAGGAGCGCACCGGGACCTGCGGGAAGGCCCGGCCGACCTCCTCGGCGGTCCGGCGGTCGCCCAGCACCGGGGCCCGCAGGCCGTGGCCGCCGCACTCCCCGCACACCCACGCGTGCTGCTCGGTGCCGCACCAGCGACAGGTCGGCGGCCGGTGCGCCGCGCTCACCTGGAGCGGTCCCGTGCACACCGGGCACCGGGCCGGCGTACGGCAGGAGTCGCAGGCCAGGGCGGTGAGGTACCCCTGGCGCGGGGTCTGCAGCAGCACCGGCCCGCGGGTGAGACCGTCGCGCACCGCCTCGTGCGCGGAGCGCGGCAGCCGGGTGCGTCGGGCGTGGGGGTCCCGCTCCAGCTCCCGGTCGGTGGCGCCGGTGATCGACACCTGCGGGGCGGCCCGCCGCACGGTCGCCCGGTCCGCCACCAGCTCGCGCGCCCAGCCCGTGCGCAGCAGGTACGCCGCCTCGACCGTCCGCGCGAAGCCGCCGACCAGGGCCGCGGCCCCCTCCTCCTCGGCCCGCAGCAGCAGCACCTCACGGGTGTGCGGGTACGGCGCGCGGGGCTCGGCGTACAGGTCGTCGCCGTCGTCCCACAGGGCCACCAGGCCCAGGTCGTGCACCGGCGCGAAGGCGGCCGCGCGCGTCCCGAGCACCACCCGCACGTCGCCGCGCGCGACGGCCAGGAACGCGCGGTACCGCCGGGCGGGCCCGGCCTCGGCGCTCAGCACGACGTGGCGTCCGGGGCCGAGGGCTGCGGTCAGCGCGGCGTCGACGCGGGCCACGTCCTTGCCGTCCGGGACGCAGAGCAGGCTGCCCCGCCCGGAGGCCAGCGTGGCCGCGGCCGCGGCCGCGAGCTGGGCGGGCCACCGCTCGCCGGGCAGGGCGGACCACACCCGGCGCGGGGAGGCGCCGTCGCGCAGCTCGCGCAGCAGGTCGCTGCCGCCCGGGTAGGCGGAGAGCGCGTCGAGGTCGAGCGCGGGGGGCGGCTCGTCCGGGGGCGTCGGCCGGTCACGACGCTCGGTGGCGGCGTGCCGGGGCGGGACCGCCAGCCGGAGCACGTCGGAGCGGGTGCCGGCGTACCGCGCGGCGAGCAGGCCCGAGAGGCGGGCCACGGCCGAGGACAGCACCGGCTCGGGGCTGACGGCCCGTCGCAGCGGCGCCAGCCGGCCCTCGTGCTCGCTGGCCTCCACCCGCTCCAGGACGAACCCCTGCACGTCCTGCCCCGCGAAGCGGACCCGCACCCGGCAGCCCGGGACCACGGCCTCGTGCAGGGCGGCCGGGACCAGGTAGTCGAAGGGTCGGTCGAGGTGGGCCAGCGGCACGTCCACGAGCACCCGGGCCACCGGCCGCTCGGGGGCCAGGTCGGGCTCGGTGCGCTCGGCGGCGCGTGCGGCCCGGGCCTTCGCCGCGGCGTCGGACTGTCGTGCGCGGGCACGGGCGACCGTCGGCATCAACGCCGGCTGCTCGTCCTCGCGCACTGCGGTCTGGTCCACGGCGTCAGTCAACCAGCCGGGTCCGACGGTCCCGACGCGTCGTCCACAGCCGCCTCGTGCGCCGCCCCCGTCCGTCGTACGAGGGCTGCGTCGTACGCCGGGGCGCCTCGTCGTACGACTCGCGGCCACTCCCCACGGAGAACCACCGCTGCCCATGGTGGGTCCACCATGGGCAGCGACAGATTCCCGACATCCCCTGGGAATCAAGCGGGGGGGCCGAGCGGGGGCGTCAGACGCCGGCGGCCTTCTTCAGCGCGTCGACCCGGTCCGTGCGCTCCCAGGTGAAGTCGGGCAGCTCACGCCCGAAGTGCCCGTACGCCGCGGACTGGGCGTAGATCGGGCGCAGCAGGTCGAGGTCGGCGATGATCGCGGCGGGACGCAGGTCGAAGACCTCCAGCGCGGCCTTCTGGATGGTGGCCACCGGCACGGTCTCGGTGCCGAAGCAGTCCACGTAGAAGCCGACCGGCTGCGCCTTGCCGATGGCGTAGGCCACCTGGACCTCGCAGCGACGGGCCAGGCCCGCGGCAACCACGTTCTTGGCCACCCAGCGCATCGCGTACGCCGCGGAGCGGTCCACCTTCGACGGGTCCTTGCCGGAGAAGGCGCCGCCGCCGTGGCGGGCCATGCCGCCGTAGGTGTCGATGATGATCTTGCGACCGGTCAGGCCGGCGTCGCCCATGGGACCGCCGACCTCGAAGCGACCGGTCGGGTTGACCAGCAGGCGGTAGCCGTCGGAGGGGATGTCGAAGTCGGCGAGCACCGCGTCCACGACGTGCTTCTTGACGTCGGGGGTCAGCATCGTGTCGAGGCTGATGTCCTTGGCGTGCTGGCTGGAGACCACGACGGTGTCCACCCGCACGGGGCGGTCCTCGTCGTCGTACTCGATGGTGACCTGCGTCTTGCCGTCGGGGCGCAGGTAGGACATCGTGCCGTCCTTGCGGACCTCCGAGAGCCGCTCGGCCAGGCGGTGCGCGATGGTGATCGGCAGCGGCATGAGCTCGGGGGTGTCGTCACAGGCGTAGCCGAACATCAGGCCCTGGTCGCCGGCGCCCTGCTTGTCCATCGGGTCGACGGACTCCTCGCTGCGCGACTCGTAGCCGGTGTCGACGCCCTGGGCGATGTCCCCGGACTGGCCGCCGATGGCCACCATCACGCCGCAGGAGTGGCCGTCGAAGCCCTTGACCGAGGAGTCGTAGCCGATGGCCAGGATGCGCTCGCGCACGACCTTCTTGACGTCGACGTAACCCGTGGTGGTCACCTCGCCGGCCACGACCACCAGCCCGGTGGTCAGCAGCGTCTCGACCGCGACCCGGCTGTGCGCGTCCTGCTCGAGCATCGCGTCCAGGACGCTGTCGCTGATCTGGTCGGCGATCTTGTCCGGGTGACCCTCGGTCACGGACTCGGAGGTGAAAAGGCGTCCAGCCACGGTGTCGTACCCCTTGGTGTCTAGTGGATCTGTTCGGCGCAAAGATAACCCGGCGGGACGGTCGCGCCGTGCACCGTCCGGCTCAGCGCGGGTCGAGCAGCTCGACCACGCGGTCCCACACCGCGTGGGCCAGGGCCGCCTTGCTGCCCAGCGGGACCGCCCGGGCCCCGCCGTCCGGGTCGAGGAGGACGGCCTCGTTGTCCGGGCGGCCGAAGACCCGGCCGTCGCTGACGTCGTTGACGACCAGCAGGTCGCAGCCCTTGCGGGCCAGCTTGGCCCGGGCCAGCTCCAGCACCGATCCGCTGGGGTCGCCGGTCTCCGCGGCGAAGCCGACCACGACCGTGCCCGCCCGGGGCCGGTGGTGGGAGAGCTCGGCGAGGATGTCCGGGTTCTGCTCGAGCTGCAGGGGTGCGGCCGAGCCGTCCGCGGCCTTCTTGATCTTGGTCCCGCTGACCTGCACCGGTCGGTAGTCGGCGGGGGCCGCCGCCATCACCACCACGTCGGCGGAGCCGGCCGCCGCGAGCACCGCGTCCCGCAGCTCCGCGGTGGTGCCGACGGGCACCACCTTCACCCCGGCCGGGTCCGGGAGGTCGACGTTGGCGGCCAGCAGGGTGACCTCGGCCCCCCGGGCGGCTGCGGTGCGGGCCAGCGCGTAGCCCTGCAGCCCCGAGGAGCGGTTGCCCAGGAAGCGCACCGGGTCCAGGTACTCCCGGGTGCCGCCCGCGGAGACCACGACGTGGCGGCCGGCGAGGTCCAGCCCCCCACTCCTTCCGCCGCTGCCGACGACCGCCCGCAGCAGCACGTCGCGCGCGACCTCGAAGATCTCGGCGGGCTCGGGCAGCCGGCCCTTGCCGGTGTCGGCGCCGGTCAGCCGACCCTCGGCCGGCTCCAGGACGAGCGTGCCGCGCTCGCGCAGGGTGGCCACGTTGGCGCGGGTGGCGGCGTGCTCCCACATCTCGGTGTGCATGGCCGGGGCGAGCACCACCGGGCACCGGGCGGTCAGCAGCGTGCTGGTCAGCAGGTCGTCGGCCAGCCCGTGGGCGGCCTTGGCCAGCAGGTCCGCGGTGGCCGGTGCCACGACGACGAGGTCGGCCTGCTGCCCGATGCGCACGTGGGGCACCTGGTGCACCTCGTCCCAGACCTCGGTGGCGACCGGGTGCCCGGACAGCGCCGCCCAGGTGGGGGCGCCGACGAAGCGCAGCGCGGCGGCGGTGGGTACGACGGTCACGTCGTGGCCGGACTCGGTGAACCGCCTCAGCAGCTCACAGGCCTTGTACGCGGCGATGCCGCCGCTGACCCCGAGCACCACGCGCGGTGTTCGCCCGGGGACCGCACCGGGGTCGGCACCGGGGTCGGGACCAGGGCGGCTCTCGTCGGCCACGGGTGCGGCCCGCTCAGCCCTCGGTGGTGCCGGCGGCAGCCGCCTCGGCCTCGGGGTCGATGTCCTCGCAGGTCAGCAGGTCGGCGTTGATCTCGCGCAGCGCGATCGAGAGCGGCTTCTCCTGCACGTGGGTGTCCACGAGCGGGCCGACGTACTCCAGGAGGCCCTCGCCGAGCTGTGAGTAGTAGGCGTTGATCTGGCGCGCCCGCTTGGCGCTGTAGAGCACCAGCTTGTACTTCGAGTCGGTCTTGGTCAGCAGCTCGTCGATGGGCGGGTTGGTGATGCCCTCGGCCACGGGAAGGATTCGGGACACAGGCGACGACACAGGCAGAGCCTCACAGTTCGGGGATGGACGAGCGAGGATCCTCACGGACCCTTCATCAAGCCTACCAACTCCTCCGCGGCGAGGTGGACGTCGGTGTTGACCACCGTCGCGTCGAACTCGGACTCCGCGGCCAGCTCGGCGCGGGCGGTCTCCAGGCGGGCCTCGCGCTGGGCGGCGTCCTCGGTGCCGCGGCCGACCAGCCGCCGGACCAGCTCGTCCCACGACGGCGGCTTGAGGAACACGAACAGCGCGCCGGGCATGCTCTCGCGCACCTGACGGGCGCCCTGCAGGTCGATCTCGAGCAGCGCCGGGCTGCCGGCGGCGAGCACCTGCTCCACCGGTCGCCGTGGCGTCCCGTAGCGCGCCGCCCGGTGCACCACGGCCCACTCCAGGAGCTCGCCGTCGGTGACCATCGCGTCGAACTCGGCGTCGGAGACGAAGAAGTAGTGCCGGCCGTGCACCTCGCCCGGCCGCGGGGGACGGGTGGTGGCCGAGACCGAGATCCACACCTCGGGGTGGTGCTCGCGCACGTACGCCGCGACCGTGCCCTTGCCGACCGCCGTGGGACCGGCGAGGACCGTGAGCCGTCCCGGACGGGACCTCACGACGGGGTCGGAGGAGGCGTCACCGGTCACCGTCGTCGGCCGGGCGCGCGCCGAACTCCCGCTCCAGCGCCGCCACCTGGTTGGCCCCCAGTCCCTTGACCCGGCGGCTCTCGGAGATGTTGAGCCGCTCCATGGTCTGCCGGGCACGGACCTTGCCGAGCCCGGGCATGGACTGCAGCAGGTCGATGACCCGCATCTTGCCGATGACCTCGTTGTCGTGGCCCTGGGCGAGCACCTCGCTGATGGAGGCCCCGGAGTGCTTCAGCCGGTTCTTCACCTCGGCCCGCTCCCGGCGCGAGGCCGCCGCCTTCTCGAGGTTCGCCTGTCGCTGTTCGGGCGTGAGTCGCGGCAGAGCCACAGTCCTGACCTCGTCCTGTGCGATGGGTGGGGTGGGATGGTCATGCGAAATCTAGCCACGCCGGTCGAGTCGTCGCAATGCGGGTCCGGCCCCGGGCCACTCGGACCCCCTCAACCCGTCAGGCCACGGCGCGCCAGCAGCGGGCCCGTGCTCGGGGCCCGGCCGCGCACGGCCACGAACGCCTCCATCGGGTCGACCGTGCCGCCCCGGGACAGCAGCTCGCGCCGGAACACCTCCCCGGCCGCTCGTAGGTCGTCGCCGTGCTCGGTGAACCAGTCCACGAGGTCCGCGTCGAGCACCTCGCTCCACAGGTAGGAGTAGTAGCCGGCGTCGTACCCGCCGCTGAAGACGTGCGCGAAGTAGGTGCTGCGGTAGCGGGGCGGCACGAGGTCGGAGCGCACGCCGTGCCGCTCCAGGGCCGCGGCCTCCAGGGGGACGACCTCGGCGGCGTCGGGACGGCCGGCCGAGGCCGGTCGCAGGTGCCACTCCTGGTCGAGCAGGGCGGCGGCCAGCATCGAGACGGTGTCGAAGCCCTGGCCGTGCCGGCGGGAGGCGACCAGGCGCTGCACGACGTCGGGGGCCAACGGCTCCCCGGTCTCGTGGTGGACGGCGTAGCGGGCCAGCACCTCGGGCCACCAGGCCCACATCTCGTTGACCTGCGAGGGGAACTCGACGAAGTCGCGCGGCACGGCGGTGCCCTGCAGCCGCGGGTAGGTCACCTCCGAGAGCAGTCCGTGCAGGGCGTGGCCGAACTCGTGGAACCCGGTGCGGACCTCGTCGGTGCTCAGCAGCACCGGCGCGCCCGGCGGCGGGGCGGCCAGGTTGAGGCACACCACGACCACCGGGCGGGTGCCCAGCAGCCGGGACTGACCGACGAAGCCGTCCATCCACGCCCCGCCGCGCTTGGTGGACCGGGCGAACCAGTCGCACACGAACAGGCCCAGGGCCGTGCCGTCGTGGTCGGTGACGTCGAAGACGCGCACGCCCTCGGCGTAGACGGGCAGGTCGTGACGCTCGGCGAAGCCCACGCCGTACAGCAGCGTGGCGGCGTGGAAGATGCCCTCGTGCAGCACCCGCTCCAGCTCGAACCAGGGGCGCAGGGCGTCCGCGTCGACGTCGAAGGCGGAGGCCCGGTCACGGGCCGCGTAGTAGGCCCAGTCCCAGGGCTCGAGCGGGCCGTCGATCCCGTCCGCGTGCAGCAACCCCTCGAGGCGGGTCCGCTCGGCGGCCAGGTTGCGCATGGCCGGGCCGGTCATCTCCCCCAGCATGTCCAGCACGGCCCCGGTGCTGCCGGCGGTCTCGTCGTCCACGACGTACGCCGCGTGGTCGCGGTACCCCAGCAGCGCGGCCCGCTCGGCCCGCAGGGCGACGATCTCGGCCACCAGGGGCCGCGTGTCGTGCTCTCCCCCCAGGCCACGGGTCGTCGCGGCCTCGTGCAGCTCGCGACGCAGCTCCCGGTCGGTGAGCACCGCGAGCGCGGGCTGGATGGTGGGCAGCACCAGGGGCAGCAGGTACCCCTCCCGCCCGGCGTCGGAGGCCGCCCGCTCGGCCGCCGCCACGGCGGGCTCCCCCAGGCCGTCGAGCCGGGAGCGGTCGCCCACGTGCACCGCCCCGTCCCGGGCGGCGAGCAGCACGCGGGTGCCCACGTCGGTGGTGAGCGTGCTCAGCCGCTGGTTGAGCGCCCGCAGCCGCTCCTGGTCGGCGGTCGGCAGCGCCGCGCCGGCCCGGACGAAGTCCCGGTGGTAGCGCTCCACGAGCCGGACCTGCTCGGCGTCCAGCCCGTCGTCGGCCCGACGGCGGTGCACGGCGTCGACGCGGGCGAACAGCCGGGCGTCCAGGCGCAGGCGGTCCTGGTGCGCGGCGACCAGCGGGGCCAGCTCGGCCTCCAGCGCCTGCATGGCCTCGGTGGCGGTCGACGAGGTCAGGTTGGACCACACCCGCAGCACCCGCTCCAGGGTCCGCCCGGACCGCTCCAGGGCCTCCACCGTGTTCTCGAAGGTCGCCTCGGCCTCGGTGGCGAGGATGGCGGCCACCTCGGCGTCCTGCTCGGCGACCCCGGCGTCGAAGGCGGGCCGGTAGTGCTCCGGCCGGATCGCGTCGAAGGGTGGGAAGCCGAACGGCAGCGCGCTGGGCTGGAGGAAGGGGTTGGTCCCGGGCATGCGGACCGTTCTACACCGTGGCCCCTCCCCCGGTGCGCCCGTCCACCCGCCCGTCGGCCCGACCGTCCAGCTGCCCGTCGGTCTGACCGTCCGGCTGCCCGTCGGCCCGCCCGTCCGGTCCGGGCCCCGGCGACCGGGAGGCCCACGGCGCCCTCAGGTGCCGCAGCAGGCTGCCGCCCAACGGGGCCGTGACCCACCGCGCGTCGAAGGCGGCGTGCTGGGGGTCGCAGAGGACCACCAGCTCGTGCGGCGTCTCCAGGAACCGCAGGCGCAGCTCGAGCCGGCCGTCGGGGTCCCAGCCACCGCTGGCGGAGAGGGGCACGCCGTCCTCCGGGTCCACCGAGGACCAGCGGCCGTGGGTGGCCCGTACCTCCAGCCGGGTCTCGGCCGAGGCGCCGCCGGTGCGCTCGACCAGCGTGACCTCCCAGCCGCCGTCGACGGTGCGGACCTCGACCTGGGCCAGCGAGCTCTGCGCGACGCAGCGTCCACCGGCGGACCGGTACGAGCCGTCCACCTCGGGGCTGCCCTGCGGCGGGGCGGCCGGGCCGTCGTGCACCGGCACCTGCAGGGCACCGAGGCGCTCCTCCAGCTCACGGTCCGCCGCCGGCGTGGAGTCACGGTCGACGGCCGGGAGCAGGTGCGTCCAGACGTGGTCCAGCACGGCCTGCATGGCCTCGGTGGCGGCCGTGGTGGCCACCACCACGTCCTGCTCGGGCAGCACCAGGCAGAACTGGCCGTAGGCGCCGTCGCCGCGGAAGCCGTGCCGGGAGCGCCACACCTGGAAGCCGTAGCCCTGCTGCCAGTCGACCCCTCCGGGCCGCTCCCGGGTGGACACGTGCGCGCGGCTGGCCTGCGCCACCCAGCCCTCCGGCAGCAGCTGCTCGCCCCGCCAGACGCCGTCCTGCAGCAGCAGCTGGCCCAGCCGGGCCACCGCGTCGGTGGTGCCGTGCAGGCCGGAGAAGCCGAGGTCACGACCGGTCGGGTGCTGCTGCCAGGCCACCTCGCCGATGCCGAGCGGGTCGAGCAGCCGCGGCCGCAGGTAGTCCACCAGGGTCCCGCCCGTGCGCCGCTGCAGCAGGGCCGCGAGGGTGTACGTCGCGGGCTGGTTGTAGGCGAACACCGTGCCCGGGTCGCGCTCCGGGGGCAGCCCGAGGAAGCCGCGCACCGGCTCGTCGTGGTCGGCGGCCAGCGCCGCGCCCCAGGTGTCGTCCAGGTGACCGGTGGCCATCGAGGCCAGGTGGCGCACCAGCATCGTGCGGGTGCGGTGGTCGGTGACCGCGCCGGACAGCTCCGGGAAGTGGTCGACGACGCGGTCCTCCAGCGACACCAGCCCCTCGGCGATCGCGAAGGACAGCGCGGTCGCGGTGAAGGTCTTGCTCAGCGAGTAGAGCAGGTGCACGCGCTCCGGGGTGTACGGCGCCCACCACCCCTGTGCCAGCACGCGCCCGTGCCGCAGCACCATGAGGCTGTGCATGTCGATGACCGGGTCGGCCTCGAGCGCGTCCAGGAGCCGGAGCACGCCGCGGGCGTCCAGACCGGCCTCGGAGGGGGTGGTGGGCAGGAGCGGGAGGTCGGCCACCCGGTCACGCTACCGGGGCGGTCCTGCGGGGGCCCGGGTCAGCCCAGGGCCGCGAAGGTCTCGCGCGCCCGCTCGACCGCCTCGTGCAGCCGGGTGCGGTCCGGACCGGCGCCCAGGACCTCGCGCGAGCTGCTCGGCAGCACCCGCGGGGCGGCCGACCCGAAGATCCGGCGCACGTCGTCCACGGTGCCGCCCTGCGCGCCGATGCCCGGCACCAGCAGCGGCCCGCCGACGTCCAGGGTGGCGGCGGTGACGTCGTCGGGCAGCTCCACGGTGGCCCCGACCACGGCGCCCACCGACCCTGCGCCCACCGACCCTGCGCCCACCGACCTGCGCCCACCGACCCGACCCCGGGACCCGCGCCGCCGCCGGCCTCGGTCGCAGCCTCGGTCGCGGCCTCGTGACGGTTGCGCGCGGCGACCGCGGCCAGCACCTCGGCGGCCACGGTGCGGCCGCCCGGGGTCAGCGCGTGCTGCACCTGCGGCCCCTCCGGGTTGGAGGTCAGCGCCAGCAGGAACACCCCGGCGCCGTGCGCGGCGGCGGTGTCCAGCAACGGGTCCAGGGAGCCCACCCCCAGGAACGGGCTGGCCGTGACGGCGTCGGCGTACAGCGGGCGAGGACGGGTGCAGGTAGGCGTCGGCGTAGGCCTGCACGGTGGAGCCGATGTCGCCGCGCTTGACGTCCAGGACCACCAGCGCTCCCTGCTCCCGGCAGCCGGCGACCACCCGCTCCAGGACCTCGATCCCGCGGGACCCGAACCGCTCGAAGAAGGCGGACTGCGGCTTGACCACCGCGCACGAGCTGCCGAAGGCCTCCACCGCGGTCATCGAGAAGCGCTCCAGCCCCACCAGGCTGTCGGTGAGACCCCAGGCGTCCAGCAGGCCGGGGTGCGGGTCGATGCCGACGCACAGCCGGCCCCGCGCCTCCACCGCCTCCAGCAGGCGTCGCCCGAAGCTCACCGCGCCACCCCCGCCAGCTCGCGCTGCACCCGGGCGGGCCACAGCGCACCCTCGTAGACGAAGGCGGTGTAGGCCTGCACCAGCGTGGCGCCGGCCTCCAGCCGCTCGCGGACGTCGGCGGCGCTCTCCACGCCTCCGACGGCGACCAGGGTGAGGTCGGGCCCGACCCGGTCCCGCAGCAGCCGCAGCACCTCCACCGCCCTGGCCCGCACCGGCGGCCCGGACAGGCCCCCCGCCCCAGCGCGCTCCACCACCGCCGCCGGCGTGCGCAGACCCGTGCGGGCGATGGTCGTGTTGGTGGCGACGATGCCGTCGAGCTGCAGGTCGAGGACCAGGTCGGCCACGGCGAGGACGTCCTCGTCGGCCAGGTCGGGGGCGATCTTCACCAGCAGGGGCAGGTGGTCCGCGCAGACGGCCTCGGCCTGGCGACGCACCGCGCGCAGCAGGGGCCTCAGCCGCTCCGGGGTCTGCAGGTCGCGCAGGCCCGGGGTGTTCGGCGAGCTGACGTTCACCACCAGGTAGTCCGCGTACGGCGCCAGCAGGCGGGTGCTCTTCTCGTAGTCGGCCACCGCCGCGTCGTCGTCGACCGCCTTGGTGCGGCCGATGTTGACCCCCACGACCACGTCGCGCCCACCGGTCCGGGCCCGGTCACGGCGGGCCGCGAGCCGACGCGCGACGACCTCGGCGCCGTCGTTGTTGAAGCCCATCCGGTTGACGATGGCGCGGTCGGCGGGCAGCCGGAACAGCCGGGGCCGCGGGTTGCCGGGCTGCGGCTCGCCGGTGACGGTGCCGACCTCGACGAAGGCGAAGCCCAGGGCGGCGAAGGCGTCGATGCCCTCCGCGTTCTTGTCGAAGCCGGCCGCCAGCCCGAGGGGGCCGGGGAACTCCAGCCCCAGGGCGCGCACCGGCGCCCGGCCGGCCGAGCGACCGACCACGCCCAGCGCCGGGCGGGCGGCGCGCAGGGCCGCGAAGCCCAGCCGGTGCGCGAGCTCGGGGTCCAGCCGGGTGAGCACGCGGTCGAACAGCCAGCGGTACAGGCTCATCGGCGCGCGGCCCAGTCCTGCAGCGAGCGCACGCCGATGTCGCCGCCGCGGAGCGCCTCGATGCCCTGCACCGCGGCGCCCAGACCCTGCACCGTGGTGATGCAGGGCACGTTGGCCATCACCGCCGCGGTCCGGATCTCGTAGCCGTCGATGCGCGCGGTGCCGCCACCCGAGGCGCCGTGCGGGGTGTTCACCACCAGCCCGACCTCCCCGGAGGCGATGAGCTGCACGGAGGTCGGCTCCCCCGCCGGGCCGGCGCCCTCGAAGTGCTTGCGCACCACGGTGACCACGACGCCGTTGCGGCGCAGCACCTCGGCGGTGCCCTGGGTGGCGAGGATCTCGAAGCCGAGGTCGGCCAGCACCTTGATGGGGAACACCATCGAGCGCTTGTCCCGGTTGGCCATGCTCACGAAGACCTTGCCGCCCACGGGCAGCGAGCCGAACGCGGCGGTCTGGGCCTTGGCGAAGGCCGTCCCGAAGTCGGCGTCGAAGCCCATCACCTCTCCGGTGGAGCGCATCTCCGGGCCCAGCAGGGTGTCGACCTGCTTGCCGTCGGCGGTGCGGAAGCGGTTGAAGGGCATCACGGCCTCCTTGACCGCGATGGGCGCGTCGGCGGGCAGGTCGCCGCCGTCGCCGGTCGCGGGCAGCACGCCCTCGGCGCGCAGCCCGGCGATCGTCTCGCCCAGCATCACCCGGGCGGCGGCGCTGGCCAGCGGGGTGGCCGTGGCCTTGGAGACGAACGGCACCGTCCGGCTGGCGCGGGGGTTGGCCTCCAGCACGTAGAGCACGTCGGAGCCCAGCGCGTACTGCACGTTGAGCAGGCCCCGCACCCCCACGCCCTCGGCGATGGCCTCGGTGGCCGCGCGGATGCGCTGCACCTCCTGGGCCCCCAGGGTGATCGGGGGCAGCGCGCAGGAGGAGTCACCGGAGTGGATGCCGGCCTCCTCGATGTGCTCCATGACGCCGCCCAGGAACAGCTCGTGCCCGTCGTAGAGGGCGTCGACGTCGATCTCCACGGCGTCGTCGATGAAGCGGTCCACCAGCACCGGGTGCTCGGCGAAGAACGCCTCCCCCGCGCTCTGCTTGTCCAGGTAGGACTGCAGGGACGCGTCGTCGTAGACGATCTCCATGCCCCGGCCGCCCAGCACGTACGACGGGCGCACCAGCACCGGGTAGCCGATCTCGGCCGCGATGCCCAGCGCCTCCGCGGAGGAGGTGGCCATGCCGTGCTTGGGGGCGGGCAGGCCGGCACGGGCCAGCACCCGCCCGAAGGCACCGCGCTCCTCGGCCAGGTGGATGGCCGAGGGCGGCGTGCCCACGATCGTCACCCCGGCGTCCTGCAGGCCCTGCGCCAGCCCGAGCGGGGTCTGGCCGCCGAGCTGGCAGACGACCCCGGCGACGGGGCCCGCCAGCGTCTCGGCGTGCACGACCTCGAGCACGTCCTCCAGCGTGAGCGGCTCGAAGTACAGCCGGTCGCTGGTGTCGTAGTCGGTGGAGACCGTCTCGGGGTTGCAGTTGACCATCACGGTCTCGTAGCCCGCGGCCGACAGCGCCGTCGAGGCGTGCACGCAGGAGTAGTCGAACTCGATGCCCTGGCCGATGCGGTTCGGGCCCGAGCCCAGGATGATGACGGCCGGCCGCTCACGCGGCTGCACCTCGGTCTCCTCCTCGTAGGAGGAGTAGTGGTACGGCGTGCGGGCCGCGAACTCGGCGGCGCAGGTGTCCACGGTCTTGTAGACCGGGCGGATGCCCAGGGCGTGCCGCACGCCGCGCACGACGTCGGCGCTCATGTTGCGCAGCTTGCCGAGCTGGTCGTCGGAGAAGCCGTGCCGCTTGGCCCGGCGCAGCAGGCCGGGGGTCAGCTCGTCGGCGGCGATGACCTCGCCGGCCACCTCGTTGATGAGCGCGAGCTGGTCGACGAACCACGGGTCGATGCGGGTGGCCTCGAAGACCTCCTCCGGCGTGGCCCCGGCGCGCAGGGCGTCCATGACCCGCTTGAGCCGGCCGTCGCGCGGGGTGGCGATCTCCGCCAGCAGGGCGTCCTTGTCCAGGTCGACCCAGTGGTGCCGCCAGTCGAAGGGCGCCTTGGCGTCCTCCAGCGAGCGCAGGGCCTTCTGCAGCGCCTCGGTGAAGCTGCGGCCGATGGCCATGGCCTCGCCGACGGACTTCATGTGGGTGGTCAGGGTCTGGTCGGCGGCCGGGAACTTCTCGAACGCGAACCGCGGCACCTTGACCACCACGTAGTCCAGCGAGGGCTCGAAGGACGCCGGGGTCTCGCGGGTGATGTCGTTGGGGATCTCGTCGAGGGTGTAGCCGATGGCCACCTTGGCCGCGATCTTGGCGATCGGGAAGCCGGTGGCCTTGGAGGCCAGGGCGCTGGAGCGCGAGACCCGGGGGTTCATCTCGATGACGATGAGCCGGCCGTCGGTGGGGTCGACGGCGAACTGGATGTTGCAGCCGCCGGTGTCCACGCCGACCGAGCGGATGATGCCGATCGAGAGGTCGCGCATCGCCTGGTACTCGCGGTCGGTCAGCGTCATGGCCGGCGCGACGGTGATGGAGTCGCCGGTGTGCACGCCCATCGGGTCGAGGTTCTCGATGGAGCAGACGATCACGACGTTGTCGGCCTTGTCGCGCATCACCTCCAGCTCGTACTCCTTCCACCCCATGATCGACTCCTCCAGGAGGACCTCGGTGGTGGGGCTGGCGGCCAGGCCGGCGCCGGCGATGCGGGCCAGGTCCTCGGCGTCGTAGGCCATCCCGGAGCCGGTGCCGCCCATGGTGAACGAGGGCCGCACCACCATCGGGTAGCCGAGCTCCTCGACCGCGCCGAAGCAGTCCTCGAGCGTGTGGCAGACCACCGAGCGGGCGGTCTCCCCGCCGAGCTCCTCGACGATCCGCTTGAAGGACTCGCGGTTCTCGCCGCGGTCGATGGCCTCGATGCTGGCGCCGATCAGCTCGACGCCGTACTTCTCCAGCACGCCGGCGGCATCCAGCGCGACCGCGCAGTTCAGCGCGGTCTGGCCGCCGAGGGTGGCCAGCAGGGCGTCGGGGCGCTCCTTCTCGATCACCTTCTCCACGAACTCGGGGGTGATCGGCTCGACGTACGTCGCGTCGGCGAACTCGGGGTCGGTCATGATCGTGGCGGGGTTGGAGTTCACCAGCACCACGCGGATGCCCTCGGCGCGCAGCACCCGGCAGGCCTGCGTGCCGGAGTAGTCGAACTCGCACGCCTGCCCGATGACGATCGGGCCGCTGCCGATCACCAGGACGCTGCGGATGTCCTCACGCTTCGGCACGGTGGGCCTCCATCAGGTCGACGAACCGGTCGAAGAGGTAGGCGGCGTCGTGCGGGCCGGCCGCCGCCTCGGGGTGGTACTGCACGGAGAAGGCGGCCAGCGCGCCCGACTCGTCGCGCAGCTCGAGGCCCTCCACCACGTCGTCGTTGAGGCACACGTGGCTCACCGTGGCCGTGCCGTACGGCGTCGTGGTCGGCGCGTCCAGCGGTGCCCGGACCGCGAAGCCGTGGTTGTGCGCGGTGACCTCGACCGAGCCGGTCGTGCGGTCCATCACGGGCTGGTTGATGCCGCGGTGGCCGTAGGTCAGCTTGTAGGTCTCGAAGCCGAGCGCCCGGCCGAAGAGCTGGTTGCCGAAGCAGATCCCGAAGAACGGCAGGCTTGCCCCGAGCACGTCGCGCAGCAGCTGGACCTGGCCCTCGGTGGCGGCCGGGTCGCCCGGACCGTTGGAGAAGAACACCCCGTCGGCGCCGGTCGCGCGGACGTCCTCCAGGCTCGCGGTCGCGGGCAGCACGTGGGTCTCGACCCCTCGCTGGGCCAGCATCCGCGGGGTGTTGGCCTTGATGCCCAGGTCGACCGCCGCCACGCGGAAGCGCGTCTCCCCGATCGCGGGCACCACGTAGGCCTCGGTGGTGGAGACCTCGGAGGCCAGCTCGGAGCCGGCCATCCGGGCAGAGGCCAGCACCCGGGCCAGCAGCGCGCCGGCGTCGGTCTCGGTGGTGGAGATGCCCACCCGCATGGCGCCGCGCTCGCGCAGGTGCCGCGTGAGGGCCCGGGTGTCGACCCCGGAGATGCCCACCACGCCCTGCTCGCGCAGCTCCTCGTCGAGGGTGCGCACGGAGCGCCAGCTGGACGGCACCCGGGCCGGGTCGCGCACGACGTACCCGCTCACCCAGATCCGCCGCGACTCCGGGTCGTCGTCGTTCATGCCGGTGTTGCCGACGTGCGGGGCGGTCATCACCACGACCTGACGGTGGTACGACGGGTCGGTCAGCGTCTCCTGGTAGCCGGTCATGCCGGTGGAGAAGACCGCCTCCCCGAAGGTCTCACCGGGGGCTCCGAAGCCCTCCCCGCGGAAGGTGCGCCCGTCCTCGAGGACCAGGAGCGCAGTGGGTGTGGGGGCATGCTCTGGCACGCCGCACCTCCTTCTCCGCCTCACGGGACGGATCGTTAAAGGATGTCGATCGACCCCGACCCTAGCAGCCGACGACCGGGCCCCGACCCGGGAGAACACCGTCCGCGAGACGGTGACCGGGGCCGGGGTCGTCGGTGAGACTGGGGTGCATGAGCGTCATCGTCGCCACGTTCGCGGCGGCCGCGCGGGCCGTGGCCGGGACCGTGGCCGCCATCCCCCACGACGCCTGGGCCGGCCCCGGGCTCGGCGAGTGGGACCTGCGGGACCTGGTCGGGCACACCAGCCGCTCGCTGGTCACGGTCGTGGAGTACCTGGCCCGCCCGGTCGCGGAGGAGGTCGTGGGCTCGGCCGCGGCCTACTACACCGCCATCGCGGCCGGGGACCTCGACCCGCAGGCCGTCACCGAGCGGGGCCGGCAGGCCGGGCGCGACCTGGGCGACGACCCGGCCGGGCGGTTCGGCGCCCTGGCCGAGGAGGCGGTCCGGGTGGCGGAGGGGACCGATCCGGACCTGGTCGTGCACACGATCGCCGGTGGCATGCGGGTCCGCTCCTACCTGCCCACGCGCACCTTCGAGCTGTGCGTGCACGGGCTGGACGTCGCCGCGGCCACCGGCCTGGACCTCCACCTGCCGGTCGCGGCCGTGGAGGAGGCGGTCACCCTGGCGTCGCTGACCGCGACCCGGTCCGGCCACGGCGCGGCTCTGCTGCGGGCGCTGACCGGGCGGGGCGTGCTGCCACCCGGCTTCAGCGTGGTGTGAGCCGGACCTGCGGGACCGTCGACCGGGCCGGCGTCAGGACCCGCCGGTCGCCACGTCCAGCACGCGCCCGGCCACGACCCGGTGGATCTCCGACGACCGGTGCGGCGTCCCCTCCTCGCCCGGCACGAGCAGCGCATCCAGCCGGAAGCCGCTGTCCAGCACGAGCTCCCCGTGCTGCCAGGTGACCACGAGGATGCCGTGCGGCGGAACCACCTTGCCGGCGATGCCCGACTCGAGCCGCGCGCCGACCAGGGCGGCGGCCGGGATGCGGAAGTCCTGGCCGGACCGGCGCACGTCGAGCCCGGCCGAGGACAGCACCAGCCGGCAGCTGCTGCGCGGACCGAGCCCGCGCGCCACGACGCGCTCGAGCCACTGCCCCTCCAGCGTCGTGCCGAAGTAGCGTCCGCTCGCCGTGAGCACCCCGTCACCGGCCGCCCCGACCGGCACCAGCGGCGGCAGGTCGTGCCGGCGCCCGCGGCGTCGCCAGCCGCGCCACATGGCCAGGTAGGCGAGGGCGAGCAGCCCGAAGAGGATGAGCACCGGCACCCAGCGGGGTGCGGAGGTCACCTCAGCTTCCCGTCCAGGACGGTGGGCGTGCCCCGCAGGAAGGTCGCCACCACCCGGCCGGGCAGGGTGCGGCCGACGTACGGCGTGTTGCGCGACAGCGAGGCCAGGCCGGTGCCGTCGACCACCCGGGAGAAGGACGGGTCGTAGAGCACCACGTTGGCGGGCTCGCCCACGGCCAGGGGACGACCGTGGGCGTCGAGCCGGCCGATCTGCGCGGGCGGGTGGACATCCGCGTGGCCACGCCGGCCCAGTCGAGCAGACCGGTGTCGACCATCGTCTGCTGCACCACCGACAGGGCCGTCTCCAGGCCGAGCATGCCGAAGGCGGCGGCCTGCCACTCGCAGTCCTTGTCCTCGTGCGGGTGCGGCGCGTGGTCGGTGGCCACCACGTCGATGGTGCCGTCGCCCAGCCCCGCGCGCAGCGCCTCCACGTCGGCGGCCGAGCGCAGCGGCGGGTTGACCTTGTAGATGGGGTCGTAGGTCGCGGCCAGCTCGTCGGTGAGCAGCAGGTGGTGCGGGCAGACCTCGGCGGTGACGTTCCAGCCCTTGCCCTTGGCCCAGCGCACGATCTCCACCGAGCCGGCCGTGGACACGTGGCAGACGTGCAGGCGGGAGCCGACGTGCGCCGCGAGCAGGCAGTCCCGGGCGATGATCGCCTCCTCCGCCACCGCGGGCCAGCCGCGCAGCCCCAGGCGGCCGGAGAGCTCGCCCTCGTTCATCTGGGCGTCCTCGGTCAGCCGGGGCTCCTGGGAGTGCTGGGCGACCACCCCGTCGAAGGCCTTGACGTACTCCAGCGCGCGCCGCATCAGCACCGCGTCGGAGACGCACCGGCCGTCGTCGGAGAACACCCGCACCCGCGCGGCGGAGTCGGCCATCGCGCCGAGCTCGGCCAGCCGCTCCCCGCGCAGGCCGACGGTGACCGCGCCGACGGGGAAGACGTCGCAGTGCCCGGCCTCGCGGCCCAGCCGCCAGACCTGCTCCACGACGCCGGCGGTGTCGGCCACCGGGTCGGTGTTGGCCATGGCGTGCACGGCGGTGAAGCCGCCCAGGGCCGCGGCCTGGGTGCCGGTCTCCACCGTCTCGGCGTCCTCCCGGCCCGGCTCGCGCAGGTGCGTGTGCAGGTCCACGAGCCCGGGCAGGGCGATGAGGCCGTCGGCCTCGACGACCTCGACGTCGTCACCGGACGGCGTGAGGCCGGTGCCGACCTCGGCGACCACCCCGTCGCGCAGCAGCAGGTCGGTGGGGTCTCCGCCGAGCAGGCGGGCCCCCCGCAGCAGGTAGGTCACAGCTCTCCTCCGGTCCGCTCGACGCCCTCGGCCCCGATGGCCGGCTCCGACCCGCCGAGCAGCAGGTAGAGCACCGCCATCCGCACGGCCACCCCGTTGGTGACCTGCTCCACGATGACCGAGCGCTGGGAGTCCGCGACGTCCGCGGTGATCTCCATGCCCCGGACCATCGGCCCCGGGTGCATGACGATGGTGTGGTCCTGCAGCATGGCCATCCGTCGGCCGTCCAGGCCGTAGCGCCGGCTGTACTCGCGCACGGTGGGGAAGAAGCCGCCCCCGCTGAGCGTCATCCGCTCCTGCTGCACCCGCAGCATCATCACCACGTCGGCCTTGGGCAGCACGGCATCGAGGTCGTAGGAGGTCTCGGCGTCCCAGCCCTCCACGCCGACCGGCAGCAGCGTGGGCGGCGCGACCAGCGTGACCTCGGCGCCGAGCGTGCGCAGCAGCAGCGCGTTGGAGCGGGCCACCCGGCTGTGCAGCACGTCGCCCACGATGGCGACCCTCCGTCCGTCCAGCCCGCCCGAGCCGGGGGTGCCCAGGTGCCGCCACATGGTGAAGGCGTCGAGCAGCGCCTGGGTGGGGTGCTCGTGGGTGCCGTCGCCGGCGTTGACCACGGAGCTGCGCGACCAGCCGGCGTTGGCCAGCAGGTGCGGCGCGCCCGACGCCCAGTGCCGTACGACGACCGCGTCGGCGCCCATCGCCTCCAGGGTCAGCGAGGTGTCCTTGAGGCTCTCGCCCTTGCTGAGGCTGGAGCCCTTGGCGGAGAAGTTGATGACGTCGGCGGAGAGGCGCTTGGCGGCGGCCTCGAAGGAGATGCGGGTGCGGGTGCTGTCCTCGAAGAACAGGTTGACCACGGTGCGGCCGCGCAGCGCCGGCAGCTTCTTGATCGGCCGGTCGGCCAGGGATCGCATCTCCTGCGCGGTCCGCAGGATGAGCTCGGCGTCGTCACGGGTCAGGTCGCCGGCGCTCAGCAGGTGCCGCTTCATCGGGTCTCCTCCGTCGTGGTCTCCAGGCCCGACCCCGAGATGGTGACCGCGTCCTGGCCGTCGGTCTCGGACAGCCGCACCTGCACCGACTCCACCAGCGAGGTGGGCAGGTTCTTGCCGACGAAGTCGGCCCGGATCGGCAGCTCGCGGTGCCCGCGGTCGACCAGCACGGCCAGGCGCACGGCCCGCGGCCGGCCGACGTCGGTCATCGCGTCCAGCGCGGCGCGGATGGTGCGGCCGGAGAACAGCACGTCGTCCACGAGCACGACGACCTTGCCGTCCAGGCCGCCGGGTGGGATCTGGGTGGGGAGCAGCGTGCGGGCGGGCCGCATCCGCAGGTCGTCGCGGTACATCGTCACGTCGAGCGAGCCGACCGGGACGTCGTACCCCTCCACCGAGGCCATCTTCCCGGCGATGCGGTGCGCCAGCGGGACGCCGCGGGACGGGATGCCGAGCAGCACCAGGTCGGCGGCGCCCTTGTTGCGCTCGAGGATCTCGTGCGCGATCCGGGTCAGGGCCCGGGAGACGTCGTCCGGGGCGAGCACGACGCGCCCGGGGGCGGGCGCCGGCCCACGGTCCGACGAGGCGCTCGTCGCAGGCTGCTGGGGCTGGGCGGGCTGGGCAGGCACGGAGAGCCAACCTCCTTCTCCGCCTCACCGGACGGCTCGTTAAAGGATGTCGATCGGCGCCGACGCTACCAGTCGGCGGGGTGCCGGTCAGCCGAGGTCGGCCAGGGCGCTCTCCACGGCCCGGTGGAACGTGGGGTAGGCGTAGATCATCGAGCGCAGCGTGTCGGTCGGCACCTCCGCGTGGACCGCGGTGACGAGCATGGAGAGCACCTCGCCACCGCTGGGGCCCACCGAGGTGGCGCCCACCAGCACCCCCCGGTCGGCGTCCTCGACGAGCTTGATGAGCCCCGCGCCCCGGGCGATCCAGCCCCGCGTGGAGGAGGCCAGGTCGGTGGTGCCGACCCGCACGTTGAGGCCGGCCTCGCGGGCCTGGTGCTCGGTCATGCCGACCGAGCCCACCTCCGGGTCGGTGAAGGTCACGTGCGGGACCGCGTGGTAGGACGCCTGCGGCCCGTCCTGGCCGAGGATGTCGCGCGCCGCGACGGCCGCCTGGTACATCGACATGTGCGTGAAGGCGCCGTGCCCGGTGATGTCACCGATGGCCCACAGGCCGTCGCCGGCCCGCATCCGGGGGTCGACCTCGACCGAGCGGGCGTGCGGGTCCAGGCCGACCGCGTCCAGGCCCACGTCGGTCAGGTTGGGCCGGCGTCCCGCGGCGACCAGCAGCTGGTCGGCCTGCAGCGTCTGGTCGCCGAGCTCGACGCTGAACTGGCCCTCGGCGTAGGACACCGAGGAGATGTGCACCCCGGTGCGCACGTCGATGCCCTCCTGCTCGAACACGTCGGCCACCAGCCGGCTCGCCTCGGGCTCCTCGACCGCGAGGATCCGGTCCCCCACCTCGAGCACGGTGACGTGCACGCCGAAGCGGGAGAACGCCTGCACCATCTCGGCGCCGATGGGACCGCCGCCGATGACGATGAGCGACCCGGGCAGCTCCTCGAGGCGGACCGCGTCCCGGTTGGTCCAGTACGGCGTGCCGGCCAGACCGTCGATGGGCGGCGGGCTCGGCTCGGTTCCGGTGTTGAGCACCACGCCCTTGCGCGCGACGTAGGTGGCGTCCCCCACCTGCACGGTCCGCGGGCCGGTCAGCCGGCCGGTGCCGCGGGCGAAGGTGACGCCGGCCTCCGTGAGCCGGTCCACCGCGGCGGTGTCGTCCCAGTCGGCCGTGGCCTCGTCGCGGATGCGGGCGTGCACGGGGCCCCAGTCCGAGGTCACGGTGCTCGTGCCGGCGAAGTCGGGCACCCGCCGCGCCTCGGCCAGCACGTCGGCGGCCCGGATCATCATCTTGCTGGGGATGCAGCCGTAGTACGGGCACTCCCCGCCGACCAGGTGGTGGTCGACCCCGACGACCTCGAGACCGGCCGAGGCCAGCTGGGTGGCCAGCGACTCGCCCCCGGGGCCGAGACCGACGACGACGACGTCCACCTCTGTCTGTGCGCTCATGGGCGTCAGCCTGCCACGCCCGCCTCCCGGCGCGGAACGCCGCTGCCCCCTCGTCGGCCCCTAGGCTGCCCGCATGGCCCACGGCACCCACGACCACGCGACGGACCCGCGCAACGACGAGATCCTGGTGTGGGTCAACGGGGCACTGCTGCCCCGGGAGCGGGCGGTGGTCTCGGTCTTCGACTCCGGCTTCGTGCTGGGGGACGGCGTGTGGGAGGGCCTGCGCGTGCGGGCCGGGCACCCGGCCTTCCTGGAGCGGCACCTCGACCGGCTGTACGAGGGCGCGCGGGCGATCCTGCTCGACGTCGGCCTGGACCGGGCGGAGCTGACCGCTGCGATCTACGCCACCCTGCGGGCCAACGACATGACCGACGGCGTGCACGTTCGGCTGATGGTCACCCGCGGCGTGAAGTCGACGCCGTACCAGGACCCCCGGGTGACGATCGGCCCGGCCACGGTGGTGGTCGTGGCCGAGCACAAGGAGCCGATGCCGAGCACGGTGCACGAGGGCATCACGCTGTTCACCACCCACGTGCGGCGGGCCTACCCCGACACCCTGGACCCCAAGCTGAACTCGCACAGCAAGCTCAACGACATCACCGCGTGCATCCAGGCCTACACCGCCGGCGCCGACGAGGCCCTCATGCTCGACCCGCACGGCTTCGTGGCCACCTGCAACAGCACGCACTTCTTCGTGGTCGTCGACGGCGAGGAGGGACCCGAGGTGTGGACCTCCGACGGCCGCTTCTGCCTGGGCGGCATCACCCGGGGCAACGTGCTGCGGATGTGCCGCTCGGCGGGCATCACGGCCCGGGAGACCACCTTCAGCCTCACCGACGTCTACAGCGCCCGGGAGGCGTTCGTGACCGGGACGTTCGCCGGCGTCGTACCGGTGCGGACGGTGGACGGGCGCACCATCGGCAGCGGGGAGCGCGGCCCGGTCGTGCAGCGGCTGCAGGAGCTGTACGTCGACCTGGTCGACGCCGACGTGGCCGGCCGGGCGGCCCCCGCCCCGGAGCGCGCCGCCCCGTGAGCGGGCCGGCGCGGCTGGCGGTGTGGAGCGGGCCGCGCAACCTCAGCACGGCCCTCATGCGGGCCTGGGAGAACCGGCCGGACACCGTGGTCGTCGACGAGCCGCTGTACGCCTGCTACCTGCGGCGCACCGGCCTGGAGCACCCCGGCCGCGAGCAGGTGCTCGCCGCCCAGTCCGACGACCTCGCCGAGGTCGTGGCCGGCCTGCTGGCGCCGCAGCCCGAGGGGGTCGCGGTGCACTACGCCAAGCACATGAGCCACCACGTGGACGTCGCCTCGGACCTGAGCTGGACGACCGCCTTCCGCAACGTGCTGCTGGTCCGCGACCCGGCCGAGGTGGTCGCCTCCTACGTGCGCTCGCGGGAGGCCTGCGAGCCCGAGGACATCGGCCTGCTGCAGCAGGAGCGGCTGTTCCAGGCCTGGGCCCCGGACGTCCCCCCGGTCGTCGACGCCGCGGACTTCCTGGCCGACCCCGAGAGGTACCTGCGCTGGCTCTGCGACTGGCTCGAGGTGGCCTTCACGCCCCGGATGCTGTCGTGGCCGGCCGGGCCCCGAGAGTCCGACGGCGTGTGGGCGCCGTACTGGTACGCCGCGGTCCAGCGCTCGACGGGCTTCTCCTCCCGGCCCCCGCTCGGCGCCGGCGACCTCCCCGCGCTGTCCCCGCACGACGCCGCCGTCGCGGAGGCCTGCCGGCCGGCGTACGAGCGCCTGCACGCCCTGCGCCTGCGCCTCTGACCCCCGCTGGTCGAGGTGCGAACGGAGTGAGCCTCGACCGACGACGGGTGGCACCTCGACCAACGAGTGGGTCCGGACGTCTTGTGACGAGGCGCAGTCTGGACCAGAGTGTCCCGTGGTCTCGGGGTGAGGCTGGTCGACGCACGAGGGGAAGCTCCGCCATGTCCATCCGTCATCACCGGGCCCGCGGCCCGGCCCTGCTCCTCTCCGTCGGCCTGGTCGCCGCCGTGACCGGGCTGTCCACCACGGCGACCACGTCCGCCACCGCCGCGCCGGGGGCCTCCGCGCGCCCGGCGGCTCCGCGCACGGAGGGCTCGGGCGACCACCGGGGCTTCTACGACGCCCGCCAGGGCGTGGGCTCGGCGGCCCGGGCCGCGGTGGCCCGTCGCGCGGCCCGGGCGGCCGCCCGTCCGGCGACCCGTCGGCTCACGAACGCGCTGGGCGACGGCGCCCTGGTCGACATCGACGGCACCACCGGCACCCCCCGCCTGGTGGCCCGGCTCGACGGCTTCCTGACCGGGCCGAGCCGCGGCGCACCGGCCGCCACCGCCCTGGGGTACGTGCGCGCCCACCTCGCCCCGCTGGGCCTGAGCTCCGCGGACCTGGGCACCCTCCGGCTGCGTCGCGACTACACCGACGTGGCGGGGGTGCACCACCTGTCCTGGACCCAGCGCATCGGCGGCGACGAGGTGTTCGGCAACGGGCTGCAGGCCGCCGTCACGCGGGACGGCCGGCTGGTCAGCCTGGGCGGCTCCCCCGTGCACGGGGCCGACCCGGCCCCGGGGGGCTCCCGCGTCCTGGGCACCGCCGACGAGGCCCTCAGCGCCGCCCGGCGCAGCCAGGGTGACAGTGCGACCCCGGGCCCGCGCGACCGTGCGACGCGCGTGCTGTTCGTGACCCGGTCGGGCACCCACCTCGGCTGGGCCGCGGTGACGATGTCCTCGACGCACCCCACCCAGACGGTCCTGGACGCCCACACCGGTGCCCCGCTCTACCGTCGGCCCCTGTCCGCCGACGCGGACTCCCCCGAGCCCGGTACGGGCGCCGGCGGTCGGGCGTACCGCTACTTCCCGCGGGCTCGGGTGGGCGGCGTCGCCCGGCCGGTGGACTACACCGACCGCGGGTGGCTGGCCCCCGGCTCGCCCCGCCTCGCGGGCAACAACTCGCACACGTACTCCGACGTCAACGACGACGACCTGGCGCAGGGCTCGGAGGAGGTCGCACCGTCCTCGCCCGATCGGTGGGACTACCCGCTGGTGCCGTTCCACCTGCCCGACGTGTCCTTCTGCGACGCGCCGTACCCGTGCTCGTGGAACCCTGACGTGCCCTACTCCTGGCGGGTCAACCGGGCTCAGAACGCCGCGCAGGTCTTCTTCTTCGTCAACAACTGGCACGACCACCTGCTGCGTCGCCCCATCGGGTTCACCGAGGCGGCCGGCAACTTCCAGGTCCGCAACCGCACCGGCAAGGGCGCTGCCGGTGACGCGGTCGACACCCAGACCGACGACGGCGCGAACACCGACGCCGGCCTGCCCGACGGCTCGCACATCGACAACGCCAACATGGAGACCCCGCCGGACGGTCAGGCGCCGACCATGCAGATGTACCTGCAGCACCAGCCGGGCACGTCGTACCCCGACGGTGACCCGTTCGCCCCCACCAACGTGGGCGACGAGGCCGACACGGTCTACCACGAGTACACGCACGGGCTGTCCAACCGCCTCGTGGTCGACGCCGGCGGCAGCTCGACGCTGGGCGGCGTCCAGGCCGGCTCCATGGGCGAGGCCTGGAGCGACTGGTACGCGATGGACTTCCTGGTCGACCAGGGCTACCAGCAGGACCGCCCCGGTACGGCGGACGTGGTGCTCTTCCAGTACGACGGCGAGGGCGTCTTCCTGGACCGCACCGAGCCGATCGACTGCGCCGTGGGGTCCTCGGCCCCCCGCTGCACCGGCGGCACGACCGGCCACACCGGCGGCTACACCTACGCCGACTACGGCAACGTCGTGGGCGGGCCCGAGGTGCACGGCGACGGCGAGATCTGGTCGCAGACGCTGTGGGACCTGCGCGACGCGCTCGGCTCCTCGCTCACCGAGTCGCTGGTGACCCGGGCCATGGAGCTGTCCCCCGGCAACCCCTCGTTCCTCGACGAGCGCAACGCGCTGCTGCTGGCCGACCGGGTCGTCCGCGGCGGTCGGGACGCGGCCACCATCTGGCGGGTGTTCGCCCACCGGGGCATGGGCTACTACGCCGGCTCGCTCGGCGGTGACGACACCACCCCGGCCGCCGACTTCCACACGCCGCCGGCCAGCGTCACCCGCGCGCCGGTCAGCGGCACGGTGCGCGACGCGGGCACCGGCGAGCCGCTGGCCGGGGTGACGGTCAGCCTGGCCTTCCAGGGCGCGGCCGGCCCGGTCAACCCCTCGGACGTCACCGATGCCGACGGCCGGTACCGCATCCCCGCCGTCCCGGTGGGGACCTACGGGAAGTTCGGCGTCTCCGGCGCGGGCTACGTGACCTCGACGGGCCCGGTGACGGTCCGGCCGGGCGGCACGACCAAGAGCTTCTCGGTGCAGCGCGACTACGCCGCGGCCAGCGGCGGAGCCAGCGTCTCGTCCTTCAACGGGCCGGACTACACGCCGTTCGGCTGCGGGCCGGAGGCCGCCATCGACCTGAGCCAGGGCACCGGCTGGAGCAGCACGGCGGGCGACGACGACGGCGACCCGACCGGGGTGTTCGTGCCGAAGCACATCGTGGTGGACCTGTCGGAGGCCGTCGACGTCAGCGGCTTCGCGGTGGACCCCTCGGCCACCTGCGGCGACGGTGGCAGCGCCTCGACCGGGGCGTACCGCATCGAGACCTCGACCGACGGCACCACCTGGACCGAGGCCTCGAGCGGCACGTTCACCTCCGACGACAACGGGCGGCTCAACCCGCTCACCCCGGCGGCGGGCTCCACGGGGGTGCGCCACGTCCGGTTCACCATCCTGGGGAACCAGACGCCGTCGTTCTCCACCAACTGCCCCGACGGCGCGTACTCCGGCTGCTCGTACGCCGACCTGACCGAGCTGGAGGTGTTCGGCACCCCCGCCGCCTGACCCCACGCGCTGGTTGAGGCGCGAACGGGAGTGAGCCTCGAGACCAGCGTGGTCTCGAGGCTCACTTCGTTCGCAGCTCGACCGGCGACGGGGTCAGGCGGAGAGGGCGGCCTTGTTCCGGATGATGCTCCCCAGCACGCCGTTCACGAACGCCGGCGACTCGTCGGTGGACAGGTCGCGGACCAGGGCCATGGCCTCGCTGACCGCGACGGCGTCCGGGACGTCGTCCACGAAGAGGATCTCCAGGATGCCGATCCGCAGGGCGTTGCGGTCCACGGCCGGCATCCGCTCCAGCGACCAGCCCTGGGCGTAGGTCGTGATGAGCTCGTCGATGCGCGTGCGGTGCTCGAGCACCCCGCGAATGAGCTCGACGGTGTAGCCGTGGACGGGCGGCTCGGCCGCCACGACGCGCTCGTCCAGCGTCGAGCCCAGCGGCACCCCGCGGACCTCGCACTCGAAGAGCACGTCGAGCGCCCGCTTGCGCGCCTTCGACCGGGCGGCCATCAGAGGCCCAGCAGGGCGTCGGTCACGAGGAGACGCGACCCAGGTAGCTGCTGTCGCGGGTGTCGACCTTGATCTTCTCGCCGGTGATGATGAACAGCGGCACGTTGATCGAGTGGCCGGTCTCCAGCGTCGCGGGCTTGGTGCCCCCGGTCGAGCGGTCGCCCTGCAGGCCGGGCTCGGTGTACTGCACGAGCAGCTCGACCGACGCGGGCAGCTCGATGTAGAGCACGCGTCCCTCGTTGGTGGCCACGATCGCGTCCTGGTTCTCCAGGAGGAAGTGGGTGGCGTCCCCGACGACCTCCGGCGGCACCTCGAGCTGCTCGTAGGTGCTGTTGTCCATGAACACGAACGACGTGCCGTCGTTGTAGAGGTACTGCATCGTGCGCTTGTCGACGTTGGCGACCTCGACCTTGACGTCCGCGTTGAAGGTCTTGTCGACCGTCTTGCCGGAGGCGATGTTCTTCAGCTTCGTGCGGACGACCGCACCACCCTTGCCGGGCTTGTGGTGCTGGAACCAGGTCACCGACCACAGCTGCCCGTCGAGGTTGAGAACCATGCCGTTCTTCAGGTCGTTCGTCGTTGCCATGCGCAGGGGGGCCCTTGTCTGTCGCGGGTGCTCGTCTTCGGGTGTCAAGCCGTCGGCCGGTCACCCCGGCCCGACCGTCGAGTCTAGCGAGCCGGCCGCTGGTCCCCGAAATCGTCGTCCGGCCACTCCTGCGCCAGGACCTGCAGGGCGAGCCGGTAGCCGTCCACCCCGTGGCCGGCGATCACCTGCCGGGCGTACGCCGAGACCACCGAGTGGTGCCGGAACTCCTCGGGCCGCTGCCGCGGGTCGGACAGGTGCACCTCGACCATCGGCGCGACCAGCTGGGCGCACGCGTCCAGCAGGGCGTAGGAGTAGTGCGTCCACGCCGCCGCGTTGAGCACCACCGGGGTGGCCTCGTCGGCCGCAGCGTTGAGCCAGTCGAGCAGCTCGCCCTCGTGGTTGGTCTGGCGGACCTCGACCTCCAGCCCGAGGTCCTGGCCCCACTCCCGGCAGCGGTCCACCAGCCCTGGTGGGTGGTGGTGCCGTAGATCTCGGGCTGACGTCGGCCGAGCCTCCCGAGGTTGGGACCGTTGAGCACCAGCACCCGCCGCGTCTCAGCCACGTCGGCCTCCGGTCAGCGGGGCCGCCACCTCGGCGTACGCCGCGGTCAGCAGGGCCGGGTCGGGGGCGGTGAGCACCGAGGGCCTGGCCAGCCCGTCGAGCACCACGAAGCGCAGCTGGTCGCCGCGCGTCTTCTTGTCCACCTTCATCGCCTCGTGCAGGGTGGCCCAGTCCGCGCCCCGGTACGTCGTGGGCAGCCCGACCAGCTCGAGCACCCGGCGGTGCCGCTCGGCGGTCCCCTCGTCCAGACGGCCGGCCAGCCGGGCCAGCTCGGCCACGAAGGTCATCCCGATGGCCACCGCGGCACCGTGCCGGAAGGTGTAGCGCTCGGCCCGCTCGATGGCGTGGCCCAGGGTGTGCCCGTAGTTGAGGACCTCGCGGCCGGGGTGCCCCGACGAGCCGCCGGTCTCGCGCAGGTCGTCGACCACCACGTCCACCTTGACGCGGATGGCCCGCTCGATGAGCTCGCGCAGCACAGCGGAGCCCGGGTCGACGGCGGCCACCGGGTCGGCCTCCACCAGCTCCAGGATCGTGGGGTCGGCCACGAAGCCGCACTTGACCACCTCGGCCAGCCCGCTGATGAGCTCGTTGCGGGGCAGCGAGTCCAGGGTGGCGAGGTCGCACAGCACGCCCGCCGGCTCGTGGAACGCACCGACGAGGTTCTTGCCCTCGGTGGTGTTCATCCCGGTCTTGCCGCCCACCGCGGCGTCGACCATGGCCAGCAGGGTGGTGGGCAGGTGCACCACCCGTACGCCGCGCAGCCACGTCGCCGCCACGAAGCCGCCCATGTCGGTGGTCGACCCGCCGCCGACCGTGACGACGGCGTCGCTGCGGGTGAACCCGGTCTGCCCCAGCACCTGCCAGCAGAACGACGCCACCGGTGCGAGCTTGGCCTCCTCGCCGTCCGGGATCTCGATGGCGTGGGCGTCGTACCCCTGCGCGGCCAGGTCCTCGCGGACCGTCTCGCCGGTGGCGGCCAGGGCCCGCGGGTGGATGACCGCGACCCGGCGCACGCCCTCCCCCAGCATCCCGGGCAGCTCGCCCAGCAGCCCGGTGCCCACGTGCACGTCGTACGGCGAGGCTCCGCCCACGTGCAGCACCGTCGTCCCCTCGCTCACGACCGGCGCCCCTCGGCCGGGAGCCCGGCGTCCTCAGCAGCGGACCCGTCCCCGGAGCCGTCCTGCGCGGCGGACCCGTCCCCGGATCCGGCCTCCAGCAGGCGTACGACGTCGTCGGCGACCTCCTCGGGGGTGCGCCCGTCGGTCTCCACGGTGACGGTGGAGACCTCCTGGTAGACCGGGAGCCGCTCGTCGAGGATGCCCTTGATGCGGGACCTCACGTTGCCCAGCAGCAACGGCCGGCCCGTGCCGAGGCCCACCCGCTTGACGGCGTCGGTCAGGCCCACCTTGAGGAACACGACCCGGTGGCCGGCGAGGTCCGCCCGGGTGCGCGGGTCCAGGACGGACCCTCCGCCCAGGGCGAGCACCCCGGGGTGGGAGCCCAGGGCCTCGACCACCGCGGCCCGCTCCAACGCCCGGAAGCGGTCCTCGCCCTGGTCGACGAAGATCTCCGAGACGGTCCGACCCGCGACCGCCTCCACGTCGTGGTCGGTGTCGCGCACGGTGGTGCCCCACCGCTCGGCCAGCAGCCCTGCCACGGTGGTCTTGCCCGCCCCCATGGGTCCGACCAGGACCACCCGCGGACGGGTCGCAGGAGCGGCGGACCCGTCGGGCTCGGGGCCGGTCACGAGATCCTCATCGCGGAGAGGTACCCCTCGACGTTGCGGCGGGTCTCCCCCACCGAGTCGCCGCCGAACTTCTCCAGCACCACGTCGGCCAGCACCAGCGCGACCATGGCCTCGGCCACGATCCCGGCGGCCGGCACCGCGCACACGTCGGAGCGCTGGTGGTGGGCCACCGTCTGCTCGCCGGTCGCCACGTCCACCGTGCGCAGGGCCCGCGGGATGGTGGCGATCGGCTTCATGGCGGCCCGCACCCGCAGGACCTCCCCGGTCGACATGCCGCCCTCGGTGCCGCCGGAGCGGCCCGACGTACGCCGGATGCCCTCCTCGGTGGCCACGATCTCGTCGTGGGCGAGCGAGCCGGGGTCGGCGGCGAGTGCGAAGCCGTCCCCGACCTCGACGCCCTTGATGGCCTGGATCCCCATCAGGGCGCCGGCCAGCCGGGCGTCCAGCCGGCGGTCCCAGTGCACGTGCGAGCCGAGCCCCGGGGGCAGCCCGTGCACGACGACCTCGACCACGCCGCCCAGGGTGTCGCCGTCACGGTGCGCCGCGTCGATGGCGGCCTGCATCGCGGCGCTGGCGTCGGCGTCCAGGCAGCGCACCGGGTCGGCGTCCAGGGCGGCCACGTCGGAGGCCAGCGGCACGGAGCCGGCCGGAGCCGTGGCCGGGCCGATGGCCACCACGTGGGAGACCACCTCGGCGCCGACGGCCTGCTGGAGGAACTTCGCGGCCACCGCGCCCAGCGCCACCCGGGCGGCCGTCTCGCGCGCCGAGGCCCGCTCCAGGATCGGCCGGGCCTCCTCGAAGTCGTACTTCTGCATGCCGACCAGGTCGGCGTGCCCGGGCCGCGGGCGGGTGAGCGCGGCGTTGCGGGCCAGGGCCTCCAGCTCGGCCTCGTCGACGGGGTCGGCCGACATGACCTTCTCCCACTTCGGCCACTCCGTGTTGCCGATCCGGAAGGCCAGCGGGCTGCCCAGCGTCTCGCCGTGGCGCATGCCGCCCACGACCTCGACCTCGTCCTGCTCGAACTTCATCCGCGCCCCGCGCCCGTAGCCGAGCCGCCGGCGCGCCAGCGCGTCGACGATGTCGGCGGACGTCAGGGCGACGTGAGCGGGGAGACCCTCGAGGACAGCGACGAGACCCGGGCCGTGGGACTCGCCGGCGGTGAGCCAACGCAGCATGGGCGCCAGTGTTCCACGCGGGTCGGGACGGCCCCTCAGAAGCCGTCCACGACGGCGAGCACGCCGTCGGCGACGACCTGCACGAGCCAGGCGTAGCCGGTCGCGATCTCACCCGGGAACACCGCCCCCAGCAGCGCCCCCACCACCATGAACGGGCCGAACGGGTAGTGCTTGCGGTGGAAGATCCTCAGCAGCGACAGCAGTCCCCCGCCCACGCCCCCGAGCACGAAGCCGACCAGCAGGCCGAGCACCAGCGGCGCGGGCCCCAGCCACCCCAGGGCCATGCCCAGCAGCCCGGACAGCCGTACGTCGCCGTAGCCCAGGCCGCGGGGGTAGAGGAACCACTGCACGAAGAAGAAGGCGAACGCGCCCACCCACCCCACGACCGCGGTGACCAGCGCCCGGTCGTCGCCGGTGGCCAGCCACGCCACCACGACCAGCACGCCGACCACGAGGTACGACGGGGCGATCAGCCGGGTGGGCAGGTAGCGGGTGCGCCAGTCGACCACGGCCAGCGCGACGCAGACCGGCACCAGGTACAGCAGGAACCCCAGCGCGGGGTCCCACCCGACCCGGCCGCCCAGCAGCCCGGCGGACGCGGCGCCCGCGACGGCGGCGCCCCACCGCAGCCCGGGCAGCCGGGCCACGTCGGCGTACAGCTCCTTGGGGTCGTCGAGGGGTCGCGCGTAGTCGGCCTCGTCCGCCGCGGGCTGCAGCGGGTCCAGCTCCGGCTCCGGGTCGGGCTCCGGCTCGGGCAGCCGCGCCACCAGCTCCGGCACGAACGCGCTCGAGACCAGCCCGACAGCACCGCTGACCAGGGCGGTGTCCAGGTACCAGGTCACGACGGGTCCCCGGCTTCCCCGGTGTCCCCGGCGGCCCCCCCGAGCGGGCGGCCAGGGCGGCCTCACCGGCCCGGCGCACCACCTCCAGCGGCGCGGGACGGTGACCGGTCATCAGCTCCAGCTGGAGGACCGCCTGGTGCACCAGCAGGTCGAGGCCGCCGACCAGCACCTGGCCGGCCGACCGGGCGCGCCGGGCCAGCGGGGTCGGCCAGGGGTCGTAGAGCACCTCGAAGACGACCGGGACGCCGTCGGCGGTGGCCAGCACGTCCTCGACCTGCGCGGCGGCGGGCACGGTGGAGACCAGCACGTCCACCTCGCCCAGCCCCCCGGCCGGCCGGCCGGCGGCGGGCAGCGCCCGGACCCGCACCTCGGGCGCGGCCGGGTGCCGCGCGGCGGTCGTCACCGTCTCGGCGGCCCGGGCCTCGTCGCGCACCAGCAGCGTCACCTCGCGGCAGCCCAGGTCGGCCAGGCCGAAGACGGCGGAGGCCGCGGTGGCCCCGCCACCGAGGACCACCGCCCGCTGCGGGCGCCCGCTCCAGCGCTCGCGCAGCGCGGCCGTGATGCCGGGCACGTCGGTGTTGTGCCCGGTGCGACGGCCGTCCTGCGAGCACCACGGTGTTGGCCGAGCGGGTCTGCTGCGGCCCGCTCCGACAGGTCGTCGAGCAGGGGCACCACCGACCGCTTGAGCGGCATGGTCAGCGACAGGCCACGCCACCTCTCGTCCAGCCCGTCGAGGAAGGCGGGCAGCCCGGCCTCGGTCACCTCGTGGGCGTCGTAGGTCCAGTCCAGGCCCAGCGCGTCGTAGGCCGCCCGGTGCAGCTGGGGCGAGAGCGAGTGCCGGACCGGGGAGCCCAGCACCGCGCACCGCCGCCCGGGGCTCAACAGCTGTTCGAGCGGCAGTAGGCCCGGAACAGCTCCACGTTCCGCAGGTGCTCGGCGTACGTCGTGGCGAACTTGGTCTCCCCCGTGCTGGGGTTCGTCGTCACGAAGAACAGCCACGGCCCGTCGGCCGGGGTCAGGGCCGCCTTGATGGCCGCCTCGCCCGGGGCCGAGATGGGGGTCGGCGGGAGCCCGACGTTGAGGTAGGTGTTGTACGGCGAGCTGGAGCGACGCTGCTCCGCGGTGGTGGTCAGCTTCCCCTTGGTGCGGAAGATGTAGACGATCGTGGTGTCCAGCTGCAGGGGCTTGTCCTGCGCCAGCCGGTTGTAGAGGACCCGGGCGATCTTGGGCAGGTCGGAGGACAGCCGACCCTCGGCCTGCACGATGCTGGCGACCGTCATGACGTCGTGCGGGGAGTAGCCGAGCGCCGCGGCCCGGGTGGTGATGTCGAGGTCGTCGACCGCGGCCTCGTAGCGCGCCACCATGGAGCGCAGGATCGAGCGCGGCGTCGCGTCCGGCGACAGCTCGTAGGTCGCGGGGAACAGGTAGCCCTCCGGGTTGCCTCGCGCGTACGACGGCAGCCCGATGCGCTTCGGGGAGGCCAGCAGGGCCTCGTACGCCGACCGCTTGAACGACGTCCGCTTGACCAGCAGGTCGACGATCTGGTCCACCCGCAGTCCCTCGGGCACGGTGAGCACGGTGCGGATCAGGTTGGCCGGGCGGACCAGGACACCCAGGGCCGAGGCCGCGGACATCTGCTTGCGCAGCCGGTAGAAGCCGACCTGGATGCCGACCGACTTGGGGTCGTCGCGGGCGGCGTCGGTGAACGCCTCGGCGGACTTGACGACCCCCTTGGCCTTGAGGGTGGCGGCGATGTCGGAGGCAGCGTCGCCCTCGCGCACCTGCACCAGCACCCGCCCGGACCCGGCGCCGGCGTAGTCCGCCGGAGGGCTCAGCCGCTCCTTGAGGGCGCTGAGGCCGAAGGAGTACGCCGCGTAGCCGCCGCCCAGCAGGATGGCCAGGGCCAGCAGCACGGCGAGGGCGCTGAAGGACCGGCGGTGCCGTCGCTCCGGCTCCTGCTCCGGCTCGGTCTCGAGTCCGAGATCGGTCACCGCGTCCATCCCTCCCTCTGCCTGCTCGTCGCTCATCGGGGCCCCTGTGGCGCCACCAGCTCGCCCGGCGCCGAGCCCGTGCCCCGCTCCGTGTCGAGAGCATTCTGCAGGATGACCACGGCTGCGGCCTGATCCACCACGGCGCGGCGCCGTTGGCCCGAGCGGCCCTGACCCCTCAGGACGGCCTCCGCGGAGACCGTGCTGAGCCGCTCGTCGCAGAGCCGGACGGGCACCGGGAAGACCGTGCGCGCGAGCCTGGCGGCGAACCCGCGCACCTTGGCGGCAGCCGGGCCCTCCCCGCCCGAGAGCGACCGGGGCAGCCCGACCACGACCTCGACGGCCTCCTCCTCCTCGGTCAGGGCGGCCAGCCGGGCCAGGTCGCCGCGACCGCTGCGCACCGTCTCGACCGGCACGGCGATGAGCCCGGAGGGGTCGGAGCGGGCCACGCCGATGCGCACGTCACCGACGTCGACCCCGAGGCGCACACCCTGGCGCACGGCCCACCCTCCTCGTCTCGTCGCCCGACCGATCAGCGCTGCGTGGCCACCCGGCCGACCTCGTGCTCGACGTCGACCAGCGCCCGGTCCACGTGGGTGAGGTCGGTGCCCCCGCCCTGGGCCACGTCGTCCTTCCCACCGCCGCTGCCGCCGAGCACCCCGGCCGCCGTGCGGACCAGGGCCCCCGCCGAGAGCCCCCAGGCGCGGGCCTCGTCGTTGGCCGCCACCACCACGGCGGGCCGGCCGCCGCCGGTGCCGACGACCGCCACGACACCCGGCACCCCGCGGGGCAGCCGTCCGCGCACGTCGAGGGCCAGCTTGCGGACGTCGCCCGCCCCGGCTCCCTCGGCCCGGTGGCCCACGAAGCGCACCCCGTAGACGTCCTTGGCCTGGTCGGCCAGCGTCCCCGCGGCGGCCAGCAGCTGCTGCACCCGGACCCGCTCGATCTCCTTCTCCGCGGTCCGCAGCCGCTCCACCAGGTCGTGCACCCGCTCGGGCAGGTCGTCGGCCCGCACCTTGAGGGTCTCGCTGAGCTGGGCGACCAGCACGTGCTCACGGGCCAGGAACCGGTAGGCGTCACCGCCCACCAGGGCCTCCACCCGGCGTACGCCGGACCCGATCGAGGACTCGCCCAGCAGCTTGACCACGCCGAGCTGGCCCGAGCGGCCCGCGTGCGTGCCGCCGCACAGCTCCCGGGCCCAGTCGCCGACCGAGATCACCCGGACCTCGTCGCCGTACTTCTCGCCGAACAGCGCCATCGCGCCGGAGGCCCGGGCCTCGTCCTGGGTCATGATCTCGGCGTGCACCGCCAGGTCGGCCAGCACCAGGTCGTTGACCCGCGCCTCGACGTCGGCCATCGCCGAGGCCGGCACGGCGCCGGAGGCGGAGAAGTCGAAGCGGAACCGTCCCGGCGCGTTCTCCGAGCCGGCCTGCGTCGCGGTGTCGCCCAGCGCCTCCCGGAACGCCTTGTGCACCATGTGCGTCGCGGTGTGGGCGCGGCTGATCGACTTGCGCCGCTCGATGTCGACCAGCGCCTGGCCGGACTCGCCCACGGTGACCTCGCCGTCGAGCACCCGCACCTGGTGCACCACCAGGCCGCGGATCGGGCGACTGCACGTCGAGGACCTCGAGCCGGGCGCCGCCGCCCAGCTCGATGACGCCCCGGTCGGCGAGCTGGCCGCCGCCCTCGGCGTAGAACGGGGTGCGGTCCAGCACCAGCTCGACCTCGTCCCCCGCCTGCGCGGAGGCCACCGAGGTCGCCGCACCGTCGACGAGGCCGCGCACGGTGGCCTCGGAGACGACCTCGGAGTAGCCGGTGAACTCGACCGGACGGCCCAGCGTGTCCGAGACCTCGCGGTAGGCGCCGGCGTCGGCGTGCTGGCCCTTCTTGGCCCGGGCGTCCGCCTTGGCGCGGGTGCGCTGCTCGGTCATCAGCCGCCGGAAGCCCTCCTCGTCGACCTGCAGCCCCTGCTCGGCGGCCATCTCCAGGGTCAGGTCGATGGGGAAGCCGTAGGTGTCGTGGAGCGAGAACGCCTGCGGTCCGGTCAGCTGTGTGCGGCCCTGCTGCTTGGCCTCGCCGGCCGCCAGGTCGAAGATCGTCGTGCCGGTCCGCAGGGTGGCGCGGAAGGCGTCCTCCTCGGCGTACGCCACGGTCGAGATGCGCTCCCAGTCCGAGGCGATCTCGGGGTAGGACAGCGACATCCTGTCCCGGCTGACCGGCAGCAGCTCGGGCAGCGTGCGGTCCTCCACCCCGAGCAGCCGCATCGACCGCACGGCCCGGCGCAGCAGCCGCCGCAGCACGTAGCCACGACCCTCGTTGCCGGGCGTGACGCCGTCCCCGATGAGCATCATGGCGCTGCGCACGTGGTCGGCGACCACCCGGAAGCGGACGTCGTCCGCGTGCTCGCGGCCGTAGGGGCGTCCTGAGAGCTCGACGGCCCGCTCGATGACCGGGAACATCTCGTCGATCTCGTACATGTTGTCCTTGCCCTGCAGCAGGTACGCCACCCGCTCCAGGCCCATCCCGGTGTCGATGTTCAGGCTCGGGAGGGGACCGACGACGTCGAAGTCGGTCTTGCTGCGGACGGCGCTCAGCTCCTCGGACATGAACACGAGGTTCCAGAACTCCAGGTACCGGTCACCGGCGTCCCAGTCCCGGTCGGCGCCGAACGCGGGGCCGCGGTCGATGAGGATCTCGCTGCACGGACCGCCCGGCCCGGGCACCCCCATGCTCCAGTAGTTCTCCGCCTTGCCCAGCCGGACGATCCGGTCGTCGGGCAGGCCGGTGACCTTGCGCCACAGCCGCACCGCCTCCGCGTCGTCCTCGTAGACGCTGGGGTAGAGCAGCTCCTCGGCCATCCCGTAGCCGCCCTCGGCCTGGCTCTTGGTGATCAGCTCCCAGGCCAGGCGGATGGCGCCCTCCTTGAAGTAGTCGCCGAAGGAGAAGTTGCCGCACATCTGGAAGAAGGTGCCGTGCCGGGTGGTCTGGCCGACCTCGTCGATGTCCAGGGTGCGCACGCACTTCTGCACGCTGACGGCGCGGTCGTACGGCGGCGTCTCCTGCCCCAGGAAGTACGGCTTGAACGGCACCATGCCCGCGTTGACGAACAGCAGGTTGGGGTCGTCGAGCAGCAGCGAGGCCGAGGGCACCACCTGGTGGGCCCCCACGGTGGTGTCCCCGCTGAAGTGCGCCAGGAAGCGGCGGCGGATCTCCGCGGTGTCCATCAGTGGGTTCCCTCTCCGTGGGTGCTGCTGTGGTGTGGTGCTCGTGGGCGGTGTCGCCGTGCACCGGGGGCAGGGCGGCCGGTGGACTCCCATGGGACCCCACCTGCAGGCGGGCGCGCACCCCGGTTTCGGCCTCCGCCATCCCGGCCCGCACCTCCGTGGCCAGCAGGTGGGCGCCCAGCGACAGCCCGGCGAGCCGGTCGGCGAGGCCGTCCGGGGTGAAGGCGTCGACCACCCGGCGTGCCTTGGTGATCGCGTAGACCCCGACCCCCGCCCCGGCCGCGAACCAGACGGCACGGCTCACGCGGCGTCCTCGTCGAGCACGGTCCGCCCGGGCAGGCGCTGCTCCCGCAGGTGCGCCCGCGCGCGCCGCAGCTCGGAGCGGCGCTGCCGCCGTGACCGCTTCACCTCGCGACGGACCTCGTAGCGGATCCGGTGCAGGGTCCGCGGCGACAGGGCGCGCCGCAGCCCGTGCGCCAGGGTGAGCACCCGAACGGCGGACTCCCCGACGGCCACGGCGGCGAACTCCGAGCCGCTCAGCCGGGCGGGGGCCTCCGCCGTGCCCGGCGCAGCGGCCACCCCGGCGGCGGACGGGGTCGCGGGGACCTCGGACAGGGTGGTGATGACGAACTGCTCGGACCCGGCCGCCCCGCGCTGCGACGGGACGGAACGGCCCGTGGCCGCCCCGGTCCCGAGCGCGTCCACGCGGGCGGTCAGCGCGGCGATCTCGGCGCGGGCCTCGGCCAGGGTCTGTGCGGTCCGCCGGCGGCTCGTGCGGAGCACCAGCAGCGCCGCCACGGCCAGGACGGACACGGCGAGGAGCGCGACGAGCGTCGCGACGAGGGCCGGGTCCATGGGACGGCAGCCTACCCTCGCGGGCTACGGCCGCTCGCCCCGGATCAACCGCCTGATGCGCTCCCAGCGGACCTTGACGGCGGCCTCCGCCCCGAGCGTGGTGGGCCGGTAGTACGTCGCGTCGGCGACCACGTCGGGCGCGTACTGCTGCTCGGCCACCCCGAACGGCTCGTCGTGGGCGTAGCGGTAGCCGCGCCCGTGTCCCAGCTGCTTCGAGCCGCCGTAGTGGGCGTCGCGCAGGTGGCTGGGCACCGGACCCGTCCGGCCGGCGCGCACGTCGGCGCTGGCGGCACCCAGGGCCGTGGTGACCGCGTTGGACTTCGGCGCCAGCGCCAGGGCGATGGTGGCCTGGGCCAGGTTGAGCCGGGCCTCGGGCATCCCGATCAGCTGGACGGCCTGAGCGGCCGCCACCGCGGTGGGCAGGGCCGTGGGGTCGGCCAGGCCGACGTCCTCGCTGGCCAGCACCACCAGCCGCCGGGCGATGAAGCGCGGGTCCTCGCCGGCCTCCATCATCCGGGCCAGGTAGTGCAGCGCCGCGTCCGCGTCCGAGCCCCGCACCGACTTGATGAAGGCACTGGTCACGTCGTAGTGCTGGTCGCCGTCCCGGTCGTAGCGCACCGCGGCCCGGTCCACCGCCGTCTCGGTGGTCTCCACGTCGACGACCTCGGACCCCCGCGACCTGGCTGCACCCGCCGCCGCCTCGAGGTAGGTCAGGGCCCGCCGGGCGTCGCCCCCGGCCAGCCGCACCAGGTGCTCGAGCGCCTCGGTCTCCAGCCGCACCGCGCCGGCCAGGCCTCGCTCGTCGGCCAGCGCCTCGGTCAGCACGCCGCGTACGTCGTCGTCGGTCAGCGGCTCCAGGGTCAGCAGCAGCGAGCGGGACAGCAGCGGGGAGATGACGGAGAAGAACGGGTTCTCGGTGGTCGCGGCGACCAGGGTCACCCAACGGTTCTCCACCCCGGGCAGCAGCGCGTCCTGCTGGGCCTTGGAGAAGCGGTGCACCTCGTCGACGAACAGCACGGTCTCGGGTCCGCCGCGGGCCAGCCGGGCACGGGCGCCGTCGATCGCGGCCCGGACCTCCTTCACGCCGGCGGCGACCGCCGAGACCTCCACGAAGGCGCGACGGGTCTGCTGGCTGACGATGGAGGCGATGGTGGTCTTGCCGGTGCCCGGCGGTCCCCACAGCAGCAGGGCCATCGACTCCTCACCCTCGACCAGGCGACGCAGGGGCGAGCCGGCGGCCAGCAGGTGCTGCTGGCCGACCAGCTCCTCCAGGGTCCGCGGCCGCATCCGCACCGCCAAGGGGGCCGAGGCGTGCCCACCGCCCGCGAGGGACCCGCCTCCGGCCGGCCCCGTGCCCGAGGGGTCGCCGGACCCGCCGACGACGGGCGGCGTGCCCGCCGGCGTACCGATCTCGAACAGGCCGTCCACGGGCGCCACCCTAGTGCGAGCGACGGGTCGGGCTCAGAGCGCGGTGCTGCCCGTGCTGCCCGTGCTGCCTGGTGCCGCCGTTCATCCCGGGGCCACCCGGGCTGCTGGGGGCCCCGGTCCTGACGGCACCGGTGGTGGTGCCCCCGTGGACGTCGTACCACGTGTCGGAGAAGCCCGGGTGCGTGGTGGCCGGGTCGCCCGAGGCGGCGGGGTCCCGGTCGCCGTGCTCGTCCACCCCGAGCACCCCGGCGAAGACGGGCCGGCTGGGGTGGTGGCCGATCTCCCCGGCGAAGTGGCAGGCCACCTTGTGCCGCGGGCCGATCTGCAGCAGCGGCGGCTCGACCTTGGCGCAGATGTCCTGCGCGTAGGCGCACCGGGTCCGGAAGTGGCACCCGGACGGCGGGTTGATCGGGCTGGGCACGTCGCCCTCGAGCCGGATGCGCTCCCGGCGCCCTCCGACGGCGGCCTGCTTGACGTCCGGCACCGAGGACAGCAGCGCCTGGGTGTAGGGGTGGTGCGGGTGCTCGTAGAGCGTCTCCCGGTCGGCCACCTCGACGATCTTGCCGAGGTACATGACGGCCACCTCGGGGCAGAAGTGCCGGACCACGGCGAGGTCGTGGGCGATGAACAGGAAGGAGATGTCGAACTCCTTCTGGAGGTCCTGCAGCAGGTTGATGACCTGCGCCTGGATCGACACGTCCAGGGCCGAGACCGGCTCGTCGGCCACCAGCAGCTTGGGGTTCAGGGTGAGCGCCCGGGCGATGCCGATGCGCTGCCGCTGGCCGCCGGAGAACTCGTTGGGGTAGCGGTTGTAGTGCTCGGGGTTGAGCCCGACGATCTCCAGCAGCTCCTGGACCCGGGAGAGCACCTGCTTCTGGGGCACGATCTTGTGGATCTCCAGCGGCGCTCCCACGATCGAGCCGACCGTGTGCCGTGGGTTCAGAGAGGTGTACGGGTCCTGGAAGATCATCTGGATCTCGCGGCGCAGCGGCTTGAGCTCGCGCGGCGACAGGTGGGCGATGTCCTCGCCCTCGAAGCGGATGGCGCCCTCGGTCGGGTCCAGCAGCCGGGTGATGAGCTTGCCGGTGGTGGACTTCCCGCAGCCCGACTCCCCCACCAGTCCCAGGGCCCCGCCCTTGGGGACCTCGAACGACACGCCGTCGACGGCCTGGACGTATCCCACGGTGCGGCGGATCAGCCCCGACGAGCGCACCGGGAAGTACATCTTCAGGTTCTCGACCTCGAGGATCGAGCTGCCCCACGGGTCGGGGGGCCGGGGCGTCGTGGTCGTCGTGCCCACCGGGTCGGTGACCACGGGGTCGGTGGTGTCCATCAGCCCTCCTGGACCAGGTCGGGAGCGATGACGGGCAGGATCTCGGACTCGTAGATCTGCTCGGAGTTGGCCAGGTGGCAGCGCTTGGTGTGGTTCGGACCACGGTTGCCCGGCTCCAGCGCGGGCAGCTGGGTGACGCACAGGTCGCCGGGCACCTTGTCGCGGTGGGCGCACCGGGGGTTGAACGGGCACCCGTCGGGCGGGTTGAGCAGGCTGGGCGGGTTGCCGGGGATCGGGATCAGCCGCGCCGAGGTGTCCCCGCGGACGTCGGGCACGCTGGACAGCAGGCCCCACGTGTACGGCATCTCGGGGTGCGTCAGGATCTCCTTGCACGGCCCGTACTCGACCGCGCGGCCGGCGTACATCACCAGCACGTCGTCGGCCATCTCGGCCACCACCCCGAGGTCGTGGGTGATGATCATGATCGCGGAGTCGAACTCGCGCTGCAGGTCCTGCAGCAGGTCGAGGATCTGGGCCTGCACGGTCACGTCGAGCGCGGTGGTGGGCTCGTCGGCGATCAGCATCCCCGGGTCGTTGATCAGGCCCATGGCGATCATCGCGCGCTGCCGCATGCCGCCGGAGAACTGGTGCGGGTAGTCGTCGATGCGACGGTCCGGCTGGGGGATCCCCACCCGGTCGAGCATCTCGATGGCCCGGGTCCGGGCCGCCTTCTTGCTGACGTCGTTGTGAACGCGGTAGGCCTCCACGATCTGGTTGCCCGACCGTGTAGTACGGGTGCATCGCGGACAGCGGGTCCTGGAAGATCATCGAGACCTCGCGGCCGCGGCGGTGGCGCATCTCCTCCTCGCTGAGGGTGAGCAGGTCGACGCCGTCGAGCAGGATCTGCCCGCTGACCCGGGTGCGCTTGGGGTCGTGCAGCCGCAGGATGGCGGCGCTGGAGACCGACTTGCCGGAGCCGGACTCCCCGACGATGCCGAGGGTCTTGCCGCGCTTCACCTCGTAGTCGAGACCGTCGACGGCCTTGACGACGCCGTCCGAGGTCGGGAAGTGCACCCGCAGGTCGCGGATGGACAGCACCGTGTCGGTGCTGGTGGCGGTGGTGGGCGATGGGGTCTGCGTGTGACTGGCCATGGGTCCTCCCTCAGCCGACCTTGACCCGCGGGTCGATGAAGGCGTAGAGCACGTCGACGATGATGTTGGCGAGGATGACGAAGGTCGCCAGCAGCAGCACGATACCCACCGTCAGGGGAAGGTCGAGGTTGGTGGCCGCGTTCACGGCCAGCTCCCCAGCCCGGGGTAGTTGAAGACCTTCTCGGTGATGATGGCGCCGCCGACCAGGCCGGCGAAGTCCAGGCCCGCCATCGTCACCAGCGGGGTCAGTGCGGCCCGCATGCTGTGCTTGACCAATACCTTGCGGGAGGCCAGGCCCTTGGCCCGAGCCGTGCGGAGGTAGTCCTCGCTCATCGACTCCAGCACGAAGGCCCGGGTCATGCGGATGTAGCCCGCCATGTAGAACAGCGCGAGCGTCAGGCTGGGCAGCAGCAGCCCGGTCAGCCAGGTGAAGAACCCGCCGTCGGCGATGCTCACGTACGACGGGATGGGCACGATCTTCCACTTGATGGCGATGAACTGGTAGAGGAAGAGGCCCGTGAAGAACGTCGGGAAGGCGAAGAAGATCAGCGAGATCCCGACGATGCCGCGGTCGATCACCGTCCCTTGTCTGAGGGCGGCGATGACGCCGAAGAGCACGCCGCCGATGATCCACATGAGGAAGGCGACGATGGCGAGCGAGAGCGAGATGGGGATCGCGCTCTTCATCAGGTTGGTCACCGTGTCGTTGGAGAAGCGCGAGTACCCGAGGCAGGGGGCGCTGCAGGAGGCGATGGTCTGGGGAGCGGTCTTGCGCAGCTTCGGGTCGTTGGGGTACTCGCGGCCGGCGACCACGCCCTTGAGGAACTGGCCCCACTGCACGATGACCGGCTGGTCGTAGCCCAGCGCCTGACGGGTCTGCTCGATGAGGACCGGGGAGCAGTTCTTGCCGCAGGCCTGCTTGGCCTCGTCGACCGGCGAGGCGAAGAACAGCAGGAAGGTCACCAGGCTCATCACGATGATGAGCACGAACCCCGAGACCAGCCTGCGGATGATGTATGCAGCCACGAGTTCCAACCACCTTCGGACGTGGAGCGGGATGCGGGGGACGAAACGTCTGTGCGTGGCGGGCGCCACGCTCCGGACCCACGTCCGGTGTGAGGGGTCCGGGGATGGCGGCGATGAAGCGTTTCGATCCCACGGCGCAGCGCGAGTCGAAGGTTTACCTGCACGCCGATCTGCCGTCCGCGCCGTCCGCGGGCGACTTCGCGAAATTGAACAACCCGCCGGGCAACGCCGCGGTCAAAGCGCTCGCCGCCGCCACGGAAAAGATGTCGCCCGAGCTGCAGCTCAGCCAGGAGGAAGCAAAGAGTTTTTCGCCGGCCAGCCGGTTTTCGGGTTCTGGACAAACGTCCTGCTGAAACGCGCCCAGGCTTTCGTCAGCGGCGGTGCGGCCGCCCAGGCGCCCTACGATCGCCTGCGTGATCCGGCCCAGCCCGGGAAAGAATTCGCCGCTCTCGTTCGGCAACAGGGCAAGGTTAATCGCCAGTTTGGTGGATTCCTCGGCAGCACCGGTTTGCTTGGCGGCAGAGGCTCGCTCAAGCCCGATCTTTATTGGGAACTGCTCGAGGTCGAGGACGAGGGCGTCCTTACCCTCGGCGCATCCTATCGGAGCACGGGCGCCGGTGGCGGTGCGCAGATTGCCGATGGTCTCTTTTACGCCAGCGGCGGTTACAACGTCGCGCTCACCCTCTACCAGCTCTGGCCGGTCGAGATCGGCGGCAAGGCTTCCACCCTGGTCTGGCGGGGCGACTTTATCTCCGCCAATTCGTTAGGCGACCTCCATGGAATCGAGCGCCTCGCTTCGGAATCGGCCATGCGGAAGGATATTTTGAAGGCGGCGACCCTCTTTCAGCGCGAGAGTAGCCGATGAACGCACGTTATTCTCTTCCTCGCCGGCCTTCTCTCACGTGGCCTCGCCGCTCCGCTCTTGGCCGGAGACGACAAACAAATCTCTACCGCCACCGAAGCGACCTGACCGAGGTGCCCTATCGGTTTTCCGCCGAGTTCACCATCGAGCAGGCCTATCTCGGCGGCGCCGATGTCCAGCGCGGCAACCGGACGGTGGACGATTTCGACGAGTATTATTCCAACGTCTCCTTCGTCTACACGCCGCGAGTCATGTTCGGCATCCTGCGCCTCGGCGCGCAATGGGAACGCTTTTCGTTTGGCTTCCCCCAATGGCGGCGAGCAATTGCCTAACACCCTGCAGGCGGTCAACTCCATCGTCGGGCTCGACACGAAATTTTCCGATTCGTTTCCTCATCCGGTTCGAAGCCCAGCCCGGCTTTTATGGCGACCGGCTTCGATCACCTCGATGGCGATTCGTTTAACATCCCGTTCATCCTCGGCGGCACCTACATTTACAGCCCGGAGGTGCAGTTCGTCTTCGGTGTCGGGGTAAATTTCCAAAGCCGTTTCCCGGTTCTGCCGGGCGGCGGCATTCGCTGGAAATTTGCGCCGGATTGGACGCTCAACGCCGACTTTCCAACGCCCCGGCTGGAGTTTGAAGCCAGCCGAAACCTGACGCTTTTTGCCGGCGCCGACATCAAGGCGACCACCTTCCGGACCGATGATCGTTTCGGCGACACCCACGGCGACACCAGCCTGAACAGCGCCTGGCTGAGCTACCAGGAAGTGCGCACGGGGGTGGGCGCGGAGTGGAAGATCAACCCCTCGTCTCCCTCACCCTCGAGGGCGGCTACGTGCCGTATCGGCAGTTCGATTACCACCGCACCGAAGTGCGCTATCACCACGAGAGCGGCGCACCCTACGGCGCGATCATGCTCCACGGCGCGTTCTAGGGCTGCCAGAGGAACTTGCGAAGAGGAGCAACCCAGGCCGGGTAGCGCACACGTCTCGGTGCTGGTTTCGGTGTTCCACCGAAACGAACTTTTCTTCCCGGAGGCGCGACAGGGAAAGTCCGCGACGGCGAGACACCGTCGCCAGCACACGAGACGTGTGCGCTACCCAGATTGCCCTCCGCCGCGGCATCGACAAAGCGATGCCCTCCAGAAAAGACACCGCTCCTAGAGCACGAAGGTGCTGCGGCGCCAGCCCGTCCGTTCGTTAGGCGAGTAAACGGCGTTCTCTCGCTGCGCGCTTTGCAGCTGGACCGATTCGTTCCCCTCCGGCGCCTCCGGCGCCTCGGGCGTTTCTGGGGGCTCCGGCGCTTCGGGCGGTTCCGGGGCCTCGGGCAGCTCCTGCCGCTCCAGTTTCTCCAGCCGCTGACGCACGTTGTCGGGCAACTTGGCACGGTCTTCCGGCGTCTCGATCGGGCCGCTGTAGAGCTCTTTGCCCTGCGCATCCTTCGCCGTCAGCATTTTCCGGCCGCTGGCGTTTTCGATCTTCAACTCGCCCTGGTCGTCGGAAAAAGTGATCGTGGCCCGGCCCGAGGTCGATCCGGGTCGATTTCGTCAGGCCATCGTCCGAGGTGACGATGCGCAAACCGCGAACCGCCCGCTGCGCTTCGTCGCGCGCCCGCATCGCCTGATCCTTGGCTCGCGCCACTGCTTCGCGCACCGCCGCCATGTCCGGCGCCTGGAAATCGAACTTCATCTTCTCCAAATCATCGAATTTCCATTCCTTCTCGTAACCGAATGCGCCGCGCCCGGCGGAGACTTCCTTCTTCGCCAGCTTGACGCTCACTTTCATTTCCTTGCCTTTGCGCATGATGGTGAATTCAACCGCCGTTCCATCGGCAAAACTGCGAACCAATTTGCCGAGCTGGCTCGGGTTGACGATCTGCTGGTCGTTCAACATCCGGATGATGTCGCTCTGCTGCAGGCCGGCAGCGGCGGCGGGGCTATTCGGGACGATGTAATCGATCACCACCCCGAAGCCTTTCGGCAATCCCATCTGTTCCGAGAGGACGCGCGGCACATCGGAAGTCTCGACCCCGAGGAAGGTGACCGGTTCTTTCGGTCCGTGATCGCGCTCGTGGAAACGCCCGCGCGGCGGGGCGGGCGGGGCGGGCGGCGGGGAGCGACGCCGGCGCGGTCTGGCTGGAAGGAGTGGACTGAGTCGCGGGGATGGACTGAGTCGCGGGGGTGGACGGGGAACCGCGAGTGGGCGATTGGGCGAAGGCGGCGAGCGGGAGCGCGGCGGCCAGCGCGGTGGTTAAGGCGATTTGTTTTTTCATGGCTTGGTTTTCCTGGTTACTGAAAAGAGACCGGCGTGAGCACGACCTGCTCCGCCGGATAGGAGACGCGCAGTGACGCACCCGTCTGCGGGTTGCGCCACTGCATCGTCTCGCGGGTGTCGTAGCGGACCCGCCGGAGCGGTCGCTCCGATTGGTTAGGCGAGAAAACGAGACCTTCGTCGTGGCGGTGATAGACCACCTGGGTGAGCGCGGCCGGTTGCAGGCCGGGATCGTAGGCGTCGGCCGGGACCGGGCTGGCTTCTTGCGCGAGCATGGGCGCGGCGGGCGGCGGCTCGGCAAAAAAGGCGAGCCAGACGAGCACGAGCGCGGAGGCGGTCGAAAGGCCGAGACCGAGCGACCACCAGAGACCGGTGCGCCGGGAAGGACGCGGCAGGACGCCGGCTGTCGCGATCGCCGCCGGTTGCGCGAGGGCGACTTCGATCCGGGCCCCAGTTCGTCCGAGACCGGGGCCGGCCGCAGCTTCTTCAACTCAGCTTCGAGTTCGGAAAAATCATTCATGGGGCTGCAAGTTCTTCCGGAGGGCGCCGAGCGCATAGCGATAGCGCGAGGCAGCGGTGTTTTGTGAAATTTCCAGGACGCTGCCGATCTCGGCAAAGGTGAGCTCGTTCCAGATTTTCAAAATGACGACCTCCCGTTGCTCATCAGGTAAACGCTCGACCGCGGCGGCCAGCTCCTGCTGGCTTTCGTCGACGGTGGTAAACTGCGGCTCGAAATGCGCCGCGCCGTCGAGCGCGACGACAGCTTCGCGCCGAGCACGGCGTTGTTCGCCGCGCAGGCGATCGAGTGCGGCGGAGCGGACGGTGGCGTAAAGAAGGGCGCGGTTTTCGATCGAATGCTGCCGGCGCCAAAAACGGACGAAGGCTTCCTGCACGACGTCTTCGGCTTCGGCGCGGCAGTTCGTCCAGCGCCGGGCGAAGAGAAGAAGGGCAGGGCCGAGCTGTCTGAAACAGGCCTGCCAATCGTCTTCGCTGCGCGCTCTCTCCATTTCTTCTTCACGTCTTTTACATTGAGACGCCGCCAAATGCAGCTTTTGTCTAACGACGTGAAAACTTTCCTCTCTTTTTTGTTTGCTCGATTGTTCTGCTCTCCGGCGCGACCAGTCTCGTGGCCGAAGACGGGGCTACAACTGGGAACGCGAAATCCCTCGCCGCGGCCGAGACCGCCTTTGCCCAGGAAGCGCTCGCGAAAGGGACGCGCGCCGCCTTTCTCAATGCACTTACCGACGACAGCATCGTTTTCCTGCCCGGTCCCTTGAACGGCAAGAAAGCGTGGGGAGCGAAACCGGAATCGAAGTCGGTCCTGCAATGGCAACCGGTCCTGGCGGCGACTTCGACCACGGGCGACTTCGGTTACACCACCGGCCCCTGGAGTTTTAAGAACGATCCCGCCGACAAGGAAGCCGCAGCCCATGGCCAGTTCGTTTCCATTTGGCGCTGGGAAAACGGGAAGTGGAAACTCAGCTTCGATCTTGGCTCAGAGAATCCCGCGCCGACTGCGCCCGCGCCGGAATTGCAGCTCGCCGACAATCACGCCCCAAACGAAGCGGCGGAGGATGCGCAACCGGTCATGCGGGCGCACGATGGCCGCTACGCTGCCGACCGGGCCGGGCAACTCGCCGGCTGCGCGGAGGACAACATCCGGCTCTATCTGCCGAAGCAATTCCCCATCATCGGGAGCGCGGAGGCCGGCACGGCTCTGCAAAAAGAGCGAGGCCGTAAAGTTCAGTGCGCCCACCGGCGGCGAAATGTCACGTGGCGGCGACCTCGGTTACGTCTGGGGCGAATACCGCAGCGGGACAGCGACGGAAGCGAGCGGCTACTACCTGCGGATCTGGCGCAAGGACCGGGCCGGCGAGTGGAAGCTCGCGCTCGATCTTTTCCATCCTCGTTAGGGTCTAGCTTTCGTCGTTAGGTGCGCCGGCCTGCACGATCTGGGCAAAGCTACGCGGATCGAGGCTCGCCCCGCCGACCAGGGCGCCGTCGATATCCGGCTGCTCCAGCAACTGGCGGGCGTTGTCCGGCTTTACGCTCCCGCCGTACTGGATGCGGATCTTTTCCGCCGTCGCTTCGTTCGACATTTCACCGAGCGTCTGGCGAATGAAAGCATGCACTTCCTGCGCCTGCTCCGTCGTCGCGACCTTGCCGGTGCCGATGGCCCAGACTGGTTCGTAAGCGATCACGATTTCGTGAAATCCCGCGTTGTCGACTTCGGCCAGGCTCCCGCGCAGCTGGGCGGAGATGACTTTTTCGACTTGGCCTTTCTCGCGTTGCGCGAGCGTTTCGCCGACGCAGAGAATCGGGCGCAATTGTTCTTCGAGCGCCGCGCGCACCTTGCGGTTCACGATTTCATCCGTCTCGCCAAACATCGCCCGGCGCTCGCTGTGGCCGAGGACGACGTAGCGGACAAATAATTCGCGCAACATGGCGGGGCTGATCTCGCCCGTGAAAGCGCCGCTCCGTTCCCAATGCATGTTCTGCGCGCCGACTTTGATGTTCTGGGTTTGGGTGAGCAACTCGGTCACTTTCGGGATGGCGGTGAAAGGCGGCACGATCACGATCTCGACCGTGTCGAGGTCGCCGATCTCGCGCAGGAAAGTGGTGATGAAGGCTTCCGACTCGCTCTGAGTCATGTGCATCTTCCAGTTCGCCGCGATGATTTTTTTGCGCATGAAGTTTGGACAGGATTAACAGGATTTTGAGGATTTGGGAAAACTGGATTTGGCTAATTCTTCCATCCCAAAAATCCTGTTAATCCTGTCTAGTTTTTCTCCGTCAACGCCGCCACGCCGGGCAGCTCCTTGCCCTCGATCAGCTCGAGCGAAGCACCGCCGCCGGTGGAAATA
>CAVVQH010000001.1:0-113094 GCA_963750345.1 uncultured Actinomycetota bacterium | reverse complement strand
CGCGGGGCCCGATCGCAAGGCCCGACCGCAATTCGAGCCGTGTCCACTTAGAGTCCACATTGGGTCCGTCCCACTCGTCACTGGACGGGTATCCTGAGACTGGAAGCGAGGGCGAATCCCTCACCACACCGAGCGAATCGGTAGTTTCCGGCCCGAGACCGTAGTCGTCGCGATGCCCCTGATGGCGTCCAGAGGTCGCAGGTTCAAATCCTGCCCCCGCTACTATGTGATGTCTCGGGACGGCGGAAGCCCCCGGACCTGCATGAGCGGGTCCGGCGGTGGCCATTTCCGGGGTTTGCGGGGTGGGCCCCGCAACCCAGATAGTCCGAGACGGCGGGGGCGCTTCGGCCGTAGGGACTGTCGTCGAGTCGTGGATCCCTCCGGAGCAGTGTCCCTACCCAGTGATGTCCCGGGACGTCAGGCCAAGGGAGTGTGCGCGCCCCTTACGTCGGAGAGCTGCCCACCAGCTCGGTGGCAGGCACGTGCTCGGCGCGCCAGAGGGCGGAGTGGGCCGACAGGCTCGGCGTGGCCGGCAGCGGGTGCTGCTGGACGTGCGACGAAGCGGTCGAGGCGCGGCGGCAGCGTCATGCCGATGCGGGCCATGTCCCACAGCGACCGGACCAGTCGCGGCGGCGTGCGCCGTGCGTCCGGCTGGGTCTGCGTAGCGGCGGGCGATGGTCGCGAAGTCCTCGGGCTCGCGACCGGTGAGGTCGCGCACGTGGGTGGTGGGCGCCCCGATCTCCCAGGTGCCGGCCTTCTGCTCCGCGTAGTAGTGCCGGGCGCCGGTCTGCTGGAAGCGGTCGAAGCCGAAGCGGGGCCCATGACCTTCGAGCGCCCGCATGAACGCCCAGACCGGCAGGTCGACGTGGCGCACCCGTCGGCCGAGGACGTCGGTCAGCACCTGCGCCATCTCGTCGCGCGTCGATCAGGACCGGGCCCGGTGGGGCGGTAGGTCGCCCCGGCGTGGGCCAGCGGGGTCGAGGAGTGTCGCGACGACGACGCGGGCGATGTCCTCGTTGGACGGCGGTGCGTTGCGACTCGCGCCCGACGGGATCGTCAGGACCCCGAGCTGCGCGGCCATCCCGATCAGGCCGCGCAGGTAGTTGTCGGCGAAGAAGCCCGGGTTGACCACGACGTGCGCGACGCCGGGCACGTCGGTCGAAGAGACGGTCGATCAGCCAGTTGTGCCGGGTGGCCAGGGAAGGGTGGTCGGGCTGCGCCAGCCACTGGGAGAGCCCGACGACCGCCTCGACGCCCTCGCGGCGCGGCCGCCGTGGCGAAGGCGACGGCGCTGTGCAGCACGTGCGGGTGCCACGGCGGCACGTAGTAGAGCCGCTGGACTCCGCGGATCGGCGGCCTGCACCTGGACCGGGTCGAACATGTCGGCCACGACGACCTCGGCCCCGGTCGCGGCCAGCCGCTCGCTGCGCGTCGTCGTGGCGGTGCACGAGCGCGCGAACGCGCACGTCGTGACCGGCGAGACCCTCGACGACGGCAGCGCCGGTCTTGCCGGTGGCGCCGGTCACCAGGACGAGGGGCCGGCTCATCGGACCGTGCGCCCGGTGAGACGGGCCGGCACCACCGTGCGTGACCTCGCCGGTGGCGAGGTCGTAGACGTGTCCGGACACCGACACGGCCTCGGGGAGCAGCGGGTGCGTCAGCAGCAGCTCGGTGTCGTGCTGCACCGTCGCGAACGGGTCGGTGACGGCCTCGGCGGCCAGGTCGTCCGTCGGCGTAGCCCGAGTGGGCGGCGTAGGACGCCCGGAAACGCCTCGTCGGCGAGGAACCCGGTGCCGCACTGGGTGTGGTGGACCACCGCGATCTCGATCCCGGCGCCGGCGGCCATCGTCTGGGCCATGAAGGTGGTGAACGACAGGTCGGCGATCACCCGATCGGTCACCCGGCCCCCGGCGTTGCGCAGCACCATCGCCTCACTCAGCCGCAGTCCGAGGAAGGAGGCCGGGTCGACCCGGGGGTCCAGGCAGGTGACGATGCCCAGCCCGAGCGTGGGCATCACCGGGCGCGCCGAGGTGTCCCTCGAAGGCGGCGAAGTCGCGGTTGCGGACCAGCAGGTCCTGAAGTCCAGACATGGTGGTGTCCTCTCGGTGGAATGTGATGCATATGCACCACCGAAGAGGCTAGAGCGCAATGTGATTCATATGCAACACTTCAGCCATGGATGACAATGTGGACGACCGCGCCCAGGCGCTCGCCGGGGCGGTGTGGGAGCGCTGCCTCGGCTCGCGGGTGACCCGGCTGCACCGCCTGGTCGCGCTGCACTACGACCAGGCGCTCGCGGAGGTCGGGCTGACCCTGCCGCAGGTGGAGATCCTCTCCGCGCTCCAGATGCGCGCCCGTGCCGTGGGGCCCAGCGAGATGGGGCAGCGCCTCCACGTGGGACGGTCGGCGATGAGTCGCAAGCTGGCCGCCCTGGAGGACAAGGGCTGGATCGCGACGGCGGAGCGCTCGGACACCGGCCGATCGATGAGCTTCGCCCTCACAGTTGCAGGCAGGAAGCGGCTGGCAGAAGCCGACACGGCTTGGCAACGGGCCCAGGTGCTGACGGAAGCGCAGATGGGGCCTGGCGCTGCGGCCACGATCGACGCCTGGTTGACGGCGCTAGACGCGTAGGTCAGCCCGCGACGGGGCGAGTCGTTTCGGCCCGCTGAGCTGGGACCCGCTCCTGTGCAGCCGCACCGCGGCGGTGCGTGGGCGCGCTCACGCCAGGACCCGAGCTGCAAGGGCGTCGTTGTTCGCGCGGAAGGCCTCAGGGGTCTGCGAGGTGAGCATCGTGCGCAAGAGCGGAGTCAGCAGTCCCGAGAGCCGCTCGTGCTGCACACCAGCTGGCTGCCCTGCGCTGTGGGCTCCACGGTGAGTGTGGCGGCCGTCGAGCACGCCGGGCAGTCCGACGCGCCCCAGCCACGTGAGGCTGCGAGGGGGCCTGACCGCGGCGACAGTGGGCTTCATCGTGGTCGGCTTCTTCTCGTTCGGCTACAGGTCAACGCTGAGCCTGTGTGTTCGTCATAACGAAGCCACGCTCGGTGTGCACGGGCCCGTGTCGAGTAGTGGGAGTTGAGTCGTGGCTCGCCACGAAGCGATCGAACCCAAGCAGCGTCAGGCCGCGAAGTCACCGGTGAGGTAGTGCTGGAGGGTGTGGGCGAGCGGTGTCTCCAGGTGGCCCGCTCTGCTTGCGCGAGTACGTCGAGGCCGCACCACGTGGCGGGCGAAGGTGAAGCCCACGACCTGCGACATCACCAGGCCGGCGCGCAGCTCGGCATCGTCGGCGCCGAGGTGTCGGGCGATTGGCAGCAGCAGCTGCCGTGTGAGTCGCTCGCGCACGAGGTCGGCGGCGTCGGACTGGCTGGAGGCGGAGCGGATCATCCCGAGGATCCGGGCGCGCAGCTCTGGGGTCTCGAGGATGTCGAGGATGAGCGAGGCTAGCGCGGCCCCCACCTGCTCGCGATCGCCGCCAAGGATTCGGGGGAGCACTACGTCGGGCTCGAAGGGCAGGTCGATCACCTCGACGAACAGCCGCTGCTTGGAGCCGAAGAAGTAGCTGACCAGCGCCGCGTCGACGCCGGCACGCTCCGCGATCTGACGCAGGCTCGCGTGGTCGTAGCCGAGCTCGCCGAAGAGCTCGCGCGCCGCCCGGGCGATGTCGTCGCGCGCCGTGCTGCTCGTGCCGCGTCGTCCGGGGCGGACAGTCTGCTGAGGCGCCCCTGGGCGGTCGGTGGTGCCCATCTTGATTCCCTTTCGACATCTTGCAGAAGTAACTCATCGTGTGTTGAATATTAGTTCATCAACCGATGAACTGACCCCGCATCGAGGAGACTACGCGAGATGGCTACCTCCACCCCGGCCCCCACAGCAGGCGCTGCGCCGACCCTCAGTCCGCGGCGTCGTACGGCGCTGCTCGTCGTCATTGCTGTGGCCCTGATGACGGTCGTCTCGGCCGTCAGCGGCCTCAACGTTGCCCTGCCCAGCCTGCAACGCGACACCGGCGCCAGCCAGAGCGAGATCCAGTGGATCGTCGACTCCTACACCCTGGTCTTCGCGGGGCTGCTGCTGGCGGTCGGCGCCCTCGGTGACCGGATCGGGCGCAAACCGGTCCTGCTGGCCGGCCTGGTCATCTTCGGGGTCGCCTCGGCGTTCGGCCTGTTCGTCAGCGATCCCCAGGTCCTGATCGTGGTACGGGCCTGCATGGGGGTCGGTGCTGCCGCCATCATGCCGGTGACCCTGTCGGTGATCACCACGTCTTTTCCGCCCGAGGAACGGGCCGCGGCTGTGGGCATGTGGGTCGGGGTTGCGGGGGGCGGCGCGGTCATCGGGTTGTTCAGCTCCGGCATCCTGCTGGAGTTCTTCGAGTGGAACTCGTTCTTCGGACTCAACGTCACCCTGGCGATCCTCGGGCTCGTCGGCAGCATCCTGATCGTGCCGAACTCGCGCGACGAGCATCCCCCGGCGCTGGATCCGGTTGGGTCTCTGCTGTCCCTGGCTCTGGTGGGTGGTCTGGTATTCGGGTTCATCGAGGGTGGCGAGCGTGGGTGGGGCGACCCGATGACGGTGACCGGCTTCGCCGTGGGGGTCGTTGCCGGGCTCACGTTCGTGCTGTGGGAGCTACGTCAAGAACAGCCGCTGCTGGACCCTCGGCTGTTTCGGCTGCGCGGATTCAGCATGGGCACCCTGTCGATGACGCGTGCAGTTCTTCGCCAGCTTCGGATTCTTCTACATCGGCCTTCAGTACCTCCAATACGTCGCCGGGCTGAGCCCGCTTCGGGCGGCCTGCGCGCTGCTGCCACTGCCGATCGTGCTGATCCCGCTTGCCCGGCAGGCGCCGCGTGCTCGCGCAACGGTTCGGGACCAACCGAATTGCTGGGTGCGGCCTCCTTCTGGCGGCCGCCGGAATGGCGCTGCTGTCGCTGGGTATCGACGCCAACCTCGTGTATTGGCAGTTCGGTGCAGCGCTGGCGGTGTTCGCGGCAGGCATGGCTCTGTCCAGTACTCCCGCCACGATGGCGATCACGTCCTCGCTACCGCGGAGCAAGCAGGGTGTCGGCTCAGCCGTCAATGATGTCTCACGCGAGTTCGGCTCGGCTCTCGGCATCGCGATCCTGGGCAGCGTGCTCAACTCGCAGTACCGCGACAACCTGGGCCCGCCGTTGACCGGACTACCCCCCGACGTCGCCCGGGCCGCCGCGTCGTCGCTGGGCGCAGTCCAGCAGGGCTCGGGTCAACTCGGCGAACGCGGATCGCATCTGCTGTCCGCGGCGCAGCAGGCGTTCGTCGACGCCGCCGACGCGGCGTTCATCGTGGCCGCCTGCGCGCTCGGAGTAGCCGCGCTCGTCGTTCTTCGATGGGCCCCCGATGCCGAGGAACTCAAGCAAGGACTCGAGGCGGCCGAGGAGATGGACGTCGCCAACTCGGCTTGATCGGTCCTGCATCTCGGCTGAGCGGATGCGATGATCGTCAGATCAGGGGAGCGTAGCCGCCCTAGAAGCAGATCCGGTCATTCCCATGCAGGAACCGCCAGTGGTGAGGCCGCCTGGCCGGCGCGTCCGCCGCCGCTCAAGCGTCAACCGTTCTCCTTTCCCACAGGTGGTGGGGTGGTTCGGGCGGGAGTTCTTCTGGTCCACGTGGGGAGTCGTGCGAGCTCGGTCTCGAAGCTGTTGCGGCCGCCGCGTCGGCCAGCGAGTCGGACGGTGTAGACCATGCCGTTGTCGGCCAGGGTCGAGGCAGGGTCCCGTGCATGGTCACGGTTGTGTGAAGGTGGCAAGCACGATGGGGCCGGTGATCCGCGGGTGGGCGATGACGTGCAGGACGTAGCGGGTGCAGTCATCGAGCCAGCTGATGATCTGCACGTCGCTGCCGGGCCGGCCGTCGGGGCGGGTCAGCCGGTAGTGGGTGAAGTCGGATGGCCAGGTCTGGTTCGGCATCGCGGCCTCGAAGCGGATCTAGGAGGACCGTGGGCGCTTGTTTGGTTCGGGGACCACGAGCCCGGCCTTGGCCAGGTGGCGAGTGATGGGGGCTCGCGAGACCTTGTGCTCGTGGTGGTGGAGGAGGTGTCAGGAGGTCTTCGGCCGTCGCGACCTCGGGCTGGGTGCGGCCCTCGAGGACGACAGCGGTGGTCACGGGCCTGGCTTTCGACACGCCCGAGCATCAAACCCCACGACGGTTTCCTACGTCGCGAGACATCGGTTTCCTCTGTCCTGAACCAGCACACTGCCCCCGCTACAAAGTGATGCGAGATGGCGAAGGCCCGGACCTCAGGTCCGGGCCTTTCGCACGTCCGACGTACCGCGAGCCGTTGCCACCTCCCAGGCGTCGCACGACTCGCGGTCCCTACGTCTAGAACAGGGTGTAGCCACCGTCCACGACCACGACCGACCCGGTCACGAAGGTGGAGGCATCGCTGGCCAGGTACAGCGCCGTCGGCGCGATCTCCTCGGGCGTTGCGTAGCGCTGCATGGGCACCTCCTCGACCCAGTAGTGCTGGTACTCCGGCAGGTCGATGTCGGCGATCTCGGTCTTGACGTAGCCGGGTGCGATGGCGTTGACGCGGACGTGCGCCTGGGCCCACTCAGCGGCCAGGGAGCGCGTGAGGTGGTGCACCGCAGCCTTGGAGATGCCGTACGGCGCGTGCCACTGAGGGCGGTTGATGATCAGGCCGGACATGGAGCCGATGTTGACGATCGAGCCATGGCCACGGTTGACCATTCCTGCGCCGACGACCTGGCTGGCCTTCCAGACGGCGTCCAGGTTGGTGGCGAACAGTCGGTCCCACTCGGAGTCGTCGAGGGTGAGGGCGTTGGCGTGGAAGCCGATCCCCGCGTTGTTCACGAGCACGTCGATGGGCCCCAGATCGTCCTCCACGGTGCCGACCATGCGCTCCAGGTCCGCCCGGCTGGTGACGTCCGTGCGCACGGCGATCGCGTGGGCACCGCTGGCGGTGAGGTCGCCGATGACGGTCTCGTTGCGCTCCTCGTCACGTGCCGCCACGGCGACGGAGGCCCCGGCTTCGGCGAGCGCCCGGGTGATGGCCAGGCCGATACCGCGGTTGCCTCCGGTGACGACGGCGACCTTGCCTTGCAAGGAAAAGAGGTCGAGCACTGACACGTGAGTTCTCCTGTCGTGGATATGGACGATCGGTCAGGGGGTGGACCGCAGCCGGACGAGCATCCGCTCGATGGACTCGGGTCTCAGCCAGTCGTGCGTGACGAGGTGGGCGGCACCCAGTACGCCGGCCTGTTCCCCGAGGCTGGCGGTGGTGATGGTCAGCTCCCGCGTAGCCAGGGGGAGCGATCGCTGGTACACCGTCTCGCGGACCCCGGCGAAGAAGGGCTCCCCGGCCTTGGAGAGAGCGCCGCCGATGACGATCACGGCCGGGTTGAGCAGGCTGGTGGCGTGAGCGACGGCCTGCCCGAGGATGCGACCAGCGGCCCGCAGTCGCTGGATCGCCTCGGGTACGCCGGCCTGGGCCAGCTCGACGACCTCGCCCGGGGTTCGAACGGTGAAGCCCGACTCCCGCATGGCCTTGACCAGGGCCCACCCACCAGCGAGCGCCTCGACGCACCCGAGGTTGCCGCACCGGCACAGGGGGTCCCCGTGGCCATCGAGCTGGATGTGCCCGATGTCTCCGGCGGCACCTTGGGCCCCTCGATACAGCACGTCGCCGGACAGGATGCCGCTGCCGATGCCCGTGCCTGCCTTGACGAAGAACAGCGAGCTGGCCTCCGGCCAGACCTGCCGGTGCTCGGCCAGGGCCAGCACGTTCACGTCGTTGTCCACCAGAACCGGTGCCTCGAAGTGCGCCGAGAACCACGCCGGGATGTCGAACCCGTCCCATCCTGACAAGACCGAGAAGCCGACGACCTTCCCGCGGGCGAAGTCGACCGGTCCCGGCAGGGCCAGCCCGATGCCCAGCACGGAGGTGGCCTCGCTCCCGTGCCCGGCCAGGAGGGTCAGAGCCGCACGGTTGATCTGCTCGAGCACCCGCTCGGGACCGTCGCTCAGGCTCAGCTCGACGGTGCGCTCGGCCAGCACGGTCGGCTGCAGGTCCGTGATGGCGACGCGCGCGTGGTCCTCCCCGACGTCGACGGCGACCACCACGCCGTACGCCCGGTTGAGCTGCAGCAGGGTGGCCGGCCGTCCGCGGGACTGCCGTCGACTGCCCTCGTGCAGCAGCCCCATCGAGAGCAGGAGGTCCAGACGCTGCGTCACCGTGGACCTCGACAGGCCGGTGGAGTCGGCGAGCGAGGCCCGGGTGATGCCGTCGGGATGACCGGCGGCCAGGGCCAGGATCTGCCCGGCGCCCAGGACCGACCCTGCCGCTGCGTCCATGGGAAGCCTCCCGCCCCGTCATCGCCTCGCTCAGCTGAGCAGGTCGACTATTGCACAACGTTCTACATAAGTCAGCAGTCTTTTGATTGACAACCGGCGTAACGCGGAAGAAACTCGACCCACCCGGGGGTTCGTTGCCGCCAGGTGTCGTCTCGGATGCCGTGTCCCACGAGAGAAAGCCGGATCGCCATGACCACTGACCCTCACACCCGCCACCTCCGCCACCCGCGCGCCCGTCTCGCCCTCCCGGCGGTGGTCGCGGCCCTGGCCCTGACCGCGTCGGCGTGCGGTGGCAGCGACGACGGCTCGGGCGGTGGCTCCGGGTCGGATGCCATCACGATCGGCATCGTCGAGCAGCAGCTGGGCAACCCGTTCTTCGGGGCGATCCTGGACTCGGCCAAGGCCCAGGCCGAGAAGAACGGGGCCACGGTGATCACGGCCAACTCCAAGACGGCCGGCGACTCCGACACCCAGGCCACCGCCATTCAGGACATGATCAACCGCAAGGTCAAGGGCATCGTCGTCGACCCTGCCAACGCGACCGCGCTCGTGGGCGTCATCAAGAAGGCTCGGGACGCCGGCATCCTCGTCGTCGCGGTGAACACCGAGACCGACCCCGCCGACGCTGTGGACGCGACGTTCGAGACCGACAACCTGGAGGCCGGCAAGCTGATCGGTCAGTGGGCGAAGGCCAGCCTGGGCAACGAGGAAGCCCACGTCGCCCTGCTCGACTACGACCTGACCGACAAGACGTCGAAGGCCCGCCACGACGGGTTCCTGTCCGGCTTCGGCATCACGATGGACTCACCCGAGGTGTCGGGAGAGAAGGAGACCGACGCCAGCGTCGACGGTGGTCAGACGGCCATGGAGAACCTCCTGCAGGCGCACAAGGACATCAACGTGGTCTACGGGATCAACGAGCCGATGACCCAGGGCGCCTACGCGGCCGCCAAGGGCCAAGGCCTGGAGGACAAGATCCTCTTCACGGGCATCGACGGCAGCTGCTCAGGCGTCCAGGCTGTGAAGGACGGGGAGATCGGCGCGACTGTCGCGCAGTTCCCCACCCAGATGGGGACCAAGGCCGTGGACGCGATCCTGGCCTACGTGAAGGACGGAACGAAGCCGTCGGGCATCATCAACTCGGGCACCACGTTGATCACCGACAAGCCGGTCGACGGTGTCGAGTCGAAGGACGTCGCCTGGGGCCTCGACCACTGCTGGGGCGAGAAGTGAGGATGGAGACCCTCGCTGTCGTCGCCCGCCGCACGGTGCCTCGTGCCTGACAGCCCGCTGGCCACTGCCTCCCGGCGTGAGGGGGTGCGTGACTTCGCGTTGCGGGTCCGCTTCGCCGGGCCCCTGCTGGCCCTGGTGGTGGCGGTGGTCGTGTTCTCCTCGACGACGTCCACCTTCCTGACGAGCAGCAACGTCTCGCTGCTCTTCCAGCAGTCTGTCGTCATCGGCATGCTGGCCCTGGGACAGACGCTGGTCATTCTGACGGCCGGCATCGACCTCGCCAACGGTGCGACCGCCGTGCTCGGCTCGGTGGTGATGGCGAAGATGGTCGTCGATGGTCACGACGCCTTCGTGGCGCTGGTGACCGGCATGCTGGTCGCCGTCCTGGTGGCGGGCACGTCGGGGACCCTGGTCACCCGTCTGAACCTTCCTCCGTTCATCGTGACCCTCGGCCTGCTCACTGTTGTGACCGCGGTGGCCCGGTTGTACACGTCATCCACCAGCTTCTCGGTGTCGTCGTCGCTCCTCGTGTGGCTGGGGAACACGGTCCAGGTGGGCGGCTTCCAGTTCACCTACGGAACGGCCCTGTGGCTCATCGCCTACGCCGTCGTCGGCCGTGCCCTCACCCAGACGGCCTGGGGTGTGCGGGTCTACGCGATCGGCAACAGCCGCGAGGCAGGACGTCTCGTGGGGGTCAAGGTGGGCCGGGTGCTGCTCTCCGTCTACCTGGTGGCCGGACTCTGTTACGCGCTCGCCGCCTGGCAGGCGCTGGGCCGGGTGCCCAGCGCGGACCCGAGCGGGTACGCGAGTGCCAACCTCGACAGCATCACCGCCGTGGTCATCGGCGGGACGAGCCTCTTCGGAGGCCGTGGGGGTGTGGCCGGCACGCTGATCGGCGTCCTCATCGTCACCGTGCTGCGCAACGGCCTCACCCAGGCTGGGATCGACTCCCTCTACCAGGACGTCACGACCGGGGTGCTCGTGGTCCTGGCCGTGGCGATCGACCAACTCGTACGTCGGAGGACCCGATGAGTGCATCCGCCCTGCACGCCCCTGGGAGCGTTTCGCCGCCCCCGGTGCTGAGCGCCTCCAACCTGGTGAAGCGCTACGGGAACGTCACCGCGATGGACGGAGCTGACTTCGAGCTGCGCGCGGGGGAGGTGCTGGCCGTCGTAGGGGACAACGGCGCCGGCAAGTCGACCCTCATCAAGGCCCTCACCGGGGCTGTCACGCCCGACCACGGCGACATCCGCCTGGACGGGGAGGTCGTGCACTTCCGCTCACCGCTGGACGCGCGGGTGCGGGGGATCGAGACGGTGTACCAGGACCTTGCCCTTGCACCCGCCCTCGACATCACCAGCAACCTTTTCCTGGGGCGGGAGCAACGTCGTCCCGGCCTGCGCGGCACGCTCCTGCGGACACTCGACAAACGCGCCATGCGAGCCTCGGCGGCGACGTCGTTGACGGATCTCGGGATCACGACGGCTCGGTCGGTGCGCCAGGAGGTCGAGACGCTCTCGGGTGGGCAGCGTCAAGCCGTAGCGGTGGCGCGCGCCGCCACCTGGGGCAAGAAGGTCGTGGTGCTGGACGAGCCCACTGCGGCACTGGGTGTGAGGGAGGCGGGCCAGGTGCTCGAGCTGATCCGCCGTATCCGGGAGCAGGGCATCGCGGTCGTGCTGATCAGCCACAACATGCCGCAGATCTTCGAGCTGGCCGACCGCATCCATGTCCACCGGCTCGGTCGACGGGTCGGCCTGGTCGACACGTCAGCCACGACCATGACGGAGGTCGTCGCCGTGATGACCGGGGCCCTGGCCGGTAACCAGAGCGTGGCCCCGGCTGACCGAGCCGACCCGGAGGTGCACACCGATGACTCGAACGCCTGACTCTCCGCAGACGTCCGAGCCCCTGCGCATCCCGCGCCAGGACGTGAGCATGTTGAAGGCGCGGGCACAGGGCCTCGCGGTCCCAAGGCACCGTCGGTTGCTCGGCCTCACGGGAAGTCCCGGTGCCGGGAAGTCGACTCTCGCGGAGCAGGTCGTCGACATGCTCCCCGGCCTCGCGGTGCTGCTCCCCATGGACGGGTTCCACCTGGCCCAGGAGCAGCTCGTCGTGTTGGACAAGGTCGCCACAAAGGGCGCGATCGACACGTTCGACGGAGCGGGCTTCGTCCACCTTCTCGAGCGCATCAGGGGCAACGAGGAGCGGACCATCTACGCCCCGGTTTTCCGCCGCGACCTGGAGGAGCCGATCGCAGGGTCGATCGCCATCGATCCGGACGTTCCCCTGGTCGTGGTGGAGGGCAACTATCTCCTGGCCACCTCCGGGGGTGGGGAAGGGTGCGGGAGCTGCTCGACGAGGTCTGGTTCGTCGACCCCGGTGAGGAGGCACGTCTGTCGTGGCTCGTCGCACGGCACATGCAGTTCGGCCGTGACCGCGCCGCTGCCGAGGAGCGCGCCAAGGGGAGCGACCAGGTCAACGCCGACCTGGTGTCCGGCACTCGGATGCGAGCCGACGTCCTCGTCACCGGTCACTGAACACGAGGACCTCGCGTCGAGCGTCGGTACGAGAACGGTCCACTGGCACGCCGGGTGGAGATGCGAAGGCTCTGCGTAGTCTCTGCCCATGCCGACCCAGACCACCGCCCCGGGCGTCGACGACGCCGCGCTGCACAGCCTCCGCCGCTGGAACGTCGGCCTGGCGGTCCTGCACCTGGCCCAGGCGGTGGCCGTGCTGGTCCTGGCCAGCGACTTCGCCATCACGGTCATCGCGTCCTACGCGCAGGGACCGCCCGGCACCGCCCTCGCGGACGCCACGTCGATCCTCGACGTCCGGGTCGGCGTCGCCATCGCCGTCTTCCTCGTCCTCGCCGGTGTGGACCACCTCGTGACGGCCACCGTCGGACGCCGGCGCTACGAGGCCGACCTGCGGCGGGGGCTCAACGCGTTCCGGTGGATCGAGTACTCGTTCAGCGCGACGATCATGATCGTCCTCATCGCCTTCTACAACGGCATCGTGGAGATCTCGGCGGTCTTCGGCATCATCGGCGCCAACGTCGCGATGATCCTGTTCGGCTGGCTGCAGGAGCTGATGAACCCGCCCGGGCGGACGTCGACGACGATGCTCCCGTTCTGGTTCGGCTGCGTCGCCGGGGCTGCGCCCTGGGTGGCCATCACCTGGAACCTCGTGGCGGCCCGGGAGGACGTGCCCGGCTTCGTCTTCGGGATCTTCGTGTCGCTGTTCGTGTTCTTCATGAGCTTCGCGGTCAACCAGTGGCTGCAGTACCGCGAGGTCGGGCCATGGCGCAGCTACGCCTACGGGGAGCGGGCCTACCTGATCCTCAGCCTGGTCGCGAAGTCCGCCCTGGCCTGGCAGATCTTCGCAGGGTCCCTCGTGTGACCGAACCGCATCGCGTGGGGTGTCTGATGACTCGTGCCCTGGCGCGTCGATGAGTCGGGAGTCCACCGTCCGCTGGGTGTGCGACTACTGCGGAACGGAAGGCAGCACCCGGACCGACCTCCCGGTAGAGGGACTGCAGTGCCCGCAGTGCGGGGAGCCGGTGCTTCCCCGGTGACGGCGCGCTGACCTCCCCACACGACCGCGGCTTCCTGCCCGGACGTCAGGCGCTCACCTCACTCAGGTGACCCTGGGGAGCCACGTCGGCGTCCCTGCCGCGATGACGGTCGGGCGAATAGCGCTGCAGAAGTGGGTACGTCGCGCGCTCCGAGCTCGAAGGGAGCAGTCATGGCTGCAGCACACCCACGCAAGGCCATCGTGACCGGGGCCGACTCCGGCATCGGTCGCGCCACCGCCCAGCTCCTCGCCACCGAGGGGTTCGACGTCGGCATCACCTTCCACAGCGACGAGAAGGGGGCGGACTCGACCCGGCGCGACGTCGAGGAGTGCGGCCAGAAGGGCTTCGTCGCCCAGCAGGACCTCGCGTCGCCGGACGCCGCGACGGCGATCGACCGGCTCACCGAGCAGCTCGGAGGACTCGGCGTGCTGGTGAACTGCGGCGGCACCGGGATCAGCGAGCCGGCCCTCGACGTGGACCACGTCGCGTGGCGGCAGGTGCTGGCCACCGACCTGGACGGCGCCTTCCTGTGCGCCACGGCGGCGGCCCGCACCATGGTCGGGCAGGGGCAGGGTGGTCGGATCGTCAACGTGACGAGCGTGCACGAGCACACGCCCCGGCTCGGCGCCCTCGCCTACTGCGTGGCCAAGGCAGGGGTGGGGATGCTCACCAAGGGGCTCGCCCTCGAGCTCTCCCAGCACGGCGTCCTGGTGAACTCGGTCGCCCCGGGGGAGATCGCCACCGAGATGACCGATGCGGCGACCCAGGACGCCTACGCCATCGACCGTCCCGGCAACCCGGTCGGCCGTCCGGGACACGTCAACGAGGTGGCGTCGGTCATCGCGTTCCTGGCGTCCCCGCGCTCGTCGTACGTCACCGGCTCGTCGTTCACCGTCGACGGCGGCCTGCTGCTGATGGCCGCGCACGGCCACGACGAGCTCGGGGGTGGGTGGCGGACGCTGGGCGGCTGAGCGGACGGTCAGCGTGGGCCCCCGACCATGCCCGGACTCTGGGACGTACCCGACGGGCTCGTAGGACTCTCGCGCGCGCGACCCGAGCCACCAAGGCCGGTGCCAGGAGTCGCGACGGCGGGTCCAGGAGCGTCGTCACCCGCAGGAACGAGGTGACGACGGCCGGGTCCCTCTCCGCCGCGGCCTGGACGGCGTCGACGTACGCGTTGAGGACGCGCAGCGGCAGGGGTCGCGGGCCTGGGACCTGAGGGAGCGCCAGGTCAGCGCCGGTGGACAGCTGCCAGGCCGCGTCGATGGGCCGGGCTGCCCGTCGGTAGTAGCGCCGGGCCAGCCCGTCGGCACCGTCCGTCAGGGACTCCGACAGGGCCAGTGCCTGGAGGGCGGCGACGGTCATCCCCTGCCCGTACAGGGGGTTGAAGCTGCAGACCGCGTCGCCCACCACCAGAAGGCCTCCCGGGAACCGCTTCATGGTCTCGTAGCGGCGGCGGAGGCTGGTCGGGGAGCGGTGGGTGTGCAGCTCGCCGATCGGCTCGGCCTGCTCGACGGCACCGAGGATGGGCTCGGGGACGAAGCCGCGGAGGAAGGCGAGGACCGCCGGCCACTCGGTCGGTGGGTGGTAGCCGGCGTACCCGGACGCGGTCAGGATCCAGGTGTCGTTCTCCTGCTCGAACAGGCCCATCCCCGAGGGCCGGTCCGGCACCGGGCCGATGAGGACCGTCCGGATCCGGCCGAGCATCGGGGTGGGCATCCGGAGGCGGCACGAGACGTACTTCAGGTCGATGGGTCGTTGCTCCTCCGCCGGCGGGTCGTACCCCAGCTCCTCCAGCCACCGGGCCGCACGACCGCTGCGACCGGTGGCGACCACGGTCAGGTCCGCGTCGAGCAGCTCCTCGCCGCCCGGCGGCCGGGCCGGCTGGATGCGCACGCCTGTCACCTGGTCGCCGTGGGCGTCCCCGACGAGACCGGAGACGTCGTACCCGTCCCGCACCTCGACGCCGGGCAGCGCGCGGACCTCCTGGAGCAGGCGACCTTCGAGCAGCGCCCGGCTGACCTGGTACGTCGGATCGGGCCAGGGGTCGCCGTGCTGGGCCAGGAGGTGACCGCCGAAGCTGATGTGGCACTGGGCGGGTTGGTCGGTCACGGGCACGCCCTCGGCCACGAGCTCCTTCAGGAGCCCCGGGAACAGCCTCTCGACGACCTGCGCCCCGCGCTGCAGGAGCAGGTGGGCGTGCTCCGCCTGCGGGACCCCTCGGCGGGTCTCACCGGGTGGCGGCAGCACGTCCCGCTCGACCACGACCACGTGCTCGTAGTGGTCCGCGAGCACACGCGCGGCCAGCAGGCCCGACATGCTCGCGCCGAGCACCACGGCCCGCGTCCCCAGCGTCGTCACGTCCACCTCCCGGGTCGCCGGCGCACTGAGGCGCGAAGGCCGACCGAGAGCCGGCCCCGTGCCTCCGTGACGATGTCCAGCGTTCACCCACCCCGCGAACGGGTCAAGCGGTCACGGCTGGAAGACCACCTTGACCATGCCCTCCTCCTTCTTCTGGAAGTGCTCGTAGGCGTTCGGCGCCTCGTCCAGCGAGAGGTGGTGGGTGGCGAAGGAGTCGACGTCGAACGGGTCGCCGTCGACCAGGAGGGCGAGCAGGTCGTCGGTCCAGGCGCGGACGTTGGCCTGCCCCATGCGCAGCTGGACCTGCTTGTCGAACATCTGCATGAGGTTCATCGGGTCCGCGGCTCCGCCGTACACGCCGGAGACCGACACGGTGCCGCCGCGGCGGACCGCGTCGATGGCGGTGTGCAGCGCGGCGAGCCGGTCGACCCCGGCCTTCTGCATCAGCGGCTCGGAGACGGCGTCGGGCAGCAGCCCTGCGACCTTCTGGACCGCACCGCCGGCGGGGGACCCGTGGGCCTCCATCCCCACGGCGTCGATGACGGCGTCGGGGCCGCGGCCGCCGGTGGACTCCCGGACCACGTCCGCCACCCCACCGACCTTCTCCGCCTCGTCGAGGTCGAGGACCTCGGCCCCGTGGGCCTGCACGCGGGCGAGACGCTCGGGCACGCGGTCCACCGAGATCACCCGGTGCCCGGCGTGCACCGCCATCCGGGCGGCCATGTCGCCGATGGGGCCGGCACCGAGGACCAGCAGGGTGCCACCCTCGGGCACGGCGGCGTACTGCAGCGCCTGCCAGGCCGTGGGCAGCACGTCGGAGAGGAACAGGAAGCGGTCGTCCGGCGGACCCTCGGGCACCTTGACCGGGGCGAAGTCGGCGAACGGCACCCGCAGGTACTCCGCCTGCCCACCGGGCACCTGGCCGTAGAGCTTGCTGTACCCGAAGAAGCTGGCGCCCGTCCCGAACTCGTGGGTCTGCGTCGTCTCGCACTGGCTGTACAGGTTCCGCTCGCACATCCAGCACGAACCGCAGCACACGTTGAACGGGACGACGACCCGGTCGCCGACCTTGAGGTTCGTCACGGCGCTCCCGACCTCCTGGACGATGCCCATGGGCTCGTGCCCGACGACGTCACCGGGCTCCATGAAGGGCGCGAGGGTCTCGTAGAGGTGCAGGTCGGAGCCGCACAGCCCGCTCGAGGTCACCCGGATGATGGCGTCCGTGGGCTCCTCGATCCGGGGGTCCGGCACCTCGGTGACGCGCATGTCGTGCACGCCCTGCCAGGTCACTGCCTTCACGGGGGACTCCTTCGTTGGTGGACGACCGTCGACGGGCGTTACCCGCCGCGCGTGCGGCCCATGCCAGAAACTTCCGCCGATCGGCAACCACCCGCCTCGGCCCAGCGAAGCAAGGCCAACAGGGCCGCACCCGGCGGCCCACCGCACCTCAGGGGAGTTCCACATGAGGATCCGCTCCATCACCGCCGCCCTGGCCACCGCAGCACTGCTCGGGGGCTCGGCCCTCACGCCCGCCCTCGCCAGCACCAGCGGCCGTCACGGCCACCCGCACCACAAGCCCCTCGGCGAGAGGAGCCTGGCGTCGGTGCTCACCTCCGACGGGAACCGCTTCGACCGGAACTCGAAGGACTACGACATCCTCACCGAGGCCGTGCTGGCGGTCCTCGCGGCCAAGCCCGACAGCCCCGTCAAGGTGCTGACCCAGGGTGACGTCCCGCTGACGGCGTTCCTCCCCAACGACTGGTCCTTCCGCCAGCTCGTGAAGGACCTCACCGGCGACCGCATCCGGTCGGAGAGAGGCGTGTTCGAGGCCGTGGCCGGCCTGGGGATCGACACCGTGGAGACCGTGCTGCTCTACCACGTGGTGCCCGGTGCCACCATCACCGCCGGGGCGGCCCTCCGCTCGGACGGCGTCGCGCTGACCACCGCGCAGGGCGGCACGGTGACGGTCGACGTCATCTACCCGAAGCTGCCGCTGGTGCAGCTGAAGGACCAGGACCCTGACGCCACCGACCCGTTCCTCAACCCGCACGCCCTGAACATCAACAAGGGCAACAAGCAGATCGCCCACGGCATCATCCTGGTGCTGCGCCCGGTCGACCTCTGAGGCACCACCGCTGACGAGCGGCGACCGACACGGGACCGGTCGCCGCTCGGCACGGTCCGACGACCCCCGCCCGAGGGCTAGGCGAAGAACCGCAGCAGCGCGGGAACCGTCGCCTTCCCCTTCACGATGTGGGTCTGCCCGGGCAGCTCCTCCAGCCGCCCGTCGGGCAGCTGGGCGACGATCGCGGCCTGCGCGTTCTTCATGTACGTCGGGCTCTTCCCGCCCACGAGCACCAGGGTCGGCACGGACACGTCGGCGAGGTAGCCGTCGGGGAGCGGGTGGCCCTGCTGGTGCGGCAGCACGATCGCGTAGTCGTGCGGCAGCGTGGGCGCCACGGAGCACAGCTTCCTCCAGACCGGCAGCAACCGCATCATCACCAGCGCGGGACCGGGCACGCCGACGGTCCGCATGAACAGCCGGACGGCGTCGCCGCGTCGTCCGGCCTCCAGCAGGGCCTGGGTCCGCCGGCCCAGCGACGCGTCGTGGGGCGGGTGCGTGTCGTCGAGGATGAACGGCGCCTCGTACAGCGCGATCCTCCGCATCGGTACGCCGGCCCGGGCGGCCTCCAGCACCAGCGCCGCACCGGACGACGCGCCGAGCACGCACACGTCCGGGCCGGCGGCCTCCAGCACGGCGGCCAGGTCCTCCACCTCGCGCCCCACGGCGTACGGCGAGGAGCCCGGCCCGCTCGCGCCCCGGCCGCGGCGGTCGTAGGCGTGCACGGCGTGGTGCTCGGACAGCAGCGGCGTGACGGCCTGGCCGGTGCCCATGGAACGCTGGCACAGGGCGCCCTCGACGACCACGACGGCCGGCCCGGAGCCGGTGACGTCGTAGGCGATCTCGGTGCCGTCGGCGGAGCGGACGACGCGGGTGGTGCTGGTGGTCACGGGGGACATGGTCTCCTCGTTCAGGTGTGGTCACAGGTACGTCGAACGGGTCAGCCAGACTTCGACACCCGCTCGGCGCTCTCCTCGGCGCGGCGCCGCAGCACGCTCCGCTCACCCTCGTTGCGGGTGCGCGAGGCCGCCTCGGTGAAGCACGCTGCCGCCTCGGCGTACCGGCCCGCCCGCTCCAGCAGGTCGCCGCGGACGGTCGGGACCAGGGGCGAGTCGCCCAGCACGTCCGGGGCCAGGTCATCGAGGACGGCCATCCCGGCCGCGGGTCCGAACGCGCGCCCGTGCGCGACCGCCCGGTTGGCCTCGACGACCGGGCCCGGTCCGGCTTGGGCCAGGACGTCGTACAGGCTCGCGATGCGGCGCCAGTCCGTGTCCTCGCTGCGCGGGGCGAGCGCGTGCTGCGCGGCGATGGACGCCTGCAGGAAGTAGGGGCCGACGGGCCGGCCCTGGCCGGCCAGGCGCTCGGCGGACCGCAGTGCCGCGAGGCCGCGCCGGACCAGCAGCTGGTCCCACCGGGCCCGGTCCTGCGCCTCCAGCAGCACCGGCCGGCCCTCGGCGTCCAGGCGTGCCCGCATCCGCGACCCCTGGATCTCCAGCAGGGCCTGCAGCCCCAGCACCTCCGGCTCGTCGGGCACCAGCGCGGCCAGCATCCGGGAGAGCCGCATGGCCTCCGCCGCCAGGTCGGGACGCATCCAGCCGTCGCCGGCGGTGGCGGCGTAGCCCTCGTTGAACACCAGGTAGACCACGGCCATCACGTCGTCGAGGCGACGGACGCGCTCCTCCCCGGTCGGCAGCTCGAACGCGGCACCGGCCTCGGTCAGCGTTCGCTTCGCGCGGGAGATGCGCTGTCCCATCGCGGCGTCGGCGACCAGGAACCCGCGCGCGATCTCGGTCGTGGTCAGCCCGCCGACCATGCGCAGCGTCAGCGCCACCCGCGAGGTCGGCGACAGGGACGGGTGGCAGCACAGGAACATCAGCCGCAGGACGTCGTCCTCGATGTGGTCCACCATCGCCTCCAGGTCGGGCGTCGTGCCCTCGCCGGCGCCGACCGCGGCCGCCCCCAGCTCCTCGGTCCGGCGGCGCAGCGTCTCGGCGCGCCGGATCTGGTCGATGCCGCGTCGCTTCGCGATCGTCATCAGCCAGGCGCCCGGGTTGCGGGGGATGCCGTCGGCCGGCCACTGCTCCAGCGCGGCCACCAGCGCGTCCTGGGCCAGGTCCTCGGCCGCCCCGACGTCGTGGGTCAGCCGGGTCAGGGCGGCCAGCAGCCTCGTCGACTCCGCCCGCCACGCCGCCGTGATCGCCTCGGCGGTCGTCGGCGGCGTGGGCACGGCAGCAGCCTAGGTCGCCGGGGTCGGCGGCCGGGTCACTCCCGCGCGGCGGGCGGCTGGTCGGAGATCTGCCGCAGCGTGATGGTGACCTCGACCTCCGGCCAGTGCTCGGCGTGCAGCTCGGCCATCCGGCGGGCGCCCTCCACGGCGTCCTCCTTCGTCGGGAACTCCATGACCGAGTAGCCGCCGACGACCTCCTTAGCCTCGGCGTAGGGGCCGTCCACCTGGTCGGTGCGACCCCGGCGCACCAGGAAGTGCACCGAGTCCTCGGTGCCGTAGAGGCCGCCACCGTCCAGGAACTGGCCCGCGGCGACCGCCTCGCCGACGTACACGTCCATCGCGTCCATCAGCGCCTGGGGAGGGGCGCCGATGCCCTCCTGCATCTGCACGAATCCCATGAACCGCATCGTCTCCACCTCTCGTCCGGAAAATCTCTCGCCCGTACGTCGAACCGCGCGACCGCTCTTCGACATCCGCGTGACAATGTTCTCGCACCCCACCGGTCGGCACGGGGCGCTATCGTGCCCCGGGTGTCGGGCCAGGGGGTGCGCAGTCGGGTCGGCACCGCGGCGCGCGCCTTCACCAGCAACGCCCGCAACCCCGACCTGCGCCGCGCCCAGCTCAGCTTCCTGGGGGCCTGGACCGCCGAGTGGGCCTTCACCGTGGGGCTCGGCATCGTGGCCTACCGTGACGGCGGCGCCACCGCGGTCGGGCTGGTGGGGCTGCTGCGCATGGCGCCCTCGGCCCTGCTGGCGCCGCTGCTGTCCCCGCTGGCCGACCGGGGTCGACGCGAGCGCGTGCTGATCCTGGTCTCCACGGCCCGGGCCCTGGTCACCGCCGCGGTGGCGCTGGTCGTCGGGCTGGGCGGGCCCACCCCCGTGGTCTACGCCCTGGCCGTGCTCTCGACCATCGCCGCCACGCTGTACCGGCCCGCCCACTCCGCCCTGCTGCCGTCGCTGTGCCACACCGGCTACGAGCTGGCCAGCGCCAACGTGGTCCGGGGGCTCCTGGACGCCGCCGCCACGCTGACCGGGCCGCTGCTGGCGGCCCTGCTGCTGCAGCTCACCGGGGTCACCGTCGTGTTCGCCGTCGCGGCGGGCGCCTCGCTGTGGGCCGCCCTCCTGCTGCTGCGGCTGGACTACGACGCACCGCCGCGACCATCCGCTCCCCGGGAGGGTCTGGCCGGGTCCGCGCTGGCGGGGCTGAAGGTCGTGGCCCGCAGCCGCGACCTCAGCGTGATCATGGTGCTGGCCGTGGCGCAGTCCTTCACCCGCGGCGCCCTGACCGTGCTCACCGTGGTGGTGGCCATCGAGCTGCTGGGCACCGGTGAGCCGGGAGCGGGTGTGCTCACCGCCGCCATCGGGGCGGGTGCGTTGCTGGGAGCGCTCGGCTCGTCTCTGCTGGTCGGCACCCGGCGGCTGGGCGCGTGGTTCGCCGTCGGCGTGGCCCTGTGGGGCGTCCCGGTGACGCTGATCGGCATCGTGCCCCAGCAGGTCGCGGCCCTGCTCCTGCTGGCCTGCGTCGGCGTGGGCAACTCCCTCATCGACCTGGCCGGCTTCACGCTGCTGGCCCGGCTGGCCACCGACGAGGTGCTGGCCCGGGTGTTCGGGGTGCTGGAGAGCCTGGTGGCCCTGTCCATCGGCGTGGGCGCGCTGGTGGCCTCGCTGCTGGTCGACGGGGCCGGCGTCCGTCCGGCGCTGGTGCTCGTCGGCCTGCTGTGCCCGGTGCTGGCGGTGGTGTGCTGGCCGCGGCTGCGGGGGATGGACCGGTCCATCGGCGTCCGTGACGCCGACATCGACCTGCTGCACGGCGTGCCGATGCTGGCCGTGCTGCCCCTGCCCGCGATCGAGCGGCTGGCGCGCGGGCTCGAGCCGGTGGCGGTGCCCGCGGGTGAGGTCGTGGTGCACCAGGGCGAGGTCGGGGAGCAGTACTTCGTCATCGAGTCCGGCCGGGTCGAGGTCATCGGGGACGGCCACCTGGTGGCCACGCTCGGGCCGGGGGAGGGGTTCGGCGAGATCGCCCTGCTCCGGCGGGTACGGCGGACCGCCACCGTGCGGGCCGCCGAGGCCCTGCGGCTCAAGGCCCTGGGCTCCGACCACTTCCTGCCGGTCGTGCTCGGCTACACCCCGAGCGCTCGGGAGGCGGGTGCCGTGGTGGAGACCATGCTGGGGCGGTTCTCGCCGGTCGACGGGCCCGAGCAGCCCGACGCCCCGGCCCCGCCCGGGCCGCCCCCGCCACCTACCTGACGGGGAGCCGCCGCCGAGCCCTGCGAAACCGTCCGCTCCAGCCCACCGTCGACCGCCCGTCGTCGCTTAGCATGCCCCATGACGTCCGAGCGCTCGCTCCTCCTCATCGCCGACATCGGTGGCTACACCGACTACATGCTGTCGCACCGCATGAGCCTGGCGCACGCGGAGGTGAACACCGCGCGCCTGCTGGAGAAGGTCATCGACGCGGTGCCCGACTTCGAGCTCATCGAGATCGAGGGCGACGCGGCGTTCCTGGCCCGGCCGGCCGAGGCCCGTGACAGCGACGGCACGCTGGAGCTGACGCTGCGGGCCGCGATGACCATGCACCGCGAGTTCCACCTCGAGCGGCACTACGTCGCCACCAACCTGTGCCCGTGCGCCAGCTGCACCCAGGCCGAGAACCTCAAGCTCAAGTTCGTCGCCCACGTCGGCGAGACCGCCACGCAGACCATCCGGCAGCGCCGCAAGCTCGTGGGCATCGACGTCATCCACGTGCACCGGATGCTGAAGAACCCGGTCGACGTACCGGAGTACCTGCTGATGTCCGAGGCGCTCTACAACACCTCGAGCGCACCCCTGCCCGGGCCCACCCGCGAGATCGCGCAGGACCTGGAGGGCATCGGGCCCTCGCGGTCCTACGTCATGGACGTGGCGGGGCTGCCCGGGTCGGTGCCGCCGCTGCCGGCCCAGCGGATGGCCGGGCGCATCGGCCGGACCCTCGCCGTGGCCGGAGCCGGGCTGCCGGGCATGGTGGGACTGCGTCGCCGGCGTCGTACCCTCGCACCGGTGTGACGTCGTCGGGACGGGCGAGCGCGTCGGCTGCGGATGGACCGCCGGGGCGGCGGCCCCTGCGGATCCTCGGCGTCTTCGCCCACCCGGACGACGAGACCCTCTGCGCGGGCGGCACCCTGGCCTCCTACGCCGCCGAGGGAGCCGACGTCCGGGTGGTGTCTTTGACCAAGGGCGGGGCCGGTCAGATCCGCGACGCCAGCACGGCGACCCGGGCCACCCTGACCGCCGTACGGGCCAAGGAGCTGGACGCTGCCGGCCACGAGCTGGGGCTGACCGAGACCCGGTGCCTGGACTTCGTCGACGGCGAGCTGGCAGGGACCGACCCCGCCTCGCTGGTGCGGCTCGCCAGCGACCTGCTGGACGAGCTGCGGCCCGACGTCGTCATCACCTTCGCGCCGGACGGCTTCTCCGGGCACCCGGACCACGTGGCCATCGGGGCGGCGGTCACCACGGCCTGCTTCCAGCAGCGCGCCACCCGGCCCGTGCGGCTGTTCCACTGCCGGCCCCCGCGCAGCCGGATGCGGCTGCGGCACCGGCTGGCCGAGTGGGTCGTCGAGCTGTCCACCCGCTTCAAGGGCACCGAGGAGTTCGTCCGGGCGCTGTGGGTGTTCTCCCGGGAGACGACCTCGCTGGGGTACGCCGGTGACCGGGTCGACGTGGAGTGGTTCCCGGCCGACTCCTACCTCATCGAGCAGGGCGAGGAGGCCTCCACCATGTACTTCCTGCTGGCCGGCCAGGTGGAGATCCGGCGCGAGGGCGCGGACGGCCAGGTGCAGGTGGTGGACCGCTCGGGTCCCGGGGAGTTCATCGGCGAGCAGGGTCTCGCGACGGGCCGACCGCGCAACGCGCACGTCGTCGCCGTGGAGGACGTCACCAGCCTGACCTTCTCCTCCGCGGACCGCTTCCCCGGAGCCGACGGGGGAGACCCGGCACCCGGTGAGGCCCGGTCCCTGGCCTCGGGCGACGTCGTCGACGCCACGGTCACGACCTGCATCGACGTCTCGCGCTACGTCGGCAACAAGATCCGGGCCACGGCCGCGCACCGCACGCAGTACCCGATCGACCCCACGATGTTCCCCGAGCCGATCCTGCGGGAGATGTTCGGCCTGGAGTACTTCACCCAGGTCCTGCCGGAGCGGGCGCTGGACACCTCGCTGCTGGAGGAGCGCCCCGGCGGGTGACGTCCGAGCGCGACCTCGGGCGGCCTCAGCCCGTGCGGCGACGCCCGAGCAGGAAGTAGCCCAACGGCGCGACCCCGGCCCCGTTGACCAGCATGATCACCGCGGCCCACGCCTTCTTCGAGCCGCGGACCTCGCCGTCCGGCCGCCTCCGCAGGTCCGCCAGGGCGATCGCCTTGAGCACGCCCTCCAGCGCGCCTGCGACCGCGAGGACCTTCCGGGTGCCGGGACTGAGGTCGCTCCACCGCTTCGCCATCTGCCGCTCCTTGCCTCGAGGGATGCCCCCGAGTATCCCGCCCGACCGGCCCGGTGCTCGCGGGGGAACCGACGGAGGTGTCGAAACCTGCATCCCGGGCACCGGCACGCGGCTGCGACCGGGACGTCCCCGGCCACCCCGGCCGCCGTACGACGTCCCGCACCGAGACAGGAAACCCCATGGCTGCACCCGTCACCCCTGCGCGCGAACGCGTCCCCGTCCGCACCATCGCCACCACCATCGGCATGGTGCTGGCCACCGTGCTGCTGCTCCTGGCCGTCCGGGAGGTCAGCCGGGTCCTGGTCTGGATCGTGGTCGCGGTGTTCTTCGCGGTCGCGCTCTACCCGCTGGTGGGGTGGACCGACCGCCGGGTCACCGGGGGACGGCGTGCCCTCTCGACGCTGCTGGTCTTCCTGCTGCTGGTGCTCGTGCTGGGCGGGCTGATCACCGCGTTCGCCGTACCGCTGGCCCGGGAGGGAACGTCGTTCGCCCGGCAGCTGCCGCAGATCGTCGCCGACGCCAAGGCCGGGCGCGGGCCGGTCGGCACTTCCTGGACCGGACCAACGCGCTGACGCTGATCCAGGACCACCAGGACCAGATCAAGCAGTACGCCAGCGGGCTCACCACCCCCGCGGCCGGCGTCCTGTCCGGGGTGGCGACCACGTTCGCCGGCCTGGTGACCATCTTCGTGCTGGCCTACCTGATGGTGCTGGAGGGCCCCAAGGTCGTGCACAGCTCGCTCAACCTGCTGAGCACCGACGAGACCCGGCACGCGCGTCTCGGCCGTCGGCGCGGACTGCGCCAAGTCGGTCACCGGCTACCTGTCGGGGAACCTGCTGATCTCGGTCATCTGCGGGGTCATCCACCTACGCGGCGCTGCGGATCATGGGAGTGCCGTTCGCCGGGCTCATCGCGCTGTTCGTGGCGGTGGCCGACCTCATCCCGCTGGTGGGCGCCACCCTGGGGCGGTCTCGTGGCCCTGGTTGCCGCCGCGATCCACTCGCTGCCCGCGCTGATCGTGGTGGCCATCGTTTTCGTCGTCTACCAGCAGCTGGAGAACCACCTGCTGCAGCCGCTGGTCTTCGCCCGCACCGTGAACCTCAACCCGCTGGCCGTCCTGGTGGCGATCCTCGTCTCGGTCGAGCTGGCCGGGATCCTCGGCGCGCTGCTGGCCATCCCGGTGGCGAGCATCATCCAGGTCGTGGCCCGCGACCTGTGGGACCACCGGCGAGGACGGCCGAAGGCGGAGCCGACCACGGGGGAGTCCCGGGAGCCGGTGGAGTCGGCGCCGCAGGCGGGGTCACGACCGATGCGCGTCGGTGACGACGAGCAGGTCGCCCCGTCCACCGGGGAGTGATGCCCTGTCGGCAGGGGAGACGGTGGGCGGGGGCTGGTTTCGATGCTCGCAGGCTCGCACCTCAACCCACGGCGGGGGTTTCGAGGCTCGCAGGCTCGCACCTCAATCAGCGCGAGGGCGGGGTGGGGGAGGATACGTCCATGCATCCGGGGACCAGGCAGCGGGTGACCTACGACCACTGCGACCACGTCACAGGGCCGTTCTTCCACGGCACGAAGGCGGTGCTGCAGGAGGGCGACGAGCTGGTGGCCGGGCGCCCGTCGAACTTCCAGGCCGGGCGGGTGATGAACCACGTGTACTTCACCGGCGTGATCGAGACCGCGGTGTGGGGCGCCGAGCTGTCCACCGCTCTGGCCGGGATCGCGGAGAGGGGACACATCTACGAGGTCGAGCCGCTGGGCCCCTTCGAGGACGACCCGAACGTCACCGACAAGAAGTTCCCGGGCAACCCGACCGAGTCGTACCGCACCCGGTCCGCGCTGCGGGTGGTCGGTGAGGTCGACGACTGGGAGGGGCATCCGCCCGAGGTCCTGCAGCGCATGCTGGAGGGCCTGGCCACGCTGCGGGCCGAGGGCCGCGACGTCATCGAGGACTAGGGGGGCGGCCGCTGAGCAGCAGCTGGCGGGCCAGGTGCATGAGCTCGGTCGTGGCCGGCGACAGCACCCCACCGTCGCGCTGCACCAGCGCGACGGTGTCGTACAGCGGCTCGGCGAACGGCACGACGTGCAGGTTGCCCGGGAACGCCGGCGAGTCCGCGATGGCGCGGCACACGATGGTGTCGCCGACGCCGTGGCCGACCAGGGACAGGGCCGACTCCACGTGCTCGACCTCCACCCACGGGTCGAGCTTGAGGCCCTGCAGCTGGGCCCGGTCGGCCAGCTGGCGGCGGGTGGGGTCGCTCCAGCCCACGTGCGCGTCGTACAGCACCAGCCGCCCGCCGGCCAGCTGCTCCACCGTCACCGGCTCCGCCGTCCGCTCGGGGGAGGTGCTGGCGAAGAGGACCTCGTCGCGCATCAGCGGGGTGACCCGCAGCCCGGTGTCGTCGATGGGCAGCACCACCAGGCCCGCCTCCAGCTCGCCGGCCGCCACCGCGGCCGCGACCCCCACCGAGTTCAGGCCGACCAGCCGCACGCGCACCTGCGGGTGGCGCTCCAGGAAGGGCTCGACGAGACCGGAGAGCAGGTAGTAGTTGGCGTTGCGCAGCAGGCCGAACGTCGCCACGCCCCCGCCCAGCGAGCGCAACGACCGCAGCACCGCACGTCCCGTCGTCGGCGGCCTCGACCGACTGCTCCGCGTGCGGCAGCAGCTCGGTGCCGGCCGCGGTCAGCAGCAGCCGGCGACCCCCGCGCACGAACAGGTCGAGGCCGTGCTCCGCCTCCAGGCGGCGCATCAGCTCGGAGACCGACGCCTGGGCCATGCCCATGTCGGCGGCCGCTGCGGTGAACGTGCCGCTGGGCGGCAGAAGGAAGGCGCGGAGCTGGTTGAGGGTCACGCGGAGCGTAAGTGCCACAGGTTCATCCTGTGGGAACGACATGACAAGACGGGGTTGTCCCCCGATCGGCCTCCCTAGCGTCGACGCCCATGCAGTTCACCGACCCGGTCCTCGCCGCCCTCGCCGGCCGCTTCACACGTCGTCAAGGCGCCCGCCGCGTCGACGCGCCCGCCGCCCAGCACGACCCCGCCGTCATCGCCACGTCTCGGACATGCTCGTCCACGATCGAGACCGGCGGCATGGACGCCGTCCTGTCGCTACGCCGCGCGACCTCGACCGCTTCGACGGCCGCGAGGTCGAGCTCGACCGCCGCCGACGTCGCGGCCAGCGGCGACGCCCTGCCCGCCGACCTGCGCGAGGCCATCGAGCTGGGGGCCCGGCGCACGCGGCCTTCGCCGTCCGCGCAGCGCGGCGCCTGCACGACTTCGAGACCGAGCTCGAGCCCCGGCCTCGTCGACCGGCCACCGCTACGTCCCCGTGCAGCGCGTCGGCGCCTACCTGCCGGCCGGCCGCTTCCCGCTGACCGCCAGCGCCTTCATGACCGTGGGCGTGGCGAAGATCGGCCGGCGTCGCCGACGTGCTCGCCTGCACCCCGCCGCAGCCCGACGGCGCGCGCCAACCCCGCGGTGCTCTACGCCGCGCACGTCTCCGGCGTCGACCGCGTCTTCCTGCTCGGCGGCGTGCAGGCGCTGGCCGCGATGGCCTTCGGCCTGCTCGGCGACGCGCCGGTCGACATGCTCGTCGGCGCGGGCAACGCCTACGTCGCCGAGGCGAAGCGGCAGCTGTTCGGGCGGGTCGCGATCGACCTGCTGGCCGGGCCGTCGCGAGGTGGCCGTCATCGCCGACGAGACCGCCGACCCCGTGCTGGTGGCCGCCGACCTGCTCGGCCAGGCCGAGCACGGGCCGACCTCGCCGGCCGCGCTGGTCACCACCGTCGCCGGAGCTCGGGCCGCGCCGGTCGTCGCCGAGGTCGAGCGCCAGCTGGAGACGCTCGCCACGCGCGAGATCGCGCGGCCCGGCCTGGCGCGACTACGGCTCCGATCATCGTGGCCGCACGACCGCGAGACCGCCGTCGACGCTCATGGACGACCTCGCGCCCGGAGCACCTGGAGATCCAGACCGCCGACGACGGCTGGTACCACGACCGGCTGCGCAACTACGGCTCCCTCTTCCTGGGGGCCTGGAGCACGGTCGCGTACTCCGACAAGGGCATGGCCGGCACCAACCACGTGCTGCCGACCGCCGGCGGCGCCAAGCACAGCGCCGGGCTGTCGGTCTCCCGCTTCCTCAAGCCGCTGACCTACCAGCGCGTCACGCGAGGCCGCGACCCATGCCGCTCGCCGACGCGGTCGAGGTCATCTCCGCCTCCGAGGGCATGTCCGCCCATCAGGCCACCGCCACTCTCCGCATCGCCGCCCTGTCCCAATGACGACTCCCCCCCGTCCCCGCACCGCACCCGGAAGAGGAACCATGGCCACCGTTGACGAAGACGCCAAGCTCAAGGAGTTCGGCTACGCGCAGAAGCTCGACCGCTCGGTCGGTCGACTGGCGTCGTTCTGCCTCGGCTTCGCGGTCATCAGCGCAACCACCGCGGTCTACTCCGGCTTCGGGTTCGGGCTGGCCACGGCGGGGCCGGCCTTCGTCTGGACCTTCCCGATCGCGGCGCTGATCTTCTTCGTCTGGGCTGTGATCGCCGGCGACCTGGCGTCCAAGATCCCCCTGTCCGGTTACGCCTACCAGTGGACGAGCCGCCTGGTCGGTCCCAGCCTCGGGTGGTTCACCGGCTTCGCCGGCCTCATCGGCTTCATCAGCGGCTTCACCGGCGTCGCCTACATCATGGCCGGCTACCTCGGCAACCTCCTGGGCCTGGAGATGACGACCCCCTCGCAGATCTGGATCACCTTCGCCATCGTGATGGTCTGCGTGCTCATCAACGCCTACGGCGTGCGACTGGCCACCGCTGCTGAACAACGTCGGCGTCGCGCTCGAACTGGTCGTCACCCTGGCCGCGACGGCGTTTGTGGCGGTCATCGCGCTGCTGCTGCACTCCAGCCACCAGGGCGTTGACTTCCTGTTCACCACGGGCGGGTCGCTCGCCTCGCCGTACGTCTGCGTGTGGTTGACCTCCAGCCTGGGCGTGCATCTTCGGCCTGCTGGGCGTGGAAGCTGCGGCCGACATCGCCGAGGAGACCCAGGACGCCCGCCGGGTCATCCCGCGGACGATGCTGTACGCGCTGGGCCTGTCCTCGGCCATCGAGTTCGTCATGTACCTCGTCTTCCTGCTGGCGATGCACGACCCCGCGGCTGATCAGCACAGCGCCTCCCCGATCGCCGACATCATGGCCGCCAGCTGTCGCCCGGTGTTCTCGAAGATCGTCGTGGCCTTCGCGCTGACCAACATCCTGGTGTGCGTGCTGGCCAACATGCTGGTCGCGACGCGGCTGCTGTACTCCATGGCCCGCGACAACATGCTCCCGGCTCGCGCTTGCTGCAGCAGGTCTCGGCCGGGCGCAAGGTGCCGGCCGCCGCGGTATGGACCACCGGCGTCATCTCGGTGGCCATCCTGCTGTCCGCCTTCACCAATGCGCAGGCCTTCGCCTACATCCTGGGTATGTCCGCACTGGGCTACTTCACCGTCTACGTGCTGACCACCGCCGGGCTGATCGTGGCCGGTCGCCGCGGCCGGATGCCGGCAGCCACCCCCGGCACCTTCGACCTCGGCCGATCTGCGCAAGCCGGTGCACGTCCTCGGTCTGATGGCCTTCACCGCGGTGCTCGCCGCGCTGCTGCTGCTGCCCGACTTCCGGGCCAACGGCCGCATTTTCCTCGCGGTGATGGTCGTGGCCGCACTCTGGTGGGCCGTGGTGCTGCGAGGCCGGATCGCCCGGGGCAGGCGGGACCGGCCCTTTGCGGCATCGCCGACACCGGCCCCGGACCCCCTTCGAGCGCAATCCGGACCGGCCGGACCGCGCCAGCACGTTTCTCCCCGGCGCGAGCCCGGTCGAGCCCGTCAGAGAATGGACCAGTCATGCGTGCGGTGGTCTTCACCGATCCGGACCTGCCGGTCGAGGTGGTGGACGTCGACCTGGCGGCACCCGGTCCGACCGAGGTGCTCGTCGATATCGTCGCGGCCGGCGTGTGCCATTCCGATCTGCACGTCCGCCAGGGGGACTGGGTCCTGCCGGTACCCCTGGTGATGGGGCACGAGGGCAGCGGCGTCGTTCGCGAGATCGGCGCCGAGGTCACCGGTCTCGCGGTCGGCGACCACGTCGTGCTGTCCTGGATCGCGCCGTGCGGCACCTGCCGGCAGTGCCTCGCGGGCCGCCCGGCGCGCTGCGAGATCGCCGCCACGTCGTCGCTCCGGGAGGTGTGCTCAACGACGGCACCAGCCGGCTCAGCATCGGCGGCGGCCCGCCTTCCACTACCTCGGCACCTCCTCCTTCGCCGAGCAGGCCGTCGTCCCGGCCGCCGGCGCCATCAAGGTGCGCAGGGACGCCCCCCTCGACGTGCTGTGCCTGGTCGGCTGCGCGGTGGCCACCGGCGTCGGAGCGGTGCGCAACACCGCGGCGGTCCCACCGGGCGCGACGGTGGTCGTCATCGGCTGCGGAGGCGTGGGGCTGTCCATCGTCCAGGGGGCCCGGCTGGCCGGCGCCGAGCGCATCGTGGCGATCGACATCAACGCCGGAGGTCACCGCCCTGGCCCGGTCTTCGGTGCCACCGACGTCGTCGCCGGCCACGGCGGGCGACCGTCGGCGCCGTGCTCGAGCTCGTTCCCGGGGGCGTCGACTTCGCCTTCGACGCCATCGGCCGCGGGCACCACCGAGCAGTCCATGGCGCGTGCTCGGCATCGGCGGGGCGCGCCGTCCTCGTCGGCATCCCGCGCCGGCGGGACCACGGGCCGCTTCGAGCCGCAGACTGCTGGTCGACCGCGACCAACGCATCATGGGGTCGAACTACGGCGGAATCCGTCCCTCGGTGGACATTCCCTGGCTGGTCGACCAGTACGTCGAGGGGCGGCTGCTCATCGACGAGATGATCAGCGGCCGTCGTCCGCTCGCCGAGGCCGAGCAGGCTCTGCTGGACCTCGAGGGCGGTACCACCTTCCGCCAGCTCCTGGTCCCCTGATAGGGCCGTGCCACGAGGTCGTCCCACCCACCCGAGAAAGAGGCACCCATGTCGCAGTACGCCGTGACCGACCCGACCACCGGCGAGGTCGTCCGCACCTACCCCGAGATCACCTCCGAGGAGCTCACCGCTGCCATCGGGGCGGCCTCGAGGCGTACCGGTCGTGGGGTCGCACCTCGCACGGCCGCCGAACGGGCCGAGCTCATCACCCGGGTCGCCGGCCTGCACGAGGAGCGACGCGAGGAGCTCGCCGACCTCATCGTGCGCGAGATGGGCAAGCCGCGCGAGGAGGCGCTCGGGGAGGTCGACTTCAGCGCCGCGATCTACGAGTACTACGCCGACAACGCCGCGACTTCCTGGCCGACGAGCCCATCGACGCTGCTCGAGGGGACGGGCTCGGCCGTCATGCGGCGCGCCCGCTCGGGGTGCTGCTCGGGCATCATGCCGTGGAACTACCCGTACTACCAGGTGGCCCGGTTCGCGGCCCAACCTGCTGGTCGGCAACACCATCCTGCTCAAGCACGCGCCGCAGTGCCCGGAGTCGGCCGCGGCCCTGCGAGCAGATCTTCCTCGACGCCGGCTTCCCCCCGGGCGCCTACATCAACGTCTACGCCACGCAACGAGCAGGTCGCCGACGTGATCGCCGACCCCCGGGTCCAGGGCGTCTCGCTGACCGGCTCGGAGCGCGCGGGCGCCGCGGTCGCCGAGATCGCCGGTCGCCACCTGAAGAAGGTCGTGCTCGAGCTCGGTGGCTCCGACCCCTTCATCCTGCTGTCGCACCGACGACCTCGACGCCACCGTCGAGGCCGCGGTCGCCGCACGTCTGGACAACACCGGCCAGGCCTGCAACGCGGCCAAGCGGTTCATCGTGGCCGACGACCTCTACGACGACTTCGTCGGCAAGTTCACGCAGGCCAGCTGGTCCACGGCGGCGACCGCCGGACCTGCGCCCGCTGTCCTCGCGCCGCGCCGCCAGCGGCTGGCCGAGCAGGTCGACCAGGCCGTCGCGCAGGGTGCCAGCTCGCCCGGGCCGGTGAGCGCGAACGGCACCTTCTACCCGCCGGCCGTGCTGACCGGGGTCACCACCGAGCACGACGTCTACCACGAGGAGCTCTTCGGGCCGGTGGCCATCGTCTACCGGGCCGCCTCCGAGCAGGAGGCCGTCGAGATCGCCAACGACACGCCCGTTCGGCCTGGGTTCCTACGTCTTCACCACCGACCCCGAGCAGGCCGAGCGCGTCGCCGACGCGATCGAGGCCGGGATGGTCTACGTCAACGGCGTCGGCGCGGACAGCGCCGAGCTGCCCTTCGGTGGCGTCAAGCGCTCCGGGTTCGGCCGTGAGCTCGGTCGCTTCGGCATCGACGAGTTCGTCAACAAGAAGCTCATCCGTGTCGGTGCCTAGTCCGGCACCCTCCGCGGGTGCCGCTCCCGTCGCCCTGGACCCGACCCCCCGGGTCCAGGGCGACCGGGTGAGCGAGGCCGGCGACGGCGACCCGCGGTCCCTGCGCCGGCGGGTGCTGGACGCGAAGACGGTCAACCTCGACGGCTTCAGCGTCGCCAACCCCGACCTCGGGCTGGTCGCGATGCGCAGCCCGCACGACCCCGAGCCGTCGCTGGTGGTGCGCGACGGCGTCGTGGTCGAGCTCGACGGCAAGGCGCGACGCCGACTTCGACGTGATCGACGAGTTCATCGCCCGCTACGGCATCGACCTCGACGTCGCCGAGGAGGCCATGGCGCTCGACGACGCGGCGCTGGCGCGGATGGCCGTCGACGTCAACGTGCCGCGGGCCGAGGTGGTCCGCCTGGTCGGCGGCATGACGCCGGCCAAGCTCGCCCGCGTGCGTCGCGCTGCTCGTCGCCCGTCGAGATGCAGATGGCGATGACCAAGATGCGCGGCCAGGCGGACGCCGAGCAATCCAGGCGCACGTCACCAACCAGCTCGACGACCCGCTGCTGATCGCCGCCGACGCCGCCGAGTGCCGTCGCGCTACGGCTTCCGCGAGGTCGAGACGACGGTGCCGGTGCTGGGCGACGCGCCGTCCAACGCGGTCGCGCTGCTGATCGGCAGCCAGGTCGGCGTCGCCGGGCGCGATGGCCCAGTGCTCGATCGAGGAGGCGCTGGAGCTGCGGCTCGGCCTGCGCGGGCTGACCAGCTACGCCGAGACCGATCTCGCTCTACGGCACCGAGCAGGTGTTCGTCGACGGCGACGACACCCCGTTCTCGAAGGCGATCCTGACCTCCGCGCTACGCCTCGCGCGGGCTCAAGATGCGGGTGACCAGCGGCGGCGGCGCCGAGGTGCTGATGGGCGCGGCCGAGAAGTGCTCGATCCTGTACCTGGAGTCGCGCTGCGTCTCGCTGGCCGCGGGCGCTGGGCATCGCAGGGCGTGCAGAACGGCGGCATCGACGGCGTCGGCGTGGTCGCCTCGGTGCCCGACGGCATGAAGGAACTGCTCGCCGAGAACCTGATGGTGATGATGCGCGACCTCGAATCGTGCGCGGGCAACGACAACCTGATCTCCGAGTCCGACATCCGGCGCAGCGCGCACACGCTGCCGGTGCTGCTGGCGGGGGCCGACTTCATCTTCTCCGGCTTCGGCTCGATCCCGCGCTACGACAACGCCTTCGCGCTGTCCAACTTCAACTCCGACGACATGGACGACTTCCTGGTGCTGCAGCGCGACTGGGGCGTCGACGGCGGGCTGCGCACCGTGTCGCGCCGAGCACCTGGCGCGGGTGCGCCGCCGCGCCGCGACGGCCGTCCAGGCGGTGTACCGCGACCTCGGCCTCGCCGACTTCGACGACGACCGCGTCGACGCGGTGGTGGTGGCCAACGGTTCTCGCGACCTGTCGCCGGGTCGACCCGAAGGCGGTCGCGGAGGCGGCCACCGCGATCGAGGCCAAGCAGCTGACGGTGTTCGACGTCGTCGCCTCGCTGCAAGCGCACCGGCTTCGACGAGGAGGCCGAGCGCCATCACTGGCGCTCACCCGGGAGCGCCTGCGCGGCGACCAGCTGCAGACCTCGGCGATCTTCGACGAGGACTTCCGCGTGCTGTCCAAGATCACCGACCCCAACGACTACGCGGGTCCCGGCAACGGGTTACGCGCTGACCGACGCAGCGCCGCGCCGAGATCGACGCCATCCGGCAGGCGCGCACGCGCGGCGGAGTTGACGGCCGACCAGGCCGAGCACCACGGCCACCTCGACGTTCACCGACGTCGAGACCGCCAGGCAGGGCAGCGATCCCCGCGAGGTGTGCATCGGGCTGTCGCCGGCCTTGGCGCGCAGCGGTGTGGCTGTCGCTGTGCGGGCTGACCGTCGGCGAGGTGCTGCGGCAGATCTCGGCCGGGCTCGAGGAGGAGGGCTGCGTGCCGCGACTGGTCCGGGTCGCGCTCGACGATCGACGTCGGCCTGATCGGGCTGACCGCCGCCCGGCTGTCCGGGTCGGGCATCGGAATCGGGCTGCAGGGCAAGGGAACCGCGCTGATCCACCGTCGCGACCTGGCGCCGCTGGCCAACCTGGAGCTGTTCAGCGTCGCGCCGCTGCTGACGGCGGCCATGTACCGCGAGCTCGGCGCAACGCCGCACGGCACGCCAAGGGCATGCCCGTCCCGATCTTCACCGGCGGCACCGACGAGTCGATCTCCGCGCGCTACCACGCCCGCGCGGTCGCGCTCGTGGCGCTGGAGCGCTCTGCCCGCCGCCCCGGTACCCCGCCGGTGGAGGTGCGCCGGTCGTGACGCCCCCCTCCGAGCGCGGGTCGCCGTCCCTGACCGTGCAGGGCGCCGTCGACGGCACCCACGGGATGGACGACCTGCGTATGCCCCCCGAGGCGCTGCGGCACCAGGCCGAGCTGGCGGAGGCCGACGGCAACCCCCAGCTGGGGCAGAACCTGCGCCGAGCCGCCGAGCTCGTCGAGGTCTCCGACGAGACGGTGATGCGGGTCTCACGAGTGCCTGCGCCCGAGCCGGTCCTCCGCGTCCGAGCTGGCCGAGGTCGTCCGGGTGCTCGAGGAGCACGACGCGCCGTTGAACGCGCAGCTGGTGCGGGAGGCGGCGGCGGCGTACGCCCGTCGCGGTCTGCTCCGCTGACCCGCCGAGGCGTCCCTTCCCGCGCGTCGTACCCCGCCGAGGCGTCCCGTCCTGCGCGCCGACGGGTTGGGCCGTCGGCTCATCGGGGTAGGGGGACACCATGACCACACGCATCCTCGGCACCCCCGGCACCACCGGCCTGGAGGTCTCCGCCCTCGGCCTCGGCTGCATGGGCATGAGCCAGTCCTTCGGCGCCCGGCCTCCGCGCGAGGAGATGATCGCCTTCCTCCGCTCGGCCGTGGAGCGCGGCGTCACCCTCTTCGACACCGCGGAGGTCTACGGCCCCTTCCACAACGAGGAGCTGGTGGGCGAGGCCCTCGAGCCGGTGCGCGACGACGTCGTCATCGCCACGAAGTTCGGCTTCGCCCTGGACCAGGACGGGAAGCAGACCGGCGTGGACAGCCGGCCGGAGCACATCCGCGAGGCCGTCGACGGGTCCCTGCGGCGCCTGCGGACCGACTCCATCGACCTGCTCTACCAGCACCGGGTCGACCCCGACGTACCCATCGAGGACGTGGCCGGCGCGGTGAAGGAGCTGATCGACGCCGGCAAGGTGCGCCACTTCGGCCTGTCCGAGGCCGGTGTGGCCACGATCCGCCGCGCCCACGCCGTCCAGCCCGTCACCGCGCTGCAGAGCGAGTACTCGTTGTTCTGGCGGGAGCCGGAGGAGGCGATCCTGCCCGCGCTGGAGGAGCTGGGCATCGGGTTCGTGCCGTTCAGCCCTCTCGGGCGCGGCTTCCTCACCGGCCAGGTGACCGCCGAGAGCACCTTCGGCGAGGGCGACATCCGGGCCAACCTGCCGCGCTTCGAGCGGGAGGCCCTCGAGGCCAACCTCGCCCTGGTCGACCTGGTCAGGGCCGTCGCCGAGCGCAAGCGCGCCACGGTCGGCCAGGTCGCGCTGGCCTGGCTGCTGGCGCAGCAACCCTGGGTGGTGCCGATCCCGGGCACCCGGCGGATCGAGCGGCTGGAGGAGAACCTGGGCGCGGCGGACCTGGACCTCACGCCCGAGGACCTGGCCGAGCTGGACGAGGCGTCGAGGAGCGTGCAGGTGCAGGGCGAGCGGTACCCCGAGGCCATGGCGCGCATGATCGACCGCTGACCCTCGCCCAGCGGTCAGGCCGTCACGATGAGGACGACCGCGACCCCGGCCATGGCTAGGCCGAGGGACTGCCAGCGGCTGGGCCGCTCGTGCAGGAACGCGGCGGCCAGCGCGATGGTCACCGCCGGGTACAACGAGGCCAGCACGGCTGCCACGGTCAGCAGCCCGCGTTGCGTCGCGAGGAAGTACGACGCGGTGGCGACGAGGCTCAGCACCCCGGCGACCGCGGCCCACGTCGCGGGGACCGTCACGCCCCGGACCGGGCGCACGGCCGGTCGGACCACGAGGACGACCGCGGTGACCAGGAGGAGCGCCGTCGCCTGGGACACCGCCACAGGCCAGAGCCCCGAACCGGTGCCGGCGCGTTCCAGGCTGACGAACTCCAGGGCGAAGCCGACCCCCGAGACCAGCCCGTCGACCACGCCCGCGCGCGCACCTGAGGCGCCGGTCCCCGCTCCCGAGATCAGCCAGATCGCGGGCATCGCCAGCACGACGCCGACGACGCCCGCGAGGGGCAGCCGTTCGCCGAGCGCCACGCCGGCCAGGGTCGGCAGGGCGGCCGCTCCGACGGCCGACAACGGTCCGGCCACCGCCATCTGGCCCCGGCCGTAGCCCCGGTACAGGGCGCACGAGCCGACGGCAGCACCCAGGCCAGCCATGAGTCCCCAGCCCACCGCCGTGGCCGACGCCCGGTCGCCCATCAGCAGCACGACCGCCCAGGCGCCGACCACGGACGCGACGAGGCTGACGAGCGAGACCCACCAGAAGCTCCACCGTCGCGATCCCAGTCCGGCCGCGAAGTCGCACAGACCGAACGCCACCGCCGACCCGAGGGCTGCGACGGCTCCTGGCTCCACAAGGGCACGCTACCCACATGCCTCTCGTTCACTGACGGATCGATGCGTAACCGATGGTTGCGCAGCGGTGGATCGGCGACTACGTTGGAGCAACTGAAGGTTGCGAAAGGACACGTACGTGCGGAGCACCCACCCATGTGCTCCGACGGACGTGGCCAGGCCGGGGGCCGTCGCGACGTACCCGTTCCCGCAGTCGCCACGGCAGGTCTTGGCGGCCGTCACGACATCGGGCACCCCCGGCCTCGTGCCGGAAGTGGAGTGCTTCGAGGGCCTGCTCCACCGGCTGGATCCACTACGTCGTGGCCTGGCCTGCGCAGCCGCATCACCACCGGTCGGGGCCTGCCGGACCCCTGGTGGCCCGTCCCCCAACCCACCCCACCTCACCCCGCCCCCAGCAGGAGATCCCATGGAGTACGGCAGCCTGGAACGCGAGCTCGTCATCGACGCCACCCCCGACGTGGTCTACGAGGTGATCACGTCCCCGGAGCACCTGAAGGAGTGGTGGCCCGACGACGCCGACCTCGACCCCGTGCCGGGCGCGAGCGGCACCATCACCTTCGGCGCCGCGCCGGACGCGGTGACGGTGCCGCTGACCGTGGTGGAGGCCGACCCGCCCCGGCGCTTCGTGTTCCGCTGGGCGCAGGACGAGGGTACGGCGACCGCGGCGAACTCGTTCCTGGTGACCTTCGAGCTCGAGCCGTCCGGGAGCAGCACGCGGCTGCGCCTGACCGAGACCGGCTTCCGCGAGCGCGGCTGGGAGGCCGCCGTGCTGGAGGAGACCTACCTCGACCACGTCCGCGGGTGGGACCTCTTCCTGCCGCGGCTGGTCGCCTACGCCGAGCGGCTGGTGGCGCGACGGTGAGGACGGCGATCGACGACGACCTGTGGTCCGCGGTCGGGGACCCGACGCGTCGGCGGCTGCTCGACCTGCTCCTGTCCGACCCCGGCGCGACGGCCACGACGCTGAGCGAGCAGCTGCCCGTCACGCGCCAGGCGGTGGCCAAGCAGCTGGGCGTGCTCGACCGGGTCGGCCTGGTGCGGGCGAGCCCCAGTGGGCGGGAGCGGCGCTACGAGGTCGACGAGACGCAGCTCGCGCGCGCCGTCGCCCAGCTCGGCGCGGTCGGCGCGGCCTGGGACGGTCGGCTGCGGCGCATCCAGCGGATCGCCGAGCGGGTGCAGCGCGAGAGGAACGTCTGAGCGGCACGCAGGACGGGACGCCTCGGCGGGGTGCGGCACGCAGGACGGGACGCCTCGGCGGGGTACGGCACGCAGGACGGGACGCCTCGGCGGGGGGTGCGGGAAAGGCCCACCCAATCCGGCGGGGTGCCGACGACGAACCCCCGGGGAGAGCCATTGCCGCACCGGGGTCGGACAATGGTGGCGAGCCCGCGGTCCGGAAGGCATCGGACCGGGGTGAGCTCGGACAGGTCCCGGCCGGTCGCTCCTCCCAGACGGCCGGCCGGGGCCGCTCCGGCTCAGGCACTCCGCGTCAGGCCCGCTCCAGGACGGTACCCATCGACTCGGGCCCGCTTCTACGAGCCCTCCGCGCCCCGAACGACGGGCGCCCTCACGCCGGCTGCCAGGCCGCCCGTCCCGTGGTCAGCACGTGCGTACGGAACAGCTCGGCCGACGGCAGCAGCCGTCGTGTGCGCGACCAGGCCACCCCGACCTCGCGGAAGGCGCCCTCGTCGCTCAGGGCCACCAGACGTCCCGCACCAGCCGGCGACCACCCACCGGCCGGGACCACCGCCACCCCGAGGCCCGCCTCCACGAAGCCCTCCACCACGGGGAGGTCGTGACCCTCGAAGGCCACCCGCGGGACGAAGCCGGCGTCGGCGCACAGCTGCTCGGTGACCGTGCGCAGCTCCCAGTCCGGGCGCAGCATCACGAAGTCCTCCTCGGCCACCTCCGACAACGCGACCGGCGACCCGCCCGCGCGCTCGGCCAGCCGGTGGCCGGGCGGCACGGCCAGGCGGAGCGGCTCGCTGAGCAGCGGCTCCCAGTGCACCTCGGGGTTGCGCGGCCGCCGCGCCGTGACCTCCAGGTCCGTGCGCCCGCTGGCCACCAGCGACGAGCCGAGCGCGTCGGCCGACGACTCCAGGACGAAGCGCACCCGCGGGTGCTCGGCCCGGAACGCGCCGATCATCCGGGGGACCAGCCAGGTGCCCAGCGAGAGCTGGAAGGTCAACGTCACCGTGCCGGTGCGGGGGTCGACCAGCTCCTCCACCGCCGCGAGCCCGTCGTCCAGGTCGTGCAGCATCGCGTCGACGTGCCGCTTGAAGACGCTGCCGGCGTGCGTCGCGCGCAGGGCCCGGCCGTTGCGCTGCAGCAGCTGGGTGCCGACCTCGTGCTCGAGACGGGACAGGGCGCGCGACACCCCCGGCTGGCTGACCAGGTGCACGTCGGCCACCTCGGTGACGCTCACCCCGTCGACGACCTGCTGGAACCAGCGCAGCACCTCGGTGTCCATACTCATGACGCTAGCGCATGGATGACCATGCGAACGAGTATTGGACGCATGAGCGTGCAAAGCGGACACTGGACGTATGAACACCACTTCCACCCCGACCTCGCACCGCAGCACCTCCAGCGCCACCTCCCCGCGCCTGTGGGCCGTCGTCACCGACGAGCTGCGGGAGCGTCGCCGCGCCCGCGCCGAGCGCCGCGAGCTCCAGCGCGAGCTGTTCTCCTACGACACCCCGGCCCAGGTCGACGACCTCCTGGCCGCTCTCGAGGGTCGCGACGACGCCGCCGCCGAGGAGATCCGCACCATTCTCAGCAACAACCTGTCCCGTCGCGGCCGGATCGGGTTCCTCGCGGCCTGAGGCAGCACCCGCACCACTCAGGCGGAGCCGGTCCCGGCCATCCGGTCGCGCAGCTCGAGCAGGCCCGGACCCGTCAGGTCGTCCAGTGCCTGCCGGCGACCCGAGGCCGCCATGAGCAGGGACAGCGCCGGTCCGGTGACCTCCGGCCCCGACCCCACCCGCACGTCGCCGTCCGAGGCGACCAGCTCCAGGCCCGCGACGCGGTCGCGGCCACCGATGATCACGTTGCTGCGGGCGTAGAAGGCCAGCGCCTGCGCCACGGCCGGCAGCGGGTAGGTGTGCTGGAGGCCCAGCGGGCGGCGGATGTCCTCGGCGTGCACGAGCACCTCGGCCAGCCACGTGTCCTTCGGACCCGGCGGTGAGCTGGTGCGTCCCGCCGCCTCCCGGAACGCCTGCAGCGTCGTGCCCGGACCGCCGGCGGCCTGGCGGTCGACCTCCCGCTGCGCGTAGCGGTCGAAGTCGAAGCGGGCCGCCACGAACCGCGCGAAGAACCGGGGCGGCGTCATGGTGGCGGCCGAGACCAGGTGGGCCAGCACCTGGTGGACCGTCCACCTGCTGCACAGCGACGGGGTCTGCCAGGCGGCGTCTGGCACCTCGCTCAGGTCGTCGGCCAGCGCGCGCCTCTCGGCGTGGACGGTCGGCCAGATGCTGCTGCTCATGGGGACCCCTTCCCGCGGTCATCCTGGCACCGGCCGGAGGTGCGGGCGAGCGATCCGGGGCTGGACCAGACCTGTGGGGCCGTGTGAGGGTTCGGCCTACGACGTCCAGACGTCGGAGCCGAAGCCGTTGACCCGTGCGGCGTACCCGAGGTACGGCAGCCGGAAGACGGCCTCCACCGTGCGCAGCAGCGAGAACTGGTTGTAGGGCTCGTCGCTGCGCGTCCCCGGCTTCACGAAGCGCGACAGCACGACCGCCCCGATGCGTCCACCGCCGGGCCCGCTGATGCCCGGCTTCGGGGCGTTCGGCATGGACGTCTCGCCGCAGCAGGCGTCGGAGCCGCCGGGCTTGCGCGGGTCGGCCTCGTCGAAGGTGATGACCAGCGCCCCGTCCGCGCGGTACGCCGGGGAGGCCAGGATCTTGGGCACCCAGGTCCTGAGCCAGAGGTCCGCGCTGACCAGCCCGCCGGGGCGCCCGTCCACGCACGGGGCGTCGTGGCCGTCGCTGCACAGGTCGGGGGTGATGTAGGTCAGGTTCCGGGTTCGCGAGCGCACGGCCAGGTCGGCCGGCAGCCGGTCGAGGTCGACCACGTTGCGCCGGCACGAGGCCGCCGAGATCGCCTGGAAGTACACGAAGGGGTCGTGCCGCACGGCGTACTGGTCGCCGACCCGGGCGGTGTGCATGGTGTCCGGGCCGTCCAGGACGGGGTGCCGGCAGGAGGTCCCCATGTCCTGCATGTAGCCCCGCCAGGTCAGGCCGCGGTCCTCCAGCTGGTTGGCCACCGTGCGCACCGAGGAGGGGAACACGCAGCCCCGGCCCAGCGCCTGCTGGGGGGCGACGGTGCCGGTGCTCACGAACCGGGAGAACGTCCCGCAGTCGGCCTGCGTGGCCCCGTTGGGTCCCTGGCCGCTGATCTGGGCCAGGTAGTTGGACAGGCTGTAGTGCGCGATGCCGTGGAACTGCGTGAGCAGGGCGCCCTTCGCGGTCAGCGTCCGGGAGAGGTACGGCGCCGGCGAGTCCGCGCCGAAGGTGGTCTCGAAGCTCTTGTTCTCGAGGTTGACCACGAACACGTGGCGGATCGCGGGGGTGCGGGTCGGCCGTACGACGGGGGCGGTGCCCGTCGAGGAGGCCGACGGCGAGGCCGTGCCGCCCGCCGAGGTGCCCGTCGAGCTTCCGCCCGCGGTGCCCGACGCCGAGGGCGTGTCGCCGCCACCCTGGCAGGCAGCGACCAGGCCGAGCACCAGGACGACCAGCAGGGCGCCGGCGCTGCGGCGGACGCGGGGGACGAGGCTCACGCCCCCACGGTAGCCGCGCCCACCTGCGGTTCACCTGAACACCGACGGATCCGCTCTGGGAGGATGGACCGGTGCAGCACCGCGAACCCGAGCGCGTCGTGGCCCGCAACAAGCGGGCCCACCACGACTACCACCTCGAGGGCACCTGGGAGGCGGGCATCGTGCTGGTCGGCACCGAGGTGAAGTCGCTGCGCGCGGGGCGGGCCTCGCTGGTCGACGGCTTCGTGGACATCGACGGCGGCGAGGCCTGGATGCACGCCGTACACATCCCGGCGTACGCGCAGGGCACCTGGACCAACGTGGCCAGCCGCCGCAAGCGCAAGCTGCTGCTGCACCGCGCCGAGATCGACAAGCTGGAGCGCCGGGTGGCCGAGAGCGGGCTGACCATCGTGCCGCTGCGGCTGTACTTCAGCGACGGTCGGGCCAAGGTCGAGATCGCCCTGGGCCGGGGCAGGAAGACCTGGGACAAGCGGCAGGCCCTGGCCGAGCGGCAGGCGACCCGCGAGATCGAGCAGGCGGTCGGCCGGCGGCTCAAGGGCCGCCCGGACTGACCGGGCGGTCCGGGCTGACCGGCGACCGGCCGGGCGGCCGGCGCTGAGACGGCCATCTGCGTGAAACACGGGCAGTCCAGACTGGCCCCATGACCACCCGTGAGAAGGACGAGCTCACCACCGAGCAGATGATCCAGGCCGACCGGCGTACGCCGGACGTGGCCCAGTTCGGCGGCGGGGTGTCCTCCGACCAGCAGCACGCGGCGCTGCGGGCCTCGGTGCGGCAGCTCGGCGGGCTGCTCGGCGAGGCGCTGACCCGGCACGAGGGGCCGGAGCTGCTGGCGCTGGTCGAGCGGGTCCGCGCCCTGGCCCGGGACGAGGACGACGGCCCGCTGCACGAGACGCTGGCCGGGGTCGACGACGCCACCGCGGTGCTGCTGGCGCGCGCGTTCACGGCGTACTTCCAGCTGGTCAACGTCACCGAGCAGCTGCACCGCTGGCAGGAGCTGACCGCCGGCGCCCAGGGGCCGCTGGCCGCTGCCGTGGGCCGGATCGGGGAGGCGATCGAGGCAGGCACGGTCGACCGGGCGCTCGTGGGCTCGGTGCTCGAGCGGCTGGAGTACCGGCCGGTGTTCACCGCCCACCCCACCGAGGCCAGTCGGCGCTCGGTGCTGGAGCTGCTGCGGCGGGTGGCCGAGCTGGTGCACGCCGGCGAGGACCCTCGGCAGCCGCCGGCGGACCGGCCCCGGACCGAGCGCCGGCTGGCCGAGCTCGTCGACCTGCTGTGGCAGACCGACGAGCTGCGCGTGGTGCGGCCCGAGCCCAAGGACGAGGCCCGCTCGGCCGTCTACTACCTGCAGACCCTCGCCACCGAGGTCGTGCCCGACCTGCTGGGGGAGCTGGACCGGGTGCTCGAGGGCATCGGCCTGCGGATGCCGGCCGGGGCCCGACCCCTGCGCTTCGGCACCTGGGCCGGCGGCGACCGGGACGGCAACCCGAACGTCACGCCCGCGGTCACCCTCGACGTGCTGGGGCTGCAGCACGACTTCGGCCTGCGGGTGCTGGGCTCCGCGGTCGAGGAGCTGCTCAACGAGATGTCGCCCTCCACCCGCGTCGTGGCGGTGACCGAGGAGCTGCGCACCAGCCTGCAGCGTGACGCCGAGGCGCTCCCCATCACCTACGAGGCCGTCCGCCGCCTCAACGCGGAGGAGCCGTACCGGCTCAAGCTCAGCTTCGTGCGGGTCCGGCTGGACCGCACCCGCGACCGGCTCGCGCAGGGCACGCCGCACGAGCCGGGCCGCGACTACCTCGACCTCGACGAGCTGGTGGCCGACCTGTGCCTGGTGCGGGACTCGATGCTGGCCGGCGGGGACGGGCTGACCGGCGACGGCGCCATCCTGCGGCTCATCCGCACGGCCACCGCCGTGGGCCTGGGCCTGGCCACCCTGGACGTGCGCGAGCACAGCGCCAAGCACCACGAGGCCCTCGGCGTGCTGTTCGACCGGCTCGGCGAGCTGCCCACGCCGTACGGCGAGCTGGACCGCGCCGAGCGCATCGCCCTGCTGTCGCGCGAGCTGGCCCACCGCCGTCCGCTGGTCGGGGTGGGGCACGCGGGGCTGGGGGAGGCCGCCGTGGCCTCGCTGGACCTGTTCGACACCATCCGTCGGGCTCTGGACACCTTCGGGCCCGAGGTGGTCGAGACCTACATCGTCTCGATGACCCACGACGTCGACGACCTCTTCGCCGTAGTGGTGCTGGCCCGCGAGGCCGGGCTGGTGGAGGTCGGCAGCGACACCGAGCCGGCCACCGCGCGCATCGGCTTCGCCCCGCTGCTGGAGACGGTGGCCGAGCTGGAGGCGGCCGGACCGCTGCTCCGCGCGCTGCTGGAGGACCCGTCGTACCGCCGGGTGGTGGCCGCCCGCGGCGACGTGCAGGAGATCATGCTCGGCTACTCCGACTCCTCCAAGGACGCGGGCATCGCCGCCTCCCAGTGGCAGATCCACCGGGCGCAGCGGGCCCTGCGCGACATCGCCCGCGAGCACGGCGTGGTGCTGCGGCTCTTCCACGGCCGCGGCGGCTCGGTCGGCCGGGGCGGCGGCCCGACCGGCGAGGCGATCATGTCCCAGCCGTACGGCAGCCTCGACGGCCCGATCAAGATCACCGAGCAGGGCGAGGTGATCTCCGACAAGTACACGCTGCCCGAGCTCGGCCGGTGGAACCTCGAGGGCGCGCTGGCCGCGGTGCTCGAGGCCTCCGTGCTGCACCGGACCTCGCTGCTGCCGCGCGACACGCTCGACGGCTGGAACGCGACGATGGACCAGGTCGCTGGCCGCGGTCAGGAGGCCTACCGGGCCCTGGTGCGCGACCCGGCCCTGGTGCGGTTCTTCGTGGCCGCCACCCCGGTCGACGAGCTCGGCAAGATGAACATCGGCTCGCGGCCCTCCAAGCGCCCCGGCGGCGAGGGTGGCCTCGACGACCTGCGGGCCATCCCCTGGGTCTTCGGCTGGACGCAGTCGCGCATCATCCTGCCCGGCTGGTTCGGGGTCGGCAGCGGGCTCGCCGCCGCCCGGGAGGACGGTCGCGGCGAGCTGCTGCGCGAGATGTACGGCTCGTGGAGCTTCTTCCGGACGTTCCTGTCCAACGTGCAGATGACGCTGTCCAAGACCGACCTCGACATCGCCGCACGCTACGTCCGCACGCTGGTGCCGGCCGGCCAGGCCGGGCTGTTCGACGTCATCCGCGAGGAGCACGAGCGGACCCTCCGCGAGGTGCTGCGGGTGACCGACCAGTCCACGCTGCTGGAGTCGGCGCCCGTGCTGCGCCGCACCCTGGAGCTGCGGGACTCCTACCTCGCGCCGCTGCACGCCCTGCAGACCTCGCTGCTGGCCCGCTCCCGCGCCGTGCCCGAGGGGCAGCAGCCCGACCCTGACCTGCAGCGCGCGCTGCTGCTGACCATCAACGGGATCGCCGCGGGCCTGCGCAACACCGGCTGAGGCGTCCCGTCCTGCGCGCCGTACCCCGCCGAGGCGTCCCGTCCTGCGCGCCGTACCCCGTCGAGGCGTCCCGTCCTGCGCGCCGTACCCCGTCGAGGCGTCCCGTCCTGCGCATCGGGCGACCGGTAGATTCCGCCACGCCAGCGCGGACCACCAGGCCCGGCGGCCCAGAGGGAGGCCCCGCATGAGCACAGGCGACAGCACCGCGAGGACGTTGGCCGGCCGCACCGTGGTGATGTCCGGCGGCAGTCGCGGCATCGGGCTGGCCATCGCCGTACGGGCGGCCCGGGACGGCGCCAACGTCGTGCTGCTGGCCAAGACCGACGACCCGCACCCCCGTCTGGAAGGCACCGTGCACACCGCCGCCCGGGCCATCGAGGAGGCCGGGGGCCAGGCCCTGGCCGTGGTGGGCGACGTGCGCAACGACGACGACGTCGAGCGGGCCGTCAGCGCCGCCGTGGACCGCTTCGGCGGCGTCGACGTCGTGGTGAACAACGCCTCGGTGCTCGACCTGCGCAACACCTCCGAGATCGACATGAAGAAGTACGACCTCATGCAGGACGTCAACGCACGTGGGACGTTCCTGCTGACCAAGACCTGCCTGCCGCACCTGGAGCGCTCCACCAACCCGCACGTCCTGACGCTGTCGCCGCCGCTGGACCTGCGCCCCCGGTGGGCCGGGTCGCACCTGGCCTACACGATGGCCAAGTACGGCATGAGCCTGACCACGCTCGGCCTGGCCGAGGAGCTGCGTGAGCGCGGCATCGCGGTGAACTCGCTGTGGCCCCGCACCCTGGTGGCCACCGCGGCCGTGCGCAACCTGCTGGGCGAGGACGACGTGGCCCGCTCCCGGACGGTGGAGATCGTCAGCGACGCCGCGCACGCGATCCTGACCCGCGAGGCGCGGTCGTGCACGGGCCACTTCTTCGTCGACGAGGACGTGCTCGCCGAGGAGGGCGTCACCGACCTGGATCGCTACCGGGTCACCCCCGGGGACGGACCGCTGGCCGCGGACCTGTTCCTCGACGACCTCTGAGCGCGCTCAGAACCCCGGGAAGGCGCGGCGCAGGTCGTCGAGGCCGACCGCCCCGGTGACGCTGACCGCGCCGGGCGTGTGGTCGGGGGAGAGCCGCCCGGTGATGAGCCGGAGCAGGGACTCCACCGGCCCCTCGAAGGTCGCGTCCGGCTCCGTCGTACCGGAGCCGGCGTCGCCCGGACCGTCCAGCCGGACCGACTCGCCCACGACGAGGGTGTGGCCGGAGGGCCGGACCGCGACGACCGCCGGCCCCGCGGCGTCGGGCTTGCCCAGGAACCCGAGCAGGAAGCCCAGTCCGCCGGAGAAGTGGTCGGCCAGCACGGCCGCGACCTCCTCGTCGACGGTCGCCGAGGGGTCGGAGGTCACCCGGACGTCCCAGCCGTGCATCGCAGTCTCGTCCAGCCGCATCCCGGCCGCCGACCCCAACGGCAAGGGCGCGGGCAGGAAGCCCATGTCCACCATCGTCGTCTCGCGCTGCTCGGTGCTCAGCCCCTCCAGCATCGCGACGAGCTCCTCGTCCTGACGCAGGCTTCCCGCCGCCTGGTCGGCCGGCGCCATCGCGTTCCAGCGGTCCCACACGCCCTGGTTGAAGTCGTCGGGCAGGGGGGCCGCGCCCGAGACGGCGACCCGCATCGTGGCCAGGCTGATCTCGGCGCCGCTGCCCAGGTGGGACAGCACCTGGGCCACCGTCCACTCCGAGGCACCGGAGACGGCGTCCAGGTCGGCGGACGAGAGCCCGTCCACGACCCGGGCCAGGGTGTCGTGCTCGGAGCGCAGCGCCGCGACGGTGCGGGCGGCCAGGGTGAGGGGCTCGGTCATGTCTGCTCCCAGGGCCGGCCGTGAGGGCTCGGCCGGCTCGGGGTCCGGTGGTGGTCGGACCCAACTTACGCGCGGGGCGCCGGCGAGGTTGGTGAGGTCGTGCCCGGGTACGCCGCAGGGTCCACGCCCACGAGAGGACCACCATGCCCAGCGTCGAGCGCACCATCACCGTCGACCAGCCCGTCGAGAAGGTCTGGGAGTTCATGAAGGACTTCCGTACGACCGAGCAGTGGGACCCGCCGACGGTCTCCACGACGCTCGTCTCCGGCAACGGCGGCCTCGGTACGACGTACCACAACGTCTCGCGGCTGCTGGGCAAGGAGACCCACGTCGACTACACGGTGGTGGAGTACGTCGAGCACGAGCGCCTGCAGTTGCGCGGTGACGCCGGCCGCATGCAGCTGCTCGACACCATCACCTTCGAGCCGACACCTACCGGCACGGCGCTGACCTACCACGCGAGCTTCGAGCCCCACGGCGCCGCCCACCTGGCCACGCCGCTGCTCCCGGCTGCGCTCAAGGTGCTGGCCGACGAGGTCGAGGAGAGCCTGACCGAACGGCTGCGCGCCCTCTGAGCCCGGCCGTGTGACCCTTCTGGCGAGGCGTCCCCTCCTGCGCGGTGAGCTGACAGGACGGGACGCCTCGGCGGGGTGGGGGACGCAGGACGGGACGCCTCGGCGGAAGCGTGGGGCAGACCGGTCGCCGATACCGTGAGGGGGTGACCGCCAGCCAGGCGCTGCTCGTGGAGGACCCCCCCGAGCTCGTGCACATCTGCCAGCGCATGCTGGAGAACGAGGGCTTCGAGGTCCTCGTCGCGCCCGACGGGGAGAAGGGTGTGGCCCTCGCGCGCGCCCTGCACTGGTCCCATCCGGTCACCGTAGCGGCGTGACGGTCGGGGGGCCGGCCGGTGGCCGGTTCCCCCTGACCAGGTGCGCGCGCGGGACGTCCTGGGTCAGAGCACCTGCTCGCCGTACATCTCCCCCAGGGGGTCCGCGATGAGCTCGATGCGGGCGCCGTCGGGGTCCCGGAAGTAGATCGAGACGCCGCTGTGCACCTCGTGCTCGACACCGGCCTCGGTGAGCCGGGCCTCCAGCTCGCTCCAGCGCTCCGGCTCGACGGAGATCGCCATGTGGTGCAGGCCGCCCAGGACCTCGGCGTAGGGGCCGACCTCGAGGCCGGGGAAGTCGAAGAACGCCAGCAGGTTGTCGTGCCCGAGGTCGAAGAAGAAGTGCGAGGACCCGGCGTAGTCCCTGTTCTCGATCAGCTCGGTCAGCGGGAAGCCGAGCACGTCCTGGTAGAAGCGGACGGTGCGCTCGACGTCGCTGCTGACCAGCGCGGTGTGGTGGAGGCCGCGGGCGGTGGAGGCCGGGCGGACGTCGGTCGGGCGCAGGTGGGCGGCCCTGATCCGGTCCCGCTCGGTCGCGGCCCGGGTCTGCTCGTCCGTGGTGCTGCTCATGGGTGGTGCTCCTCAGGTGGGGGGTCTCCATGGTCCGCCACGGTGGTTGAGGAGGCAACGACCGGGGCCCGTTGACGGTTCGCCCGGGGGCGAGGAGGCTCGCAGGACGCCGTACGACCCGGGAGGAGCCCGCCGTGCCCGGACCGAGCAGACCCCGCCCCGACATCGGAGTGACCCGGCTCACCGAGGTCACCGACGTCAACGCGCCCACCGAGCCCCGGGAGCTGGTCGAGGCCGCCGCCGTGGTGGACGTCGACCCGCCCGCCGAGCCAGGCCTGCTGCTGGACGAGGGGGAGGCCGTGCTCACGCGACGGACCGAGGTCCGCGACGCCCACGACCGGTACGCCGACCTGGAGGTCGACCCACCCGACTGAGCACCGGGCCGGTCAGGCCCCGCCTGCCCCGTCGCCGTGGTCGGCCTCCTCGGACAGCACCGTGACGGCCAGCCGTCCCCGCTTGGCCACGTACTGCGCCCGGTCCGCGGCCCCGAACAGGTCGGTGGGGGTGCGGGTGGTCCCCGAGGAGAGCGTGAACGAGGCAGCACCGGCCGAGACGCTGGCGCCCGGTCCCACCGGCCAGGTCCGACGGCACAGTTCGTCGGAGACGGCGAGCACCACGGTCGGGTCGGTGTCGCGCACCAGCACGCTGAACTCGTCGCCACCGACGCGGGCGACCACGGCGCCGTCGAGGTGGCGGTAGGCCTCCTGCAGGTCGCGGGCGACCCAGGAGATGAGCTCGTCGCCCGCAGGGTGGCCGAGCGAGTCGTTGACCAGCTTGAGCCGGTTGATGTCCAGGGTCACCGCCGTGACGGTCCGGGGCCGTCCCGCCGGCACCTCGAAGGCGGCCTCGGCGTGCTCGTCGAGGGCCCGGCGGTTGGGCAGCCCGGTCAGGGCGTCGCGGTAGGCCAGCAGCTGCAGCGACTCCTCGCGCAGCGCCCGTGACACCGCCCCGGCCAGGATGGCCAGCAGGGCCTCGAGGTACGCCGCGTCCACGTCGTCGAAGCCCTGCTCGCCGCGGTGACGGGTGGCGTAGAACTCGCCCCACAGCGCGCCGTCGACCAGCAGCGGGGCGCCCAGCGAGGACCCCTTGCCCAGCTGCTCGAGCAGTGCCCGCTCGCTGTCCGGCAGCTGCTCGTCGGCGAGGGTCCACGACCAGCTCTGCAGGCCGTCGAGCACCAGGCGGAGGGCGGCGAAGTCCTCGCTGCCGTAGACCTCGTCCTCGGGCCAGCGGACCTCGCCCGGTCCGAGCTCGCCGACGTTGACCAGCGTCTGCACGCTGGAGGCCTCGGGCACCAGGCGGCTCACCGAGACGCTCGCCGCCCCCATCGCGGTGCGGGCGCCCTCGGCGGCGATCTCCAGCAGCCGCAGCAGCTCCTCCGACCGGCCCAGGGCGCGCGCCATCGCCGCGAGGCTGCGGATGCGCAGCTCCTGGCTCTGGTGCGGCATGGGTCTCCTCGGCGGCCCTCGACGGGTCGGGGGTGGATCAGGGGTAGATCGGCCGGGTGAGCCGTCCCCCGAGGAGAACGCACCGCGATCGCGAGGCGTCCCCGTCGAGGGCTCGCGGGAGTGACGTACCGCCCCAGATCGCCATGGATGGGTTGACCGCATCGGGGTACCCACCCTGAGCGGCCGCTGACGCCGCCGCTCGCTGGTGAAGAGGAACGGGAGTCCGACCGCCTGACGAGAGCCTGACGGAAGGAGCAGAACCCCATTCCCAGCCAGACCAGCCACCTGAGCCGGCCGGCCGCGTCCGACGCGTCCACCCTCGGGTCCACGAGCCCCGCCCGCCCGTCCGCGGGAGAGCGCGTACAGGGAACTGTACGCGTGCTGTCCATCCCCTCCGGCCACGTCTACGTCGAGCACACGGCTCACCCAGCCGTGACCGGCGTCGACCGGCTGCCCGACCCCGCGGTCGGCCCCGGCGTCCCGGCCACGCAGTGGTGGCCGCCGCCCGCCCTGGAGGCGGGCTGGGTGCGCGAGCACCAGGACGACTTCGACGTCTACCACCTGCACTTCGGCTTCGACGCCCGGACGACCGAGCAGCTCGGCGCGCTGGTGGCCGAGCTGCGCGCCTGCGGCAAGCCGCTGGTGATGACCGTGCACGACCTGCGCAACCCGCACCACCCGGACCGCCGGGCCCACGACGAGCAGCTGGACGTGCTGGTGCCGGCCGCGGACGCCCTGGTCACCCTGACCCCCGGTGCGGCGGCCGAGATCCAGCGCCGCTGGCAGCGCACCGCGGCCGTGCTGCCGCACCCGCACGTGGTCGAGCAGCCCGCCCTGGGCCGGCCGCGCCCCGCGCACCCGGCGTGGACGGTGGGCATCCACCTCAAGAGCCTGCGGGCCAGCACGGCGCCGCTGCCGGTGGTCGAGGCGGTGGTCGAGGCCGTGCACGACCTGCCCGAGGCCGTCCTCGTGGTCGACGTCCACCACGAGGCCATGCGGCCCGACTTCGTGCGCTACGACGCCGTGCTGGCGACGTACCTGCGCGAGGCCGACGCCCGGGGCGACCTGGAGCTGCGCGAGCACGACTTCCTCGACGACGAGGCGCTGTGGGACCACCTGCAGCAGCTCGACCTCTCCGTGCTGCCGTACCGCTTCGGCACGCACTCCGGCTGGCTGGAGGCCTGCCACGACCTGGGCACGCCGGTGCTGACCGGGGACTGCGGCTTCTACGCGGAGCAGCGGCCCTGCCTGACCTACCGGGTCAGCGAGGACGGTCCCGACCGGGCCTCGCTGGTCGACGGCGTCCACCGGGCCTTCGTCGAGCGGCCCGCCTGGCGGGCGGACCCGGCCCAGCGCGACCGCGAACGGCTCGCGCTCGCCGTGGCCCACCGCGACCTCTACCAGCGCGTCCTGGCCCGGTGAGCGCCCCCCTTCGCCTGGTGGTGATCGCGGACGCGAGGTTCCCCATCGGCGAGCCCTTCGCCGGCGGCATGCAGGCCCTGACCTGGCACCTGGTCGCGGGCATGCGTCGTCGCGGGGCCGACGTGACCGTGTTCGCCGGCCCCGGCTCCGACCCTCGGCTGCGCGCCCGGCTGCTGCCGGTCAGCCCCCTGGAGCTCAGCACCACCGCCCGCCAGGACGTGTCCATGCAGCCGATGGAGTGGATGGAGCAGCACCACGCCTACCTGCAGCTGATGCTGGGCCTGGCCCGCGACGACGGGTACGACGTCGTCCACAACAACAGCCTGCACTACCTGCCGATCGCGATGGCCGACGCCGTGGCCGCGCCCGTGGTCACCACCCTGCACACGCCGCCCACGCCGTGGCTGGAGCCCGCGGTGATGCCTCAACGGGGCCGAGCAGCGCTTCGTGGCCGTCAGCGCCCACACCGCCGCGCTCGTGGGACCACGCCCTGAGCGCCACCCCGGCGGTCATCCACAACGGCGTCGACCTGGACCGCTGGCCGGCGGGCGGCGGCGGGGACGACCTGGTGTGGACGGGGCGCATCGCGCCGGAGAAGGGCACCCACCTGGCCGTCGACATCGCCGTCGCGGCCGGGCGGCGGATCCGGCTCGCCGGGCCGATCTCGGACCCGGTCTACTGGGCCGAGCACGTGCAGCCCCGCCTGGGTCCCGGGGTGGAGTACGTCGGCCACCTGCGGCAGCGGGAGCTCGCCGCCCTGCTGGGTCGCCAGCGCCGTCTGCCTGGTCACCCCCACCTGGGACGAGCCCTACGGCCTGGTCGCCGCCGAGGCGCTGGCCTGCGGCACGCCCGGTGCTCGGCTTCGCCCGCGGCGGGCTGCCCGAGGTGGTCTCGCCCGCGTCCGGTCGGCTGGTCGCCGGCCGGGGACGTCGACGCGGCCGTGCAGGCGCTGGCGCGAGACCGCGGTCCTGGACCGTCGCACGGTGCGGGCGCACGCCCGCGAGACCTGCTCGATCGAGGCCATGATCGACGCCTACGTCGACCTGTACGCCGGGCTCTCCCGCGCGGTGGCGGCGTGATCGGCTGGTACGTCCACCACCAGGGCAGCGGCCACCTGCACCGGATGCTGTCGGTCACCGCGCACCTGCCCGGGGCCGTCACCGTGCTGAGCTCGCTGCCCCGCCCCGAGGGCTGCGACCCTGCCGTGGGTCGAGCTGAGCCGCGACGACGGGTCCGGCCACGAGCCTCGGGACGTCGAGGCCGGGGGGCACCCTGCACTGGGTGCCGCGCCACCACCCGGGCCTGCGCGAGCGGGCCGCCCAGGTCGTGGAGTGGGTGGCCCGCGAACGGCCCCGGCTGGTCGTCGTCGACGTCTCGGTGGAGGTCGCCACCCTGGTCCGTCTCACCGGTACGCCGGTCGTGGTGGCCGCCATGCCCGGGGACCGCTCGGACCGTCCGCACCGCACGGCCTACGACCTGGCCGACCTGCTCCTCGCCCCCTGGCCCGCAGCCCCTGGGCGTGCACCGGTGGACCGAGGAGCAGCAGCGCAAGGGGGTCTTCGTCGGGGGCATCAGCCGCTTCGACGGCCGCCCGGTGCCGGACCGGGCCGCGCGGGGCGGCCAGCCCGCCCAGGGCCGTCGTGCCCTGCTGCTGTGGGGCGCCGGGGCCGGACCTGCGGACGCCGGCCGGGTGAGCCGGCTGGTCGCGGCCACCCCGGCTGGACTGGGAGACGGCCGGCGCCGGCGGACCGCGCCGCAGCGCCGAGGAGATGTGGCAGGCCCTGGGCCGGCGCCGACGTCGTGGTCGCCCACGCGGGGCAGAACGCGGTGGCCGAGCTCGCCGCGGCCCGGGCCCCCGCGGTGGTGGTCGCCGACGAGCGGCCCTTCGACGAGCAGCGCCACACCGTCCGGGCGCTGCGGCGCGGCCGCGTCGCGGTGGCCCTGGACCGCTGGCCCGAGACGCGGCGTGGCCCGGGCTGCTGCACGACGCCGTGGTCCTGGGCGGTGACGGCTGGGCGCGGTGGTCCGACGGGGACGGTGCGCGGCGGGCCGCGGCGGCCGTGGCGGCCTGCGCCGGCCTGCCCGCGCCTGCCCGGTCCCCGCCGTGACGGCCAGCACGGCGCGCCGCTGGCCGGGGCGCGCTGATGGCCCGCGTCGCGGTGGTCACCCCCGCGGCCGGGCGACACCGGCACCTGGCCGCACAGCACGTGTCCCTGGCCTCCGGGCGCCGCTCGCCGGACGTCGTGGTCGTGGTGGCCATGGGCGACGACGACCTGTCGGAGCCGTGGCCCGCGGCGGTGCCCGCTCGGCGGCCTTGACCCGCGCACCGAGGTCGTCGTGGTGCCGGTCGACGTACCCGCGCACGGGCGGCTGCCCGCTGGCCCGGGCCCGCAACGCCGGTGCCGCCGCCGCGGTGCGGTCCGGGGCCGACGCTGCTGGTCTTCCTCGACGTCGACTGCCTGGCCGAGCAGGGCCTGCTCGCCTCCTACGAGGCGGCCGCGTCCCGGTCGGACCCCGACGGCCCGCCGGCCCTGCTGAGCGGCGCGGTGGCCTACCTGCCGCCGCTCCCGCCCGGCGCGACCTCCTACCCCGACGACGTGCTGGCGGCCGCCGCGCCGCACCCGGCGCGGCCGGCCCCCGGGCCCGGCGTGCTCGAGCCGGGGGACGCCCGGCTCTTCTGGTCGCTGTCCTTCGCGGTCACCGCGACCCACTGGGCCCGGCTGCCCGGCTTCGACGAGGGCTACGCCGGGCTACGGCGGCGAGGACACCGACTTCGCCCAGGCCGCGGTGCGGCCGGTGCCGGGCTCTGGTGGGTCGGCGGGGCGCTGGCCCGGCACCAGTGGCACCCGGTCTCCGACCCGCCGGTGGAGCACCTGGAGGACATCGTGGCGAACGCCAACCGCTTCCACGGCCGCTGGGGCTGGTTCCCCATGGGGGGTGGCTGGCGGCCTTCGAGGCGGCCGGCCTGGTCAGGCTGGACGACGCGGCACGGCGCCTGGGCCTGCGCCGGCGCCGCAGAGAAACGCCCCCGGGCGTCGAGCTCCCGGGGGCGCTTCCCTGCCCCGACCGATGCGTGACCGCAGGAATGTTTACTACCGACGGGTATCGTAAGGGCCCGCCCACAAGGGCCGGTCCCCGGCAATTGGGGTGAGCTCGGGCCCGGTCAGGCCAGCACGTCCTCCAGCGATGCGGTGCGGCAGCCGTGCGCCTCCGCCACCGGGGCGTTGGTGACGTGCCCGCGTGCACGTTGAGGCCCAGGGCCAGCGAGTGGTCCCCAGCGAGGGCCTGGTGCCAGCCCTTGTCCGCCAGCGCGACGGTGTAGGGCAGCGTGACGTTGGTCAGGGCGTAGGTGGAGGTGTGCGGGACGGCGCCCGGCATGTTCGCGACGCAGTAGAAGATCGAGTCGTGGACGGCGTACGTCGGGGCGTCGTGGGTGGTGGGCCGGGAGTCCTCGAAGCAGCCGCCCTGGTCGATGGCGATGTCGACGAGCACCGAGCCGGGCTTCATCCGGGAGACCAGGTCGTTGGAGATCAGGGTGGGGGCCTTGGCGCCGGGCACAAGGACCGCGCCGATGACCAGGTCGGCGTCCAGGACGGCGCGCTCGACCTCGTAGGAGTTGGAGGCGACGGTCTGCAGGTGGCCCTGGTAGATGCGGTCCGCCGCGCGCAGCTTGTTGATGTCGCGGTCCAGCAGCAGCACCTCCGCCTGCATGCCGAGTGCGATCGCGGCTGCGTTCATCCCCGAGACACCGGCGCCGATCACCACGACCTTGCCGGCGTACACCCCCGAGACGCCGCCGATCAGGACCCCGCGGCCGCCGCCCGAGCGCATCAGGTGGTAGCGCGCCGGCCTGCGGGGCGAGCCGGCCGGCGACCTCGCTCATCGGGGCCAGCAGCGGCAGCGCCCCGTCGGGGGTCTGCACCGTCTCGTAGGCGATCGCGGTGACGTTGCGGTCGACCAGCTCGCGGGTCAGCGGCCGGTCGGCGGCCAGGTGGAGGTAGGTGAAGAGCACCTGGCCCTCCCGCATCCGGGGGTACTCCCTCGGCCACCGGCTCCTTGACCTTCAGGACCAGCTCGCCGGTCGCCCACACCTCCTCGGCGGAGTCCACGATCTTCGCCCCCGCGCGCGACGTACTCCTCGTCGGGGATCGAGGAGCCGAGGCCCGCCGAGGCCTGGACGTAGACCTCGTGACCACGCCCGACCAGCTCGTGCACCCCGGCCGGGGTGATCGCCACCCGGTACTCGTGGTTCTTGACTTCCTTCGGGATGCCGACCTTCATGGTGTGTCCTTCCGACGAGCGAGGGTGGCTCCGATTCTGGCGCAGACATTCGACGTGCGGCCACCTTCTGGCAGATGATTCGGCAGGCACGGTCGTCTCCGGCGAACGACCGGTGGTCGAGAGGACGCTTTCGCATGGCTCCCGCGAACAATGTTCGTCCCCCGGTCGCGGCGTCGGCCGCACCTCTCGACGAGGTGGACGTGCGGCTCGTCGAGCTGCTGATGGCGAACGGCCGTACGGCGAACAACGCGCTCGCCGAGCAGGTCGGCATCGCGCCCTCGACCTGCCTGGCACGGGTGCGGGCCCTGCGGGAGAGCGGTGTCATCCGGGGGGTCCACGCCGACGTCGACCTGCGGGCGCTCGGGCGGCCGCTGCAGGCGATGATCTCGGTGCGTCTGCAGGCCGACGCCCGGTCGCGCATCGAGAGCTTCGAGGGCTACCTCGTCGGTCTGCCCGACGTGCTCAACGTCTTCTTCCTCGTCCGGTGCCGACGACTTCGCGGTGCACGTCGCCGTGCCAGCGCGGACCGCCTGCGGGACTTCGTCGTCAACCACCTCACCGCGGCCGCCGACGTGGCGATGACCGAGACCAGCCTGATCTTCGACCACGTCCGGCGCGGGCAGCCCCGCTGAGCCGGACGGACCTAGCGCTCGTCGACCATCAGGTCGATGGTGTACTCCGAGGCGCGGTAGGAGTGGCTGCCGAACTCCACGGCGTTCCCCGCGGCGTCGAAGGCCATCCGGGTCATCGTCAGCACCGGGTGCGAGCCCCGGATCTCCAGGTGCCGGCGCTCGGCCGCGGTGGGCATGCGGGCCCCGATGCTCTGCTGGGCCACCACCGGCTTGACGCCCCGCTGGCGCAGGGCGGCGTAGAGGCCGTGCTGCGCCAGCTCCTCCTCGCCGAGGTCGCTGTGCTCGGGCGGCAGCCAGTTGGTCAGCAGGGCCAGGGGTAGGTCCCCCGCGTAGCGCACCCGGACCATGCGCAGCAGGGGCGTGTCCGCGGGCAGGTCGAGCTCGGCGGCGGCGGCCTCGTCGGTGGTCGTGCCCAGCTCCAGCACGCTGGTACGCGGCTCGCGCCCGTCCCGCTCGAGGTCGTCGTAGAGGCTGGTCAGCTCGAAGCGGCGGTGCACCTTGCGGTTGGCCACCGTGGTGCCCAGGCCGCGCCGCCGCACCAGCAGGCCCTGGTCCACCAGCTCCGCGATGGCCCGGCGCACGGTGGGGCGGGAGACCTGCAGCCGCTCGGCGACGGCCACCTCGTTCTCGAAGGGGTCCCCGGGCTGCAGCCGACCGTCGGTGATCGCGCCGGCGAGCTGCTCGGCCAGCTGGTGGTAGAGCGGGACCGGGGACAGCCGGTCGATCATCACGCTGATCTGCTGCGCAGCCATGGCGGAATCGTACCGGACATCATGCTCGCCTCACTAAGTCCTAATGTCAGGACAAACAGTTGACGGGTGGGGTGCTCAACAGGCATCGTTGGCCGCGTCGCCCCCGGCGGCGCCCCCGGCGCCGTCGACCCACGAGCAGGACGAGGTTCGCATGCGTATCGGACTGGCCGGAACGGGCCGCATCGGCGCCTTCCACGCCTCCACCCTGGCCGCGCTGCCCGAGGTGGAGGAGGTGGTGGTCACCGACGTCGTCGGGGACGCGGCCGCGCGCGTCGCCCGGGAGCACGGCTACGGTCTCGCCGCCGACCTCGAGGACCTGCTGGGCCGGGTGGACGGACTGGTCGTGACGACCTCGACCCCGGGCCACGCCCCGGCCCTGCGCGCCGCCCTGGCCGCGGGGGTGCCCACCTTCTGCGAGAAGCCGGTGGCCTCGACCCTGGAGGAGACCGTCGAGCTGCTCAAGCTCGTCGAGGGCTCCGAGGTGCCGGTGCACGTCGGCTTCCAGCGCCGCTTCGACGCCGGCTACCGCCGCGCGCACGACGCGGTGCGCAGCGGCGAGCTCGGCCTCCTGCACACCGTGCGGGCCAACACCCACGACCAGTCGCCGCCGCCCGCGGCCTACCTGTCCACCAGCGGCGGCCTGTTCCGCGACTGCAGCGTGCACGACTTCGACATCCTGCGCTTCGTCACCGGCCGTGAGGTCGCCAGCGCGTTCGCCATCGGGGCCAACAAGGGCGCCTCCTTCTTCACCGAGGCCGGCGACGTCGACACCGGCGCCGCCCTCCTGGCGCTCGACGACGACACGCTGGTGGTGGTGACCTCGACCCGCTACGGCGGCGGCGGGCACGACGTCCGCATGGAGGTGATGGGGTCGCAGGGCACCATCGGCGTCGGCTACGACGACTCGCTGGCGCTGACGCTCGGCCGAGCCGGGCGCGGACTACCCGGCCGGACCGCAGAAGTGGTCGTTCATGGAGCGCTTCCAGCCGGCGTACGTCGCCGAGCTGACCGCCTTCTGCGACGTGGTGGCCGGGCGCAGCCCCAGCCCGTGCACGGTCGCCGACGCCCTGGCCGCCTTCCGCGTGGCCGAGGCCTGCGAGCGGTCCCGCGAGCTGGGCCGGCCCGTCGCCCTGGACGAGATCGGGGGCGCGGCGTGAGCGGCTACGACCTGGTCTCCATGGGCCGCACCGGGGTCGACATCTACCCCCTCGAGCACGGGGTCGGGCTGGAGGAGGTGCGGACGTTCGAGAAGTTCCTCGGCGGCAGCGCCACCAACGTCGCCGTCGCCGCCGCGCGCTACGGCCGTCGTACCGCCCTGGTCACCCGCACCGGCGACGACCCGTTCGGCCGCTTCGTGCGGCTGGAGGCGAGCGGCTCGGCGTCGACCCGGCGTTCATCCGCGCCGGCGAGGGCCCGCCGACCCCGGTCACGTTCTGCGAGGTCTTCCCGCCCGACGACTTCCCGCTCTACTTCTACCGCTACCCGACCGCCCCCGACCTGCATGCTCGAGGTGGAGCGACCTGCCGCTGGAGGCGATCCGGGACGCGGAGGTCTTCTGGGCCACCGTCACCGGGCTCTCCCAGGAGCCCTCGCGCTGGCACGCACTTCGCGGCCTGGGAGCACCGGGCGCGTCGTCGGCACACCGTCCTCGACCTGGACTACCGCCCGATGTTCTGGGCCGACCCCGCCGAGGCCACCGACCAGGTGGGCCTGGCCCTCGAGCACGTCACCGTCGCCGTCGGCAACCGCGAGGAGTGCGAGGTCGCCGTGGGCGAGACCGACCCGCAGCGGGCGGCCGACGCGCTGCTCGAGCGCGGCCTCGAGCTGGCCGTGGTCAAGCAGGGCCCGCGCGGGGTGCTCGCCGCCACCCGCGAGGAGCGCGTCGAGGTGCCGCCGTACCCGGTCGAGGTCGTCAACGGGCTGGGTGCCGGCGACGCCTTCGGCGGCGCGCTGGTGCACGGCCTGCTCGCCGGCTGGGAGCTGCGCCGGATCCTCGAGTTCGCCAACGTGGCCGGCGCGCTGGTCGCGGGCCGCCTGGAGTGCTCCACCGCCATGCCCGACGACCGCCGAGGTCGAGGCCGGCCCTGGCCCGCCGTCCCCTCCGAGAGGACCGTGTGACCGCATGACCAGCCCGCTGACCCCGTCCCTGCTGGCCCCGCCGAGATCACCGAGATCCGCGCCCGCGAGCCGGAGCCGCATCGCCGAGGCCTGGGCGCGCGCGCGCCCGGCGCCCGCTTGCTGGGCGCCGACGGCCGGCTGCTGCTGGTCGCGGCCGACCACCCCGCCCGCGGCGCCCTCGGCGTCCGCGTCGGACCCGCATGGCCATGGCCAGCCGGAGCGAGCTGCTCGAGCCGGCTGGCCACCGCGGTCGCGCGTCCCGGCGTCGACGGCGTGCTCGGCACCCCCGACATCCTCGACGACCTGCTGCTGATGGGCGCCCTGGAGGACAAGGTCGTCATCGGCTCGATGAACCGCGGCGGCCTGCAGGGCGCCACCTTCGAGCTCGACGACCGGTTCACCGCCTACACCGCCGCCGAGATCGACGCCCGCGGCCTCGACGGCGGCAAGATGCTCACCCGGATCTGCCTGGACGACCCCGGGTCCGCTGGCCACGCTCGAGGCCACCGGCCGAGCGGTCACCGAGCTGGCCGAGCGTCGGCTGATGGCGATGGTCGAGCCGTTCCTGTCGGTGCGCGACGGCGGTCGCGTCCGCAACCTGCTCGACCCCGACAGCACCATCCGCTCCATCCACATCGCGTCGGGCCTGGGCGCCTCCAGCGCCTACACCTGGCTCAAGCTGCCGGTGGTCGACGAGCTCGAGCGGGTCATGGACGCCACCACGCATGCCGACCCTGCTGCTCGGCGGCGACCCGCTGGGCGACCCCGAGCACACCTACGCCGCGTGGGGCAAGGCGCTCGACCTGGCCTCGGTACGCGGGCTCGTGGTGGGCCGGGCGCTGCTGTACCCGCCGGACGGCGACGTCGCGGCCGCCGTCGACATCGCCGCCGAGCTCGTGCACGGGGTCCAGCCGGGCGTCCGGCCGGGTGACCAGCCAGGGCAGGGGGCCTGATGGCCGGCGACGACCGCTGGGTGCTGCCGCTGGGCAGCGTCCGCCGCGACGGCGCCGAGGTCGCTCGTCGACGACACCGTCGAGGGCTGGGCGCACACCGGACTGCGGGTGCTGCACGCTGCGCGCCGGCGCCGAGACCGTGCTCGCCGCCGACGCCTGGGAGCACGTCGTGGTGCCGCTCGCGGGCGCGCTGCGCGTGCAGTGCCTCCGACGCCGACGGTGAGCACACGGCCCACCTGGCGGGCCGGTCCTCGGTCTTCGCCGGGCCGACCGACGTGGCCTACGCACCGGCCGGGTCGACCCTCGCCCTGTCGTCACCGCCTCGGCGGAGGCCACGGTGCGGGTCGCGGTCTGCGCCGCGCGGGTGGACGAGGGCGCCCCGGCCCGCTCCTTCCGTCACGTGCGCGTCGACGAGGTGCCCGTCGAGCTGCGCGGGGCCGGCCAGGCCTCCCGCGAGGTCCGCAACTTCGGCGTCCCCGCCGTGCTCGAGGCCGACTCGATCATCGCCTGCGAGGTGGTCACCCCCGCCGGCAACTGGAGCTCCTACCCGCCGCACAAGCACGACGAGGAGCGGCCGGGCGAGGAGACCGAGCTCGAGGAGATCTACTACTTCGAGACCCAGGTCGCCGCAGGGGCGCGAGGCGCCCCGGCGGCGGACCCGGTCGGCTACCAGCGGGTCTACGGCACCGCCGAGCGGCCCATCGACGTGCTCGCCGAGGTGCGCACCGGTGACGTCGTCCTCGTGCCGCACGGCTGGCACGGACCGTCCATGGCGGCCCCCGGCTACGACCTGTACTACCTCAACGTGATGGCCGGCCCGGGCCCGAGCCGGGCCTGGCTGATCTGCGACGACCCGGCCCACGGCTGGGTCCGCGAGCACCTGGGACGGCCTCGAGGTCGACCCGCGACTACCGATGGGGAAGGACCCACGATGAGCGAGACGATCCGGCTGACGGTGGCGCAGGCGACGGTGGAGTTCCTGGCCGTGCAGCACTCCGAGCGCGACGGCGTGCGGCAGCGGCTGTTCGCCGGCTGCTTCGGGATCTTCGGCCACGGCAACGTCGCCGGGGTGGGGCAGGCCCTGCTCCAGCACGAGACGCACGCGCTGGACGCCGGACGGACGCCCGCCCTGCCCTACGTCCTGGCCCGCAACGAGCAGGCGATGGTGCACACCGCCGTGGCCTTCGCCCGCCAGCGGGACCGGCTCCAGACCTGGGCGTGCACCGCCTCGGTCGGCCCCGGCTCCACCAACATGGTGACCGGTGCCGCGCTGGCCACGATCAACCGCCTCCCCGTGCTGCTGCTGGCCTCCGACACCTTCGCGACCCGCCGCTCCTCCCCGGTGCTGCAGGAGCTGGAGGCGCCGTACGGCGGGGACGTCACCGTCAACGACACCTTCCGGCCGGTCTCGCGCTACTACGACCGGGTCGTGCGGCGCCGAGCAGCTGCCGGCCGCGCTGCTCTCCGCGATGCGGGTCCTCACCGACCCGGTGGAGACCGGCGCCGTCACCCTCGCCCTGCCGCAGGACGTGCAGGCCGAGGCCCACGACTGGCCCGTCGAGCTGTTCGCCGAGCGGACCTGGCACGTGGCCCGGCCACCGGCCGAGCGGTCGCGGGTGGAGGCCGCCGCCGCCCTGCTCCGCAGCGCCCGGCGCCCCCTGGTCGTGGCCGGCGGCGGGGTGCACTACTCCGGCGCCGAGCAGGCGCTGCTGGCCTTCTGCGAGGCGACCGGCATCCCGGTCGGCGAGACGCCAGGCCGGCAAGGGCTCGCTGCCGCACGGTCACCCGCAGCAGATGGGCGCGGTCGGCTCGACCGGCACGACCGCGGCCAACGCGCTGGCCCGCGACGCCGACGTCGTGCATCGGGCGTCGGCACCCGGTGGAGCGACTTCACCACGGCCTCCCGCACCGCCTTCGCGGGCGAGGACGGGGTCGTCCGCTTCGTCAACCTCAACGTCGCCGGCTTCGACGCCGGCAAGCACGCCGGGCTGTCGCTCGTGGCCGACGCCCGCGAGGCGCTGGAGGCCCTGGCCGCGGCCCTCGACGGGTACCACGTCGACGCGGACTACCGCGAGGAGCAGGCCCGGGCTGTGGGCCGGCTGGGACGCCCAGGTCGAGGCGGCGTACCACCCGCCGCCCGAGGTCACCGACCGCCTGGCGCCGCGGGCTGCTCACCCAGGGCGAGGTGCTGGGCGCGGTCAACGAGCTCAGCGACCCCCGCGACGTCGTGCTGTGCGCGGCCGGCTCGATGCCCGGCGACCTGCACAAGCTGTGGCGGGTGCGCGACCGCAAGGCCTACCACGTGGAGTACGGCTACTCCTGCATGGGCTACGAGGTGCCGGCCTCGCTCGGCATCCGGCTGGCCGACGAGACCCGCGACGTGTTCGCCATGGTCGGCGACGGCGGCTACCTGATGATGCCGACCGAGCTGGTCACCGCGGTGCAGGAGCGCATCAAGGTGATCGTCGTGCTCGTGCAGAACCATGGCTTCCACTCCATCGGCTCGCTCTCGGAGGAGCTGGGCTCGCAGCGCTTCGGCACCCGCTACCGCTACCGCGACACCACCTCGGGCCGGCTCGACGGCGACCTGCTGCCCGTCGACCTCGCCGCCAACGCCCGCAGCCTCGGGGTGCACGTCATCGAGGTGCCCTCGCGCGGCGAGCTGGAGAAGGCCATCCGGGTCGCCAAGGAGGCCACGGCCGACGGCGGCCCGGTCGTCATCCACGTCAGCACCGACCCGCTGGTGCACGCCCCCGACAGCCAGGCGTGGTGGGACGTCCCGGTCAGCCAGGTCTCCGACCTGGAGTCCACCCGCGAGGCCTACACCCGCTACCTCGACCACCGGGCCGGTCAGCGAGCCCTGCTCGACGCCCACCGAAGGAGACCGATGAAGCTCGCCCTGGACCCGTACATGTTCCGCGAGGTGCCCCTGCTGGAGCTGCCGGCGCTGGTCGCCGAGCTGGGGTACGAGTGGATCGAGCTGTCGCCGCGGGAGCGACTTCACGCCGTTCTTCACCCACCCCCGGGTCGACGACGCGACCGTGCGCCGGTTCCGCGACGCCCTGTCCACGGCCGGCGTCGGGGTCTCCTCGATGCTGCCGCTGTACCGGTGGAGCGGTCCGGACGAGGACGAGCGGCAGGCGGCGGTGCGCTACTGGAAGCGCGCCATCGCCATCGCCGCCGAGCTCGGGGTCGACACCATGAACAGCGAGCTGAACGGCAACCCCGCCAGGCCGCGCTGTGCGAGCAGCAGTTCTGGCGGTCCATGGAGGAGCTGCTGCCCGTCTTCGAGCGCGAGGGCATCCGGCTGGTGCTGGAGCCGCACCCCGACGACTGGGAGGAGGACGGCCACCGGGCCCTGGACGTCATCCGCGGGATCAACCACCGCTCGTCTCGTTCCTCTACTGCGCCCCGCACACCTTCCACCAGGGCGACGACTGCGTCGGGATCATGCACGACGCCGGCGACCTGCTCACGATGGTCCACGTCGCCGACGCCTTCGACCACACGGCGTCCTCGGGCCTGCGCTACATCGTCAACCCGCCCGGCTCGCAGGTCACCGTCCACCAGCACCTGGACATCGGCCAGGGCGAGGTCGACTTCGACGAGTTCTTCGCCACCCTGGAGCAGGTCGGCTTCGACGGGATCGTCACCACGTGCGTGTTCGCGTGGGAGGAGCGGGCCCGGGAGTCCAGCTCCTTCATGCGCGAGACCATCGCCGAGCACCTGTCCCGCTGGCGGACCAAGCCCACCCCTTCGCCCTGAGGGCCTCGCCGCCCCCACCCCCAACCCCCTGCCCGCACCTGCCCGCACCCGTTCAACCCTGACGCACCCGCCACCCCGCGAGGAGAACCCCATGAGCACCCCCACCCGGATCACCCACCTGGTCGCCGGCCGGCCCTGGACCGGCACCGCCGAGCGCACCAGCGAGGTCTTCAACCCGGCCACCGGAGAGCGTCACCGGCACCCTCGACCTCGCCTCGGCCGACCTGGTCGACGAGGTCGTCGCGGGGGCCAAGCAGGCGTGGCAGGAGAGCTGGGGCAGCGTCTCGCTGGCCAAGCGCAGCGCGGTGCTGTTCGCCTTCCGGGAGCTGCTCAACCGCGACAAGGAGCGGATCGCCGCGCTGATCACCGCGGAGCACGGCAAGGTCCTCGATGACGCGCTCGGTGAGGTCAACCGCGGCCTGGAGGTCGCCGAGTTCGCCTGCGGCATCCCGCACCTGCTCAAGGGCGGCTTCACCGAGAACGCCTCCACCAAGGTCGACGTCTACTCGATGCGGCAGAGCCTCGGGCGTGGTCGCGGTCATCTCGCCCTTCAACTTCCCGGCCATGGTGCCGCTGTGGTTCGTCCCGGTGGCGGTGGCCTGCGGCAACGCCGTGGTCGTCAAGCCCAGCGAGAAGGACCCGAGCGCCACGCTCGCGATCGCCGAGCTGTGGAGGGAGGCGGGGCTGCCCGACGGCGTCATGAACGTCGTCAACGGCGACAAGGAGGCCGTCGACGCGCTGCTGGTGCACCCCGACGTCAAGGCGGTCTCCTTCGTCGGCTCCACCCCGATCGCCCGCTACGTCTACGAGACCGGCACCGCGCACGGCAAGCGGGTGCAGGCGCTCGGCGGCGCCAAGAACCACATGCTGGTGCTGCCCGACGCCGACCTCGACCTCGCCGCCGACGCCGCGGTCAACGCCGGCTTCGGCTCGGCCGGCGAGCGCTGCATGGCCATCTCCGCCCTGGTCGCGGTCGAGCCGATCGCCGACGAGCTGATCGAGAAGATCAAGGACCGGATGGGCAAGCTGCGCACCGGCGACGGCACCCGCGGCTGCGACATGGGCCCGCTGGTGACCCGGGCTGCACCGCGACAAGGTCGCCTCCTACGTCGAGGCGGGCGTCGAGCGAGGGCGCCGAGCTCGTGGTCGACGGCCGGGACGCGGCCTTCGACGCCGACGGTGACGGCTTCTTCCTGGCGCCGACGCTCTTCGACAAGGTGACCCAGGGGATGTCGATCTACACCGACGAGATCTTCGGCCCCGTCCTGCTCGTGGTCCGGGTGCCCGTCGTACGACGAGGGGCTGGCGCTGATCAACCGCAACCCCTACGGCAACGGCACGGCGATCTTCACCAACGACGGCGGCGCCGCCCGGCGCTTCCAGAGCGAGGTCGAGGTCGGCATGGTCGGCGTCAACGTGCCCATCCCCGTCCCGGTCTCGTACTACTCCTTCGGCGGCTGGAAGAACAGCCTGTTCGGCGACAGCCACGCGCACGGCACCGAGGGCGTGCACTTCTTCACCCGCGGCAAGGTCGTCACCTCCCGCTGGCTGGACCCCAGCCACGGCGGCCTCAACCTGGGCTTCCCGCAGAACGACTGACCACCCGCCCCGCCCGGGGCGGCGCCGGTGCCACCGACCTCCGAAGGGGTACGCCGTGAAGCTCGGCGCCTACACCGCCTGTCTGCACGACCGCCCACTGCCCGAGGCGCTGGAGGTGCTCTCCGCGCTGGGCCTGACCAGTGCCGAGGTGAACTCGGGCGGGTTCCTGCCGCCGGTGCACCTGCCGGTGGCGGACCTGCTGGCCTCCGCGGACGCCCGCGCGGAGTACCTCGCGCACTTCGACGCGGTCGGCATGGAGCTGACCGCGCTGAACTGCAACGGCAACCCGCTGCACCCCGACCCGGAGGCAGGCGAGCACTACCGGGCGGCCGTGCTGGAGGCCATCGAGGTGGCCGCCCTCCTGGGGGTGCGCCGGGTCATCACGATGTCCGGCACCCCCGGGGTGGACGCAGGCTCCACGCTGCCCGCCTGGAACCCGCTGCCCTGGGAGTCCAGCTACCTCGAGGTCCGCGCGCACCAGTGGGACGAGGTGGCCGTCCCGTTCTGGCGCGAGGTGCAGGCGCGGGCCGCCGACGCCGACGTCAAGGTGGCCATCGAGCTGCACCCGCACAACGTGGTCTTCAACCCGGCCACGATGCTGCGGCTGGCCGAGCGCATCGGTGCCACCCACGTCGGGGCGGAGATGGACCCCAGCCACCTGTTCTGGCAGGGCATCGACCCGGTGCGGGCGATCGGGGCCCTCGGTGACCTGGTGTACATGGCGGCGGCCAAGGACACCCGCATCAACGAGGCCGCCCTGGTCAACGGCGTCCTCGACGACCGCTTCGCCCGGATCCCCGCGGACGACCCGGCGGCGGTGCCGCTGGGCGGTCGCTTCTCGATCAGCCGCTGGCCCGAGGAGGCGTCCTGGGACTTCGTCGCCGTCGGTCGCGGTCACGCGACGCCGTGGTGGACGGAGTTCCTGCGCGCCCTTGCGGCGGTCGACCCCGACATGGCGGTCAACATCGAGCACGAGGACCAGGAGCTGGGCCGGATCGAGGGCCTGGAGCTGGCCTGCCGGACGCTGATCGAGGCGGACGCCGCGCGCTGAGCCCGGGCTCAGGCCCGCAGCAGCAGGGCCACGGCGCTGACCAGCGAGGCGCCCAGGACGGCGGTCTCGAACGAGCGCTGCCCGATCCGGTGCACCACCACGAACCCGATCGCCGCGCCCAGCAGCACCAGCGGGGCCAGCAGCGCCGTGGTGACGAGCATGTCGCGGTGCACCAGCCCGAGCCCGACGCTGAACGGCACCTTGCAGAGGTTGACCCCGAGGAAGAACCACGCCCCGGTGCCGAGGAAGCGGCGCTTGTCGACCCCCTGGGCGACCAGGTAGAGGGTCATCACCGGGCCGGCGGCGTTGGCCACCATCGTGGTCAGGCCGGAGGCCAGACCCGTGGCGACCTTGGCCCGCCCCGACCAGGGTCGCTCGCGCACCTCGGGCGTACGACGGGCCAGGGCCAGCTGCAGCACGACCAGGAGCAGCAGGATGACCCCGATGGCCAGCTGGATGGTGCGGTCGCCCCACACCGCGAGCACCAGGGCGCCCAGCCCCAGGCCCGGCAGCACCGCCGGGACGAGGTGCCGCAGCAGGGACCAGTCGCAGTCGCGCCGGTAGACCAGCACGGCGACGGTGTCCCCCACGAGCAGCACCAGCAGGAGCGCCGCGGTCGAGGAGCGGGCCGGCAGCACGCTGGCGAACAGCGCCACCGCGACGGTGCTCAGGCCCCCGATGGCGGTCTTGGCGAAGCCCACCACCAGGGCCGCCGCGCCCAGCAGCAGCCAGGCGGAGGCGGAGTGCGCGATCAGGTGTCCCGTCCCCGACCTTCGCGCAGCTTGACCGCGACGACGGGGACGGGGGAGTCCAGGAGCAGCCGCTGGCTCACGCTGCCCAGCAGGGCCTTGCCGACCGGGGTGCGGCGCTTGAGCCCGATGACCAGCCGGCTGACGTCGTGCGCGCCGATCTCGTCCAGGACGGCCTCGGCCGGGTCGCGGTCGGTGCGACCGGCGCGGTCCAGCACCGTGACCCGGGTCCCCGCCGGTAGCGAGGAGGTGTCCAGGTCGTGCAGCGACAGGTTGACGACGATGAGGTCCGTGCCCAGGAGCTCGGCCTCGGCGGCGCCCGCCGCGAGCGCGGCGATGCCTTCGGGGCTGTCCGGGACGGCGACCATGACGGACATGGGAGCACCTGCTTCCAGTTTCGGTGGCGCGACGGGTGGACGGTACCGGGGGTGGGTCGGGGTGGTGGGAGGAGGACAGTGGGTCGGGTGGGGGGAGCGCGGTGGGTCAGGCGTGCTGCGCCCGGAACTCCTCCTCGAACTCCTCCAGCGAGACGCCGCGGGTCTCGGGAACCATGGTGGCGATGAAGATGAGCGCCAGCACCCCGAGCCCGGCGAACACGAAGAACGTCGACCCGATGCCGAGGGCGTCGACCAGCGGCGGGAAGCCGAAGGCCACGCACGCGTTGGCCATCCACAGCATGAAGACGCACACGCCCATGGCGAAGCTGCGGATCTTCAGCGGGAAGATCTCGGCCAGCAGCAGCCACACCAGCGGGCCGATGGTGCCCTGCATGGAGAAGACGAAGAGCACCACGAAGGTCAGGATGACGTAGGGCTTGAGGTCGTTGTCCGGCATCAGCACCGCGGCCAGACCGACCAGGACGTGGAAGGTGGTGGTCAGCGCGAAGCCGGTCAGCAGCATGGTGCGCCGGTTCACCCTGTTCATCACGAAGAGGCCGACGGTGATGCCCAGCACGCTGAACAGGCCGTTGAGCACGTTGGCGGCGATGGCCGCCTTGGCCGAGAAGCCGGCGTCCTCGAGCAGCTGCGTGCCGTAGTACATGATCGAGTTGATGCCGGTGAACTGCTGGAACACGCCCAGCCCGATGCCGACGACGACCAGCCGTCGCACCCACGGCACGGCGAGGTCGGACCAGCCACCGGTCTGCGACTCCTGCTCCTCCTCGGCGAGGCGGTGCACCTCGGCCATCTCGGCCTCCGCGCGCTCGTCGGAGCGCACCTGGCGGAGCACCTCCAAGGCCTCCTCGTCCCGATCCTGCGAGGTCAGCCAGCGGGGGCTCTCCGGCATCCGCAGCATGCCGAAGAACAGGGCGAACGCGGGCAGCACGGCGACCAGCAGCATGAAGCGCCAGATGACGTCGTGCTCGCCCCAGACCGTGAAGATGACGTAGTTGACGATGAAGGCGGCGAACTGTCCCGAGACGATCATGACCTCGTTGCGGGTCACCATGCTGCCCCGGGTCTCGGCGGGCGAGACCTCGGCCAGGTAGACCGGGACGGTGGCCGACGCGCCGCCCACCGCCAGGCCCAGCACGAAGCGGAAGAGCGCGAGCACCTCCCACGAGGGTGAGACCACGCAGCCGATGGTGCCCACGGCGAAGACGCCGGAGAGCATGAGGATGTTGTGGCGGCGACCGAAGCGGTCCGACAGGCGGCCGCCGACCAGCGCCCCGAAGGCGGCGCCGAAGATGAGGATGCTGACCACGAACCCCTCGGTGAACGAGGTCAGGCCGAGGTCGTCCTTCATGGGGGCCAGCGCCCCGTTGATCACCCCCGTGTCGTAGCCGAACAGCAGCCCCCCGAACGTGGCGACCACGGCCACCATGCCCAGCCGCTTCGCGTGCGGTCCAGCGGTGAGCGGGGGGAGGGAGGGCTGTCCGGGTCGGTGGACGGTGTCGTGGGCCATGAGCGTCTCCAGGTGGTTCGCCGGGACATCCCGAGGCCCGGCGTTCCGTCGACCCTGGCAGCAGGAGGCGGCGGAGGCAAGCCCTCAGCGACAAAATGTTCTAACATTTGTACTACGCGGGCACTCCAGCACGTCCACGACCCGTTCCTCCCGTTGTGCCGAAATCCGGACATAGCGCCTCCTCCTCCCTACGCTGGTGGGAGCGCACGAGACGGGAGGAGGGCGCATGAGCTCAGCAGCGGACCCAGGACGTGACCCAGGACGTGACCCGGCGACGACGATCCACGACGTGCTGCGGTCGGGTGGCGTCCGCAGCGTGTTCCAGGCCATCGTCGACCTCGGCACGGGTGAGGTCGCGGCGTACGAGGCCCTGGCCCGTGGACCGGTCGGACCGCTGCAGGCGCCCGGCGCCCTGTTCACCGCCGCCCGTGGTGCGGGGCTGCTGGCCGAGCTCGACCGGGCCTGCCGGTCGGCGGCGTTCCGCGGGGCGAGCGACCTGGGGCTGCTCGCCCCTCTGACCGTCTTCGTCAACGTCGAGCCGGAGGTGCTCGACGGTGCCCCGCTGAGCGAGCTGCTGGCCATCGCCGACGCGGCGCCGGGCGACCTCCGCGTGGTCGTGGAGATCACCGAGCGGGCCCTGGCCGCCCGGCCGGCCGAGCTCCTGCAGACCGTCGAGCGCGTCCGCGACCTGGGCTGGGGCATCGCGCTGGACGACGTCGGCGCCGAGCCGGCGTCGCTCGCCTTCATGTCGTTGCTGAGCCCGGACGTCGTCAAGCTCGACATGAGCCTCGTGCAGGGCCGCCCGTCGCCGCGGGTGGCGGAGGTGATGGCGGCGGTGCACGCCTACGCCGAGCGCACCGGCGCCCTCGTGCTGGCCGAGGGCATCGAGACCGAGCAGCACCTGGCCACCGCCCGGGCCCTGGGGGCCACGCTGGCCCAGGGCTGGTACTTCGGCCGCGCCGAGGAGCACCCCGCTCCACCGGCCTCGGTCCGGCCCCTGCGGCTGCCCTCGGCGGTCGCCTGCGGGGGCGCGTCCGCCCCCACCTCCCCCTTCGACTGCCTCCCGGCCGGCACCGTGCTGCGGACGGCCCCCAAGCGCCTGCTGGTCGAGGTCAGCAAGCAGCTCGAGCGGGAGGGCCGCCGGCTGGGGGAGACGTGCGTGGTGGCCTCCACCTTCCAGTACAGCCAGCACTTCACGCCGGCGACGGCGCTGCGCTACCGCGACCTCGTCGACCGGGTCGGCTTCGTGTGCGCCATCGGGGAGGGGCTGCCGCTCGAGCCCGTCCCCGGCCTGCGGGGCGGCTCCCTGGACCAGGGCGACCCGCTGCTGGGGGAGTGGGACGTGGTCGTGCTCAGCCCGCACGTCGCCACCGCGCTGCTGGCCCGCGACCTCGGCGACGTCGGCCCGGAGATGGACCGCACGTTCGAGTACGCGCTGACCCACGACCGGGAGACGGTCGCGGCCGCCGGGCGGCAGCTGCTGCTGCGGGTGGCCCGGCGTACCGGCCCCGAGCCCACCCCCGTCACGACACGCGTCACGACGCCTGCGCCGGTCGCGTCCGTCACCGTGGCCGTCAGCGAGTCCGTGACCGAGCCCCTCACCGGGGAGGGCCTGCTGCGCCGTGCCCTGGCCGCCTCCACCAGCGGCGTCGTCATCACCGACATGACGCTGCCCGACCAGCCCATGGTCTTCACCAACGCCGCCTTCGACCGGCTGGCCGGGTTCGACGGCACGGCGCTGCTGGGGCGCAACTGCCGGATGCTGCAGGGCGTCGACACCGACGCGGCGGCCCTGGCTCGTGTCCGTGCCGCCCTGCTCGCCGGCCAGGAGTGCCACGAGCTGCTGCTGAACTACCGCGGCCCCGAGCGCACGCCCTGGTGGAACGAGCTGCACCTCTCGCCGGTGCGGGACGCCACCGGCCGCGTGGTGCAGTACATCGGGGTGCAGAACGACGTCTCCACGCGGGTCTGGGCCGAGCGGGAGCTGGTGCAGGAGCAGGACCGGGGACGATCCCTGGAGGCCCGCATCGACCTCCTCTCCGCGACCGACCCGCTGACCGGGCTGCTCAACCGGCGCCAGTTCGAGGACCGGCTCGAGGCCGCCCTGCTGCAGGCCCGCATGAACGACCGCGCGGTGGCCCTGCTGCTCCTGGACCTGGACGGCTTCAGGTCCGTCAACGACGCCCACGGCCACGTCGCGGGTGACGCCCTGCTGCGGGTGGTGGCCCACCGGCTGCAGGGACGGCTGCGCTCCAGCGACCTGCTGGCCCGGCTCGGCGGGGACGAGTTCCTGGTGGCGCTGCCCGGTCTGGAGCCCGCGACCGCGGGGCGGGAGGCCCGCCGGGTGGCCGAGCAGCTGGAGGCCGCGGTGCGCCCGCCGGTGCGGCTCCCGGGCACGGCGGCGGACGTGAGCGTCTCGACGACCACCGGCATCAGCCTGGGCCCCTCCGACGCTGAGGAGCCGGGACGGCTGCTGCACCTGGCCTTCGTGCACCTCCACGAGCGCAAGCGGTCGCTCCGCGCCGGGGGCGTGCGGCCGACCCGGTAGGTTCGCACCGTGCCGGCAGCACGTCGGCACCCGTGCCGCACCGCACGTGAGGAGAAGAGGTCCCCGTGAGCGCAGCCCTGGTCCGTCCCCGTCGTCGCGTGATCGCCGGTGTCTGCGCGGGGCTGGCCGCCCGCTTCGGGGTCTCACCGAACGTGGTGCGGCTGCTGTTCGTCGTCAGCTGCGTGCTGCCCGGGCCGCAGTTCCTGGTCTACCTGCTGCTGTGGGCGGTCCTGCCCTCGGAGTAGGGCCCCTCCGAGCAGGCAGTAGCCGTGGGTCGTGGTTCGCGGGAGAGTGGCGGCCATGACCTTCCAGCTGACCGTCCTCTACCTGCAGCCCGACGACCCCGCCGCCTTCGACGCCTACTACGAGGCCACGCACGCTCCCCTGGCGTCCCTGATCCCCGGCCTGCGGGCGTACACCGCGATCCACGCCCAGCCCGGTCCGGACGGCACGCCACCCGAGGCGTACCTGGTGGCCACGCTGAGCTTCGACGACGCCGCGGGCCTTCGGCGCCGGGATGGGCAGCGACGAGGGCCGTGCCGCGGCCGGCGGACATCCGCGAACTTCGCCACGGGGGCGTCACGCTGCTGACCGGCGAGGTCACGACGTACGTGTAGCCGCCCGCTACCGGTCGGCAGGCGGGCCGCTGCGCTTGGTCCGGGGCTTGCGCTCCTTGCCGGCACCCGGCCCGCCGCTGGGCCGCCGCCGCCGGCGCCGGACCGGCCGCGGGGCGGCGTCCGTCCGCGGTCAGCTCGATGAGCTTGCCGGAGATGCGGGTCCGCTCCAGTGCGCCGACGCGTCTGCTCCGACAGCGTCGGCCGGCAGCTCCACCAGCGAGTGGTCGCCCCGGATGTCGATGTGCCCGAAGTCGGAGCGCTCCAGCCCGCCCTCGTTGGCGATCGCGCCGACGATCTGGCGCGGCTCGACCTTGTGCCGCTTGCCGACCGCGATCCGGTACGTCGCCAGCGGGACGTCGGAGCGCGCACGTCGCGGCCCGCTGTCGCTGCGCCTCGGCCGGCTCGTCGCGGTCCCGCCGCTGCCCCTTCTCGTGGTCCCAGGCGCCCGTCCTTCTCCCGTGGCCCGTCGAAGGCCCTCGGCGGCGGGCTCCGGCTCGGGCTCCATCAGCAGCGGGCGGTCGTCGTGGGTCAGCACGGCCAGCGCGGCCGCGATGTCGGTGGCCGGGACGTCGTGCTCCTGCTCGTAGTCGAGCACCAGGTCGCGGTAGAAGCCGACCTGGTCCGAGTGCAGCGCCTCGGTGATGGCGTCGCGGAACCTCGCCACCCGGGTCTCGTTGACGTCCTCGACGGTGGGCAGCCGCATCGGCGTCAGCGGCTGGCGGGTGGCCCGCTCGATGGCCTTGAGCAGGTGCCGCTCGCGCGGGGTGATGAACGAGATGGCGTCCCCGGCGCGGCCCGCGCGTCCGGTGCGGCCGACCCGGTGCACGTAGGACTCGGTGTCGGTGGGGATGTCGTAGTTGACGACGTGCGAGATCCGCTCGACGTCCAGCCCGCGGGCGGCGACGTCGGTGGCCACCAGGATGTCGAGCTTGGCGTCCCGCAGCTGGCCGATGGTGCGCTCGCGCTGGGCCTGCACGATGTCGCCGTTGATGGCCGCGGCCGAGAAGCCGCGCGCCCGCAGCCGCTCCGCCAGCTGCTCGGTGACCTGCTTGGTGCGGACGAACACGATCATGCCCTCGAAGTTCTCCACCTCGAGGATCCGGGTCAGGGCGTCCAGCTTCTGGGGGTAGGCCACCACGAGGTAGCGCTGGGTGGTGTTGGCCGAGGTCGTCGTCTTGTTCTTGACGGTGATCTCGGCCGCGTCGGTGAGGTACTTCTTGGCGATCCGCCGGATCTGCGCGGGCATGGTGGCCGAGAACAGCGCGACGTGCTTGTCGTCGGGGGTGTCGGCGAGGATCTTCTCGACGTCCTCGGCGAACCCCATCTTGAGCATCTCGTCGGCCTCGTCGAGCACCAGGAACCGCAGCTCGGAGAGGTCCAGGGTGCCCTTCTCCAGGTGGTCCATGATGCGGCCGGGCGTGCCGACCACCACGTGCACGCCGCGGCGCAGGGCCGAGAGCTGGACGCCGTACGCCTGGCCGCCGTAGATGGGCAGCACGTGCAGGCCCGGCAGGTGCGCGGCGTACCGCTCGAAGGCCTCGGAGACCTGCAGGGCGAGCTCGCGGGTCGGCGCCAGCACCAGGGCCTGCGGCTTCTTCTGGCGCAGGTCGACCTGGGACAGGATCGGCACGGCGAACGCGGCCGTCTTGCCGGTCCCGGTCTGCGCGAGCCCCACCACGTGCCGCCCGGCCAGCAGCGCCGGGATGGTCGCGGCCTGGATCGGGGAGGGCGACTCGTAGCCGACGTCGGACAGCGCCCGCAGCACCCGCTTGTCGATGCCGAGGTCGGCGAAGGAGACCGGTTCGGGCGACCCCTCCTGCGACGGGACCTCCGAGCCGGCGTCGGGACGGGTGCTGTGGTCAGGCGAGGGCATCGCCCGAGCCTAGTGGGCGCAGATCCCGTGATCGGGGGACGGTCCGACGCGCCAGGGCATAAACTTCACTAAGTCAGTAGACTAAGAGTATAAAGACACGTGACTTGGTGTTCTTTCCGACAGGAGGTGGGTGTGCCGCAGGACCCCGAGGTCGACGCCGGTCCGGTGGGTCGACCGCCCGCGGTGGACGTCCACCAGCACCTCTGGCCCGAGCAGCTGCTGGACGGGCTGCGGGCCGCCGCCGGCCGCCCTACCTGCGCGGGCTGGACGCTGCACACCTCCGGGGAGCCGCCCTTCGCGGTCGACCCCCACCAGCACGACGTGGAGCGACGGGTGCGCGCCGACCGTGCGGTCGGGGTCGGCCTCGCCTGCGTCTCGCTGTCCGCGCCGCTCGGCATCGAGGCGCTGCCGCCGGCGGAGTGCGCCGCCGCTGCTGGCAGGCCTGGCACGCCGGCGCCCACGCCCTGCCCGGGCACTTCCGACGCCTGGGCCTCGGTCCCGCGGCACGACGCCGACCCGGTCGCGCTGGCGGCGCTGCTGGCCGACGAGCGCTTCGTCGGGCTGCAGCTGCCGGCCACCGACCTGCTCTCACCGGCCGCCTGGGCCGACGCACGACGAGGTCCTGGCCGTGCTCGAGCGCAGCGGCAAGCCCCTGTTCGTGCACCCCGGCCCCGAGCCCGCCCACCCGTCCGCCGGACGCCTGCCGGCTGGTGGGCGCCGGTGGTGGGGTACGTCGCCCAGCTGCAGGCCGCGTGGTGGGGGTGGCAGGCCTGCGGGGGACGGGCCTCCTTCCCGACGCTGCGGGTGCTCTTCGCCGCCGGCGCGGGCCTCGCGCCCGTGCAGCACGAGCGGCAGGTCGCCCGCGGCGGCGCGTCGCCCACCATCGACCGGGACGTCTTCGTCGACAGCTCCTCCTACGGGCCGCAGGCGCTGGACGCGCTGGTCCGGTGCTGGGCATCGACGTCCTCGCCCTGGGCAGCGACCGGCCCTACGGCGTCCCGGTGGAGCGGCTGCTCGGGGACGCCGCCACCTACGCGATCCGGACGGCGAACCCGCACCGGATGCTGACCGGCGAGGCCCTCCGGCTGCCCGGCACCACCGCCGGTGCCGCGACGGGCACGGCCACCCGCACCGCCGGCAGCACGACCACCCGCACGACCAGCAGCACGACCAGCAGCACGACCAGCGACCCCGCCATGGTGCCGGGTCCCGACGGAGGAGAGGGACGACCATGGCCCCGAGCCAGCTGACCGGAGCGACGCTGCCCGCGCACCGGGCGGTGGACTACGGGCCCGCAGCCGGGCCGGCTCGGGCTGGACGACCTCCCCGGCCGCGACCTGGACCCGGACGAGCTGCGGCGACCTGGTCGCCACCGTCGCCTCCGACCCCGACACGTGGGCGCACCTGGTCGGCTTCGACGACCGACGAGCGGGTCTTCGCCTCGCTGCACCGCGACGCCCACGTCGACGTCTGGCTGCTGTGCTGGACGCCCGCGAACGACACCGGCTGGCACGACCACGACATCTCCTCCGGCGCGGTGGCGGTGGTGGCCGGCGAGCTGATCGAGAACAACCTGACCGTGGGCGACGGCGGCATGGACCACCCGGATCGGCGCGGGCACGGGCCTTCTCCTTCGGTCCCGAGCACATCCACCGGCTCAACGGGGCGCGGCCGGGGTCGGTGTCGGTGCACGCCTACAGCCCGCCGCTGTGGCGGATGGGCCAGTACGCCGTCAGCGACGCCGGGGTGCTGCGGCGGGTCTCGGTCTCCTACGCCGACGAGCTGCGACCCCTCGACTGAGGCCGGTCAGGGGTGCAGGATCTCGTGCGCAGCGGCCACGGCGAGCGCCCCCAGCTCGTCGAACTCCTCCACGCCCACCCGGTCGCCCGGCCCCCAGATGCTCAGCACGGCCAGCGGTCGCGCCGCCGCGTCCAGCACCGGGGCCGAGACGCCCCACAGGGACGCCTCGTACTCACCGCGGCACACGGCGTACCCGCGCGACCGCACCTCGTCGAGCTCGTCGAGCAGCCGGGCGGGATCGGTGGTGGTGGTGTCGGTGTAGCGCCGCAGCGTCGACGCGGTCAGGCGTCGTACGGCGGACGGGTCGCCGAAGGCCAGCAGCACCTTGCCGGTCGAGGTGGCGTGCAGGGGCACCGTCTGCCCGTGCCAGGTGGCGGCCACGATCGCGCTGGGGGTGACCTCGTCGACGTAGGTCAGCCCCTCGCTGCGGACCACGGCCAGGGCCGCCGTCTCGCCGGTGCGCAGGCTGAGCCGCTCGAGCACCTCGTGCGCGGACTGCACGACGACGTCGGCGCCGGCCGACCGGGCGATCTCCACCACGGCCATGCCCACCGACCACCGGCCCGTCTCGCGGTGGCAGGTCACCATGCCGTGCGTCTCCAACGTGCTGAGCAGATCGCCAGGCGGTGGCGCGGTTCAGACCGCACGACTCGGCCAGCCGTGCCGCCGAGGAGTCGGGGCCCGAAGCGTCCGCGACGGCACGCAGCAGACGCATGCTGCGGTCGACCGACTGCACGCGCGAGGCGCGCGGCGCACCGCCTCCGGTCGTCGTGGCGACCTCGTCATCGGTGCTGTGTTTCATTCGCGTGCCGATCCCGTCAATGTCTTGACGCTTGATCCTGCCCACCTTATGTTCGCATCACCTACGGAGGTGTTCGGATGACGAACCAGGTTACGCCCAGGCCAGAGGACCCGAGATTCTCTCGCCGCCAGCTGTTCCGCTACACCGGCCTTGCTGCCGTCGCCCTGGGTGGCGCGGAGTTCCTGTCGGCGTGCGGAGGGTCCGACGACGGCGGCGGCGGAGGCGGTGGCGGAGGCGGTGCCCAGCAGTCCGGCGGCACCCTGATCCACGGCGCGACCGGCGGCAGCAGCAAGGACACGCTGGACGCCCACCGCCCGGTGACCAACCCCGACATCGCGCGCTGCTTCAACCTCTACGAGCCCTTGCTGATCTGGGACAACGACTACCGGCTCGCCCCGGCCATCGCCGAGTCGGTCGAGTCCTCGAGCGACGCGAAGACGTGGACCATCAAGCTGCGGCAGGGCGTCACCTTCCACAACGGCAAGGACGTCACCGCCGAGGACGTGCTGTTCACCCTGCAGCGGGTGGCCGACCCCAAGGCGCCGACCTCGGCCGGTGGCACGCTCTCCACGATCGTGGACTTCGGCGCCACCAAGAAGTCCGACGCCAGCACGGTGGTCATCAAGCTCAAGACGCCGTACGCCCTGCTGGACAACCTGCTCGCCGAGTACACGCTGGGCATCGTGCCCGCGGACTACGACCCGAAGAACCCGGTCGGCACCGCGGCGTTCAAGTACAAGTCGTTCACGCCCGGCAAGAACAGCGTGTTCACCCGGTACGACGACTACTGGGGCGACAAGGCGTTCGTCGACGAGCTGCAGATCCAGGACTTCTCCGACCCCAGCGCGCAGGTCAACGCCCTGCAGGCCGGTCAGGTGCAGACCATCGACAACCTGCCCTACAACCTCATCGACTCGGTGAAGGGACAGGGCGCGCAGATCCTGGAGTCCAAGTCGGGCGCCTGGGTGCCGTTCACGATGCGGGTCGACAGCGCGCCGTTCTCCGACGTCCGCGTCCGTCAGGCCATGCGCCTGATCTGCGACCGCCAGCAGATGATCGACAACGGCGCTGAGCGGCTACGGCCGTCTGGGCAACGACCTCTACGCGCCCTTCGACGTGGCCTACGCCAAGGACCTGCCCCAGCGCGAGCAGGACATCGACCAGGCCAAGTCGCTGCTGAAGGCCGCCGGTCAGGAGGGCCTGCAGGTCCAGCTCTTCACCGGTGACGACATCGGCTCGGTCGCCCCGGCCACCGCGGCGCTGTTCGTGCAGCAGGCCAAGAAGGCCGGCGTGGACGTGAAGGTCGTGAAGAAGAACCCCTTCTACGGCGACGACTACCTGTCCTACCCGTTCGCCCAGGACTTCTGGAACACCCGGCTCTACCTGCCGCAGGCAGCGGTCGGCTCCCTGAAGGGGGGCACGTACAACGAGACGCACTTCGACAACGCGAAGTTCGCCGGACTCATCGCGGCCGCCCAGAAGGAGACCGACGAGACCAAGCGCAACACGCTGCTGCACGACGCCCAGGAGATCGAGTACAACGAGGGCGGGTACATCATCTGGGGCTTCCGCAACCAGATCGACAGCGTGTCCTCGAAGGTGCAGGGCCTGAAGTCGAGCGTCTACCAGCCGCTCGGGTCCTACAACTTCAAGACCGCGTCGGTCTCGGCCTGAGCCGGCCGCCGTGACGACCCTCGCGACCCTCCCCGACCCGCTCGCCGACGTCGCGCCACCGAAGGGTCGTCACGGTGGTTCGGCGTGGGCCCTGTGGCTGGCCCGGCGCGTCGGGCTGGCCCTGCTGACCCTGTGGCTCGTCTCGATCCTGGTCTTCGTCGCCACCACGGCGCTCGGGGACCCGGTCCGGGCGATCCTGGGCAAGGACTTCGGCTCCGACAAGGCCCGCGTGGCCCAGCTGACCCAGCAGCTCAACCTCGACCAGTCGCTGGTCTCGCGCTACTTCCACTGGCTGGGCGGGCTGCTCACCGGCGACCCGGGCACCTCGCTGGCCAGCGGGCGTCCGGTCACCGAGCTGATCAGCGACAACGTGGTGAACTCGCTGGTGCTGGTGCTCATCTCGGCGCTGGTGATGATCCCGGTGGCGTTCGGCATCGCGATGATCTCGGCCAACTACCGGCGCCGGCGCGGGGACACCGTCATCCAGACGGTGCTGCTCACGCTGGCCGGGCTGCCGGAGTTCGTGACGGGCATCCTGCTCGTGGCGCTCTTCTCCACCAGCGTCTTCCACTGGCTGCCCGCCGTCACGATCTCCTCCCCGGGCTCGCACCCGTGGAACGAGCCCAAGACGATGGTGCTGCCGGTGCTGACGCTGGTGCTCGCGGTCTCGCCGTACGTCTCCCGCATCGTGCGATCCACGCTGCTGGAGGTCCTCGACAGCGACTACGTCGAGCTGGCGCGGCTCAAGGGCATCCCCGAGCGGGTGGTCATGCGCAAGCACGCGCTGCTCAACGCGGTGGTGCCCGGCATCCAGGTCATCGCGCTCCAGCTCGCCTGGCTGGCGGGCGGTGTCGTCTTCGTGGAGTCGGTCTTCAACTTCCCCGGGGTCGGCAACCAGCTCGTCGACTCGGTCCGCAACCACGACGTCCCGATGGTGCAGGCGCTGAGCATGATCATCGCCGGCGTGTACGTCGTGGTGAACCTGGTCGCCGACCTGCTCTCCATCCTCCTCACGCCCCGCGCACGGACGGCGATCTCCTCATGAGCACCACCACCGCATCCCCGGTCCGCCGGGCGCTCAGCCAGCGACGCCTGCTGGTCGGGCTCGTCATCACCGTGGTCATCGTGCTGTTCGCGATCCTCGGGCCGCTGCTGTCCCCGCACGGCCAGAGCGACGTGGTGGGCCCGCCCCTGAGCAAGGACGGCCTGCTGGGCACCGACTACCTGGGCCAGGACGTCTGGTCGCGGCTGCTGTACGGCGGTCGCACCATCCTGCTCATCTCCGTGCTCGGCACCCTGTTCGGCATGGTCTTCGGCGTGCTCATCGGCGTCGTGGCGGCCTACTCCGGCGGGTGGTGGGACGAGGTCATCATGCGACTGAACGACGTGCTGCTGGCCTTCCCGCAGATCCTGCTGGCGCTGGTGGTGCTCACCGCCGTGGACCAGCCCAAGGCCTGGATCATCGTGGTGCTGATCGGCGTCTCGCACGCCCCGCGCGTGGCCCGTCTCGCCCGCGGCGTGGCGCTGGGCATCGTCTCGCGGGACTTCGTCTACGCCGCGGAGGCCCTGGGGGAGAAGCGCTCCCGGGTCATCGTGGCCGAGGTGCTGCCCAACATGAACGCCCCGCTGCTGGCCGAGGCCGGCCTGCGGCTGACGTACTCCATCGGGCTGGTCGGCGGTCTCGGGTTCCTCGGTTTCTCCACCGACCCGACCGCCGCCAACTGGGGCCAGATGATCAACGAGAACAGGCTGGGTCTCTCCACCCAGCCCTGGGCCGTCCTGGCACCGGTGCTCGTCATCGGCCTGTTCACCATCGGCACCAACCTGATGGCCGACGGCATCGCGCAGTTCTCGCAGCGAGGAGGCGGCGACTCATGAGCGCCCCGACCCACCCGACGACCAGCCCGCGCACCACCAGCGGGATCGCGATCCAGGACCTGCGCATCGTGCTGACCGGGCGCGACGGCGTCGACGTCGTCGACGACATCGACCTGGTGCTGCGGCCCGGTGAGGTCGTCGGCCTGGTGGGGGAGTCCGGCAGCGGCAAGACCACCGTCGGCACCTCCCTGCTCGGCTACACCCGTGCGGGTGCCCTCATCGAGCGCGGCAAGGTGCTCTTCGAGGACAAGGACGTGCTGGGCCTGCCCTGGCAGGCGGTGCGCCAGCTGCGGGGCGAGGAGATCGCCTACGTCCCGCAGGACCCGGCCTCCGCCCTGAACCCGAGCATCCGCATCGGCCGGCAGATCGTCGAGCTCATGGAGCTGCGCGGCCTCGGCACCCCGGAGTCGCGGCTGCAGGGCGCCCGCGACGGTCTCGCCGAGGTGGGCCTGCCCGGCGACGACGAGTTCCTGCGCCGCTACGCCCACCAGCTCTCCGGCGGCCAGGTGCAGCGCGTGGCCCTGGCCATGGCGTTCCTGCCCAAGCCCAAGGTGCTGGTGCTCGACGAGCCGACCACCGGCCTCGACGTCACCACGCAGGGCATGGTGCTGCAGACCATGAGCGAGCTGTGCCGCACGCACGGCGTCGCCGCCCTCTACGTCACCCACGACCTGGCCGTCATCGCCAACATCGCCGACCGCGTGGCCGTCATGTACGCCGGCCAGATCGCCGAGCTGGGCGACCGCGACACGATCTTCGCCTCGCCGTCGCACCCCTACACCCGCGCCCTGCTCGACTCCATCCCGCACCTGAGCCAGGCCCGGGCACTGGCCGGCATCCCCGGCCGTACCCCGGCCCCGGGTGCCCGCCCGCACGGCTGCCGCTTCCACGACCGGTGCGAGTTCGCGGTCGAGGCCTGCGCGGACGGCGTGCCGGCCCTGCGCGAGATGACGCCCGGCCACAGCGTGCGCTGCATCCGTGCCGGCGAGATCGGCGCCTGGGACATCTCCCGCGGCACCGTGCCCGACTCCGACCCCGACGCCGCGCGCGACATCATCCTGCGCATCGAGGACCTCGGGGTCTTCTACGGCCGCAAGCAGGTCGTCTTCGACGTCAGCTTCGACCTGGCCAAGGCCGAGGTGGTCGCGCTGGTCGGCGAGTCCGGCAGCGGCAAGACCACGATCTCGCGCTGCGTGGGCGGCCTGCACAAGGAGTGGACCGGCTCCCTGGAGTTCGAGGGGTCCGAGCTGGGCAAGGGCTCGCGCCGCCGCAGCGCGGTGGAGCGCAAGCGCATCCAGTACATCTTCCAGAACCCCTACCTCTCGCTGAACCCGCGCCTCACCATCGAGCAGATCGTCAAGCGCCCGATGGAGCTCTTCGGCATCGCCAGCGGCCGGGAGGCCACCGACCGCGTCGTGGAGCTGCTGGACCAGGTCGCCCTCGGTCCGGCCGTGCTGAAGTACCAGGCCAGCCGCCTCTCCGGCGGCGAGCGGCAGCGCGTCGCCATCGCGCGGGCCCTGGCGGCGGAGCCCGACGTGCTGGTCTGCGACGAGGTCACCTCGGCGCTCGACGTCTCGGTGCAGGGCTCGATCGTCTCCCTGCTGGAGGACCTGCGGAAGTCGCGCGGCATCAGCATGCTGTTCGTGACCCACAACCTGGCCCTGGTCCGCTCGATCGCGGCGCGCGTCCAGATCCTCAACGGCGGCCGGGTGGTGGAGTCCGGCTCGGTGGTCGAGGTGATGGACTCGCCGAAGGAGGAGTACACCCAGCGGCTCCTCGCCAACAGCCCCCGGATCGACTGAGGTCCTCCTCGATGGCGGAGGCCTCCCGGTTGGCGGGCCTGCAGCTGCGCAACCCCCACCGGCCCCCGCCGGGGGGTGAGGCCTGGCGGCACCGGCTCGTGCCGGCGGGCGGCACCGTCGCCCTGCCGGGGTCACCGGGGTCATCACCACTGGGCCCGCTGCGGGTCGAGGTCGAGGTCGAGGTCGCCGGTGCCGGCCGGACCTTCGACCTGGCCGCGTGGAACGAGGCCACCAGCGGCACCGCCCTGCTGGTGCTCGACCGCGGCGTGGTCGTCCACGAGTGGTACGCCGACGGGGTCGGGGCCGAGGACCTCTTCCTGGGCGCCTCCATGACCAAGTCCGCGCTGGCCCACCTGGTCGGCCGGGCCGTGGGGCGCGGCGTGCTCGGCGTGGAGGACCCGGTCGTGGCGCACGTGCCGGAGCTGAGGGGCAGCGGGTACGACGGCTGCACCGTACGACACCTGCTCACGATGACCACCGGCGTGGACGCCGTGGAGGACCACCGCGACCCCACCAGCTTCGCCAGCCGGCTGCTGTCGGCCTTCGCCGAGGACGACGGCGACTCCCGTGCACTGCTCGGGGCGGTCGGCCGGCGGCACGTCCCCGGCACGCAGTTCGAGTACTGCACCGGCGACTCCCAGGTGCTGGACTGGGTCCGCGAGCGGGCCACCTCCTCGACGTACGACGAGGCGCTGGGCGACCTCTGGGCCGAGCTGGGCTGCACGTCGCCGGCGGTGGTGGGCACCGACGGCCGTGGCGTCGCCCTGGCCGGTGGGGGCCTGGCCGCCAGCGCGCGCGACTGGGGCCGCCTCGCCCGCCTCCAGGTCGACGGCACCGGTCCGGCGGGTCGGGTGCTGGACGCCGCGTGGGTCGAGCAGAGCTCCACGCCGTCCCTGCCCTTCCTGGCGCCGGGCCGGCTGCCCAGCAGCATCACCACCCACGCCGGCTTCGGGTTCCACTGGTGGCCGACGCGAGCCTCGGGCCGACGGGTCACCGCCGACGGCAGCCGTGGGCAGTTCGCCTACGTCGACCGCGACGAGGACGTGGTGGTGGTGAAGACCTCCCAGTGGCCGTACGCGGACTGGCTGGCCGACCGACAGTGCCGCGACCTGTCCTACCTCGGCCTGCCGGCGCTCGCCGCCGCGGCCGTCGCCACCCGCGCCGGCCGTACCGACCGGCAGGCAGGATGAACCCGTGACCAGCCTGCCCGAGCCCCGTGAGCCCGCCGACGCGTCCGTCGGCCCCGCCGAACCGTCCGCGGAGGTCAGCGCCCCCCGCGGGGTGCAGTCGGTCGACCGGGCGCTTGGCCTGCTGGCGGCGGTGGCCGACACCGCTCCGCGGGGGGCCACGCTGGCCGAGCTGGCGGCGGCCGGTGACCTCAACCGGGCCACGGCCTGGCGCCTGCTCGGCAGCCTGGAGACGCACGGCCTCGTCGAGCGCGACCCCGAGACCCACCGCTACCGGGTCGGCCTCGCGGTCCTGCGCATGTCGGCCGCCGCCGGGTACGACGGCCTGGTGCGCCGGTGCCATCCCGTGCTGGAGCGGGTGTGCGCCGAGACGGGGGAGACGGCCGACCTGGCGGTGACCGGCGCCCGAGGGGTGACCTACGTGGGGGAGGTGGCCCCGGTCTCGGTGCTGGCCGTGAACTGGCTGGCCCGCGAGGTGCCGCTGCACGCGACGTCGACCGGGCTGGCCTACCTGGCCTGGCTCCCCGAGGAGGAGGCTCGCGAGCTGTTGCGCACCCCGCTGCGCCGCTACACCGAGGCCACGGTGACCGACCCCGACGAGCTGGTGCGGGTGCTGGGGGAGACCCGGGAGCGGGGCTGGGCCGCCTGCGCCGGGGAGCTCGAGCCCACCCTGCACGGGGTCTCGGCGCCCGTGCTCACCGCGCAGCAGGACCGGCCGGTGGCGGTGTTCAGCATCTGGGGACCAGCCGACCGGGTGCCCCGCTCCCGCTTCGACGACCTCGGGCCCCGAGCGGTCGCGGCGGCGGGCGAGATCGCGGCGCTGATGGCGGGCGGAGCTGCTTGACACCCCACCAGCAGGAGAGCAACCATTTCACATGCTGCGAGACGAGTTCACATGGTGAAGCGTGAGGAGGGGGTCGTGGGCCAGCTGGAGCGCGTGACCACCCCGCTCGAGGGTCGCCCGTCGGAGCCGTGGGACCCCACGGCCGCCATCGCCGCGCCGCTCGCCCTGCACCGGGCGACGGTGGTCCCGGCCTGGGTGGACTACAACGCGCACATGAGCGAGTCCTGCTACCTGCTCGTGGTCGGCGACAGCGCCGACGCGTTCTTCCGCTACCTCGGCATCGACGAGGCCTACCGCGCCGGCGGTCGGTCGATCTACACCGCCCAGACCCACCTGCACCACCGACGGGAGGCCGTCGAGGGCGACGTGCTGGCCCTGACCGTGCAGCTGCTCGACCACGACGACCGCCGCCTGCACGTGCACCACGAGATGCGCGACGCCGGGACCGGCGCGCTGGTCGCCGAGGCGGGTCAGCTGCTCGTGCACGTCGACACGGCGACCGGCCGGTCGACGCCGATGGGCCCCGACCTCATGGGCCGGGTCGCCGCCGTGCGCGCCGCCCACGCCGACCTGTCCCGGCCGGCGGTGGCCGGACGACCGCTGGAGATCCGGCGAGCGGGGGACGCGTCGTGAACTTCGACCTCGACGTCGACCAGCGTGCCGTCGTGGACACCGTCCGCGCCTTCGTCACCCGCGAGCTGCACCCGCACGAGGACCTCGTCGACCGGCTGGGCGAGGTGCCGCCCGAGCTCGTCGCCGACATCCGGCGCAAGGCGCTGGCGGCCGGGCTCTACGCGCCCAACATGCCCGAGGAGCTGGGCGGCGGCGGGCTCTCCAGCTTCGACGTCACCCTGGTCGAGCGGGAGCTGGGCCGCTCCAGCTACGCGCTGCAGTGGCTGGTCGGCCGCCCGAGCAACGTGCTGCTGGCCTGCGAGGGCGACCAGCGCGAGGAGTACCTGCTGCCCACGGTCCGCGGCGAGCGGGTCGACTGCCTGGCCATGAGCGAGCCCGGCGCCGGCTCCGACGTGCGCTCGATGACCACCCGGGCCCGCCTCGACGGCGGTGACTACGTCATCGACGGCACCAAGCACTTCATCAGCGGGGCCGACCGCGCCGACTTCGTCATCCTCTTCGCCGCCACCGGGGAGGAGCAGACGCCCGCCGGGCCCAAGAAGCGCATCACCGGCTTCCTGGTCGACCTCGACACCCCGGGGCTCGTCGTACGACGGGGGCCCGACAGCGTCTCGCACCGGGGCTACCACCACTGCGAGCTGTCGTTCACCGACGTCCGGGTGCCGGTGGGGCACCGGCTCGGCGAGGAGGGTCGCGGCTTCGAGCTGATGGGGGAGTGGCTCGGCGCCAGCCGGCTCACCGTGGCCGCGACCAGCGTGGGCCGGGGCCACCGGGTCCTGGAGATGACCACCCGGTGGGCCGCGGAGCGGGTGCAGTTCGGCCAGCCCATCGGCCGCTTCCAGGGGATCGGCTTCCCGCTGGCCGACATGGCCACCGAGCTCGACGCCGCCGAGCTGCTGACCTTCCGGGCGGCGTGGAAGCTCGACCAGGGCACGATGACCGACCGGGACGCCGCGATGGCCAAGCTCTACGCCTCCGAGGCGCTGGGCCGGCTCACCGACCAGGCCGTGCAGGTCTTCGGCGGCATGGGGCTGATGTCGGAGCTGCCCATCGAGCGGTTCTGGCGCGACGCCCGGGTCGAGCGGATCTGGGACGGCACCAGCGAGATCCAGCGGCACATCATCTCCCGCTCGCTGCTGCGGCCGCTGGGAGCCTGAGCGTGGCCGACCACCTGCGACGTCTGCTGGCCCCGCGGTCGCTGGTGCTCGTCGGCGGCCGGGCGGCCGAGGTCGCGGCCCAGCAGAGCCTGGGCATCGGCTTCGAGGGCCGGATGTGGGCCGTGCACCCCACCCGCCCGACCCTGGCCGGGATCCCGTGCCTGCGCTCGGTCGCCGAGCTGCCCGAGGCGCCCGACGCGGCCTTCGTGGCCGTGCCCCGCGAGCGCACCGTCGCGGTGGTCGCCGAGCTGGCGGCCCTCGGCACCGGCGGCGTGGTGTGCCACGCCTCGGGCTTCGCCGAGGACGGGCCGTACGGCGCCGGCCTGCAGCGCGAGCTGGTGGCCGCCGCGGGCCCCATGGCCCTGGTCGGACCGAACTGCCTGGGCGTGCTGAACTTCCTCGACGGCGCCGCCCTGTGGCCCGACCAGCACGGCGGCACCCGGGTCGACGACGGGCGTGGCCGTGGTCGCGCAGAGCGGCAACATCGCCGAGAGCCTGACCATGCAGCGTCGGTCGCTGCCGCTGGCCCAGGTCGTGACCATCGGCAACGCCGCGGTCACCGGGGTGGTCGAGCTGGTCGAGGGCATGCTCGCCGACCCGCGGATCACCGCCATCGGGCTGCACCTGGAGGCCCTGCCCGACGTGGCCGCGCTGTCCCGGGTCGCGCTCGAGGCGCTGCGGCGCCGGGTCCCCCTGGTCGTGCTGAAGGCCGGGTCCTCCGACCTGGGCGCCTCCCTGGCCCTGGGCCACACCAGCTCGCTGGCCGGCTCCGACGTGCTGGCGGACGCGCTGTTCCGGCGGCTCGGCATCGTCCGCGTGCACCGGGTGGAGGCGTTCGTCGAGACCCTCAAGCTGCTGCACGTGCACGGCGGGCTGCCCGGCACGCGGGTGACCTCGGCCAGCTGCTCGGGCGGGGAGGCGGCCCACGTCGCCGACGTGGCCCCGGCCTGCGGGGTCACGCTCCCGCCGCTGGACGAGACGACGAGCAGGGCGCTGCGGGCGGTGCTCGGCGAGCGGGTGGCGGTCCGCAACCCGCTGGACTACCAGACCTACATCTGGGGCGACGGCGACGCGCTGACGACCTGCTTCACCGCCCTGCTGGGTGCCGACGCCGACCTGCACCTGCTGGTGCTCGACCTGCCGCGCAGCGACCGCTGCGACCCGGCCGACTTCGAGACCGCGGTGCCGCGCCTTCGCCCGGGCCCGGCGCGACCGAGGGGTGCGGGCCTGCGTCGTGTCCTCGCTCCCCGAGGGCCTGCCCGAGCCGGTCGGTGCGTGGCTGGTCGAGGAGGGCATCGCCCCCATGCAGGGTCTGACCGACTGCGTGGAGGCGGTCGCGGCCGCCGCCAGGGTCGGCGCCGCCCAGGCGCGGGTCCGCTCCGCCCGTGACCGCCCGTCGCCCTGGCCCCGCCCTCCGGGCCGGCCCCGGGGACGGCCCGGCCCGCCCAGCTGTCGACGAGCCGACCGCGAAGGCCGCGCTCGCCGGCTGGGCCTGCCCGTGCCGGCCGGGATGCGTGACGTCACCGCCCGCGAGGCGCCGGACGCCGCGCCGGGCTCGGCTTCCCCGTCGTGCTCAAGGCGGTCCTCCGGCCTCCCTCGCGCACAAGTCCGACGTCGGCGCGGTACGCCTCGGGCTGGAGCTCGCCGGCCGCGGTCGCCGGCGCCGCCGTGGCGATGGCGCTGCGGGCGACCGTTCCTCGTCGAGGCCGAGGTCCCGGCGTCGTGCTCGAGCTGCTCGTGGGCGTCATGCACGACCCGCAGTTCGGGATGGTGCTGACGCTGGGTGCGGGCGGGCTGCTGGCCGAGCTGCTGGCCGACACCGTGTCACGCTGCTGCTGCCCGTCTCCCGCGCGGACCTGCGGGCGCACTCGACGGCTGCGCTGCTGGCCGCTGCTGGCCGGGTCCCGGGGCCGCCCGGCCGACGACTGGGAAGCGTGCTGGACGCCGTCGAGGCGGTGCTGACCTACGCGACCGACCAGCAGGAGAGCCTCGCTGGAGGTGGAGGTCAACCCGCTGCTGGTCCTGCCCGCGGGCGCGGTCGCGGCCGACGCGTGGTCCGGCTCGTCGGTACGCCGGTGATCCTGCCTCCGCGGCGCACCCACCGGCGACAGGAGCCTGACGTGACCGGCCAGCGGTGGACCGACGCGACCGCGCCCGGTGGCCGCCCCGTCCGAGGTGGTGCGGCCGAGGTGCTGGTCGTGACCCTCGACCGGCCGCCCGGTCAACGCCATCGACGTGGCCACCAGCCGCGCGCTCCACGCCGCCTTCGAGCGTCTGCACGCGACCCCGCGCTGCGTGTCGGCGTCTGTCACCGGTGCGGGCGCCCGCTTCTTCTCCGCAGGGTGGGACCTCAAGGCCGCGGCCGCGGGCGAGCAGATCGACTCCGACCACGGCCCGGGCGGGTTCGCCGGGCTGACCGAGCTGTTCGGCCCCGCAAGCCCGTCGTCGCGGCCGTCAACGGCCTCGCGCTGGGCGGTGGCTTCGAGCTCGCCCTGGCGGCGGACCTGGTGGTGTGCGCGGAGAACACCGAGCTCGCCCTTCCGGAGGTGGGCCTGGGCATGGTGGCCGACTCCGGCGGGGTGCTGCGGCTGCCGCGCCGGCTGCCCGCGGCGGTCGCGCGCGAGATGCTGCTGACCGGGCGGCGCATGTCTGCGGCCGAGGCGCTCCGGTGGGGGCTCGTCAACGACGTGGTCGCGCCCTCCGACCTGCTCGACGCCGCGCTGGCCCTGGCCCGAAGGGTCGCCGCGGGCGCTCCGCTCGCGCTGGCCGCGGTCCTGGAGGTCGTGGACGCCACCGAGGGCCTGCGTGTCGAGGACGGCTTCGCCCTGCTCCGCGGCGGGACCCTGCCCGCCTACCAGGCGATGCTCACCTCCGAGGACGCCGAGGAAGGACCCCGCGCGTTCGCCGAGAGGCGCGACCCCGTCTGGAGGGGCACCTGAGACCGCCCGCGACCCCGACGACCCGTCCCACCCAGCAGCACAGAGAGGCCTACCGTGAACCGCAACGTCATCATCACCTGCGCCCTCACCGGCGCCGGCGACACCGCCGGCCGGTCCGAGCACGTGCCCGTCACCCCCGAGGAGATCGCCGAGTCCGGCATCGCCGCGGCCCGCGCCGGCGCCACCGTCGTCCACATCCACGTGCGCGACCCGCAGACCCGGCAGGGCTCGCGGGACGTCGCTCTCTACCGCGAGGTGGTCGAGCGCATCCGTGCCAGCGACGTCGACGTCATCGTCAACACCACGGCGGGCATGGGTGGCGACCTGGTCCTCGACCCCCACGACCCGACCACGTTCGTCGAGGGCACCGACCTGGTCAGCGGGGTCGAGCGCCTCGCGCACGTCGAGCAGCTGCTCCCCGACATCTGCACCCTGGACTGCGGCAGCCTGAACTTCGGCGAGGGCAGCCTGGTCTACGTCAGCACCCCGGACATGCTGCGCGAGGGCGCCAAGCGCATCCAGGACCTCGGCGTCCGGGTGGAGATGGAGATCTTCGACACCGGCCACCTGTGGTTCGCCCGCCAGCTGGTCGACGAGGGCCTCATCGACGCGCCGCCGCTCTTCCAGCTGTGCATGGACATCCCGTACGGCGCACCCGCCGACCCGGCCCTGCTCGCGGCGATGGTCAACCAGCTGCCGGAGGGCGCCGTGTGGGCGTCCTTCGCGCTTGGCCGGATGCAGATGCCGTGGGTGGCCCAGTCGGTGCTGCTCGGGGGCCACGTCCGGGTCGGGCTCGAGGACAACCTCTACCTCAGCCGGGGGGTCAAGGCCACCAACGCCCAGCTCGTCGAGAAGGCCCGCACGATCGTCGAGGCCATGGGTGCCAGCGTCGCGACACCCGACGACGCCCGCGAGCTGCTCGACCTGAAGCCGAGGGGCCGGCATGACCGCCACGCCCGCAGGCCGTGTGGCGCCCGACCGGCGTCCGCACGCGTGCCTGCGTCGGTGCCGGCGGTGATCGGCGGCGGCTGGGTCGCCTACTTCCTGGCCCGCGGCTACGACGTGCGCGCCTGGGACCCGGCCCCCGACGCCGAGAGCCGGCTGCGCCACCTCGTCGACGCGGCCTGGCCCGCGCTGACCGAGCTGGGCCTCGCCCCCGGGGCGACCCGGACCGGCTCCGGTGTGGCGACCACGCTCGCCGAGGCCGTGTCGGCAGCCGACTTCGTCCAGGAGAGCGCGCCGGAGGACCTCGACCTGAAGATCCGGCTGCTGGCCGACATCGACGCGGCGACGCCGCCGCACGTGGTGGTCTCGTCCTCGACCTCGGGCTACGGCATGAGCGAGATGCAGGGCGGCTGCGAGCACCCGGAGCCGCACCGTCGTGGGGCACCCGTTCAACCCGCCGTACCTCATCCCGCTCGTGGAGGTCGTCGGCGGCGACCGCCACCGACCCCGAGGTGGTCGCCTGGACCTCGGAGTTCTTCCGGGTGGCGGGCAAGTCGGTCATCACCATGGAGCGCGAGGTGCCCGGCTTCATCGCCAACCGGCTCCAGGAGGCGCTGTGGCGGGAGGCCCTGCACATGGTGGCCGCGGGCGAGGCCACCGTGGAGCAGATCGACCTGTCCATCACCGACGGCCCGGGCCTGCGCTGGCCGGTGCAGGGGCCGATGATGACCTTCCACCTGGCCGGCGGCCAGGGCGGGATGGCGCACATGCTCGACCACTTCGGACCGTCGCTGAAGTCGCCGTGGACCCGGCTGGTCGCCGCGGAGCTCACCCCCGAGCTGCGCGACGCCGTGGTGGAGGGCTGCGACCGGGAGGCCGCGGGACGCTCCATCGACGAGCTGGTGGCCGAGCGCGACCGCGGGGTCATCGCCGTGCTGCGGGCCCTGGGCCGGGCGTGACGGTCCACTGGAGCGAGCCGGTCCGGGAGGAGTGGATCGACTACAACGGCCACCTCTCCGAGCCCTACTACGTGCTGGTGCTCGGGCACGCCACCGACGCCGTGATGGACGCCGTCGGGCTGGGCCCGGACTACCGGGAGCGGACCGCTGCCTCCCTGTTCACCGTGGAGGCGCACGTCCGCTACCTCGACCAGGTCGAGGCGGGGGCCACCCTCGAGGTCCGCTCGGAGGTGGTGGGCGCCACCGGCAAGCTGCTGCACCTGTGGCACGAGCTCTGGGCGGACGGTCGTCTGCGGGCCACCGAGGAGGTGCTGGGCGTGCACGTGGACACCGCCACGGGTCGCTCGGCACCCTTCCCCGAGGAGGTCGTACGGCGGACGCAGGCCGCACTGGTGCCGCCGCCTCAGGAGGCGGGTCGCTCCATCCGCATCGGCTGAGCCGCGCGTTTGGCCCCTCAGGGGAGGATGTTGAACATTCATCCATCTCTGCACCCGGAGGGTCCATGACCGTCAAGCTGGCCATCGTCTACTACTCGTCCACCGGCACCCTGGACACCATGGCGCGCCGACTGGCCGAGGCCGGTGACGAGCGCCGGCGCCGAGGTGCGGCTGCGGCACGTCGCCGAGACCGTGCCCGACGCGGTCATCGACGGTCAGCCGGCCTGGCGCGCCCACGTCGACGCGGATCGCCGACGAGCCCCGCGCCACCGCCGACGACGTCGTCTGGGCGGACGCCGTCCTGCTCGGCACGCCCACCCGCTTCGGCAACGTCGCCAGCCAGCTCAAGGCGTTCATCGACAGCCTCGGCCCGCAGTGGGGCCAGGGCCTGCTCGCGGACAAGGTGTACGCCGGCTTCACCGCCAGCCAGACCGCGCACGGCGGCCAGGAGACGACGCTCCTCGCCCTGTACAACGCGGTCTACCACTTCGGCGGCATCATCGTGCCGCCCGGCTACACCGACGCGCTGAAGTTCGCCGACGGCAACCCCTACGGCGTCTCGCACGTGACCGGCGGCGGCAACGACCTGCCGCTGGGCGACGCCGAGACGGCGGCCCTGGACCACCTCGTGCAGCGGGTGGTGCACGTCGCGGGCCGGCTCAGCCCCTCGGAGGGCTGAGGCCGCCGACGGCCGGCGGCTCGGTCACCGGCGCAGGCCGGCACCGGCTCAGCCAGCCGTCGTAGTCCCACCCGTCGAGGAAGCGGACGCCGCCTGCGCCCCGCCGCGACCAGGGTGTCGCGCTGGGCCTCGGTGAGGTCGAAGTCCACGGCCGAGACGTCGCTGAGCACCGCGATGCTGCGGGCGAGGTTGCAGGGGTCGCGCACGTGCTCGGCCTGGCAGCCCTCGATGGCGGTCTCGACCAGGGCGGCCCCCAGCGGCACCGTCCCGCGGACGGGCTCGGCCGCGCCTTCTCGTCGAGCCCGAACGGGTCCAGCCGCACCCCGATCGTCGACCAGCGCGCGGGCCGGCCGTCGGAGCGGTCGAACATCGAGATCGGGTAGTTCGACACCAGCCCGCCGTCCACCAGGGTCGAGGCGCCGCGGGCCCGCGCAGGGTGACGGGCTCGAAGAAGAACGGGATGGACGCGGAGGCCCGCACCGCGTCGACGACCCGCTGCTCGTCGGGGTCCAGGCCGTAGTCCCCGTAGTGCCACGGCAGCTGCACCAGCCGCCGCGGGAGACGTCGCTGGCGGTGACCGCCAGCCGGTAGCGGTGCCGGATGGTGCCGTCGCCCTCGGCGTCGTCGATGCGCAGGTCGCCGAAGGTGCGCACCCCGAGGTCGCCCAGCACCCCGGTGAGCCAGCGGCGCAGGTAGTCGCCCTCGTAGGCACCGTCCTCGACCAGCACCGAGACGGCGTCGGCCAGCGGCGCCGAGCGGGCCGAGGTAGCGACCCGGGAAGCCGCGGTCGCGGAAGCGGCGGTAGTCCAGGCTGCGGGCCACGTCCTCGAGACGACCGACCGGCTCGCCGGCCTGCACCAGTGCCGCCAGCACCGCGCCCACGACGGCACCGGCCGACGTGCCGCCCACCCGGGCGAAGCGCCAGCCCGCCTCGCCCATCGCGAGGAGCGCCCCCGCCAGGCCGAGGCCCTTGACCCCGCCGCCCTCCAGGACGACGTCGGTGACCCGGCCCTCCGTCGGGTCAGTGGCGGGGTCGGTCACCGGCACCCCCGGCGGGGCTGGGTCTGAGGTCATGAGGCCACGCTAGGGGACCCCACCGACAGGACCGGCCGCACCGACGGCCCGGGCGCTCGCCTCAGCCCCCGCGCAGACCCGGGAAGTCGTCGTCGCGCCACTCCCGCGCGCCGTCGGAGAACTGGGCCGTCCCCGCCGCGAGGTCGGCCTCGCGCCCGCGCAGCTCGACCCGGCGGATCTTGCCGGAGATCGTCTTGGGCAGGTCGAAGAACTCCACCCGACGCACCCGCAGGTACGGCGCGCAGGTGCTCGCGGGCGTAGCGCAGGATCTCGTAGGCCGTCTGCTCGCTCGGCTCGTGCCCGGGCGCCAGGGCGACGTACGCCTTGGGCACGGCCAGCCGCACCGGGTCGGGCGCGGGTACGACGGCCGCCTCGGCCACCGCCGGGTGCTCGATCAGCACCGACTCCAGCTCGAAGGGGCTGATCTTGTAGTCCGAGGCCTTGAAGACGTCGTCGGTGCGCCCGACGTAGGTGATGTAGCCGTCCTCGTCCCGGGAGGCCACGTCGCCGGTGTGGTAGTAGCCGCCGGCCATCGCCTCGGCGTTGCGCTCGTCGTCGCCCTGGTAGCCGGTCATCAGGCACAGTGGCTGCGCGGACAGGTCCAGGCAGATCTCGCCCTCCCCGACCCCCTCGACGCGCTCCCCGGTCAGGGGGTCCACCAGCACCACCGGCACCCCCGGCAGCGGCCTGCCCATCGACCCAGGCCGCACCGTCGTACCCGGGGTGTTGCCGACCTGCACGCTGGTCTCGGTCTGGCCGTAGCCGTCGCGGATGGTCAGCCCCCACCGGGACTGCACCTGGTCGATGACCTCCGGGTTCAGCGGCTCGCCGGCGCCGACGACCTCGCGCAGGGCGCCGGGCCCGCTCGGCCAGGTCCGGGTGATGAGCATCCGCCACACCGTCGGCGGCGCGCAGAAGGAGGTGACCTCGCGCTCGCGCAGCTGTGCCAGCAGCGCCGGCGGCGTCGAAGCGGGTGTAGTTGTAGAGGAAGATCGTCGCCTCGGCGATCCACGGGCGCGAAGAAGCACGACCAGGCGTGCTTGGCCCATCCGGGCGAGGAGATGTTCAGGTGCACGTCGCCGGGACGCAGCCCCAGCCAGTACATCGTGGCCAGGTGGCCGACCGGGTAGGACACCTGCGTGTGCTCGACCAGCTTGGGCCGTGAGGTCGTGCCGGAGGTGAAGTAGAGCAGCAGCCGGTCACGAGGGCGCGGTGCCCGGGATGCGACGCCGGGGGCACGTCGACCGTCGTAGGCCTCGTGCAGGTCCGTCGCTGGTGAGCACGGTCAGCCCGTCGCCAGCGTGGTCCCCACCCCCACCTCCTCGAACTTGGGGGCGTCGACGGGGTTGCAGACGACGAACCGGGCCCCGCCGCGGGCCATCCGGTCGGCGAGGTCGGCGGGCCCGACCGCCGTGGTGGTCGGCATGATGACCGCGCCCAGCTTCATGATCGCGAGCATGGTCTCCCACAGCTCGACCTGGTTGCCGAGCATCACGATCGACCGCGTCCCCGCGCCGTACGCCGTGACCGGCCAGCCAGGCGGCGACCTGGTCCGAGGCCACCGCCATCTCGCTCGAAGGAGCGCGTCGTGGACCGGCCGTCCTCCTCGACGATGACCAGGGCCGGACGGTCGTTGCCGCGGGCCACGGCGTCGAACCAGTCGACGGCCCAGTTGAAGCGCTCGCCCAGCTCGGGCCACCGGAACCTCGCGTGCGCCTCGTCGGGGTCCGTGCGCAGCTCCAGCAGCAGGTCGCGCGCGGCGCGGTAGCTCTCGGTCCCTGTCGTGGTCCCTGTCGTGGTCCCTGTCGTGGGCGCAGTCATGGGCGGCACTCTGGCACCCAGGAGCCTGCCGCGCCAGCGTCCTCACGGTGCGTCGTGCCCCTCCGGCGGGCTAGGCTGACGCCCGACCCGCCAGGCCCCCGGCCTGTCCACGCCCGACCCCCGGGAGCGCCTCGTGCGTGAGATCGTCGTCTTCAGCGGCAGTGCCCACCGGCCCCTGGCCACGGTCCATCTGCGACTACCTGGGCGTGGGGCTCTCCTCGGTCGAGATCAGCCGCTTCAGCAACGACTGCATGCAGGCCCAGCTGCAGGCGAACTGCCGCCAGCGCGACGTCTACATCGTCCAGCCGCTGGTGCCGCCCACGCAGGAGCACCTCATGGAGCTGCTGCTGATGGTGGACGCCGCCAAGGGCGCCTCGGCCGCCCAGATCACCGCGGTCATGCCGCACTACGCCTACGCCCGCTCGGACAAGAAGGACGCCTCGCGGATCTCGCTGGGTGGCCGGCTCGTGGCCGACCTCCTCGTCACCGCCGGCGTCACCCGGGTGCTCACCATGACGCTGCACGCCCCCCAGGTGCACGGCTTCTTCTCGGTGCCCGTCGACCACCTCTCCGCGCTGGGCGTGCTCGCCGAGCACTACCGCGACCAGGACCTCAGCAGACGCCGTCGTCGTCTCGCCCGACCTGGGGAACGCCAAGACCGCCACGCACTTCTCCCGGCTCCTCGGCCTGCCCGTCGCGGCCGGCAGCAAGCAGCGCCTCGCCGACGACCAGGTGGTCATCGACGCCATCGTGGGCGACGTGGAGGGCAAGCACGCGATCGTGCTCGACGACGAGATCGCCACCGGCGGCTCCATCGTCGAGCTGCTGGACAAGCTCTCCGAGCTGGGCTGCACCGGGGCGTCGGTCGCCTGCACCCACGGCCTGTTCGTGGGCAAGGCCGTCGACCGGCTGCGCAACCACCCGATGATCACCGAGGTGGTCACCACCGACACCGTGCCGGCGCCGCAGGACTGGCCCGAGCTCGAGATCCGATCGGTGGCCGAGCTGTTCGCCGAGGCCATCTCGCGCGTGCACGCGGGCGAGTCGGTCAGCAGCCTCTTCGACGGCGTCGACCCCACGCTCGGCCCGCCGCAGCCCAAGCTGCCGTTCGAGGCCTGAGCCCCGGGCTACCCGTCCGTACGGCGGTCGGCCCGGCGCCACCGTGGCGACACCTGGCAGGGTGGGACCCGACACCTGGAGGGCGCTGATGTTGTACGAGGTCGTGCACGCCGTCGTGCCGCCGGTCGCCAAGGCGGTCTGGCGTCCCGAGGTCATCGGCCTGGAGCACCTCCCCGCCACCGGCCCGGTCATCGTGGCCAGCAACCACCGCTCGTTCGCGGACAGCATGGTCATCCCGTTCGTCGTCCCCCGCAAGGTGGTCTTCCTCGCCAAGGAGGACTACTTCACCGGCCCGGGCGTCAAGGGTGCCCTGATCCGCGGCTGGTTCGAGGGCATCGGCATGGTGCCGGTGGACCGCGACGACACCCGGGCCGCCATCGCCTCCCTCGACATCGCGCTGGCCGTGCTGGCCGAGGGCGAGGCCTTCGGCATCTACCCCGAGGGCACCCGCTCGCGCGACGGCCGGCTCTACCGGGGCCGCACCGGGGTCGGGCACCTGGCGCTCACCTCCGGTGCGCCCGTCGTACCGGTGGGCCTGACGGGGACCGAGCACCTCCAGCCCGTCGGCACCACCGTCCCGCGCCTGGCCAAGGTCACCGTCCGCTTCGGGCCCCCGTTGCACTTCGCCGGCCGCTTCGACGGGATGCCGCTGGGCCGGGCCCGTCGCCAGGTCACCGACGAGGTGATGGCGGCCATCCAGACCCTCACCGGACAGCCGCTCGCCGGCGTCTACAACGAGCGTCCCGCCGAGCAGTGACGCCCGCGGCGTGACGTCGGTCGCGTTCACGGCACACGCAGGGTCCGGCGTCTATCCTTCACCCGTGGCGGACGCACCCATCGGCATCTTCGACTCCGGCTTCGGTGGTCTCACCGTGGCTCGTGCCGTGCTGGACCAGCTGCCCCACGAGCCCGTGCTCTACCTCGGCGACACCGCCCGGCAGCCCTACGGCCCGCAGCCCATCGGCGACGTCCGCGAGTTCGCGCTGGAGTGCCTGGACCACCTCGTCGAGCAGGGCGTCAAGGCCCTGGTCATCGCCTGCAACTCCGCCAGTGCCGCGGTGCTGCGCGACGCCCGCGAGCGCTACCCGGTGCCCGTGGTCGAGGTCATCCACCCGGCCACCCGCCGCGCCGTGGCCGCCTCCCGCACCGGGCGCATCGGGGTCATCTGCACGCGCGCCACGGCTGACTCGATGGCCTACGACGACGCCTTCACCGCGGCGCCGCACGTGGTGCTGACCACCCGGGCGTGCCCGCGCTTCGTCGAGTTCGTGGAGGCCGGCATCACCAGCGGGCCCGAGCTGCTGGAGGTCGCGCACGGCTACCTCGACCCGCTCATCTCCGACCGGCATCGACACCCTCATCCTGGGCTGCACGCACTACCCCCTGCTGACCGGCGCGCTGTCCTACGTGCTCGGAGACCAGGTCACGCTGGTCTCCAGCGCGGAGGAGACCGCCAAGGACGTCTACCGGCTGCTGGTGCAGCACGGGCTCGAGCGCGACGTGACCCTCCCGGCTCCGGAGCACCGCTTCCTCACCACCGGCCGGGCCGACGACTTCGCCACCATCGGCCGGCGCTTCCTGGGCCCCGAGCTGGAGTCGGTGCACCAGCTCGCGACCGCCCCGGCGTGGGCCCGCTGATGGAGCTCACCGTCGTCGGGTGCTCGGGCTCCATCGCCGGTCCGACCTCGTCGGCGTCCTGCTACCTGCTGGAGGCCGAGCACGAGGGCCGGACGTGGCGCGTGCTGCTCGACCTCGGCAGCGGCGCCCTGGGGGCCCTGCAGAACTTCGTCGACCCGCTGACCATCGACGCCGTGCTGGTCAGCCACCTGCACCCCGACCACTACTTCGACATCAGCGGCCTGTACGTGCTGTGGCGCTACCACCCCGACGGCGCCCGTCCGTCCATCCCGGTCTGGGGACCCAAGGGCATCGCCAAGCAGGCCGCCCGGGCCTACGGCCTGCGCAAGGAGCCGGGCATGTCGGCCGAGTTCGACTTCCACGAGTACGACGGCGACCCGATCCACCTCGGCCCCTTCCGCATCAGCACGGCCCGGATGGCGCACCCCGTCACGGCGTACGGCATGCGGGTGGAGACCGAGGGCGGCGGAGCGCTCGTGTACTCCGGGGACACCGGGCCCTGCCGGGAGCTGGTCGAGCTCGCCGCCGGGGCGGACCTCCTGCTGGCGGAGTCGGCCTTCGTCGAGGACGCCGACAACCCGCTCGACCTGCACATGACGGGCCGCGAGGCCGGGGCCATCGCCGTGGAGGCCGGGGTGGCCCGTCTCGTGCTGACCCACATCCCGCCCTGGCACGAGCCGGCGACCTGTCTGAGCGAGGCCCGCACGGAGTACGACGGTCCGCTGGAGGCCGCGGTCACCGGGGCGACGTACACCCTCTGATGGAGGGCGACCCAGCTGGCGCCGACTCATCGAACATGTGTTCGCTTCCGGTCCAGACCAGCTGCCGGAACTGTCGGGGGTCACGGGCAGCATGGCGTGTGTGACCGACACCCTCCTCCCGTCCGCCGAGGCCACACCCGCGACGGTGCTCGACGCCACGGCCGAGGTCGTGGCCGGGCTCGTCGGGACGCTGTGGGCAGCTCGCTCGCCGGAGGAGCTGGTGGCGACCGTGGAGTCCTGCGAGCGACTCCGCTCGGCGCTGGACGCGGTGCTCCTCGGCGCGGTAGCGGAGATCGACGCGACGCGGGCGGCGAGCGTTCGTGGGTGGGCGTCGACCCCAGACTTCCTGACCGCGGTCACCGGTGGCGCCAAGGGGTCCGGGGGCAAGATGGTCCGCTTGGCCAGAGCGTTGACCGGTGACCGTCAGGCCACCTGGGAGGGCTTGGGGCTCGGCCACCTCTCCAGAGCTCAGGCGGAGGTCGTGGTGGGGTCCGTCGACCGACTGCCGGTCGACCCCGGACTGCGGGACGCCGCCGAGCAGCTCCTGCTGGGTGTGGCCGTCGACCACGACGCCTCCGACCTTGCCCGCGCCGGACGTCGTGTGGTCGAGCGCCTGGATCCGGACGGGTCGGAGCGGGCCGACGAGCGCGCGCTCCGACGCGAGGAGCGGGCCGCCCACCTGGGCCGCTTCCTGTCGCTGCGCGAGGACGGCATCGGAGGGGTGCGCATATCCGGTCGCGGGACCGTCGAGGACGCCGCCTGGGTCAAGGTCGCACTGTTCGCGCTCGCCGCCCCCCAACCCACCGGTGGTCCAGGGGACTGCGGCGGCACCCCCGGCGTGGTCTCACGTGGCGCCGGCTCCTGCGGTGTCGTCGACTGCGCCCACGACGGACGTGACCCCCGGGAGCACGGGGCCCGCATGTGGGACGCCCTGGTGGACACGTGCCGGCGCAGCACGACGGCGCCGTCGGCCCCTCGGGACCACGGAGCGACGACCCGGGTGGCCGTCACCATCGACCTCGCGCAGCTGCTCTCCGGGCTGGGGTCCGCGACGCTCGAGACCGGTGGCTGCCTCTCGGCCGGGGCGGTGCGTCGCCTGGCCTGTGACGCCGAGCTCCTGCCGGTCGTGCTCGGGGGCCCGTCGCAGCTCCTCGACGTGGGACGCAGCAGACGGCTCGTCACCACCGGCCTGTGGCACGCGTTGGTGGTGCGTGACCGGCACTGCGCGTTCCCGGGATGCAGCCGGGTCCCTGCCGCCTGCGACGCCCACCACGTCGTGCACTGGGTGCACGGGGGCTCGACGGCGCTGGGCAACCTGGTGCTCCTGTGCCGCACCCACCACACGATGGTCCACGACAGCCCCTGGGAGGTCCGGATCGACCCGGACGACGATCAGCCGGAGTTCGTGCCACCGCCGGCCCTCGACCCGAGCGGCACCCCTCGAAGGCGACAACCGCTGCGTCGACCCGGGCTCCACCGACGAGCCGAGCCGTCCGACGACGCCGCCCCCTGGCTAGGCTCACCGCCATGACGCGAGCAGACGGACGGACCAACGACGAGCTGCGGCCCGTCACCATCACCCGGCACTGGCTGGACCACGCGGCCGGCTCGGTGCTGGTCGAGTTCGGGCGGACGCGGGTGCTGTGCGCCGCCTCGGCGAACGAGGGCGTGCCGCGGTGGCGCAAGGGCTCGGGCCTGGGGTGGGTGACGGCCGAGTACGCCATGCTGCCGGCGTCCACGAACACCCGTTCCGACCGGGAGTCGGTCAAGGGGCGGATCGGGGGCCGCACGCACGAGATCTCCCGGCTGGTCGGCCGGTCCCTGCGCGCGGTCATCGACTACCAGGCGCTGGGGGAGAACACGATCGTCCTGGACTGCGACGTGCTGCAGGCCGACGGGGGCACCCGCACGGCCGCGATCACCGGGGCGTACGTCGCGCTGGCCGACGCCTGCGCCCACCTCGGCGGCATCGGGGCGCTCAAGGGGGACCCGCTGAAGGGGTCAGTGGCGGCCATCTCGGTGGGCATCATCGACGGCGAGCCGCGGCTGGACCTGCCCTACGAGGAGGACGTGCGGGCCGAGACCGACATGAACGTGGTGATGACCGGTGATGGCGCGTTCGTCGAGGTCCAGGGCACGGCCGAGGGCGCACCCTTCGACCGGGCGATGCTGGACAGCCTGCTGTCGTTGGCCGAGCGCGGGTGCGCCGACCTCACCGTCCTGCAGCGCGAGGCGCTCGCACGGTGACCCAGGTCTTCATCGCCTCCCGCAACCCCGGCAAGATCGCGGAGATGCGACGGATCCTGGCGCCGCTGGTGCCGGACGTCGAGGTGCTGGGGCTCGACGACGTGGCGCCGTACCCGGAGCCGGCCGAGACCGACGCCACCTTCGCCGGCAACGCGCTGATCAAGGCCCGCGCGGGGGTGGCTGCCACGGGGCTCGTCTCGGTGGCCGACGACAGCGGGCTGTGCGTCGACGCGCTCAACGGCATGCCCGGGGTGCTCTCCGCGCGCTGGGCCGGGACGGCCAAGGACGACGGGGCCAACAACCGGCTGCTGCTGGAGCAGCTGGCCGACGTGCCCGACGACCGGTTGACGGCGCACTTCACGTGTGCGGTGGCCCTGGCCTACCCGGTCGGTGCCGGTGGCGTGGCCGAGCACGTGGAGCACGGCGAGATGGCCGGCCGGGTGGTCCGCGAGATGCGCGGGTCCGGTGGGTTCGGCTACGACGTGCTGTTCGTGGCCGACCAGGAGCCGGCCGACGACCGCACGTCGGCCGAGCTGTCGGTGGAGGAGAAGGACGCGATCTCGCACCGAGGCAAGGCGTTGCGGGCCATCGCCCCGGTCGTGGCCGACGTGCTCACCGGCCTGTGAGGGCCATGCGGGTGCGCCCGGCGAGACTCGAACTCGCACTGCGCAGGACCTAAACCTGCTGCCTCCTGCCAATTGGGCTACGGGCGCGCAGCAGCGAGTCTAGGAGGCCAGGCCCAGGTCGCGACGCAGCTTGGCGACGTGGCCCGTCGCCTTGACGTTGTACTGCGCCAGGGCGACGGTGCCCTCCTCGTCCACGACGACGGTCGAGCGGATGACGCCGGTCACGGTCTTGCCGTAGAGCTTCTTCTCCCCGAAGGCGCCCCACGCGCTCAGCACCTCCCGGTCCGGGTCGGACAGGAGGGTGATGGTCAGGCCGTCCTTCTCCCGGAAGCGCGCGAGCTTCTCCGGCTGGTCGGGGGAGATGCCGAGCACGTCGTACCCGGCCGCCTGCAGCGAGGACAGCGAGTCGCTGAAGTCGCACGCCTGGGTGGTGCACCCCGGCGTCATGGCGGCGGGGTAGAAGTAGACGACCACCTTGCGGCCACGCAGGTCGTGCAGGCTCACCTGCTCGCCCGTGTCGGAGGTCAGGGTGAAGTCGGGGGCCGGGTCGCCGGCGGACAGTCGGTTCTGGGTCACGGGGTGCTCCTCGCACAGGTGGGCCACCCGTGGGGGTCGCCTGCGGACCCGGGCAATCTACCTGGCGGGTAGCCTTCTCGGGCGACGCCCCACGACCACCGTGGTGCCGCCTGACGCAGGGGAGTACGACGTGTCCGACCAGAAGCCGGCCGACCGGGCGCCGAGCGCGCTCGAGAGCGAGATCGAGGCGACGCGCGAGCGTCTGGCCGCGACCATCGACCAGCTCGCCTACCGGGCCAGCCCCAAGACCATCGCCAAGCGCGAGGTCGCCACGTTCAAGGCGTACTTCGTCGACGCGACGGGGAACCCGCGCACCGACAACATCCTCAAGGTCGCCGGCGGCGTGGTCGGCTTCGTGGTCTTCGTGGTCGTGGCCCGTCGGGTGACCCGCTAGCCGATGGCGGAGCCCGACGGGACCCCCATCCGCCTGTTGCACGACCGGGTGCTCGTGTCGGTGGACAGCGAGGGTGAACGCCGCTCCAGCGGCGGCATCCTCATCCCGGCCACGGCCGCGATGGGCGGCCGCCGGCTGTCCTGGTCGCGGGTGGCCGCGGTCGGTCCGCACGTGCGCGCCGTCGAGGTGGGTGACCGCGTGCTGTTCGACCCCGAGGACAAGGCCGAGGTCGAGGTGAACGCGGAGACGTACGTGCTGCTGAGGGAGCGCGACGTGCACGCGGTGGCCGCCGAGCGGCTGGGGGACAGCCAGACCGGCCTCTACCTCTGAGGGGTCTCCGGGTCCGAGGAGCGGGCTCCGGCGACGTGCGAACCGTTCGTGGCCGTGCCGTCAGTGGTGTCGCCCGTGCGGCCAGTGGTGCCGTCGCCCGTGCGGCCGGCGGTGCCGTCGTGGGCGCCCGTGGCGGTGTCCGTCGCGGGGTCGGTCGACCGGGCGTGGATGGCGTCCCCGGCCGAGACCTCCTCGGTGCTGCCGTCCGGGTGGGTGACCGTGGTGGTCGAGGGGCGGGCCTCGGCCCGAGCCTGCGCCGCCTCGGCCTGCGAGGAGTCGAGCAGCCCGTCGTCACCGCGGTCCCCCGAACCGCGGTGGTCCCGCAGCCCGCCGGAGCCGGGACCGTCGTAGTCCTCGGCCTTCGTGTCGACGTCGGGGTCGAGCCGGTCGGCCTGCCCCAGCTGGTCGAGGTGCTCCTCCCGCAGGGCCTGGGCGGACTGCTGCTGGTCGTGGGCCCGCCGCTCCAGCTGCTCGGCCTCGGCCCGCTTGCGGTCGGCCTCGGCCCGCGCCGCCGCCGCGGCCTGAGCCGATCCCCTGGCCTCCTGGTCCCGGTCCCGGACCTCGGGCGCCCGGGCCGAGGCCTGCTCACGGAGCTCGGCGGCGCGGGCCCTGTTCTGCTCCCGGCGTCGACGGCCCAGCACGACGACGAGCACGACGATCAGGGCGATGACGACCAGCGCCACGATGAGCCAGGTCAACCAGGACGGCACGGGGACTCCTGCGGGAGGGAGGGCTGACGGGCCGGTGGACGGCCCGCGGGGTCGAGTTGGGGCAGCGTTACGTACCCGGCCCCCGGCGCCACAAACGACGCGGGCGACCCGAGGGCGGCCCACGACGGCCGCCGTCCGGCCGGATCACTCGAGCTGACCCCGCAGCTGGCCCAGCACGCGGGTGAGGATGCGGCTGACCTGCATCTGCGTCACGCCCACCTCGGCGGCGATCTGCGACTGGGTCTGCTGCTTGAAGAAGCGCAGGAACAGCACCTCGCGGTCGCGCGGCGGCAGGGCCCGCACCGCGGGCGCCAGCATCACCCGGGCCTCGACCTCGCTCATGGCCGAGCTCTCGTCGGCGAGCAGATCGCCCAGCACCCCTGTGCCGTCCGCCCCGACCGGGGTGTCGAGCGAGGTGGGTGCGTAGCAGCCGTCCGCCGAGAGGGCCTCGACCACGCTGTCCTCCGAGACCCCCAGGTGCTCGGCCACCTCGGCGATGCGCGGAGACCGGCCCAGCTGCTGCACCAGGTCGCTGCGCGCCGCGCTGATGTCGGCCTGCAGCCGCTGGATGGTGCGCGGGGGACGCACCATCCAGCCGAAGTCGCGGAACTGGCGCTTGACCTCACCTTTCATGGTGACCACGGCGTAGGAGAGGAACTCCACCTCGAGCGAGGCGTCGAAGCGCCTGGCCGCCTTGAGCAGGGCCATCGTTGCCGCTTGGCACAGGTCGTCGTCGGCGATCCCGCGGCCCCGGTACCGCAGGGCGATGGAGCGGGCCAGTCCGAGGTGGAGCACCACCACCTCGTCCTGCAGGCGCTTGCGCTCGACCGGGTCGGACGTCGCCGCGGCCTCGGCCAGCAGACGACGGCTGAGATCCCCGCGGCTCGACGTGGTGGGCCGGTCGACGGGGGCGGTGAGGGTGGGGGGCATCGTTCGCGCCTTCGGGAGAGGGGCCGTGAGAGGCCCGGATGTGAGGTCGACCTCCCGAGGACGGTCAACTACCCGGAGGCCCCGATCGGAAACCGGCTGCTTCCGAAAGGGCCGACCTGAAAACCTCCCGAAAGGGACGAAAGGTCGTGCGGCCCGCTGAGAATGTCGCTGCGGGCTTCGACAGGTCTAGTCCGCGCCGGCGCGAAGCGTCACCGCCGGGTGAAGGACCGATGGGTCATGCCGAGGCCGCGGGCCGCGTTCACCCCTGCGAGCGCGGTCAGGTCCTCCTGGGTCGGACGCCACGCGCCGGCCCGCACGTTGGCCTCGACTTGCTCGGGGCGGGTCGCCCCGGCGATCACGCTGGCCACCGCGGGTTGGGCCGCCAGCCCGCCGATCGCGACGTCGAGGATGTCGACCCCGCGGTCGCGGGCGAAGGCGTGCAGGGCCTCGACCCGGTCCCAGTCCGCAGCCGCGAGCCGGTGGGACTGCGCGTCGCTGCTCAGCCGGCTGCCCTCGGGCGCCGGCCGGTCCCGGGCGTACTTGCCGGACAGGAGCCCGTAGGCCAGGGGGAAGTACGCCAGCAGGCCGGTGCCCGAGCGCAGCAGCGCGGGGACGAGCTCCTCCTCCGCGGCCCGGTTGTAGAGCGAGTACTCGTTCTGGGCCGAGACGAAGCCCTGCAGACCGTGGGTCCGGGCCGTCCAGTGCGCGTCCAGCACCTCCCACGCGGCGAAGTTGGAACAGCCCAGGTACCGCACCTTGCCCTCGACGACCAGCTCGGTGAGGGTCTCCAGCGTCTCCTGCACCGGTGTCACCAGGTCGGGCTGGTGCAGCTGGTAGAGGTCGATGTGGTCGGTGCCCAGCCGACGCAGGCTGGCCTCGACCGCTCGCCGCACGTAGCGACGCGACGCGCGCGCTCCCCAGTCCGGCCCGTTGGCCCCACCCATGTCCATGCCGAACTTCGTGGCCACGACGACGTCGTCGCGCCGGGCGCCGAGGCCGGCCCCCAGGAGCTCCTCGCTGGCGCCGACACCGTAGGTGTCCGAGGTGTCGAAGAGGGTCACCCCGGCGTCCAGGGCGGCGTCCACCACGGCCCGCGTGGCCCGGGCGTCGATGCGGGTGCCGAAGGCGTTGCAGCCCAGGCCGACGGTCGAGACCATCAGGCCGCTGCTGCCCAGGGGGCGGTAGGTCATCTCGGTCACGGGGGACAAGCTAGCCGCTCCGGGTCAGCTGACCTCCAGCTGGACGATCACCTGCTCGAGCGCGTGGTCCTCGACGTCCACGATGCCCGGCTGGTCGATGGTCAGCTGCTTGGTGGTGGTGCCGGCGCTGAACTCCAGCTCCTGCTCGGGGGTGGAGTGCACGTGGATCTCGCCCTCCGTGTCGGACTGGATCCTCAGGGTCACCGGCGTGCCTACGTCGACCTTGATGCGCTCGCCGTTGGGGGTCACCTTGCCGTTCGCGATCGTGACGTCGACCGTGGTGCCGGCGTCCGCGGACGCAGAGGGGCTGGCGGAGGGGCTGGCCGACGGGCTGGCGGACGGGCTGGCCGACGGGCTGGCCGAGGCGCTGCCGGCGTCGGCCGACCTGTTCTCGCCGCTGTCACCGTCGTCGGAGCAGGCTCCCAGGCACAGGACGGCCGTGACGAGGGCGGCGGCGGCGAGGGGACGGGTGCGCATGGGAGAGGTCCTTCGGTTGGGGGGACGGGTCGGGCTGGTCGGACGGGGTGGTGCCGGGCCGTGGAGCTGGTGTCACGTCGCGGGGGTGGCCGCGCCGAGCTGGTCGCGGGCCTCCTCCAGCCGCACGAGCAGCCACAGGCCGACGGCCATGCAGCCGAGCGCGAGCACCTCCACCAGCAGGAACAGCGGTGAGTGCCGAGGCACCTCGGAGAAGACGGTGAAGCCGAACGCCAACGAGGTGAGCCCGTTGACGATGTTGAGCGCTGGCATGGACGCGGACAGCCCGGCGGTGCGGTAGGCACGCTGGTTGGTCAGCACCCCGCCGGCCCCCGCGAGCAGGAGCGCGTAGGTCGACCACGAGGCGAGCATGGCGCCGACGCCGCCGTCCTGGAGCTCCTGCAGGGTCAGCTTGAGCAGCCCGGCGACGAGCCCGAACAGGACGCCGCCCACCACCCCGAGGAAGAACGCCCGGCGGCGCGGGTTCCCCCGGATCCTCCCGGCCGTGACGTTGGCGGCCAGCGCGACCGCCACCCCGCCGAGGGTGAGCGCGACCGTGCCGAGCCCCAGCCCCGCCCGGGCCCCCTTGGACGGGTCGGAGGCGACCAGGAACACCGCCAGGCCCAGCGCGGTGACGAGCACGGCCTGCAGCTCGGCGCTCGAGGGCAGGCGCCGGCTGAGGGCGGCCCGCGCGGGCACCGCCCACACGATGCCGCTCACCACGATGGGCTGCACCAGCGCGATCGGTCCCGCGTGCAGGGCGCTCGCGTGCAGCGCGAAGGCACAGGTGGCCAGGAGCTGGCCGATCAGCCACGGCGGCCGACGGACCAGGTAGCGCAGCAGCCCCCCCAGGCCGACGGCCGAGGCCGGTGCTCCCTCCGCGGCCTGGTGCTGCACCGAGGAGGAGATCGCGAACGCGGCGGCACTGAGCAGCGCCAGTGTTGTCGCGAGCCCGGTCACCTGCTCACCCTACGAGACCGGTGGGTCCGATCCGTGGTCCCGGCCCCGCAGCACACCCGCCCATCGGGCGCGGACGGCCTGCCGGGTCGGACGACCCGTGCGCCGGCGCAGGCAGCGACACCCGTCGGCTCGGGCGGGGATGACGTGCGAGAGGGGGGTGGACGTGACGTCCACCCCCCTCTCACCTGGTGCTCCGGCTCAGGCGCCGCCGCCCACGCCCGCGGCGTACAGGGCCCGGACCTGAGCCTGCGAGAGCGCCGTCGGGAAGGACGCCACCTCGTCGAGGCTGCCCGAGAAGTGGTCGCTGGCGGGCCAGTGCCGGTTGTAGAAGTTGATGCCGAACACCATCTGCAGCCCGTCCAGGTTGGCGTACCCGGCCCGCTGGTAGCTGTTCGCCATGCCGACCGCCTTGGCCGTCGGGTCGAACGCCGTGCCGGCGCCGCTGGCCTGGAGAGCGCCGTCGACGTACAGGCTCGCGGTGGTGCCGTCGTAGGTGGCGGTCACCTGGTGCCAGGCGCCGTCGTTCCAGATCGGGCCCTGGTTGCGGACGTTGATGCTGGGCGTGCCGAACGGCGAGGGGTTGCCCGGTGCCCGGACCGCGAAGACCAGGCCGCCGTTGTTGTCCATCGTCACGATCCGGTCGGTCGTCTCGGGGCCACCGTCGGTCTGGACCGTCGACTGGGCCAGGATGTTGCCGCCCCTGACGGTCGTGGTCTTGAACCAGGCCGACTCGGTGAAGGCGGTGGGCGCCGCGATCGTGTCGGCGGAGGTCAGGTAGCCCGTGGAGCCGTCCAGGGTGACACCGGTGTTGTTGGTGCCGGCCCCGGGGGCCGAGGACACACCGCCCTGCGCCAGACCCGAGTGCGTGCCGTTCGTGCCGCTGTCGGCGAAGGTCGGGCCGTTCTCGCCCAGCTGCCACCACAGCTGCGGGGCGACCGAGCCGTAGGCGGCCGGGAGGGCCGGCGGTGCCGAGGCGGACACCGTGCCGGAGATGGCCGTGGAGCGGGCACTGGTGAAGGTCCCGTCGCTGGCCGTCACGCGGTAGGTGTGCGTGGACCCCGGCGCCAGGCCGGTGTCGTCGAACCGCAGCACCGGTCGCGTCCAGGGGTAGGACTCGGCGGTCTGCACGTTGACCGGGTTGGTGCCGTTGTCGCGGTAGATGCGGTACGTCAGGGTCCCGCTGTCGATGTCCTCCACGGTCGGGACCTTGACGGTGAGCGTGCCGGCCCGGGTGGGGATCGCGGTGATCTCGAGGCGGGAGGCCAGCTTCAGCGTGGTGTTCGGGAACGGGTCGGCCATGATGTTCAGGCCCGGCGTCTTGGGCGTGGCCCGGTTGCCGGCGCTGACGAACCGCGCGATGCCCTGCTGGGGCACGTTGTTGACGCGGGTGAAGTCACCGGCGACGAAGAGCTGGCTGCCGTCGGTGGCCATGGTGTGCGGGCCGACCCCGCCGGCGCCGGTCGCGTTGGTCGACGGGGTCCAGTGGATGAACGAGCCGTCGGAGGCCGTGTTGGCGGTCAGGTAGTGGTGCGCGAAGGCGTCCCGGAAGGTGCCGCCGACGAAGCCGCCCGCCGGGCCGCCGGTCGAGTACGCGCAGTCGTGCTGGTGGTCGCCGCGGTAGAGGATCCCGTCGACGACCGCGACACCCTGGGAGGCGCCCAGGCACTGCAGGTTCCAGTTGATGTGACCGTCGGAGAGGTCGGCGGAGTAGACGCCCTCGTAGCACCCGGGGAGGTCGCCCTCAGCGGTCACGAAGGCGGTGCTGCCCGACACCACGATGTCGCTGACCCGGCCCCGGCAGGCGGTGCCGACCGGCTGGACGAGGCTGGCGTCCCAGCGCTGGATCGCACCGGTGGTGGGGTCGACGGATGCGATGCCGGACACCGGGGCGCCGTTCACACCGGTGGTCTGGCCGTTCACGGTCGTGAAGTTGCCGCCGACGAGGAGACGGCTGCCGTCGGGGACGAGGGTGAGGACGTTGGCGCGCAGCTCGATGCCCGCGGCGAAGGCCGGCAGCACGGCACCGGTGGCGGGGTTCAGCGCCGCGATGTGGTTCTTCGCCACGTTGTTGATCCGGGCCCAGTCACCCGAGACGTACACCGCGTTCGGAGTAGCGGTCACGGCGGTCGTGGTGGCGCCTGCGTTGGCGACGAAGGAGGTGTTGAGCGAGCCGCTCGGGAGGTTCAGCGCGGCCACCCGCTGGCGGGCCACCCCGTTGACGGTGGTGAAGGTGCCCACGATGTAGAGCAGGTTCCCGTTGGGGGACACCGCCATGTCGTCGACCCGGCCGTTGACGTTGACGTTGAAGCTGGTGACGAGAGCGCCGGTGGTGGCGTCGAACGCCGCCAGGTTGGCCCGGGCGGTCTCGTTGGCCCCGGCCGCGGCGCCCGGAGGACGGACGCGGCTGAACGTGCCGCCGGCGTACAGCACGCCGCGGGAGACGGCCAGCGCCTCGACGGCGCCGTTGGTCTGCCACTGCGGTGACGCGGTGCCGCTGACGCCCGGGTCGCGGACGGCGGCGTCGGCCGGACCGGCGACGGTGACCGCCGCGGTGCCCGCGACGACCGCCATCACGACGGCGACCGTGGCGAGGCGTGCTCGAGAGAACGTGCGCATGCTGATGTACCCCCATGTGCCGCTGACGCGGCTCGACGACATGAACCCGGCAAGGCCCCCCCAGCCAGGTGTGCTCAACATAGGGGGTAAAGCGCGTGCGTGCACAGTCCTGGGTGGGTGGTTTGTCCGTAGTCCATCCGGGTGGGCAGGTCGACCCGGGCACGCCGGTGCGGCGGTGAGGCTCGTCGGAGGCCCGGCGACCCGACGGTGACCGCTGAGCGCTGCGAGGTGGTGGGTGCGCCATCAGGGACTTGAACCCCGAACCCGCTGAGAAGTTTGGTTGAGTGGCGGTGTGGGGACGCACGCCTTTGTCGTGCAAGCGGCCGTGTCGTGTAACGGCGTAGTTTCACCTATATACGTTCATCACCTAACCGCGACGTAACCGTTGGGAGTTGACGGTCAAACCTTCCTCGGTCCTGGGTGGGCTTCCTGGAAGGCGCAACCAGAATGACGTTTCACAAGCCCGTTCGGGTCGGCTGCGCGTACGGGTTGTTGGGATCAATGCCTCGCAAGCGAGCGCGCATCTCTCGAAGGGCTGCCGCGCTGCCGTTGGGCATGCCGAGGAGTCCGCCACTGTGTCGGAACATCTCGAGTTCGGCCTTCTTGATGTCATCTTCCAGGCTCTGAATGTGCCGAGCACGGTCGGATTCTCGGTGTGGCGGCGTCCTAGGCGCCACCGTGTCCGACGGAACCTCTGTTGTTATGTCCCAAGTTCCGTCAGGGTGCCAACGTTACGTCAGGCATCGCTTGAGGGGCTCCAGCACGCCCCATCTTGTAGCCCCAGGAAGCACTCTTACGGATGATGTTCTCGACACTTCCTCGCGCTTGTTCTCTGGTTTGCTCCGCGTTGTCTCGGAGCGTTTGACTCTTGACGACCTCCTGTTGCATCAGTTCCTGTACACGCTGTCGGGCAAGCTCAGGTTGAGTCTCCAGGAGGCGCGAAAGTCTGCAGTGACGCTGGGCGTGACCCCGACGAGTGCTAGAAGTGACTCGAGGTCTTCTTGATGAGCGGGCGAAAGCGTCCTCGCGTCTTCTGGTCGACTCGGCTTGGCAGAGGCCGAGTGATCTTGGTCCGCACCCGGCGTCGTTTGGGGCCCTGGGTCAAGATCTGCAGACACAGCAGGGGTTGCCGCGTCGCCGGCTTTGGCCTGCTCGTACGTCGTCAAGAAATCGACGTCTGACTCCAAGTCGTGCGTAAGCCCTTGCCCAGAAAAATCCGCTGCCCCACCAAGGATTTCGAGGCGCAGGAGCTGCTGGAATTTCTCTCGCAATGGGATTCGTAACCGATACAGAACGGCTACCACTACCAGAGGCCACGCCAGAGCTTTGAGGTAAGCCAACGTCAGTTGCTCGTCACTAATGACGTAATGGAAAACGGCCCAAAGCGCGAAGCCTATTCCAAAGACGGTGAAGCAACGCAGCAAGGCTGGCTTCCGGGTTTGCTTGGGCATGGGGAGAAGGTACTAGAGGCCATCGCCGCGCCTCCGCCAGCAGTTACCTCCGTAGCGCCGCCCCGGTCGCACAAGCAAAGACCGCGGGCCAGGCGCGGGATAGCTGAGACGTTTGGCCGTTCGACTCTCGTTGACCGTTGCTGGTGCGGTGTGAAGGGCCGAATGGGTAGAGATCGGTGTCCCCTCAGGAACGACCCGAGGACGGCGCGCCAGCGCCGCCCGCAGGCCGTCGCGCCGGCGGAGCCGGCGGCTTGATCTCATAGAGGTGAATCGGCAACACGGGCTTGATGTCCCTGTCCTGTTGCGGGTGATGCTTGACGGTTCTGTGTCGGCTGATTCTTGACACCGGCCCGGTTCGGCCATTCTGACTGACGGCGTTCGTGGGCGCCGTGGAGTCAGGGAGGCCGAGATTGGCACTGGTTGTGTTGTCGGTGGTCGAGCAGCGGTTGGATGCGGTCCGGGCTGTGTTGGCGGGGGCGTCGGTCACGGAGGTCGCACTTGAGGTCGGGGTCTCGCGGCAGTCGGTGCATGCCTGGCTGGGGCGGTATCTCAGCGAGGGTGTGGGCGGTCTGGCGGATCGGTCTCATCGTCCGAAGGGTTGTCCGCATCAGGTGGACGAGGCGGTGGAGGTCCGGTGGCCGAGCTGCGCCGTGAGCATCCGCGGTGGGGGGCCAAGCGGATCCGGATGGAGCTGCTGCGGGCCGGGCCGCCGTGGTTGAGCGGGGCGGCCCTGCCCAGGTGCGGGTGCCGTCTGAGGCGACGATCAACCGGGTGTTGCGGCGGCAGGGATTGGTGAAGCCTCGTCCACGTAGACGGCCGCGGGACTCCTTCACCCGCTTCGAGCGGCCAGGTCCCATGCAGCTGTGGGGGATCGACATCGTTGGCGGTGTGCAGCTCGTCGACACGGCCTCTGGGGTGCTGCGCGAGGCGAAGGTCGTCACCGGGGTCGATGACCACTCCCGGTTCGCGGTGATGGCGATGGTGGTGGAGCGGGCCACGGCTCGGGCGGTGTGCCTGGCGTTCGCTCAGGCGCTGACCCGCTATGGGGTGCCGGAGGAGGTGATCACCGATAACGGCAAGCAGTTCACCGACCGGTTCAACCGCTATGGACCGACCCGCGGTGAGGTGCTGTTCGAAAGATCTGTCGCCATAACGCGATCCCGGCACCGGCTGACTGCGCCGGCCTCGCCGAACCAGAACGGGAAGGTGGAGAGGTTCCACGGCATCTTTCGCCCCGAGATCACCGAAGCCGCCCCGTTCGAGTCGGTAACCGCCGCCGAGATCGCAGTGGATGCCTGGGTCGAGGACGACAACCGTCAGCGTCCGCACCAGGCGCTCGACGACGGTTCCCGTGGCGCGAGCGCACCGGTTCGCACCCGGGAACCCGGCCGCGCTGCCGCTGTGGCTGCCCCCCGCCCTCGAGGTCCAGGCCACCACCGCGCCACCAAGCCGACCCCTGGGTCGGCGACCCCTCTGGGGGATCGGTCCTCGACTTCTCCGGCCAGCGCGACACCGACGACGCCGACGACACCGGCGACCCGGGCGACACCGGAGACGCGATCGAGCTGGACCGGGTGGTGCTCGCCTCGGGCAACATGGCGTCGTGCGGGGACCAGTTCTGGCTCGGCCCCGCCGCGCCGGGCAGCTGGCGGTTCTGGATCGATCATGAGTGGGTGCACCTCTGCATCGGCGGGCAGCGGGTGAAGTCGCTGCGCTCACGGTTCACCGTCAACGACCTCGCCACCCTGGTCGCCCAGGGAGCCATCCCGGCCGGGCCTGTGCCGCTGACCTCTCGTGG